>NZ_JBEZGC010000004.1:0-699752 GCF_040649795.1 Nonomuraea sp. NPDC048881
TGAGCTTGAGGATGTCTACAAGGTGAGGTAATTCTTACCGCGCCACTCCGGCTCAACCACTTGTGCGGACGAGTGGCCACAGCCTACTCTCAACTTATGCGGACAAGTGGACGAGCGAACGAAGGGCTCTCCACCGCTATCGAGAGGAACCACATGGCAATCCAGGGACCCATCCCCGTCAGCTACACCATGGTCTTTCCGCACGGCTGCTACATCGTCGGCGAGGTCGAGCCCGTCAAGGACTTCGACGCCTCCGCCGGCGGCCGGTTCGTGCAGGCCCGCGACAAGCAGACCCAAGAGCTGGTCTGGCAGGTCGCGGTCATGGATGGTGACCCGACTCTGAAGCCCGCTCAGAAGACGGTCGCGGTCAAGATCCTCGCGCCGGTTCAGCCGGTGCCCCCGCAGCCGATGCCGGGGCTGCCGTTCACGCCGGTCGAGTTCAACGGCATCACGATCACTCCGTACGTCAACGCCGCCGGACGTCTCGCGTACTCGATCAAGGTCCGCGAGATGCACGCACCCCGCCAGACCGCCCAGACCAAGGCTTCGGCCGGAAAGGAAGCCGCCTGATGACCCGACGCCGTACCCCGCGCAACAGCGTGATCCGGCTGACCACCGGGCACGCCGCCCGCACCATGAACCACCCGTTCGCCCGCCGTGAGCCCGTCCTGGCGCTCGACTTCGGCGCTACCTCTGTCCTGGTCACCACCAGCGGACCGGTGACGGTGGAGGATCTGGAGTTCGCGCGCCAGCTCGCCCACGCGGCCCACCGCTTCGCCCGCTCCGTCGAGCGCAGCTTCTACGGCCTGCCCGACGGCAAGGGGGTCGCGGCATGACTCTCAGCCCGTACACCCACGTCACGCTGTCCATGGAACCGAAGTCCACACCGTACGTCGGCGTCTCCTTCCACACGCCCGACCTCAGGGTTCGCGCTGGGCTCCTGCTCAGTAGCCCGCGCCCGTACCTGGAGCTCCACTCCCACGAGGCGAACGTGCACATCTCCACCACCGGGGCCGGGCCGGTCACCGACGCCGACCTGAACATCGCCCGCGAGATCTTCAACGCCGCTGCTCGCTACCTGGCCGAGTGCGAGCAGTTGCACGCCGAACAGTCGGCCGAGGACTCCACCGACCCGGTGGCCTGACACGTAAGGCGGGGCCGCTGGAAGCGGCAACTTCCGGCGGCCCCTCGGTTCTCCCCTGACTCCACATCACGAGAGGTTCCCAGCTTATGTTCAAGCGGCTGCCTGGCGACGAGGCGCGCAACCTCGTCTCCACCACGCCCGACACGGCCGTCGTCTTCCGACCGGCCGTCGTCAAGACTCCCGCCATCCTCACCATCGTCATCCTCATCAGTCGCATGCTGGCCAGGCTCGTCCGTACGATCTGGCGTCACCCCATCGCGACCGCCATCCCGGTGGCCATTGGTGCCGTCTGGTACTTCTACGGCTGGCCGTTGGCAGCGTCCCTGTCCGGGACCGTCGTCATGGCCCTGGCCTTGTGGGCGTTCCTCGACCGGTCGTCGTTCGCCCGTCTCGTCGGCTACCGGCTGCTGGCCTGGTGGCGGCTCGTCTGGATCTACCGGCGACACTGGCAACCCGTCATGATCGTCTCCGGTCTCGGCCGTCACCTTCGGGGCCGTGACTACCTCCCGCGGCTGGGCAAGGTCACCTGTACCTCGTGGGCCGACGTGGTCACCGTGCGCATGCTCAAGGGCCAGGCGGTCAAGGACTGGGCCGATCGCACCGACCACCTGGCCCAAGGCTTCGGCGCGACGTCGTGCCGCGTGGCCCTGTCCCATGCTGGACGGCTGACGCTGACCTTCCCGCGCAGCGACCCACTCGCCTCTCCCCTGCCGGCGCTCGCCATCCCGGACGAGCCGACGGTGGGGCCGGTCGAGATCGGCAAGGGCGAGAATGGGCGGCCGTGGCGGCTCAAGGTGCATGGCACCCATGTCCTCGTCGCGGGGGCGACCGGGGCCGGCAAGGGGTCGATCATCTGGTCCGTCATCCGTTTCCTACTCCCTGCCGCCGGCGCGGGCCTGGTCGAGTTGTGGGCGCTGGATCCCAAGCTCATGGAGCTGTCTTATGGCCGCGCCTTGTTCGGTGATCGGTACGCGGCCACGCCCGAGGAGTGCGCCGACCTGCTGGACGAGGCCGTGTCCGTCATGCAGAAACGAGCGGCCCGCTTTGCCGGACTCCAGCGCTCCCACACCCCCACCATCGATGACCCGTTCGTCCTGGTCATCGTCGATGAGGTGGCGTTCCTGACCGCCTACCAATCCGACCGGCAACTCCGGCAACGCATCTCCGCTGCACTGGCCACCCTGACCACCCAAGGCCGTGCGGTCGGCGTCGGCGTCCTGGCCGCGCTCCAGGACCCGCGCAAGGAAGTCATGAACATCCGCAACCTATTCCCCGACAAGATCGCGCTCCGGCTGGATGAGTCCGAACAGGTGGACATGGTCCTGGGCGACGGCGCACGCGACCGGGGCGCCCTGGCCGACCACATATCATCCGTCCCGGATCTGGGCGCGGGCATCGGCTACGTCCGGCTGGAAACCAGCCCGGAACCCGTCCGGGTCCGCGCCGCCTACGTCTCCGATCACGACATCCGCGCCATGGTCGACGCCTACGCCCCGCGCGGGGAGGCGGCGTGAAGATCTGCTTCCACGGCACCGCCGACGAGATCAGCCGGGTCGCCGGCCGCCCGCTCCTGGTCCTGCTGACCGCCCGTGATCTGCCCCACATGCGGGTCTTCGAGCTCTACCAGCCCCACGTCCACGCCTCCCCCTCCGCCGAGCGCTACCGGCTCTGCGCCGTGATGACCGAGACCCCCGACGAAGGGAGGACCGCGTGACTCATCCGCACGACCGCGCACTGCCCCGGGCCGTCCGCCAGGCCATGCCGATGGCCCGGGATGTTCTCGTAGAGGTCGCCAAGCAACACGGGGTCTGCATCCGTCCCATCCCGCTGCGGCGGCTCGACATCGTCACCGGCAAGTCCGAGATCATCGACGTTCCGTGCGGGGCCGTCCTCGACAGCAAGTGCCCGCCGTGCGCCAAGCGCAACCGGCAGCTCCGCATGGCCCAATGCCGCGAGGGCTGGCACCTCGACAGCGAACCCACGATCACACCCGACGAGCCGAAGGAGGAACAGCGCTGGCTGGTGGAGTTCCGCGCCGACATGCAGGCCAAGCGGGATGCCGCCGAAGAGGCCGGCGACGACACCACCGACCCGGACGCCATTCTGTCCGGCCTCGATGACGAAATCAACGCCGCTGGCATGCGCGGCAAGGTCACCGGATCCGCGGCGCCCAAGCGCACCCGATCAACCCGCCGGCGACAGGACGCACCCGACCTGCCCAAGCGCAAGATGACCAACACCACCCTCGGACGCACCTTCACCAGCGGAGACGGCAAGACCTACCGGCCGTCCCTGTTCGTCACGCTCACCCTGTCCAGCTACGGCAAGGTCCGCGACGGCGTCCCGATCGACCCCGGCACCTACGACTACCGGCGCGCCGCTCGGGACGCGCTGCACTTCTCCAAGCTCGTGGATCGCTTTGTGCAGAACCTCCGCCGAGTCGCGGGCTATGACGTGCAGTACTTCGCCTCCGTGGAGCCTCAGAAGCGGCTCGCTCCGCACCTGCACATGGCCATCCGTGGCACGCTCCCACGCACGGAGATCAAGCAGATCATCGCCGCCACCTACCACCAGGTCTGGTGGCCACAAGCCGACGAAGTGCGCTTCGACGGTGACCACCTGCCCGTTTGGGACGAGGAGGCCGGCTACCTCGACCCTGCAACCGGCGAAGTGCTACCCACCTGGGACGAAGCCCTCGATGCACTCGACGAGGACGCCGAACCCCTCCACGTTCTGTGCTTCGGTGACCAGGTGGACGTGCAAGGTGTTCTCGCCGGTACGCCGGACGCTGACCAGTGCATCCGGTATCTGTCCAAGTACCTGACCAAGTCCATCGGCGACAGCCTCGACGGTGGCCAGGCCCAGCGCGAGCATGCCGCCCGCATGGTCGATGCCCTGCGCTACGAACCCTGCTCGCCGACCTGCCCGAACTGGCTGCGCTATGGCGTCCAGCCCAAGAACGCCAAGGCTGGGATGGCCCCCGGCCGGTGCCGCTCCAAGGCCCACAAGCCCGAACACCTCGGCTACGCCGGACGCCGCATCCTCGTCTCCCGCAAGTGGTCCAACAAGACCCTCGCCGAGCACAAGCAGGACCGCCGCACCTGGGTCCTCGAAGCCCTCGGCCAGGCCGACGACCCCACCGACCCACACCGCTACGTCTGGCGACCCGTCCCGGCCGGAGACGCCAACGTGCCACCACTCGCCATACGCCTCCTGCGCAGCGTGGCCGAACGCCAACGATGGCGAGCCCACCTCCGAGACCTGGAAGCCAGAGCAGCAGGACAAGACCTTTCGGCAACCGAAGACATGGGGAAGGCCGCATGACCAAGCACGACGAACTCCTCACCGTCCGCCAGGTCCTCACCGAGCTCGGCGGAGTCTCCCGCCGCACCTTCTACCGCTGGCGCGAGATCGGCAAAGCCCCCGAAGGCATCCGCCTGCCCAACGGCGAACTCCGCATCTACCGCAGCGACCTCGAAGCCTGGCTCGAATCCCTCAGGAGCGCCGCATGACCACCTCCTACAAGGTCAAGTTCTGGGACATCCGCACCAACACCAGATCGGACGGCAAGGACAAGAAGCCCCGGATCGTCTCCCACACCGTCCGCTGGACGGTCGGCAACCGTGAGAAGTCCTCGACCTTCAAGACCAAGGGCCTGGCCGAGAGTTTCCTGTCCGACCTCCGCCAGGCGGCCAAGAAGGGTGAAGCGTTCGATGTGGAGACCGGCCTTCCGACATCGATGGTCAAGGCCAAGGACGCTCGCACCTGGTACTCCTTCGCCGTCGCCTACGTACACGCCTGGTGGCCCCACGCTGCGGCCAAGTCCCGTGAGGGTATGACCGACACACTCGCCACCCTGACCCGTGTCCTCGTCGGCGATGCTCCCGGCCGGCCATCCGACGAGGTCATCCGGCGGGCACTGCGCGGGTACTCGTTCCTGCCCGAAGACCGCAGGCCGACTCCGACACCGGAGATCGCGCGGGCCTTGCGCTGGCTGGAGAGTGCATCGTTCCCGCTGAGTGCTCTGGAAGAGACCAAGCACGCGCGTACAGCCTTGGAAGCCCTGGCTCTGTGCCTGGACGGCAAGGCCGCGGCAACCTCGACCTACCGCCGCAAACGGGCCGTCTTCCACCACGTACTCGAATACGCCGTGGAGCTGGAGGAGCTTTCGGCAAATCCCCTCCACAAGGTCAAGTTCCGCAAGGCCAAGGTGAGCGGCGAGGTTGACCGGCGCTCGGTCGTCAACCCGCAGCAAGCCCGCGAACTGCTCACCGCGGTGACCTACGTGGGACGGTCACGCGGGCCGATGCTGGCCGCGATGTTCGCCTGCATGTACTTCGGCGGTCTACGCCCTGCTGAGGCGGCCGGACTGCGGCAGAAGGACTGCCACCTCCCAGCGAAGGGCTGGGGTCTGCTGACGCTGGAGAAGACCAGGCCACAGAGCAACAAGCGGTTCACCGACTCCGGGCAGGCCCACGACGAACGCGGTCTGAAGCACCGGGATGTGAAGCAGACCCGCACCGTTCCCGTCCCACCCGAACTGGTGGCCATCCTCCGCCAGCACATCGCGACGTTCGGGGTCGGAGCGGACGGCCGGCTGTTTCGCACTCGCACGGGCGGCGTGATCTCCGGGTCTGCGTACGCGAAGGTCTGGCAGGAGGCTCGGACGTACGCCCTAACGCCCGATCAAGCCGCGTCTCCCCTGGCGGGCAGGCCGTACGACCTTCGGCACGCGGCCGTCTCGCTCTGGCTCAACGCGGGCGTGCACGCGCCAGAAGCAGCCGAACGGGCGGGACATGGCGTGGACGTGATGCTGCGCGTCTACGCCAAGTGCATCGACGGCCAACGGGACGTCGCCAACGGCCGGATCTTGGATGCGCTCGCAGCATGACCTACAACCACGGCAGGACCCCGGGACATCTCGGGGTCCTTTCGCCGTTTCCGGGGCCCGAAACCACTGTGCCCACCTGGGAAAACGGGCCTGCGAGCATTCCGCGTATGTTCCGCGACCAGTGGCACAGGGCTGCTTTCGGCCGCCTCACCCTGCCTACGAGCCAAAACCTCCGATCATGCAAAAGACCAGGTCAACCCGCAGATTGCCTGGTCCTGGTTGCGCGCCCTGCAGGATTCGAACCTGCGACCGTCGGATTAGAAGGTAGATCTTTTAGTGTCGCGCGATACCGTTTGATGGTAGTTCATGCCGCCTCCGCGCACATCGCGTGCCAGGCGATGCCGGATCCTGACGGCGCATGACGGGGCGTACGAGCACGCACCGAGCACGGTAGACACCCTAACGCGATAATCGCAGCGACGCCACGCCATGGGTGCACACCAAAGAACATGCTGGCACAACGTACAGAGGCCGGTCGCCGTGCTCGACACGTGCTCCAACCTTCGAACGCTTCGCCAGATCCCCTGCCCAGCCTGGATACTCAGTGAGTTGCCGGACGCCGACGGCACCCTACTGCGAGACGACTCCGTTGCCCAGGGCGTATATCTGGGCGGTACGCGACAGGCCGGAAACGCCGGTGACATACCCGGCGGGCAGGCCCATCAGCCACTGGTCGGCGTCCTGCGACTTGCCCGGCACGCCGTGCGTGTCCTGGGTAATCCGCTGGACAACCGCGCCCTTCCTAAGCGGGTAGACCACGCCTGTCAGCCGCTCTCCCGGCGCGCCGATCACGACGAGACCGCCATAGGCGACGGACTCTCGCCCGGCGCTCCGGCGCTCTTCACCGGCCGGATCGACCGGGACACGGTCGCGACGGGACCACCGGCCGTCGCGCTTCCGACCGGGGCGGCGTCAGGCGAGAGGCAGGAGGCCAGCGCCCATACCAGCGCCGCTGTGCACGAACGGGCGAAGGACGGCATGCGTCACCCCGCCGATCAGGAGATCCTTCCCGCGACCCCGTTTCCCGGCAACCGGTCAACACTGCCGCAGCTGATTGCGGATATCGTCGCCGGTGTAGATCCACGCGTCGGACGCCACGCCCTTAGGGGGCAGTTTGTTGACCTTGACGGACCTGCACGTCAGAAGCGCTGTAGTCGCTTCCGAAGGCCTAGGAGACGTCCGATATCGTTCCACCAGACCGGACCTAAACGTGCGTCAGCGTGGACAACGACAGGTCTAGCGAGGCGACCACGAAAGTCCGCCTGGCTGTTTGATCACGCTGCTCGTTGGCCCCCAGGAGCTCGCTGAAGACGGCATTAGAATCGGGTGGTTGAATCGACTCGGGCCTGGCGTCGTATGTCTTGTTCCGTCATGCCGATGATGCCGCGCAGGTCCGCCTTGGTCAGGTTCGCGCCGGCCAGGTCCGCGTCAGTCAGGTCCGCACCACGCAGGTTCGCGCCGGTCAGGTTCGCGTCGATCAGTTTTGCGCCGGTCAGTTTTGCGCCGGTCAGGGTCGTGGCGACCAGGTCCGTGTGGGTCAGAGTCGCGACGGTCAACCCCGCGTCGGTCAGGTCCGCGCCGCTCAGGTCCGCGCGGCTCAAATCCGCGCCAAACAGGTCCACGCTGGTCAGGGTCGCGTTGATTAGGTTCGCGCCGGTCAGGTCCGCGCGACCCAGGTCCGCGTCGGTCAGGATCACGCCACTCATGCTCGCGTCGGTCAGGCTCGCGTCGAGCAGCATCGTCCACGTCAGGTTCGCACTTGTCAGCCTCGCGCCGGGGATGCGAATTCCCTGCAGGTCGATCTGGCTGGTGTCCTCTTGGGTGTTTCTACGCCCGATGACAGTCAGCACGGCTTGGATGTCGGTGGCCGGTGTCGCTGGTGGCTTCGCCGTGGGTGTGGGGTCGTGTTCGCGGACGAAGGCGGCCAGGACGTCGTAGATGGTTTGGTGGTCGCGGGTGGAGTCCTTAGCGAGGCGTTCGAGGGCATAGATGCCGCCGAGCCGGACATCCACTGTGCGGGAGGCGAGTTGTCCGACAGCGTTGGTATAGCGGTCCGTGATCTGGCCTTGTTCGGTGGTGAGCTGGGCTTGGCGTGCGGTGTCGAGGGTCTGGGCGGTGTACCACAGGCCCTGGGCGGTGAAGACGATGCCGCCGATGACGACTAGGCCGGTAGCCGCCTGAATGAGGGTGTGGCGCGCGGCATTGATCGCCTCGACGCGCTCGGTGGCGGTCATCTCCTGCCGCTCGGCCGAGGTGAGGGGAGCGCTCTCGCCTGCCAGGCGGCGGGCCGCAGGGCCGAGCAGAAAGGCAATGGCTAGGCAGGAAGCTCCAGCCAGAGCAATGCCAGCGAGTGTCCATCGGCCCCAGTCTGGAATGGGCAGGACCACGGCCGCCCCGGTGGTGGCCGCGATCACGCCCAGGATGGGGAGGATCCAGAGTAATCGGCGCCCCCATCGGTGCGGCGGGAGCGGCTCAGCGACTGGTGGCGGTGGAGCCTGCTCAGGCTCGTGAGGAGGCGCAGCGGCGCGGCGAGCTTTGGCCGCTGCCGCTGCGGCGATGACTGCGCGCGCTGGTACACGGGGGTGCCTGCTCGTCATGCCCCAATTGCACCGCTTCACCGAGTCGAATGACCATTACCGCAAGGGCACGGTACATCACAATTCCAACATACAAACGGACGCCGCTGGGATACCCCAACACCCGAGCAGCGCAATCACTCGCGGGCGAACTCCACCAGCCGGGCGTAATGAAACTGAGCCGCCAACGTGACCGTGCCGATCGGCCCCTGCCGGTTCTTCGCCACAATCAGGTCCATCTCGCCAGCCCTGGGCGACTCCCGCTCGTATGCGTCCTCTCGATGGAGCAAGATCACCGTGTCGGCGATATGCGCGATCGCATCTGAGTCCCGCAGGTCGGTATGGACGTTCGGGCGCTTGTCCAACCGCTGCTCCACGAGCCGGTTGAGCTGGGCCGACACCACTACAGGTAGTCTCAGCTCCCGCGCCAGCGCCTTGAGCTCGTAACCGATCTGCGTGACTTCGCGCTCGCGCGTGTCGCCCGGTACGTCGGGGCGTACGTACTGCAAGCCGTCCACCACCACAAGTTCGACGGTGTGATCGCCGTGAACCTTCCGCACGTTCTCCTGTAGCTCAGCCATTGTCCAGGCAGACGGCGTTGACAAATGTAATGGCACGCCTGCGACCCTTTCCATCGCCGCAGCCAGGCGTGTCCAATCGTCATCACTCAACAGGCCCGAGCGGAGACGGTGTAGTGATACGCGAGCCTCTGATGAAAGCAGTCTCATGGTGATCTCTTCTTGAGGCAGCTCATAGCTGACAAGGTAGGCGCCCTGCTTTTGCCTGGTAGCGGCGCGGCAGAAGTCAAGCAGCAGGGTCGTGCTACCAATCGAAGGCCGTGAGGCAACGACCACGAGATGTCCTGGACGCAGGCCCCCGAGGAGCATGTCGAGGTCCTCGAAGCCAGTTGGAACATGATGCCAGCGATTGCCGCTGGCCCCGATGGCTTCCAGCAGGTCGAGCGTGTCAACCACCGCATCCGCCAGAGGCGGATACGCCGGGAGGTCTTCCCCCTCGTCCGGCCTTTCAGCGGCCTCGGTCACGTCGAGATTCCTTTCTGCTTGGCTGGGTTAGCCGAAGGGTATGGCTCTGCGACGTGTGACCGCGGGCATTCGACGCAACGCCGCAGCGAAACTCGGGCTCGTCGCCGCCAGCAGAGCCCGCGGTTCGCGCAGGACCACCTGTACGCCGCCTGGTGGCTGGCCGCGCTGCGCGGCCTGCGCCGCGGTGAGCTGGCCGGGCTGCGCTGGACGGACGTGGACCTGCAAGGTGCCGAGCTGACGGTGGCGCAGCAGCGCGTGCACGCCGACGGCCAGGTCGTGGTCGGGCCGCCGAAGAGCGCCGCCAGCTGCCGGGTGGTGGCTCTGGACGCGGAAACCGTACGGGTACTGATGCGGCACCGCCAGCGGCAAGAGAAGCTGAGCGCAAGGGCAGGCACGCGCTGGCAGGACTCGGGGTACGTGTTCACCACCGCCGAGGGTGCGCCGCTGCGGCCGAACTACCTCACCGGCCGGTTCCGACGGCTGGTAGCCGCCTCCGGGCTGCCACCGATCCATCTGCACGACCTGCGCCATGGCGCCGCCACGCTAGCGCTGGCCGCGCGCACCCATCTGAAGGTGGTGCAGGCGATGCTGGGGCATGCCAGCATCGTGCTGACCGCTGACACCTATGTCTCGATGCTGCCCGAGATGGCCCACGAGGCTGCCCGAGAGACGGCCCGGCTGGTGCTGACCGCCGCGTCCGCACTGCGCCGACCACTCGGCAGCTGACTCAGGATTGCCTCACATTTGCCCCATGCCGCCGCAGCAGGCGGCCGCGGCTGGAGTTTCCGCAGGTGGAGAAGCGCGCCCTGCAGGATTCGAACCTGCGACCGTCGGATTAGAGGCCGCGCGGTGCCGCTTGATGGCAGTTTATGCCCCCTGCGCGCACATTGCGTGTCAAGCGGTGCCGGGCCCTGACGGCGAGTGACGGGGCGTACGAGCACGCACCGAGCACGGTGGATACCCGATTTGATCACCGTGGGTCACCCACATCATCAAGCTTGTACCCACAGCCCGCCGTCACGCCACATAGATCCTGGTCCCTGTGCTCGGCACGTGCTCCCGCGAAGGCGGCCACGCTGCCTCGCCGCCTTCGAGATGGCGTCGGCAAGCTGACGGCCGGCGAACGGTACGCCGCTCGTACCCTACCCTGGCCATCACCAAGACCCCTCGGAAATTTGGCAGAGCCCCTGAGATGAGGCGAACCGTTCCTCATCGAGGAAGCGCCCCAGTGATCCGGTTGACAACGCAGCCAGCCCGTGGCCGTTCGAATGACCACCTGCGCTCCATCCGCCTCCCCATCGTCAGTGGCGCGATCAACGAATACCACCGCGATGGGTAACCACAGCTCAGACCACGTAACTCAATATTCGAGCGGCACACGGTCATGCTGCGCCGGCTGTACGTCTTCTTCGTGATGGAGGTCGGCACCCGATTCGTGCACGTGCTCGGCGTGACCGCCCACCCTGATGGCGCATGGGTTACCCAGCAGGCCCGTAACCTTCTTGTCAATCTGGACCACCGGGCCGACACCTTCCGGTTTCTGATTCGGGATCGGGACACGAAGTTCACCTACAGCTTCGATGAGGTGTTCACCGGCGAAGACATTCAGGTGCTGGAGATCCCGCCTCGGGCGCCTCGCGCGAACGCGTTCGCCGAGCGATGGGTACAGACGGCGCGCACGGAGTGCACCGATAGGCTGCTGATCTTCAGCGAGCGGCACCTTCGTACCGTGCTGGACGAATATGTCGATCACTACAATCGGTACCGGCCGCACCGCTCTCTCGGGCTTCGAGTCCCCACCGATGACTCCGACGTGATCCCGCTACCGGTGGGCTGGATCGAGCGCCGCCAAGTCCTCGGCGGGCTGATCAATGAATACCAGCGAGCTGGCTGACCAACGAGGCGCCATCAAGAATGCGCAGGTTAGTACCTTGGACCTAGTCTTGACAGCCTTCAGGGTGCAGTGAAGTACGTGATCGCCAGGCGCATCGTAGCTGCGCATGCAGAGAGGTCTCCGGTAGGAGGTTACCCAGGAAGAGAAACCTCGTATCCGGAGACCTCGTAGCGCTTAGTGAAGAGGACGCCCAAGAGCCCGGGCCGCACGTCGCAGTGGACCAAGCGTCAGCTCATCGACGGCACTCCACAGGCGAGGGCCGGTCAGCGCACTGAACTTGTCAGCCCTTGGCAACGATGCGTTGCGCGTTCTCGACCCAGCTCTTGAAGACACGAGTTGAGTCGACGAGCGCCGAAGCGTGCTTGCCAACTTGCACCTTCTGGTATGCGGCTTCGAGCGCCTTGTATATGCCGAAGAGGTTGACTGCTTGCTTGCATGTTGCGTCGGCTTCGGCCGCGCGCTTCTCCTCCTCGCTGGCCGGCTCTTCGGACTTGCGTCCAGCCCAGCGCGGATCACTGCGGGCCGCTCTTGGGTCCGCATACCTCAGACCCTTTTGCTCCATGCAGGAGCTCCACGCGGCATTCGCCGACTGCATGCGACTATCGCGCAAAGCGGAGAACTTTGCGTCGGCCGCCAATGCGCGCGGGTCCACCGCCAGCTCTTCGGGTGCTGTTTCCGCATCGGCGGATCGGATCTTCCGGTCGCCAGCCTCCAGGCAGCCTCCAGATGGGACGGCAAGACCAGACTTCGTCTTGGCAACCCTGCCCATCAAGACCTCGATACCCTCTCGATCTGGTCTGGTGGGAGTCGATCTCGCGGCTGGCTTCCGGTCGAATTGCAGCGGCTGACGTGGGGTGATGCCAGGGTAGCCAGATTCGGCAGCTGTCGCCGGATCTGGATAGTCGACCAGATCCAGTTCCTTGAAGGTATTTGTAGTCGCCATGGGCACGGTGTCGGCCGTCCATTGTTTGAAGCCGAGACTATGCATACAGTCCCTGGCCGCGAAGCTCCGCGCCTTGGCGATGAGAGCGATGTCGTTCATCGACGTCATAAAGGTGTCCAGCGGCATGGGGACACGCTGCCCCTTGCCGATGACGGGAATCTCGCCGAGAGGCGGCTCATTCGCGGGGTCGGACGTGGGTGGGACACCAGTCTGTGCCGGAGTTGGCGTGGTGCTGGCCCCAGGCGTGATGCTAACGTTCGGCGTGGGTGTGCTTGTGGCTGCACTAGCTTGCGCGGGGACGGCAACGCCTTGCCGCTCTGCCCCGCCAACCTGGGGTTGTGCCGATAGGAATGTTATGCCGGTGATCAGTAGGACGGTGCCACCGGCCGTAGCCGCGACACCTAACCACCCCTTGACGCGTGACCTTTCAGTCAATGCCGGTTCTCCGTTTCTCCGGGGCGCTACCAAAGCCACCCATTCCAGGCGCACTTTTCTGCGATTATAGAGCTGTTACTCGTCATCTGGCAGCCACCGTCGTCGGGCTCGATGCCCGAGTGCCCTAGATAGACTCGTGCGTCGCTGTCGGCGGAAATTACCCCCCAAGAAAGGGCATCCCAGTAGGGGTCGTTGTTGCAGCCTGCCTTGTTGATGATCTGCCAGCGCCCGACCCCGTCGTTGCCGCCGTAGTAGGGAGTGCGCCACTGCCCTCTCGTGCCACCGCCATAGGTATTTTGAATAATGCCGTAGTAGCAGCCGCTCTGCCCGTACATCGCCATGCCGCTGTTAGCGTTCTGGTAATAGTAGTAACCGCTACTCGCAGTGTATTCATACCAGCGCTGATTCCAGGAAGCAGGATCGCTCGGCCATACGATGACCTCGCCACCAGCGCTCGTTGAAGACAGCCAGATCTCTAAGTAGCTACTATTTCCCCGATTCTGCCACTGTACCCGGTCGTCGGCCTGGGCGGCCGGGGATGCTATCAGGGTGATGGCGGCCAGTGCAGATACGGCCGACCCGACGATAAGTAAGAGACGTGCAGGGAATCTAGTAATGGCTCCGCTCACTCCGAATCCTTTCGAGTGTGAACATATCTGGAAGTGTTGCAGGGAGGGGGCCGTCCTTTCTTCCACGACTCAGTGGCGTGGGAGTACAGGGAAAATGCGCCGACAGCGGCGCGAGAGGGGACGTCGCAAGAAGCACGATCAGGGCCTACAGAGGCAGCGTCTTAACTCGCGGGTAGTCAGTCGACCCGAGCTAGACTGCTTGATAATCCAACTTTGACTCTAATAAGACAAGCGCCGTTGTTGTGATCTAGGTCACATAGCATGCTTGCGCTCAACCTCGCAGCGCCTCGCCCATGACCTGGCCTCCCAGTCTCGGATAGCGCTATCTATGCAGTTAGATGCTGGCATTACTTGCAGTTGGGGAAGCACGTTCCGTAACTGACGGATAACGCTATCCGGGGCGATGAAGAACGCGCCGCCTGGATGTATCCGGAAACCCACTCTCCGCCACGTTCGCGCACCAAGAAGCACGAGTGGCCTCATCGCAACTTTCCCGTGCAGCTTCATCCGCTACAGACTCACCCCCTTCCCTGATCTTGACGCCCGCGAGAACGCCAGGTACACATAAACAGGCAGAGTCAGACAGAGCTGTCGATACGCTTACGTGACACATCGTCTAGGGATATGCCTTCCACAAGAATCCATCTGGAGCGTCCATGACATTTCATATGCATCTCCAGCATGGTTTGAAGCATCAGGTCATCACCACCGTCGCCCCAGCAAGGTCCTTGAAGCCAGCAGTGTCGCCTGCGCGCTGATGTTCTGCAGTGTTTGGAGTATGTGTGCCCAAAACCTCATGGTTACGCACGTCATTGACGAGAGCAGCGCTTGCGGTTCTCGTCACATCCATCACTATCCCTGGCAATGGCGCAGCCGCTGCTGTACTAGATGGATCTAGCGCCACTCGTGAGGTGACGTCCCATGACGCTCCATCTGACCGGCGGACTCCTATACCGTCTACGGGAAAGCCGAAGGACACACATCCTTCAAACGTGCCCGCAGCTCGCCGTCAGCAGGTCTTACCAAGCGGATGGGAGTCGTCAGAGGATGTGGCATATGCCGCAACTGGAGACTCCACTGGTTTCCACATACTGATCGCAGAAGCACGAAACGGTTACCAATGGCGGACGCTCACGACGTTATCCGAGCCTGGAATGGACACGGATCAATGGGTAGGCAACGCGTGCCTAACCGGCGACGGCGACAGCGCCATAGCGATCTACGCGCCTAGGCATTTCACTAACCGTGCCGAGCTGTTCGCGCGCGGAGCCTTCGCGGCGGTCGTCGATGTGAAGACAGGCCAGGTGACGAAGCTCTATGACCAGGTGAGTATGGCCTACTTCAACCCCGGCTGCGGTGCGGGTGAGAAGGCTGTGCTGACGCAGGCAGCAGTGGAAGGGCATACCTCCAGCCGCCTGCTGATGATTGACGCGAAGGACAAGAAGGTCACCCGAACCGTGGTGCAATCGGGCCAGCTCACTTCGGCGGTGCCTTATGGCGAGGAGATCGTGGCGGCCTCGGGAAATGGCCTGGTCGCCATCTCGGGCACCGGCAAGCGTCGCATTTTGGCGCGCACAGGTTCCCTGCCTTTCGATATCCGCGTGGATGCCTCCGGCGGCGTGGCCTACGCCGAGCAGGTTGAGGGCCAGGTCACCGTCAGCTACCTCGACGGCCCGCACAGCAAGCCGCGTACCGTGGCCAAGGGTCCGCTTGGTGGCCTAGGCGTGCAGTCGGGCCTCGGCGGACAGCTGTTCCTGTTAGGCGATGAGAACGTCAAGGTGACTGCGCTGCCGACCGGGATGACCCGGATCAACGCCCGCCCCGAAGGCCAGATCTCGACAGGCGGCGAGATGGTAGTGCGCAGCGCCAGCCGGCACGGGTTGAAGCCAGGGGAGCCAGGCGATCCGCGAGACAAGAGCATCCGCGGTGTTAGCGGTGATGCTGCTGAGCCGGAGGACCTGGATATCTCTGCCCGTGTCGCAGCCACAGGGGCCGATCTGTCATTCGAGGTGGCGCCGCATGAGCTGGTAACGCCGCGAGGACACACAGGCAGCATCCCGAACCAGCAATTGCTGAAGGCATTCGCCACCCAGAAGGGAGCCTCCGGCCTGACCGCGGCTGGGGACAGTACGGTGGATACCGGCTACACCTGCGCTGTGCCTCGCAACGATCCGAAAATTCAGGTCTATCAGCCGCATTGGCGACAGGTGGAATGGGCGGTCGACCAGCTTGTGCTCAAACGGCTCACATTGACCCGGCCCGCTAACTGGAAGGGTTCGAACCTTCCGGCCTGGTCCCCGCAGGCGCTATTCCCCGCCGAAGACCTGCGTGGCGGTGGCCGGGTGCCCACCAACATCATGCTAGGAATCTTGGCCCAGGAGTCGAACCTGTGGCAGGCACAGCGCAACGTCATGGAGGGAGAGACAGGCAACCCCCTGATCGGTAACTACTATGGTGTCGACGTCTACGACAAAGACCCCAGCAACGACTGGGCCATCGACTTCTCCAAGGCAGACTGCGGCTATGGCCTCTCACAACAGACTGACGGGATGCGTCTGGCGGGACACGAGCGGCCGGGGGAGACGGCTTGGCCGGCCAACACACAAAGGGCCGTGGCAGTGGACTACCTCACCAATATCGCGGCCGGTCTTCGAACGCTGACCCAGAAGTGGAACCAGATCTGGGATGACTCTGGCGGCACGGTGCTGGCCAGTGGTGGTGACCCGTCCAAGATCGAGAGCTGGTACTTCGCGGCTTGGGCCTACAACAGTGGCTACCACCTAAAGTCCGACATGGGCGGACCCAACGGCGCCGACACCTGGGGGCTGGGCTGGACGAACAATCCCTCCAGTGGACTGTGGAAGCCGGGCCGCCACCCCTTCCTGGACCACAACACCTACGCCGACGCAGCCACCCCTCAGTACTGGCCGTACCAGGAAAAGGTACTGGGCTGGGCCGCCTGGCCGATCGTCAAGACCTACTGGGACGCGGCATCTAAGACGTGGAAGGAACAGGCAGGCTACAACCAAGCCGGATGGGCCACCGACGACTTCCGCTCAGCGATCGTTCCGATCAGCAGGAATGGCACCCTCATTACGGTGGACGTCAACGCGTTCTGCACCACCGACAACGGCTGCACGCCCGGCACTTCCTCCTCCGAAGCTGGTACTTGCCAGCGGCCCGACTTCCACTGCTGGTGGCACCTGCCCATGGCATGGAAGACCTGCCCATCTGCATGCGGAGTGGAGGGGACATTCCGGTATGACGACCCTTACTACGCTAGCCACGAGCGCGAGGAGCCCCAGGACTACTGGCGCCCTTGCCTAACCTCGGGGCTACCGTCGGGTTCTCTGGTAATCGACGACGTGCCGGAGTCCAATTCAGTCCCTCCGCAGATCGGATCGTGCAAATCCACAACTGTGACGACCGCAGGAACGCTCACATGGAAGTTCGGTCGCGACTCAGCAGG
The DNA here is from genome assembly GCF_040649795.1 of Nonomuraea sp. NPDC048881. Classification (NCBI taxonomy): domain Bacteria; kingdom Bacillati; phylum Actinomycetota; class Actinomycetes; order Streptosporangiales; family Streptosporangiaceae; genus Nonomuraea; species Nonomuraea sp. NPDC048881. The sequence continues at coordinate 17,025 of NZ_JBEZGC010000004.1, forward strand.
GCGTGTGCCCGCCAGGGCTGACTTCCAGCAGCTTGGCAACGGGTATGGCGGGCATCAGTGGTTTGCCTACACGCGCCGCCCCAACCAGAACGGGGCAGTCATGCAGGTGACTGGCACCTGGACTCTCGACCGCGAGATCCACGGTTGGGCCCGCGTGATCGTCCACAACCCGGAGCGCCGTGCACAAACACAACAGGCTCCCTACACGGTGAACCTTGGCAGCGGAAAGACCGAAACCCGACATCTGTCACAGTTGACCCAGAGTAACCAATGGCGGAGCCTGGGCGTCTTCAAATTCGACGGCACGCCCTCTGTCAGTCTCACCACTCTGAACGAGGAAGGCGACGGCACCGCCGCTGTCACCTGGGACGCTATCGCCATCCAACCCCTGCAAGCCAAGCCCAAACACTTCGTGGTGGCCATGGGTGACTCCTACTCCTCCGGAGAAGGGGTGGGGAACTACGCCCATGAAACCGACCTCGGCTACAAGTCGGCGACGTGGAACGCCTGCCGCCGCAGCGACGACTCCTGGATCAGGAAGACCGTCCTGCCTGGCCAGACTAAGACCATCGGAGAACTGGCTGACAGCTTCGACCCCAACCTCGACTTCCACTTCCTCGCCTGCTCTGGCGCAACAACAATAAGCATGAGGCGGACAGCACCTCCCCATCAAACGACCAAGCTGCAGTGGAGCGACTACCGCGACAATGCGGACGGCAGATTCCGTGAGATCAGTCAGCTCGACGCCGGATACCTCGACGAGAACACCTCACTTGTGACGTTGTCCATCACTGGGAACGATGCAGGGTTCCCAAAAGTAGTGGAGAAGTGCTACCTGTGGGACTGCCAGGGCAACGCTTACGAGCAGGAACTCCAAGAGAAGATCACCGGCTCCGTGAACAATTACTTGTACGACCTCGATGGTAAGGGTCCCGTTCCCTACAACGGCAAAGACACACTCGAACGCATTAGCGACGCTGTTCAGAACGACTCGTCCACTCGCGGCAAGAAGGCCAAGATCGTCCTCATGGGATACCCGAGGATCTTTGACGGAAATCCCGGCCCGGCACAACCTTGCAGTTCTACGATAAACTTCAGCGGAACGGAAAAGGAGATGCTGAACCGGCTCTCTGATTTCATGGCGGCCCAGGAGGCATCCATGGCAGCGGGCCTAAGTGCAGCCGGCAAGGAAGTTTCCTTTGCTAATCCCATATCAAAGTTCGGCTTGCATGGTGCTTGCGATGCCGATCCATGGATAATTCCGGTCAACTTTACCCAGACCGGAGAGGGGGACTTCGGTGACACGTTCAACGGTTGCCTCACCGATGGCATTAGGTGCGCGAGCCGTACCTCCATGCACCCGAATGCGAAGGGCGTCGCGGCCTATACGCAAACCCTCCAAGAACATCTCGCCAGCACAGGAATCAACTATACCGGCTGGTAGGTCCTCTAGAATGCCGGCATGGTAGAACATAGCTCAAACCAACGGCGCGCTATCATCCTGATCATGTCTCTAGCCCTCCTCCTCGGACTAGCATCTGCCCCGGCTTTATTGTATGGCGCGCTGTTGGAGTCCGAGGTTGAGGGGCAAGCCGAATCGGCGCTGGGAAGATACGCCGACGAAGTGGGGCGACGACTTCAGGAAGATCCATTAGGAGATTCCTGGCGCGATGTCACTGGCGCCGGCATCCTCGGAGAAAAGAGGCCAACCCTTCGCTCACTGATCATTTCGGCGAAGGTCACTGTTCAGGCTGGCATTTTCCTCAGTACCAGCCTGGAGGTTAGATGTTACGATATAGCTTTCACGAACATCGGAACCCCTGACCAGCGATACGACCTGGACAAGATCTCGGGATGCGAGCCGGAACGACGCGGACCGGCCGTGACGGGTTCACCCCGGACCGGCTAAGGCAGGGTATGAACGCTCACCTCGGGTCGCGCCGTCAAGTCCAGCGGCATGGCGCGCTCACAGATCGCGGCAGCCATGCATGGTGTGCCGCTTCATACTCATCGCACGGCTGTGCGGTGCCAAAACGGTGAATATTGTTGCTGAGCTGGGCGTTCGCAGGGCGGTTAGGCAGCTCTGCGGTACTCGCTGATCAGCCCGGTGACGGTGCTTCGCCGGTGGATCCGGGCGGTCATGTCGATCACCTCGTTGGGATCGTGCGACGGCGGGCGGTGCGAACTACCCTGATGCGGTCGATGATCGTTGAAGTGGCGTCCATACTCGACCAGGACCGTGCGCAGGTGCCGTTCACCGTAGATCAGCAGGCGATCGAGGCACTCTCGGCGTAGCGTTCCGACAAATCGCTCCGCGAACGCGTTCGCCCGCGGTGACCGGGCAGGTGTCTTGATGATCCGCACACCACTGGCAGCGAACACCTCATCGAACGATCGAGAGAACTTGCCGTCACGGTCCCGAATGAGAAACCTGCAGCTGTCGGCACGTTCACCCAGGTCCATCAACAAGTTCCGGGGACTTCCCCCATAACCGTGGACACCGATTTCAGGCGGCAAACTTCAGGCTATCTGTCGTCTTCTCGTAGGCGATCGGGCTGAGCTGGCCGAGCCGGGAGTGCCGCCGGATTGTGTTGTAGCGGGTGATCCAGCCGAACACGGCCAGGCGGGCGGTGCGGGCGTCGGGCCAGCTGGTCGCGCCCTTCAGCGTCTCGCGTTTCAGACTCGCGTTGAAGGACTCGGCCGCGGCGTTGTCGGCGCTGGTGCCGACCGCGCCACGTGAGCGGGTGACACCGAGCCGGCGACAGGCCCGCGCGAACTCCCGCGAGCAGTACTGCGCCCCATTGTCACTGTGAAACACCACCCCGTCCAGACGGCCGCGGGTCTGCGCCGCGGCCTGCAGCGCGTCGACGACGAGCTCGGTGCGCATGTGATCGGCGATCGACCAGCCCACCAGCCGACGGGAACACAAGTCCACGATCGTGGCCAGATAGAGGAACCGGCCGCCACCCACCGGCAGGTAGGTGTTGACCACCCTCATCCCGGCCGTGCGCAACTCGGCCGTCATCCGGGGCGAGCCGTAGGTACCGTCATGCTCGGCGTGGATCCGCCGCATCCGTGCAGCCAACTGCTCATCGGCCTGGTGGCGGGCCAGCCGCGCCGCGGCGCCCTTCAACCATCGATAGAAGCCCGAGCGCGACACCTGCAGCATCCGGCACAACCGCTTCACGCCGTAGAGCGCTTTGTGATCCTCAACGAACTGGAAGCGGTTCAGGATCCGTCAACTAACTACTGCCCGGTTTGATGTTGGTTTCGTAGGCGGTGATCTCGTTCTGGAGTGCCTCGATTGAGCGGGGCGGGTGGGTCCGGCGGCGGGGCTGGGCGAGGATTGTGGCGAGGTCGGGGGCCGCGAAGCCCAGCAGAGGCCTGGTCCGGTGGGCGTGGTAGCTGAGGGTGTTGCGGTCTCGGCCGAGTAGCCGGGCTGCCAGGGTGAGCGTGACGGTGTTGCGGTGGCTCAGGACAGCGGCCAGGACGCGGTGTCTATGGTCGAGGAATCCGAAGCCGGGGTTGTATCCGCGCCGGTTGATGCCCTTGCGCTTCTCGCGTTCGGCCTCGGCCAGGGTCCTTCGCCAGGGCTCGAGTTCGGTCACGAGCCGGTCGAACTGGTCGCGGGTCATGCCGGTCAGGGCGGGGTGGGTGAGCAGGTAGGTAGCCTCGGTCGGGATCGGGGGCGCCTTCGCCTGGTCAGGTTCGGTCGAGGGTGCTGTGCTGGGGTCGTAGGGGCCGATGGTGTAGTTCCATTCGCCGTGGAAGTCGTCGCGCTGGACGCGCCGCAGGAGCACCTGGCGCTGCTCCTTGGTGAGCGTGCGCCCGGTGGGGTAGTTGTTGTCGTCCAGGACGGCGCTGACGGTCAGCCCGGTGCTGGTGCGGGTGGCCGAGATGCTCTGCAGCAGCACCTCGTAGCTGGTCAGGGGCCGTCCGCGCAGGCTGTGGGTGATGCGGGAGAACAAGCGGTGCTCGACCTTGTTCCACTTCGATGTCCCCGGCGGGAAGTGCAACACAGTAACGGCCAGCCCGCTCTCGTCGGCGAAGGCGGCCAAGTCGTTCTTGAACAGGTGGGAGTCGGCGGAGTTCGCTCCTCCCGAGTCGGCGGTGATCAGCAGCCGGGTCGCGTCGGGGTAGTGGCCTCGGCCTTGCTGGTTCCACCAGCGGCGGATGGACTCCACCGCGAACGCCGCAGTGTTGCGGTCGGTGCCCACGTTCACCCAGCCGATGTCTTGGCCCAGGTCATAGACGCCATACGGGATCGCAACCGGGGTATCGGCGAAGGTGAAGTCGTGATCGGGGGCCGTGATCGGCTTCCTCTTGGGCCGGTAGGTGCGGCCGGCTCGGGCGAAGTCACCGATCGGTTCCTTCTTCTTGGCGTCCACGCTTACCACCGGCAAACCGCCGGCGAGGAACTGTTCGACCGTGGTGTTGATGTGTTGGAACTGGGCGTCGCGGTCGGGGACCTGGCTGCCGGCGCGCCGCTTGGCCATGCCCTGGAGACTGAACCCTGCCGCGCGCAGCAGATCGCCCACTGCCGGGGCACTGATCGGGTGCCCTGCCGCGGTTAACTCCCGGGCCAAATCCCGCAACGAGGCCGTGGTCCAGCGCAGCGGAGAAACCGGATCACCGATCTCCCGCGGCTCGATCAACGCTTCAAGCGCCGGCACCAGGCCCGGGTCACGCGCAGCAGCCGGCTTTCGTCCGCCACCGGGACGGCGCGCCCGGCCCAGAACCGGTGCACCACCCGCGAGCTCGAGACGTCCCCGCGTGATGGTCGACTCCGATACCTCTGCCAGCCTGGCCACCACCACGATCCCGCCATGCCCCAGCGCATCGGCCTCAGCAGCCAGATACAGGCGGCGCTGCCGCTCGTCCAGATGCGGCAGCACGGCTGCGAACTTCACATCCAGGACAGCCAGGAGCGTCTCAGATATTGCCATGGAAGGCCATTTAGCATGCCACTCACCGCAGTCGCAGTGGAACTAGCAGTAATTGCTTTACGGGTCCTCACCAGTTCGTCTCGCCCGCGAAGGCCGCCTTACGCAGAATGTCCCCCTCCTGCTCCAGCTCCCGAACCCTGGCCCTGAGCTGCTTGTTCTCCTCTTCCAACACGTCTCGCGGCTGACTCCCAAATCCCGCGCGATCGACGTGATCGTCCGATCCGGCCTCGACAGCACCAACGCCACCGCGTCGGCCTTGAACTCGGGCGGGTAGTTCTTCATCACCATCAGTGACATCTCTTCCCCTGGACCTCAAGATCCAGTCTCCAAGGTGTCCACGTTCAAGGGGAAAGGCCCCAGTTCGTCGCGGTGGTCGCCCGTCTGCGTAGCCGCCAGTGTTCGGGCACCTATCCTTGCTTGCATGGGTGACGTACTGAAGGGGGCGAGGTTGCGCGTGGGAGTTCGAGGACGGTGGGCTGCGCATTACGCCTGAGCCGGGTAAGGCGTCGAAACTGAGCATGGAGCTCGGAGAGCGGTTCGTGCCGTACGACGCGCTGACCGATGTCATGCTGGAGCCTGGTGCACGCGGCAGGGTGGCGTTGCGGGTAATTCCCCGGGAGGGAGCCGATCCGGTCATGTCCGCGGCTACGGGGCAGCTCCAGGAGTCGCTCGATCCGTACCGGCTGGTGCTGCCCGCCGCCACGAAGACGCTGGCCGACCAGTATGCCAACGAGGTGCGCGCGGCCCTGTCCCAGCGCGGTCCGGCTGAGCGGTTCCTGATCGCCGGCCCTTCGGTGCCGCGTCGTTTCAAGGCATGGGACGGCGAGGCCGCCTTCGACGGGCAGGCTGTCACCTTCACCTGGTTCGCGTCCGGAGCTTCCCCGGCCAAGTACACGGCAGGTGACCGGCGTTACCCGATCACCGAGATCGAGGGCGTCGAGTGGCATGCACTGGAGGACGCTCGTGGGTCATTGCGGCTGCGCATCCGTGGGCACCCGGCCCCCTCCAACCCCAACACCGATCCCGCCTCCGTGGTGTTCGGCATTGGCTGGGGAGCCACGCATCACTCCCTGCCCTTCGCCGCCGCCGTGCTGGCCGCCGTACAAGCTCCCATGATCGAACAGGTCACGGCGGAAGGCTGAACTGCTGTCCCGTATGTGACTTTGTGCGCCTCGACGGGCAGCGCCAGCGCATCCGCCGAGGTGGTTACGGTGACGCTGAGGAAGCTCGGGGCGCAGGCCGAGCCTTGGTCGCTGCCGACCGCAACGGCGTAGGGGCCGAGTGCAGAACTGGATTACGGTTTCCCGATGCTCTTGTTGCGGGTTCTCTTCATGGCGCGTTGGACGCGTTTCCACGCCTCGATGACCTCTGCCGTCTTGATTAATATGTCACGCACTTGAGTGAGCACTATAGCCAGAGTCCCGCTTACAGCGATGACGGCAAGAGTTATCGCTTCCCAGTTCATCGAGAGGCCTCCGCCACGCCTACATCGTTCGCCTTCGAAGTAGGGGCCCTCCGCCGCGTTTTAGGCACTACTCGATCTATCCATTTCGGGTCTGCGCCGACCTCTGCGAATCTATCGCGATATTCATTTATTCCATACCCCCACCCCATCCTCCGAAAGCGCAACTGAAGCCTTCCCGAGTATGCGCTATCCGTATTGATAAGATAGAAATAGCAGCCCTTTATATGTCTTCTTTCGTCCCACGGGGAAGCGCATTCGCAGTGGATACCATCGACTTTGAGATTGAGCCCCCATGCTGGATCAGCGATAGCGTCGATGAAGCGATCGTGTTCGACTGGTACATCGAAGCAGTTTTCGAGCTCAAAGATCCAATCATCCCCGTTGAACCATGTTCGCGTGGAATACGCTCTGCTGACTGTGCTGAAGACTGCGATCCTGCGCAGCAGTCCCGAACCTAGCCATGAGATGCGCCTTTCAAAGTCTCTATATGTTGCATGTTCACTCTCATCATCGATCTCCTGCTTGGACTTTGTTGGGAATTTCCACAGAGGGGTTGAGCCCTCTTCGTCACACTCTCGATAACGCGACCTCAAGGCATCACGCCATTGTGTTCCTCGTACCCCCCGCAGGACAACCCGTCCTGATCGCCCAACAAGCCTGAGCTGAAGATCTCGACCAGAAATCTTACCAACGCGGAGCCCCGTGACTCCGTTTACCTGAGCACCAGTTTCCTCGACGTATGGAAGAAGGCGAGATAGTACAAAGTCGGCCATTGATCTGAAGTGCCCGAAGGGAATGGTGTGGCCGTCTAGTTTGATTATGATTGAGTCGGAATAAAGAAGGATTCCAGAAATTCCGAGCGGATGCGCCCAGTAGTAACCACTCGTATCCATGTACGCGAGCACCTGCGATTCAAGGAACGCTTGATCCTTAGGAGCGCTAGGGATTAGCTCCGGCTGAGATGCAAGCTGCTCTTGTGCGTATTGCGCCGACTCGCTCGTGTAGAGGCGGCGAGTACGAGCCTTAGCGGTGAGGCGTCCTTTAGCAGGCATGGCACAACCGTTCCCGAGCTCTTCTGCCCCCAAGTGCTCGACAACTGATCGGTGCGCCCGCTCGGCGCGTGCAGCGAGAGTTCACGGCGAGAGGTGGAGCTAGGGCTTCTTCGTCCTCTCTGGCACTCAGTTGGGGCAGGTGCGCCAGGACAGGCCGCCTTCCGGCCACGCTCAATTCTGCGGTAGTCAGATGTGCAAGGCAAGCGCTGCGTACGGGTTTTCTTGAGGCTGGCAAACACTGAGCCGTTTTGATCCACATGCGGTGGGCTGCTGATCACAGCGTGATCGCGAGGTCGGTGTTCGCCTGACGACATGACGAAACCCCTGATAGACGGGTTGATCACCACAATCACGTCCGCCACCACCAGGGTGCGGGTGCCGAATATCTATCCGTGCAGGTGAGGATCTAGCTCCACGGATATTGACGTGTTGACAGGCGGAGTTCACCGTCGGTAGCACCGGGCAGTGGCGGCCTGCCCACGGGCGAGGGATGGCCGCTTCACCCGCCATGAGGTTCACCAACCGCACGGAGAACCCACCATGACGGTGTACGTGGTCATCATCAACAGTCGCCGACCCAATCTGCTGGCGCTCAGCCACATGAGTGAGCAAGTATCGGACAGCGTCCGGCCCCTCATAGAAATCGTGGCGCGCGCCGAAGACGAGTCGCCGAAGGTCTCGGTCCACCGAGTGCTGTCGGAGATCCACAGAAACCGCCTGCTGGACAAGGGCATCGACTTCGCACTGGACACCAGGCCCCTTGCCGGCCGATTCGGCCCCTCAGGAGCCCATGAGGCACTCAGGTTCCTCGTCGCAGACCTCGGCGTCGGATCTTTCCGTCCCGTCATCCACACGAATGAGGCACCGGAGGACCTGGAGGAAGTGCGACGCGCCGCGGAGAAGCTGCACACCGGCGCGTGCCTCCGCGTACCTCGTCCCTTCGCCTTCAACCTGTCTGATTCGCGCGTACTCCTGGAGCAGCTGGAAGCCGTCGGGGAAACGGTGGAGCGAACGGACCTGGTCCTCGACTGTGGCTACTTCACCTCCATCTCCGAAACCAGCACAGGCGTTGCAGGCCCCTTACACCACCTCCTCGACATCGCCTGGCAGTCGGTGGCAGTCGTAGGAGGATCGTTTCCCCCCACCGACACTCTCGTGAAGCCTGCCACACCAAAGGTCAGCCACATCCCACGGCGGGAGACAGATCTCCGGCGCCAGATCAGCCAGCAATGGAGCGACGTCAGCTACGGGGACTACGGAGTCGATCATCCGGGTCCTCCCCCAGCAGACGACAAATGGCCAGCCCCAAACCTGCGTTACACGGTCGGACGGCATTGGTCCCTGTACTACTGGCCGAAAGGAACAAGCCGTGGCAACAAGGGCTTCTTCGAGCTCTGCAAGAGGCTGGTCGGCTCCTCGGATTGGCCAGGCGACGGCGTGCGCTTCTCCTGGGGTGACGAGCAGATCGCGAGGGCGGCCCGCGAGGAAGGGGGGCCTGGCGGTAGCACCGAGTGGAAGGCGTACGCACTGTCCCACCACCTGGCTGCCGTCGTCAGCATGCTGCGCAAGGAAGCGACATGCCGAGCGCCCTAGGCGCCGTCGGCACCATGGCGGGCGTGGATGGCCTCAAGCCAGCTCACGGCCAGTGCCGCTAGATGCGTGACCTCGTTATAGACGCGCTGCGTCTGCGCGTCCTGCTCTGCCGCGGCCGCAGGTTCGTAGGCTTCGGCGGCGAGCTTGCCGAGTTGCGCCATCAGCGCCACGACCCGGCTGCGGTCGAGCTCGTACAGGTCCGCACCGGCTGGGCGGATGCGCAGGCGCTCCCGTTCGCGCAGGATGTCGTCAAAGGCGGCACTCAGCCGCAACCGGGTAGCGTGCGCTCGCACCGCCTCAACGATGAATTCGGCGACCTGCCGAGGGTGATCGGCGTCAGCGACTTCGAAGTACAGGGCGTACTGCTCCTCGTCGCCCGCCGTGACGGCCCAGGCGCCGTGTTCATCCTTGTCCAGGTTTGATTGGCCGGGAACGACGGCCCATGACGCAAGGTCGACAGTGCCTATCTGATCAGGAGTGGGTATCGGTGACTGCATCGCGATCTTCCTTCTGGTCGGGAGGGGAAGAGGACGCGTTGAGGGCGGCCTTCCATGGTGGCGGAGGCGGCACGTGATCGCCAGTCCTGTTGCTTGATCGGAGGTCGGCGTTCCATCAGACGACTCGCGACAAGCAACGATGAGGGCCAGGGCGTGGTGAGCACACTCCGCACGATGCGCCATCATCCTGACGAGCTGAGGGCGTACGTGTTCACACTGGCCAGAGTGAACCAGGTATGTCCAGATAACGACTCTCGCCCGTTACCGGTGGTGGCGGTAAGTGACTGTCACGGCAGCAGGATGCGGTGGCGTAGAAAATCGACCTCAGCACGGCCGTGCATCTGCGCGTGATCGTTTCGTGCGGGTGTTGACGCCTTCGGTGTGTGTTGCGGAAGGATATTGGTCGCCGAGGTGGTGCGGGCGGTGCTGGCTTGGCTCTGTCAGGGGTGGAGCCCCTGACGGGGACACCATCTGGTGATCCGCCAGGGGCCTTGGCCGGGTCGAACGTACCCCCTCGGCACCAACAACCTCTGCTCGTCCCGAAAGCGGCGAGTATCCGGGACGGCAACGGCACCGACGATCAGCCGTTCTACATTGCCAGGCTGGCAGGCGGCGGATGATCTTGCTGGAACTGTTTGAGACTGATGGCCCGCCAGGCTCCCACCCATTCGTCCAGGTCGGCCTCACAGGCAGCGACAATCGCCTGAACGGGACGGAGGGGCGGCATGCGGGTGAACTTGGCATTGAGCGTGTCGTGCACAGTGGTGTACGGGACTTCGCGGCGCCGGTGATCATCGTTGCGGCTGCGACGACAGATCTCCGGGATGCTCACTCCGGCCCAGACCCGCAGCAGGCTCAGCTGATAGCGATACTCCTGCGGCGTTTCGGCCTGCCAGGGGTCCGGCGGGACAGGGGCCTGCCGAGGGGCCGCGATCGTGGCCTGGCGTGAGCCGGTCTGGTTCTTGGCCGGTGCTCGCCTTGGACGGCGGGGCGTGGTGTCGCCGGTCTGGCTGGCGGCGGCATGGGCATGCCTCCACAAGGTTGGCCACGGCTCCTGGCTGGGCAGGCCACCGCAGGCTGCGACGAAGTGTAGAACCACCTCCCAGGAGGGACAACGGTAGCCGGCGGCGGCGTCGGCGAGCACCGAGCGCGAGAAGATTCCACGCTCGGCGAGCTGGGCGTAGGTGGGGATGGGAGGGCCCGTGAGCTCACGCAGGCGGCGGAGCTCACGGGCCAGATCCGCGATGGGCCCATCCCAGGTGATCGGCTTTTCCGGCCGTGCCATGTCGGACGATCCCTGTACGGCGGGGATGCTCAGGTAGGGTCAGCGGCCAGGCTGGGCGAGGTCGCCGACCGTGGCGGCCAGCGCGGCCAGCACCACGCCCAGCGCGAGGGCCGGGTCGCTGCCCAGGGCGGTCAGGACGACGACGAAGGCCAGTACCACCACCCAGACGACGATGCGGATCGCCTGCCGAGTCGGCTGGCAGGCCAGGGGCCGGTGTGGCAGGGGGAGCATGAGCGACATGGGACTCTCCAAGGCGTGATGGTCCGGACGAGCAGGTTGGGGGTGCGACATCGCGCCCGTGATGCCCCGCCGGTTTGCCCTCCGCCGAGGCGAGCATGAACGTCGCTGGATTCATCATTACCGCATGTGGCATAGACCGGGTACGCGCTCGTACGCGAGGCGGCTGCCGGACAACCCCCGCTGCCAAGCGCCGAGTGGGTCACCACAAGGCGGCCAGGTCAGCGGAGGTGTGAGCCACGACCAACCCGGTGGAGTGAGTGTCGGGCTGGTCCGGGAAACATCGGCTACCAACGGTCTGGTCCGGCTGTGGGGTTGGACAACCAACTTGCAGTGCATCATGGAAGCCACAGCCGCTGGTCTAGGCCCCGCGGCGAGGTCGGCCCAGGTCGGCCGCCCTAAGGCGTCAGTTCGTTGGTCCGGACGAGCGCTCGGGGAGACACAGAACGGCCTTCCCGATTTGCCCCGGGAAGGCCGTTGTCTTCTCATCACGTCCCGGACAATCGTGCCGGACAACTCGCCCTCAACGCCGGTAGCCGAGCGCGGGCTGGAAGAAACAGGTACCGCGGAAAGCGTGCCGTCGAGCATTCTGAATGTGGTCACAGGCAAGCAGGAACTGCGTGGCCGGGCCAGCCTGAGCGGTGTAGCAGCGAGGGCAGCCGACGACCGAGACACTGCTCGGGGCCTTCCAGCGATACCGGCACAGGCGTGTGTGCCGGCAGCGGACGAGCGTGTCGTTCGGCAGGCTGCGCGAGACGATCCGCAAGCTGAAGAAGACGACCGCGAACGACAAGGAACTCAAGCAGATCCGAGAAGACGCTTCCCCGCTGGTCCGAGCCGCCCACCAGCCCACCCTAGAGAACCAGGAACTACGGGCGCAGCTGGACCTGCCCGAACCGAACGTCACACCGCTGCATCGTCGGCGTTGAGAGCCGTCCGTGGCATGACAGGCACCTCGCGCTACAACTCCCTGTCATGATTCAAGTGCGAACCGCCACCGGTCCGCCTTGCCGACGGAGACGATATCGGTGTGAGCAGACGCAAGGCCGGCTGGAGGATCGCCGTCTCCATTCTGGTGATCGTGGCGGTGGGCGTGGCAGTGGTCTCGGTCTGGCGGGCGCGGACACCGGGCGCCGAGGTCAACCTCGCGGACGTCGTCGCCGTGGCACTGGCCGGGGTCACGATGGTGGGCGCGGTGGTGGCCTGGGCCGGGCGTTCCACCCGCGCAGCTACGCCGGCCCGCGTAGCCGACGCCGACGAGGCTCATGTGGCTGTCGGCGCCGCCGCGCAGGTACTGGCCGCTCTGGTGGAGCGGCAGTGGCGCGCCGAAGCCCGCCACCGGCTCCTGGAAGACCCCGAACCGATCCCGGTGCACTGGCAGCTCATCGCCGATGAGACGGTGATGAGCCAGTCCCGCCTGATCACAGCCGACGCTGAGCTGACGATCACTGGCCGCAGCGACGACATCGCGGCCTTGGCGGACGCCTACTGCAGCCTGACCCGGCGGCGGCTGGTCATCACCGGCGGCGCGGGCATGGGCAAGACCACCCTGGCGATTCAGCTGCTGCTGCAGCTGCTTTCCACCCGCGCGACCGACCAGGCCTGCGCCTGCGAGGGAGAGGTCGTGCCGGTGCCGGTGCTGCTGCCGGTCTCCGGCTGGGATACCAGCGCCCATCCCCGGCTGCAGGACTGGCTCGCCGTCCGCCTGGCCGCCGACTACCCGGCGCTGGCCGCCCCGCAACTCGGCCTGGGCGCCGCCACCGCGCTGGCCGAAGGCGGCCACATCCTGGCTGTCCTGGACGGCCTCGACGAAATCCCCGCACCCGCCCGCGACCAGATGATCGCCGCGCTCAACGCCTCTCTGACCGCCCGCGACCAGCTCATCCTCACCAGCCGCCGCGCCGAGTTCACCACCGCGATCCGCCAGGCCGGTCGGCCGCTGAACGGCGCTGCGGTCATCGTCCCCAAGCCTGTCACCGCGCAGGCCGCGGCGGCCTACCTGACCGCCTGCCTGCCCGCCTCCCCGTCCGATGCCTGGACGCAGGTCCTGGCCGCGCTGCGATCCCGCACCGCCCCCGGCCTCACCCAGCTTGCCGCCACCCCACTGGGCTTGTGGCTGATCCGCACCGTCTACCTGGCCCCCGGAGCCGACCCCGCCCCACTGCTCGGCCCTCTGGGCGGCGACGCCGACACACTGCGCGCCCACCTTCTCAACAGGCTCATCCCCGCCCTGATCCAGGCTCGCCCGCCCAGCTCCGACCCCGCCGACCACTTCCGCCCCCGGCACCGGCTCGACCCCACCGCCACCCGCCGCTACCTGACCTACCTGGCCCGCGCGTTCCCTCCGGCCACCACCCGCGACATCACCTGGTGGCGCATCGCCCGCACCACACCCCACCTCCGACCAGCAGTCGGGCTCGTGCTCGCGCTCGTGCTCGGATTCGGGCCCGGGCTCGCCTTCGCACCCGTCTACGAGCTCGTGACCGGGCTCATCTACAGCGGCCTCGAGTACGAGCGCTGGACCACGCTCATGACCGCGCTCGGGGCTGGGCTCATACTCGGGCTGGTGTGGGGGTTCGACGAAGCCGTGACGTGGGCTCACGAAAGACCCGGCTATGCCAACCTCCGCCTGCACGGACAAACGCTCCTCTTCCTCTTCTCCGACACAGGCCACATCGTGGTCAGGCTCGTGTTCGGGCTGCTGATCGGGCTCGGGGCCGGGCTCCAGTTCGGGCTCGGGGCCGGGATCGGCGGCGGACTCGTGAGCGGCCTTGGGCTTTTGACACTCAGAATGCTCTATTGGGCGGAACAACCCACGCTCACATCGACCAGCACACCCTGCTCCAGCTGGCAAGCCGACAGGACCCTCACCCTCATTCGAACGGTCATGTCCGGGCTGGTGTTCGCGCTGATGTTCGGGCTGGTAACCGGGCTAGTGGGCGGACTCGCGTTCGGACTCGCGTTCGGACTCGTGGCCGGGCTCGTATTGGGAGAACATCATGCATGGCTGATCTGCTTCATTGCGGTGGCCCTGCTGGCCCTTCAACGCCGGCTTCCGTGGCGAGTTATGGATCTCCTTGACGACGCCCACCGCTTGGGGCTGCTGCGCGCAGTCGGGCCGGTCTATCAGTTCCGCCACGCGACCCTGCACGACCACCTCGCAGCCGACGCCTCTGGTGAAGCTCGCAACACCTGACGCTGAGACAGCCTGCGCGCCCATGTCCAGCTGGCGCGCGGTGCTCCGAGCTACATCGACGGGCCGCAGGAGGTCGCCGAGACATGCAAGAAGTTCAGGACACGCAGGCTTGACGGGGAATCTGAACAGCAGTTTCACGCCGAAGGGCACACCGTGACCGGCTGGATCCGTGAGCGCCGCTTGCAGCAGCGTCGGCGCGACCGGGTCGAGCCGAGGTGGCGGCCGGGGCGGGTATCACGCGTCTGGAGCGCGCGTACGTGATCGCGGACCTCCGCCCGCACGACCGGCGGCGCCTCATCTCCCGTCTGGGGGGCGGGCGGAGCTTCTTCGCGTTCCTCTGATCGCTACGCGCGCCGCCAGCGCGCCTGGTCACCGCCCTTCGAACTGCACCTCATCAACGTCCCTGCGTTCGTCCGGCCGAGCGCCCCGCCGGGGGCGCAGAACGCCCCAGGGTGGACGCCTCCCCTGATGGACGGCTGGGCCGCCTTGTGGGTCTTCTTAGGGATGGGGCGTGGAGCGTGCGTGCGTGCGACCACGCGTGGCTTCTTCGCCTTCGGCGACGGGGTGGGCCTAGGGGACGCTGTGGTGCTCGCCAAGGTGGCAGGGGTCACTGTGCGCGTGGGCGTGCTGGTCGGCGTCGGCGTCGGCGTGGCCGTGTCGGGTTGCGCGGTGGCGGTGGTGGCTGCTCCGCAGCCTGCCGTGAGCGCGAGGGTGACAGCGGCTACGAGGAGACGAGAGCGCATCGATGGCCCTTCAGGGGAGTAGTGACAGATGGCGGCCCACAGGATGAGACGCCAGCATGTGACTATTGGTTGCCCTCTCGTTGCTACGCGTTGATGCCCTGGGTGCGAAAAGCCCGCCCCCCGCTATGGAGGGCGGGCTCGATCGCGCTTGCGCGACTAGCAGGTGGCCAGCATCTCCGCCAGCGCCTCACGCTCAGCGACCTGCATAGACAGCCCCCAGTCGTGCTTGACGTCGATCCAGGAGCGGGCGTACTCGCAGGAGAAGGACTCCAGCGGCGGCTTCCAGCGGGACGGATCCTTGTCGGCCTTGGACTGGTTGACGTTGTCCGTCACGGCCCAGAGCTGGGAGTCGTCCAGCGAGTTGGCGAATGCCTTGCGCCGGGCGCTGTCCCAGGCCCAGGCGCCGCTGCGCCACGCTTCCTTCAGCGGCACCATGTGGTCGATGTCGATGTCTTCAGGATCGGTCCAGACTCCGCCGTCGTAGGGGCTGGTCCAGGTGCCGGATATGGGTGAGCAGTTGGCGTCCGTTTCAACGGCCTCGCCATCGCGGATGAGCACGAGTTCACGGGCGTCGCATTGGCCGGAGATGCGGGCCCAGTGGATGAACATGCTGCGGTGATAGGTGTTGGCGTGCGACTCGTCGGTGATCTCGATGGCGGCCAGCTCGGATTGCGCTTCGACCACGGTGGGGATGCCGGGCGGGCCGGCGAGCGCCGTCTGGGTGGTGAGCGGGATGAGGATGATCGCGGCAGCGATGGTGCCGGCGGTGAGGGTGCTTCGGCGCATGGAGCGCCCTTCTGGCTCCGGCCTCGGCCAGGCCTGTTTTGCCTGGTCAGGGGCGAGGTGGAGACAGGGTGAAGATCTCAGAACGGTAACGGGCTTGGCGATGCAAGGGCGGCACACTGTGTGGCCTGCGGTTTTGTGCGTGTCGGCTATTACGGGGGCCATCCGCCTCGCCGCATTGGGACAAGGGGCGCGATTACCCCTGTCCACTCGACCGGGCAAGGTTCCGCCGATCGGGGTTTCGGATGGCGATTTTCCGTACCAGCTCCGTCCGCCGCAGAACAATTCCGGCGTTCATCACGCTGGCCCGCCTACTCACGTACAAGATCACCGAAGGGCCATCAGGGGCGGAGGAAAAAACCCACCCCGGCAAGCGTAAATGATCTCTTTTGCTGTCCGATTTGGATGCATTTCCGGTCGTTGGGTTGGAGAGGGGTATGTCAAGATGACAAGTTCATAGGCCCGGCGCGGAGGAAAAACCGCTGCCGGAGGAGCCAGGTGCCCAAGTGCGCCTAGCCTGTTGTGGGCGGGCCTCCTGCCTGGTCGACTACCCGTTGACTGCCCGGCAGGAGGCCCGGCCACCCTGATCACTCAGAGGGTGACTCAGGTGGTGACATCGTGATCACTGCTGGTCCACGCGAGCCAGCCCAGCCACAACACGAACCTGGCCACAGCCAGGCATGCCGTGATGTGCCGATAGCGATCATGATCCCGGTCAGGACGGGATTCCATGCGCTTCACCTCCTCCCCTGCCGAAGCCATCCGGCAGATCTGACCGGACGTTCCGCATGGGCGGGAAGCGGCATGTAGCTCCTATCCCAGGGTGAACCCTAGAGGATCGGAGCGGACCTCTCACCGACAGTCACAGCGCTCGGATGTGAGTTTTCCCCCGCCACGCTGCCCCCGACGCGAAACTGCTGCTGGAAGGCCCTTAAAGACGGTTAAGGACGGTGAACTTTTATCCTCCTGCGACAGGAACAAGCCGTCCTGGTGGCCGGAGCAGCGGCCACGTTGGCATGTCCTGCCAGTGGCGAGTTCGTCGTTGGCCGTTGGTTTCCCGCTGGTCAAGCGCGCGCGTGGACCGCGCTGCGCTGGCTCGCCCAGATGGGAACGCAGATGCCCCAGCGCCAGGGGGGCGGAGCCATGTCCGATCCCTCAGCAGTCACGCTCTTGCCTGACCTCGCCGGCTTTCTACTCAAGCGGCGCACCCTCGCCAAGGGCAGACAGGAAGTGCTGGTGTCGTGGCGTCGAGCCCTCACCGACCGGCAAGGGCGGGGGTCGGGCTGGTCACTCATGAGGAGTGGCTGCCCCTTGAGCGGATCCGTCCCGTCGCAGGCGTCGACTACAGCCATGTAGACCACAAGGACCTCAGCCGAAGCCGGCGAACACTGCCACCGAGCCGACGCTCGCCCGGCCGTTCGTCATGTCGGGCCCGCCAGGTTGGCCTGACCGGGTGCCCTTGCCCAGCGACGATCCCACCTGGGCAGCGCAGGCGACCTCTTGGCTGCTGGACTGCACTACCGGGCGCACAACGTCGTCCGAGACCCGTACGTGCTGACCTGGCTTGCCGCCGGGCACGCCCTGTTCGCGCTCCGCGCCGGCTACCGGGCCATGACCGTGGACCTCAAGCCGTACCTACCGCCGCATGCCATCACTGAGGTGCTGGAGGTCCACAGGGTCGAGGGGCGGCGACTGGCGGCAGCGGCCGCAGCCATCAAGGTTATTGGTGCTGCCTGCGAGCGCAACGCTTGCAGTAGCACACCTCGCCCAACCTAAAGCGGCCCAAACTCCTCCACCCACGTGCGAGTTGTCAGGTAAGGACCTCAGTGTTGTCCGAAACGTCCTCCGCGCGTACTCGCAATCGCCCGTCAGGCAGCCGGTCAGAGGCACCCCACATCCTCTTCTCCCACCCGGCAGTAGGCCACATGGTCTGTTTGCTCCAGATCGCGCCGGTCAGGTTCGCGCCCGTCAGGTCTGCCCCAGTCAGGTTTGCGCCGTCCAGGTTTGCGCTGTCCAGGTGTGCGCCCTTCAGGCTCGCCTTGGTCAGGATCGCGCCGTCCAGGATCGTCATGGTCAGGATCGCGCCGTCCAGGTTCGCGCCGATCAAGTTCGCGCGGTGCAGGTTCGCGCCGGTCAGGAACACGCCCGTCATATGCGCGCGAGTCAGGTTCGCGCGGTTCAGGTGCGCGATGGCAGATAGGTTCGCGCCGTGCAAGACCGCGCCGAATAGGTTCGCGCCGTGCAGGTCCGCGCCGTGCAAGTTCGCGTGGGTCAGGTCCGCGCCCGTCAGGTCCGCGTCGGTCAGGTCCGTGTAACGCAGGTCCGCGTCGGTCAGATCCGCGTAGCGCATGGTTGCGTTGTGCAGATTCGCGCTGTGCAGGGCCGCGCCCGTCAGGTCCGAACGGATCAAGTCCGCGCCACGCAGGTCCGCGTTCATCAGGACCGCGTTGGCCAGATGCGCGCCGCTCAAATCTGCGCCTGGGCCTATCCGAGGTACAGGGGGAAACGTGACTCTCATTGTGTCGGCGGCGGCTGCCGGGCGTGCGCCGGCGGCGACGAGTACTTGAGCCCACCAGGGCGACACGGTCAGTCGCAGCCATGGGCGGTGTGGGCGGACGGCTCGTACCAGGCGGCTGAGCAGGTGGTCAGGACGCGTTGGCACGTTCATCCCCTCCAACCCCCTCGACCACCGCGTCCGGGGATACAGGCGACTGAGTCTCCGGCTTACGTACGGTGACCTCGACCCCGGCCAGGATGCCGCGCACGCTTGCTTCGGCGCCCACACCGAGCAAGAAGGCCGGCCACGGGCCGCTCATCTGCCCGTGCGCGGCCGCCGCCACGAGCGCACCGAGCAGGCACGTCCCGCCGAGCACGAACAGGCGGGGCCCGAATCGCTCGCGTGCCTCCTGATCAGTGCCGTCTTTACGACGCCAAGGCCAGCGGAATCCCGCAGCCTTGATGGCGGCCAGCAATGACACCAGCGCGGCAGCCCCGCCACCGGCCAAACCCCATAGGGCGGCCTCTAACGTCCCAAGGGCTTCGGCCTGCATGGCTCGACCGTAGCGCTCCGCCGAGCTCGCGCCTACCGATACCGGTTAGTTCGAACATTGCTCCATCCCCGGCGGTTCGCCGCGTCGCCATGGGAATTCCGGACCTATAGGCGGCGCAGCTCGGCGATGCTCCGGTCGACCAGCTCGTCCCCAGCCCGTCCGGCTGACACAGAGGCTGGCCGGGCTGTGCGGACGGCCGCCTGCGAGCGGCCCGGCGGCTGCCGGCGTCCCGAGTGTCCCTGTGCCTTGGAGGAGATGGCGTCCCTGCTGGTGACGATCTGGGCCGTGCATAGCGGCCGGGTTCCGCTCACGTCCCCCTTCGATCGGTTCACCGCAGAGGATTTGATCACGTTCTGGGCCGACGGCCTGACAGCCGCAGGCCCTTCCCCCCGATGTGAAGGATGAGATGGATGTTCTCTTTTGCCGCGCTTCTCACGCTGCTGGCCACCGTGGTGATGGCTGCCATCACCTGCGCGCTCGTTCTGGCCGCCGACGCTGCCTGGCCGGCCGCGCTTCTGAGCGCGGGCACGGCCGGCGCGGCGACCTTCAGGACGGTGCCCCGGCTGCTCGGCAAGGACCGCCGCGAGGACGAATAGGCAGCTTGCGTGCCCGACGCGCTCTGCCACAGGCGCTCAAGAGAGTCCAGCGCGGCTCGCGCTGAGCGCTGTCTGATGGATCGGCTGGCCGGGCACACGGCTCTGCGCCCGGCCCCGGCCGCAGCTCGGCTAAGCGCACAACCCGATCACTCGACCGTGACAACTATCTGCAGGCCCGCGGCGTCTCACCCTTGTCACGACCCATCCCCCTAGGAGTCTCTGTGCTCAGACGCCTGCTCGTGTCCACCCTCCTGGCCGGCTCCGCTCTGGTCGCCCCCGCCGTGGCCCCCGTGCC
This sequence comes from Nonomuraea sp. NPDC048881, assembly GCF_040649795.1. Taxonomy (NCBI): domain Bacteria; kingdom Bacillati; phylum Actinomycetota; class Actinomycetes; order Streptosporangiales; family Streptosporangiaceae; genus Nonomuraea; species Nonomuraea sp. NPDC048881. The sequence goes on from NZ_JBEZGC010000004.1 coordinate 36,763, forward strand.
CGCATCTGCCGCTGTGCGCGTGAACGCCGCCGCCACGTCCTGCTACCGGCAGGTCGGGACGCACTGGGCATGCGTCACCCCCGGCGCATACTGCCCCAAGGCGGCACGCAACAAGTACGGGTACACCCAAGGCACGAACCGCAGGTACAAGTGCAGCGAGTACAGCAACCATCAGTGGCGTTGGAAGCGAGCCTGACCAGTGGCCTAGACAGTGGCCTGGAGAGCGGCTTGGGCGGCGGCTGAACGCCTGCCGCTCACACGGGCCGGCATGACACCACGAAGCGCCCCCGCCTGATCCGCCAGGACTGGGCGGGGGCGCGTTGTTGAAGGCCGGTCAGGCCTGCCCCGCTGGCGCCGATTCAGGAAGACGCAGTCAGGGCAGGCGGCTGCCGGTTCGGTTCAAAGCCTGCCGTCCGGCGGCGTTGAACAAGGCCCGATCAGGTTGAGCCTGTGAGGGGGCTGTTGGGGCACTTGGCGGCCTCGGCGGTCAGCGTGGCCTTCTCCTGCTCATCGACGGTCAGCTCCCACCGGCGCTTGACCGCAGTCCATTCGGCGATGTACCGGCAGTGGACCTGCTCGATCGGCATCCACTGGGCCGGGTCTTTGTCCGCCTTCTGCCTATTTGAGCGCGCCGTGACGGCCACCAGATGCTCGGGCCGGTCCAGGTAGTTGGCGTACTCCTCGCGCCGCTGGGCGTCCCATGCCGAGGCGCCCGAGTCCCAGGCCTCGGCCAGGGGGACAAGATGGTCCACATCCAATTTGCCCGCTTCTGTCACGATTTGATCATCATAGTACGAATACCACACGCCGCCGCTCAGCGTGCAGCCCGGGCCGACCGTGGGCGGGTCGATGGCCTCGGAGATGAGCACCTCGTACCGGGCCGAGCATCCGTTGCCATCGGCGTCGACCCAGTGTCTGAAGCTCGTGCGCTTGTAGCCGTCACGGCTCTCGGTTGCGACGGGCAGGTCTGCGACGGCCTGGTGCAGCAGTGGTGGTGGCGCGGCCAGTGCTCGAGACGCCATGGTGATGCCGCTGGGGAGTGCTGCCGCGGAGGTGGCGGGCGCCGTGGTGGTGATGGCGGTGGCGATGAAAAGTACGCCGGCAAGGAGTGCTGCGCGCCGCGGGGGGAGATGCACGTGTACCCACCTCTCTTGATTACTTAGAGTTGCAACTATGTGCGCTAAGTAATCACATGGTGGCGGCTACGTCTCTGGCGTTGCAGAAACACTCACGTGCCTCCAGCGCCACAATGCGGATCGGCTGGCCGGGCGCGCGGCTCTTCGCCGGGCCTCACCGCCGTCCGCCAGGCAGCGTCCGAAGAAAGGCCCTGCCGCTGACCTGCTTTGGCTGACTCCAGTCCTGGCCCTCCGGGAACAGGTGCATGCTGGGCGTTCCCGGCAGTCTCGACACACGCGAGCCCCCTCTTCTGGAATCGGCATGAGAAGTTGGACCATGGCACCCAAACGGCCCGCAGTCCCCCGCCTGCTCGTCAGCGACACGACCGCCGCCACAGCCGAGAACGCACGGATTCAGATCGCCGTGACCACCGGGCGGGAATGGCTCAAGACCAGCATCCACGACGCGATCTTCGCCGTCGGGCTGGCTCACATGGACGAGGTGATGGCCATGCTGAACGCTGCCGCGGCAGAGGACGAGGTCTGATCTCCAGCAGTTCGCGGAACTTCGCGGACAGACCCACGCGCGCCCGCGGCGACCTGCCCGAACCCGGCGTTGCCGGATGACGGCCGGTTCCGCTGGAACAGGGTCTAGGCCCTAGATACCTGGTCAGGGCGCGTTTTCGGCTCTAGAGCAGCCTCTAGACCTAGAGGGGCCGGCCTCTAGGTCTAGAGGCTCCCGGTCAGACCTGCCGCTCAGTCGAAGAGCTGGACGACGGTGACGTTCTTGACCCGGTCGTAGCTGTCGACGATCAGGTACCAGTAGTCGTCGTAGGGCACCTGCAAGGTGGGGGCTGTAATCGAAGAACCCGCCGTGGTACTCGTAGGCCTCCTCATCGAGGTACGCCCGGTATTCCTCGCTGTCCATCAGGCAGACCCGGGCGGTCGAGCCGCGCCAGTCCACCTCGAAGCAGGCGCCGGCCCCGGTTTCTCCAAGGTCCCAGTACGAATGCCGCACACACCATTAGTAGCTGGCCACGCACCGCGCGGAAAGCCGCGCAAGGACGACCTACCGATGGGCCGGTGGTCATCGACGTGCGTTGACCGCTTCTCCAAAGCCCCGGCCGGACCGGCTTCCATTTGCCAGCATGAGACGCACCAGACCGTCCAACAGAGACATGGGAGACCTTGATGGCGCGCCCGAAGTTCCGGATCACCTGCTGTCTGTGCGGCAGGCTCATCCTTCTTGCGTCGGACGCCTACGACCTGGACAAGGAATGGCAGCGCCGATATCCCCAGATGAACGGCACCATCGCGTGCGGGTGCGCTGTGAAGATCTCCTGGCAGTGCCACGGCCCCGGCGGCGGTTACGTAGAGGGCCACATTCCCGCAGTCCGGTCCAACGGCGAGCCCCACCCCTACGGCAGTTGCTTCGATGCCTGGTCCCACGTCGGGCCACCCGGGACGCACGTCGCGCAGGTCATCAGCAACCCTTGGTCAGGCTTGCTCCAAGGGGCTGAGAAGTACGTGCGCTACACCGCTGAGCGCGGGGGCGTGGACCCCACCGTGGCGCAGACACTGCGGGCCGTCCTGGCTGAGTGGGACGCTGCCCAAGCCGAGGACCGACCCGCATCCGCTACCCCGGTGCAGTTGGGACCTGCCGATCCAGGATGTCGCCCCACTCCGGCAGGATGATGAAACCGCCGCGGCCGCGGAACTTCTCATCCTTCAGCATGACCAGTTCCACCAGGGCCTTCACGAACGGGCTGTCGGCCTGTTCGGCAGGTAGGGCCTGCAGATCGGCGGCGCTCAGCTCATGCTGTCGGCCAGTAGCTGGTCGATGCGGTCCGGGGGCACCTGCGACGCGGCGACGATCAGCGGCACCAGGCCGCTGACGGAAGGGATGTGCTGGCCGTACAGCGGCCCGATGCCCACGTGCGGGGCGTCGGCGACCGGTCGTCAGGCAGATCGTTGCGCCACAGCTGCGCCCACCAAGTGCCGGTGCCCTCGTCCCAGCCCCACACGCTGCGGTGCTGCCATCCCTCCATAGAGAAGCCGAACGGCCCAGGGTTCTTCCTCCTCTTGCACTCCCCTCACTAGCGAAGTCGAGCGCACGGGCGTCAGTGAATCAGGTCGGCTCCGGCTCCGTTCTCAACATGAGCCAAGCTCCTCACAACAGGACTGAGAAGCTGCCCATCGCCCCCAGCGCGACGGTAAGACCCACCAGCAAGGCGGCTGGCGCGGGCTTGCCGGCCTTCCGCGCCAGCCATACGGCCACCAGACCTGCAATCAGGGAGGGCACGATCACGATGGCGGCCTTGATCGCCCGGTCGGACAGGGACATCGAACCTCAATTCTGCGCTCTAGAGGAGTTATCGCCCCCAGGTGATTGGTCGGGGGTCTTTCCTGTTGTACGCGGCGACAAGAGGGAGCGGTAACGGCCGGGCCGTAATGGGGGAAGGGCGGCCCGATCTCGGGATGATGCGGAACGAATTTCGTTCGGGTTCCTTCGGGCATCGGATCGTTCCGTACAGCTGTACCGGATCGTTCCGCGCGTTCCGCGGAACGATCCGGAACGGACGTGAGCTGCACAGATGAGCGCAGGGTCGTCCCGTGTCGTACCGCATCGTCCCGGGTTCACGCGCGTATGGCGTGTGCGTCCCGAACTGTCGGCCGAGTGCGGGACAATCTTGTATTGCGTTTCTCCCCGAGCATTTTGTGATTGGCGGGTGACCGACACGATGACTGGCCGTGCGGTCGGCGCTCCCAGAGAGCGCCTTTATGAAGAATTGCGGCAATTGCGCAAAAAGGCGGGAAATGTCTCTTATGGGTACATCGCCCAGCACAACAAGCTGGGCCTGACGAAGACCACAGTGTCGGCAGTGTTCACCGGCAAGGGACGAAAAGGGCCGCCGAGCTGGGAAAACGTTGCAGCCATCTTCGAGGTTCTGCAGGCCAAGCTAGGCATGACGGGCGTACAGCCGGTCAAGGTCTTGGGGTCCCTGGACGACCTCTACCAGCTGCATCAGGAGGCCATTGAGGAGCAGGTTGCGACAATCGCCGTGGTCCAGCCGCTGGAAGAGCCTGCGCCGGCGACCGTGTCTGTTCCCGTGGAGGAGACACCCCTGCAGGAGTTCCCCGTCGTGTCGGCGCTGCCCACTTCAGCGTCTCCGTCGCTTCCGGCCGCGCCGGCAGGCGTGATGTACCCGCATCAACCTGCATGGCCTGCAGCAGACGGCTTCCTCCCGGTGATTCCGGTTCCCGCATGGCTGGAGCCTGCACCGATCTGCCTCGAGCATCAGGGCAAGAGGCTGGTCGATGAGATCTTGTCAGGCGAGCTGAACGTCGTTCCTCCCCTTCCTCTGGTGCATCAGCCGGTGGAGCAGGAAGCCGCTCTTGCCCTCCTGGCCGCGCCCCCTTGGGGACAGTCCACGACAGAGCGGCTGCGTCGCTGGTTCGGCCCACGCGGCCTAGAGCTCATCACCCAGGTCGAAGGAGGTCATGCCGTGGCCACCTTTGAGCTGAGCGTGCTCCTGATCAACCACGACGCGATTCAGGAAGGCATGTTGTTCCTGCAGCAGGCTGCGCAGCTGGACGGCGACTTGGCGATTGAGCTCCCCGGCCTGCGCGTGGGCGATCATCTTTGCGGATCAGTGATCCGGGACATCTGCCAGCGTGTCGCCGACGGCTACAAGCAGGCCGGCTACCGGCTCAGGCAACAGCTGTGGACCGAATACACCACCGGGATCGACATCGAGGCCCCCATCGCCATGATGGTGCCCACCCGTGGCCGCCATAGCCGAGGCCGCTACGGGTGGGCCGTTCTCAATGAGCTGGAGGTGCAACGCGTCAAGAAGGCCTACTGGCGCTCTCGCGCCTTTGACGGCCACGAGCAGAGGGAGCCGGAAACCGCGCCGCTCACAAGGATCACCGAGGCGTTTGCCGCCGGCGTCGCGGCGGCCTACCAGAACAAGCGGCGACCGCACCCGGTTACTTCGGATCAATGGTGAGACTCTGGGGTCGACGTACGGCGGGAGAGCCGCTCGGCGGCCGCGCGGAGCGCGGCCGCCTGGCCGGTGTCCAGCCAGGCCATGCGGCGACGGGGCCACGTTTCCGCTGCTAGCAAGGCATCAAACAAGCTGTCCTGGCCGCCGGATCAGCGATCACGCTGTTCTGTCCTGCGGGTGGCGAGTTCGTCGTTGGCTGCCGCCTCCATGCTGGTCAAGCGCGCGTGGACCTCGCCGAAATGCTCGTCCAGACGCGTACGCAACTGCTCCAGCGCCGTGGTGGGGGGCCGGCTGGACGTGCATGGGGGGCTGGCGGTGAAGGCATGAAGGCCGGGCGTGGGTGGTGATGTCTCCGCGCTTACTACTGGGGACTCGTAGTCACGTACGCGGCGGACGTGCATTGTGATCCGTCTCACGTTTTTCGGCTCGCGGGTTTGGCTGCTTGTCCGCTTATTACCGCTTAGTGCGTGTTTGAGAAGATCGTTCATGTATGGCGTGGCGGCGTGACGACCAGCTCGTGGGCGGCCAAGGTGTCTGGATGCCCCCGCAGCGCTACCCCTCGGACCTGACCGACGCCCAATGGGAGCTGATCGAGCCGTTACTGCCCGAGCCGAACACCGGCGGGCGTCCGGAGAAGCACCCGCGCCGGGAGATCGTCAACGCCATCCTGTACGTGGTCCGTTCCGGCTGCCCGTGGCGGTATCTGCCCACGGACCTGCCTCCGTGGCAGACCGTGTACTGGTACTTCCAGCAGTGGGAGCAGGCCGGCGTGACCGAGGCCCTGCTGCGCGAGCTGCGCATCCAGGCCCGCCGCCAGGACGGCCGCGACGACGAGCCGTCCGCCGGCATCATCGACTCCCAGAGCGTCAAGGGCGCCGACACCGTCGGGCGTGACAGCCGCGGCTATGACGCCGGTAAGAAGGTCAACGGCCGCAAGCGGTTCATCATCACCGACACCACCGGGCTGCTGGTCACCGTCGCGGTGATGGCGGCGAGCTGGCAGGACCGTGACGGCGCCAAGACCGCGTTGCTGTCGGCGTATCTGACCACCCCCATCCGGCACGTCTTCGCCGACCAGGGGTTCGCCGGCCGGTTGGTGGACTGGGCCTGTGACACCCTGCGCACGACGTTGGAGATCGTCCGCAAGCCCGCTGATCAGCGAGGCTTCAGCGTCATCGCACGGCGTTGGGTGGTAGAGAGGACGCTGGCCTGGCTGACCGCCTGCCGCCGTCTGGCCCGCGACTACGAACGCGACCCCGCCGTTTCCGAGGCCATCATCCGCTGGGCTGCCATCGCCGGTATGGCCCGCCGTCTCACCCGCAGGGGCCCCGCTCGACGACAGGCCAGAATCGTCTGCGACTGACGAAGACCGCCGATCTCAAACACGCACTTAGGACTGTACATTCCCGTACATTCCCCTCCATGCCTGGCACGCGCACACTTGGCGCACAGTGAAGATCCACTTCGCGCGCGCGGGAAACGCCTCGCTGGCCTAGGCTGGCGGATGCGGTCCAGTTACCGTCCGGAGCGCTTCCGGTGCGTCCAGGTAGATCCACCCGCGGGGGACCTACCCCAGCCCTCGCCCTTGAGGTGGGGGTGTGCGCATCGGGAAGAAATCGATGGACGGTGATGACTGGCGGCTACGTCCGGCGGACATGCAGATACTCCTCGTCGAGGTGTATCTGGCGTACGTCCCCTCGCTGCTGGAGCACGTCGGCAGGGCCTGGTGACGCAACACCAGGTCCCCGCCTGTGCGTCCAGTTGCTGACGCGGCCGTGACGAGGCCCCGGGATCAGGCTGATCAACTGGCCCGGGGCTCTCTGCTGCCAACCCAAGGGGCTGGCCATGAACAAGTTCATCGCGTAAACATGTTCATCCATTTAGCACTCTACCTCGCGAGCTTGGGGCTGGGCGGTGCAAGCGCCACGCGACAGGTGTAGGAGGACCATTGCGCGTTTCGCTGCCGGCCCACCGAGGCCGAAGCTGGCCCACACCGCCCCTAAGCCGATCTTGAGGCGTAGTGACCCTGCTGCAGGGAGACCTGACCGTATCGCGGTGATCTTCCTCATTTACGGTGGGATTTGTGGAACCCCTGGCTGACCTGGACTTCAGGGACGTCCGGGAAACGGTCGTTTCTGTGAACCTTCCGCCCTGCTGCCTGAGCTTTGTGGTCAAGAGTCAGCCGACTCGTCCACCTGCTTGAGGGCGGCGACGTACTTGGCGACCGTAGTGGCGTCGGGGACGCCGAGCATCCGGTAAGTTTCCACCGCCTCGCACAGACCGGCCACTGCGGCGTCCAGGTTCCCCATGGCGGCAGCACAGCGAGCGATGCCTTCCAGCGCGTGTGCCTCGTCAAACGGGCTGCCAACCTCCTGGGCCAGGCCCAGCGCCTGCCGATACACGCCAGCCGCCTGCTCTGGCCCAGCGGAGGCAGCCAGCAGGAGCCTCTGCAGCGCGACATGGCCACCTGTCGGAGGCGTCCTCGACGACGGTCACGTTTGCGCGCTTCGTGGGCTGCGGTCCTCTGCGGCCTCGGTAAACTCTCGCCTCCGCTGGTTGAACTCCGCCTCCTCCTTCTCGAGCTCTTCGCGCCTAGCCTTGAGCTCAGCCTCCTCCTTCCTGAGCTCCTGACTCCGCGCCTCGTTCTCGGCCTTGATTGCGCCGGCGCGCCTGGCCAACTCGAGAAAGTGGATGGACGCCTCGAGATTCACCAGAGACTGGTCGAGGTCATCACCGTCACCAGTTGCCGTCGCGCCCGCCGCGATCGCGGGCCGTAGTAGCTGGTCCCGCGTCTTCAGGAGCTGGGTGTGCGCCGTTTTTGTCTTGATGCCGAATTCTGACTGAGCGAGCGGACGCTCAGGACGAACCGCGAAATATAGCCATAGGGCTCCGGGCTCGGGGTTGCGCATGCGAGCAAACGGCGTCTCACCGAGGACTGGATTGGGCGGACTGTTGAGTGCCCGGTTCACCGTGCCATAGTCGAACTCAAGTTCTCGCTGGATCTCCTCGTGGCTTAAATAGTCGTGGGAGTCAAGCAGTTGCTGGATACGAGACCGCACGCCGGCAATGAATACGCCCATCATGCCTCCCTCTCAGAGAGGAAAGTCTCGAGATCGCTGACCAGCGAACCCGACGGGCCGCTCGCCCAGGCCTTCGTCCAGCCGGTTGTTTGCTCGAGCCGCGACAGCGCAAGTAGCACTGCGCCCCGCATCCCCTCCGGTACTTCGTCTCGCGCGAACACCGCGTTTAGACGACGCCGAAGCCCTAGGTCAGCATTGTGGATGTACTCTGCGAGGTCATCACCCACCTGCTGCCCGCGTATGCCCTCGGCCTCGTCCGCCTCCTGACGCGCCCGCGTACCGGCCGTCGCCGCAGCGCGCATAAGGGCTCGGGCAGCCTCAGGGTGCCGCTGTGCCAATTCCTCGACGTGTTCAGCCGACATGCCGCCGAGAAGCTCAGCCACTTTTGCCTGGCGCTCACTGATGGAGCTATTGCTGGTCACCGGATTGTCGATCTTACGGTCACCGCGGAGGCGGCGGACCTGACGCTTCGAAAGGGAAGCGCCGTACTCGGCGAACCACTCGAAACGCTCCGGCCGGTCACCGGCTTCCTGGGCGGCCGTCAGCGAGACGCCGTTGCGGACCTCGGATGGATTGCGACGGGCGACGGTGAGCCATCCCCGCAGGGTGGGCTTCGTGATGCCCGAGCCTCGCGCTTCAAGAGCAGCCAAGATCACCTCGAGCGCCTCGTTCACCTCGGCGTCGGTCGCCTCCCCTTCCGGAAGAGCTACCGCAAGAAGATCCGCGTTCTCCCAACGGTAGGAGTCGGCGGCTCGGTCGGCTTGCTCCTCATTCGCGAGCAGTCGATCAGCGAGGACCTCCGGATCGAAGACTCTAGGCACGGGCACCCCCTAGGAGCAGAGCCCGAGCCAATCCCGGGCGCGTTTTGCAGAGAGTGCCATGTTTACAGAATTGGCGCAAGGTTTTAAGAAAGTCCCTCATTTAGCAGTCCATGGTTGTATTGTGCGCGCCGTAAACGCGACCAACGCACCTCATCGCATGCAAGGAAACAGTCGGTACCAAAAAAGCCACAGAAAGCCCATAAGCGATGTTCCGACACGAGTCGGAATCAAGAGAGGGTGATATGCGACAATTCATCAGCAATGTGAGCCGCATTGATCCGATCGGGCCCAACTTCCTGTTAACCGCATCCCCGTACACGGGTCTCATCCTTACGAGGAGAGACAGACCTTTTGGGCTCTCTGCCTGGTTTACACCCTGGACGTCCTCCCTGAGATGGGAGTGTGGGCCGGCCCTGACCGCCTGAGGAGATCCCCGTCCTCGACCGAGCCGACATCCACGAGGCCTTCCTCAAACTGGCCTGCGTCCTCATCTGCTGGCGGCGCCTCACTTCATTGCGTTAGGAGCTCTTAGAGCATGGCTTCCTGCCGTTCGAGGTCGAGTCTCTCGTAGGGCCGCCAGACGTTCAGGCCAGCGCGCGGCGGCAGTGCTGCGGTGTTCCAGATCAGATCGAGCACGGCGGTCGAGTGCTGGCGGACCCTGGAGGTAGAGATGCTGACCTTATCCAGCAGGGTGCACAGCAGCCGGAGCCATACCCCCATATGCACGGGCCGACGGGGCAACGTGACGGTTCCGGTGGCCAGGCCCTCTGGGCGAGGCGGTCCAGGGCGAGGACGTGTTCGGGCGCCACCCGATGCGGAAGCGGCGACGATACATTTTTGCAAACGCTCGCCCTTGTCTTAACCTCCAGATGTAACCTGTGGAGGTCGGTGCAGTCACCCTGTGCCGACCGCGCACCGCTCCGGTTATGCGGAACCGCACGCGGCAGGGTCCGACCTGCTGCGTGAAGATCGGCTGACACTCGTCATCGGCGGGATGTCCGGGCTCGTTCTTTGGCTCGGCAGATCAGCAGGTCGCCTGGAACCGTGGAACACCGGTCGACACGGAAGTTCGCGGACACCAGAGCCGCTGAAACAACCGTGACGGCGCTCGCCGCCCTCGGGTCGGCGCGCAGTGGGTTTCGGCACCGCGCCGGAATACGGGCCCTCGTCCTCATGCGCGCCAGCTTGCGAAGGGGCAAGCACATGAGTACCCCCCCGTTCACGCCGGACCCGTCTGAGTCCGAGCCCGGTCCCGACGGCACCAACAGCCTTCCGCCGCTGCTGCGTCGCCCGGACCCGATCCCTGATCCTGTCCCCTTGGCACAGCTGCGCGGCGTTCGCAAGGCTCTGCTGGACAATCCGCGATGCTCCCTGGATGAGCCAGCCGCAAACGCCATCACTGCCGGCGCAGTCGACCCTCTTCGGCTGCGCGCGCTCGTGGAGGTCAACGGTAAGGGCGAGCAGGTCATCAACCTGCTGACGGCTAAGCCGATCATCGGCGGAACCCTGTTCGTGACCGGCACGCACGCACGGTACCTGGACCTCGACGTGCTGCCGGACTTCATCAACCAGCGGTGGGCCCACCTGCTGCGTACCCCCATGGATGTCACGCCGCCGACCAATCCGGTGCCGACGTACGAGACGCTCCAGGCAGGCACCGACGACGCGAAGCGGCCCTTGGCCGTCCTCACCGTCAAAATGCGAGACCGCAAGGCACTGGCCTACGCGGTGACCGAGAGTATGCGCCAGACCCACCAGGCGCAGGGCGGCGAGAACGACTACACCGATTCCGTGCTGCAGCAGGGCGTCAAGGAGCCGCTCACGCTCATCGTGGTTCGGGTCGTGTACGACGACGGCAGCACGGACACCTACCTCGTCGCCGGTGACGGCAACAGCCGGATCGTCAGCATGTGGCTGGCTCGCACCGGCGGGGACATCGACGCCGCGGCCGCCGCGTGTGTGGCGTCGCTGATCGGCCCGACAGACCGCGTCGGCGAGCGTCGCCCGGCCGACCAACGTGCCGCCCGCCGTCGGGTGGAGGAGATGGCCGCGCGGGTGCGTCGCGGTCTGGCCGAGCCTGAGCCGACCGAAGCGACCCGCCGCGAAGGACATACCCTGGCCTTCCCCGCCGTCGTAGTGGTGGGCGCGCAGGACGAGCACGGCAATCCGCTCCGCGACCTGGTGTCGGCACGCGATGACTTGCTGGCCAACCTTCACGTTCGTGTCACTCCGTGGGCCGAAGGCGCACAGAACACCCAGGGGATGCAGCGGGTCTACCGGCACGCTCTCGGCGATGGCCTGATCAGCCAGGACATCTACGACGTCGTCTCCGGCCGGGTGGGGCCGCAGACCATGCACGAGCTCCTCGGTCTTCCGCCCCACCGGCTGTGGTCGGCCGGAGTGCACCAGTACGCAGTCCTCGCAGGTCTGCGCGCCGCCAAGATGAACCGGCTTATCCGCCAGGAGTTCGGGATGGGGAAGGCCGACCGCCAGCGCGTTAGCGAGCGGCTGGCACCGATGGCTCTGTCCGCCTACCGCAGTTCGGAAGGGATCGAGCAGTCCCTGCGCGCCTTCGGCAACGGCGGCACGATCACTGACCGGGTGTGGAAGACGTCCTGGGCGCTCACCCCCGGGGATAACCCGCTGCACGTACTGGACGACGTTCTGGAGCGGGCACTGGCCGGGCACTTGGACGCGATCGCCGAACTTACGGTCCTGGGGGGCACCGCGGCGATCATCGACGGCTATATCACCCGCGACCGGGGCTCAAAGGAAGGCGTTGTCCGCGACTCCCGCAGCGCCCCGTTCCGGGCCACTCCCACCAAGCTGCTGACCATCCTGTCGTCCACCGCCGGCGGGCTGTGCATGCTGCACTCCATCGCCCGGGCGCACGTGGCCGCGGATCCGACCACCTTGCCCAAGCAGTTCCATACCCGGCAGCGCGATCTCGAAGGCGTCTTGGTCCACGACGGTGAACCGGTCAGGGACCAGGCCGGCGTGCAGAAGACCATCGACTACGAGTGGGACCTCGTCTACGCCGCCGATCCCGTTGAGGCCGAGGCCACGATCGCCAAGAATCGTGCGACCGCTAATGCCGATGGTCAAGGCGGAGGGCAGGACCGCCCGGCCGAGGACGTGCTGCAGCGGCGGGCCCTCGATCAGGGAATCACCGGGGTCCTCAAAGCGGCCCAGGCGCTCGCCGTGCTGAGCACGACCCGCGGCCGGGAGGTATTCGGCAGCCCCGCGGCGGTTGAGACGCTGTCCGAGCGCCTGCGCCGCATCGAGAGGATCCTCACGCAGTACGGGCCCGTCAGTACCGCGCTGCTCGCAAGCGGGGACGAGGATGAGGATGAGGAGACCTCGGATGAGCACAACGCTCAGGGCGGCGAGGAATGACGACGACTGCGCTACCGAGAGCGGTCCTCAAGGCGCTGCTTCCCGCGCTTCAACTGCTCAAGCCGGTACTCAATCTGTCGCTCGCCCAGGCCGCAGACCGGCGATCCACCGCGCTGAGTGCTTTCGCGTGCCGTGCAAACCCGTCGGACGTGCGTCGACGGATTGCGGCGGCGTCCGCAGTCTATGTTGCGTGGGACGCGCGATGCGCCTGCCGGTACGTCGGCAGCGTTTGTCGCGAAGGCTCTACCGCGGTCGGTGATCGGCTCGCCGAGCACTACCGTCACCCGCGTGAGGGCACGTCGCGTCGGGCGAGTTGGGCGCTGCTTACGGTCCTGCCGCTCCAGGCCAGTTTGCCTGTGGACGCTGTCCGCAACGCTGAGGGGTGGGCCGCTCGGGTGCTGGGTCCATTGGACGGCGCCGCCCACCCGATGGTCGACCTCGCGCTGCCGCCCGCCGCGCTCGCTGCGAGCGTGACCAGATAAAGAGGCTCGGGCCGCACTCAACAGCCTCACCGCCTGGTCACAGGTGTTGCAAAGATGACGGGGATTAGGCGACCCGGGGTGATCAGGTCACACCAGCTTGACATCACCGGTGTCGTCCTCGACGAGGTCGAGCATGCCGGGCGGTAGTACGGGCGACCCTTTGGGAGGTCAAGGTTCGTGGAGCGGCCACGTTGGGCGAGGTGTCTCCCTTCAGGGCAGGATGCATCGCGGGGCAGACTGCGCCGGTGCGCCGGTGGCCACTTGGCCTACTGTGCGGCATCCGGGTATGCCGCAGTAGACGACGTCGATCTGGTGGATTGAGAGCACGGGCAGGCCATAGGTTCCTCACCCGTGGTGTCCCGCACTGCCAGCGTGGGTCACCTGCCTTGGCACGGCAGGTTGGCAGAGAGTGCTGCGGTGAGAGTGCTGAGGGCAGGCTGCCAAGGGATGCGCTCCTGCTCGAGGAGTAGTCCGGTGGGATGTGTCTCCGCATAGTCCAAGAGCTGCTGGTACAGGTGTTGTTCGGTGTCGTCGAGATGGTGGAGGCTGGCGCGTTGAGGGCCGGCCCCTTCTACGGTGAGGTGCCGGTACGCGTCCAAGGTGGCGGGGTTCATGAGGATGGTGCGAGCGGAGATGGCGCGAGCGCGAAGGTCATTGATGAACTGCAGGCCGGGTAGGTCGATGTCGCCCCAGTACAGGATGGTGGTCGCGGTATGGATCCAGGAGATATCGGCGTAGACGGCGATGTTGAAGCCGTTGCCGTGCAGGGCGACGGTTCCGGGAAAGTCGTCGGTGAGGGCGTAGCCGGTTTCCTTGTTCTCTAGGATGATCACGTTGGTGGGGTGGTACTTCCATTGGCTGAGGTCGGCTGTTGAGGCGGCGAAGTGACGCATCCCACCGACCTGGGCGCGCAGGTCCGGGCAGAGGACGGCGATGTGCACGAGTTCGGGTGGTACCCGCAGGCCGAGGCGCTGGTGAAGGCGGCGTCGCTGCGACGGGCCAGCGGTCCCTTCTTCGGTATCAGGTTCGTGTGGAAGGTCGGGCTCCCCCAGAAGGACGAGAACGATGTGCTGGTGGCGTTCCAGCCATTTGGTGTCGATGCCCTCGATGGGCAGTTGCCGCATGAGCAATCCGGATGTTGGGTTGGCGTGCAGCCAGGTGACGGCGGCATGGAGTCGCTGGTAGTCGCCATCGGAAAGGTCGGTGATCTTGCGGATGATGCCGGTGAAGTCGGCGTGAGGGAAGGATGCCTGCAGGGTGATGAGCCGCTGACCGCAGCGATCCCAGACCTCGCGGCAGCGGGGGTCGATGTCGGCGACATGGCCGGGCCGGTCGAGGACGAGGTGTCGGGGCATGGCATGGCTGCCAGTGCTGAAGCGGAGCTTGGCGTATTCGAGGCGGCCCGGCCCGCTGTAGCCAGCCCATGCTGTGGCCCAGGAGTGGCAGGCGATAGGGTCGTCGGCGCGTTCCTGGGTGGTCGGCGGCTGCAGAGGGATGCGCCACGGCCAGGTGCCTTGGTTGCGTGCCCACGCCGGATACTGTTTCTCGAACCGATCCTTTAGCTGCTCGCGAATGGCCTCAGGCTGATGCAAGGTAGGCTCCGTTGGCCTCAGTGCTCCGGCGGACGGCGAGTTCACCGAAGGTGGCGAAGGTGGCATTGGAACGGGCGGCGTCGGCGGTTTCGCGCTTGTCGACGAGGATCGCTTGGCCGATGTACGGCTCCAAGAGCCCGGACATGCGGATGGGTGCGGCCATGAGGAGTTGGAATCCGAACGCGTCGAACGCCGATAGCGCCTGAGCCGAGAACTTCTCGTCGGATTTGCCGAATGCTTCATCGAGCATGAGGGGCGCGAAGCAGGGCTTGCCGCCCGAGTCTGGGCTGGCCAGGTTGTAGCTGAGGGCGGCGGCGAGGCAGAACGCGACAAGTTTCTCCTGCTCACCGCCTGACTTGCCGCCAGCATTCCGATAGGTGTTGATGGTCTGGCGGTCGGCGTTCTCCTCACGCCCGTAGAAGCTGTAGGACAGGCGGACATCCAGGACTTCGCGGCGCCATCGCTCGGCCTCAGCGCCGTTGGTGGTGAACCTAGCCAGCAGTTCGCGGACGCGTTTGAACTGACCGAGTGCGACGCTCGGGTCTTTTCGGCCGGCGGGAGCGCTGCTCATGATCTGATCCACGCGGCGACGGAACTCGCGGCTGGCATCGAACTGCCGGTTCTCGGGGGCAATCTGCAAATGGGTGCCGGTGTTGAACTCCACCAACCGCAAGCCGACGTTGACCATGTCGACTCGGGAACGGATGTCCTTGGCGGCTCGGTCGATCTCAAACAGCAGGAGCCCAATCGACGGCAGCATGTCCTCACTGATCATCTGCTGGAATCGGGAAACGGCGTGAGGCAGGCGGCGTTGCTCGATCTCTGTGTGGAGGGCACAGAAGTCACCTCCGGTCCGCTCGGCGTCGCCGCTGCTGTCGGGGGCGGCGTCGGGCCATTTCTCGATGAAGTTCGAGATCGCGTTGCCGACGCGGGTGAGCGCGATCTTGCGCGTGTGTTCGGCGGTCGCGCGGCCGCTATTCAGATCGCGGCGCAGGTCCCTGCCGACTTGGGTGATCGTGTCGGGCGTCGCGGTGACGTCGAGGCGGGCGTAGGTCTGTTCGAGGTAGGCGAGCATCCCGGGATCGTCGACGAGATGCGGTCTAGCTTGTTCGAGGTCGCGGACGGTTGTTAGGTGGTCGTGCTGTTGTTGTTCGTTGCGGATTGTGTCCGCGGTCCGGGAACGCTCTCCAACAAGGTCCTCCCATGCCTTTTGGGCGTCATCGCGTTGTTGCTCAAGGCGCTGCAGGTCCACATCACCCTCTTTGAGCAGCCGGATCTCCTCTGCATACCCGGCGGCCCGGCGGGCAGCTTCCTGGTGGTCGAGGTCGCTCCACTGGATATAGGCGCCGATCTGGGTAGCAGCGTCGTTGGTGGTGCGCAGGTTCTGAGCCTTCTGCGAGAGCTGCTCGGCGTGCGAGGAAGCCTGCTTGTAGGCCTCTTCGAGATCTTCTACTTCCTCCTGCAGCGCGGCTCGCTTGGTGGCGGTGTTGGCGCCCAGGATGTAGGAGGAGCAGCGGGTGAGTTCGGGCCGGTCGTCTTTGCGGTAGTGGTTGCCGCCCGATTTGATGGTTCCGTTGACGGTCACGGCGATAATGTGGTGTTCCAGGTCGCGGGCGGTCTCGACGCAGGCGTGGTCGAACCGGCGGGCGAGTTGAGCAGTCAGCCACGGCCCGCAAGGATGGTCTGGGTCGGTGACGAGCTTCCCTGCCAGGATGGTGGCTGGCGGCTTCGGCTGGTGGGTTGAAACTCGGGTGACGATGCTGTATTCGATGACGCCGCGCATGTCATGGGTGTCGATGTAGGTGCGGACGGCGTCCTTGTGTCTCTCGGGAACCAGCAGGCGCAGCGCGAAGCCGCGCAGCACCTTTTCCGCGGCGGGCCGCCATCGCTCCTGCCCATCGGCGAGATCTATAAGCTCCGCGGCATAGGGCAGGTCGGCGGCGGGGATCCGAGTGGCGCGGGCAATGTCCTCGCGCCGCTCCTGGGCGTGCGGCGGCAGGAGGGATCGCGCGGAGCCGAGGACCTGGAGCTCTTTGGACTTGCCCTCCAGTGCGGTGCGGGCGTTCCCCGCGTCAGCGTGGGCCCGATGCAGTGCTGGTGCCAACGCGGTTTGCTCAGATTGGGCGTGGTCGATGATGCCGGGGAGGCTGTCGCGCAGGGCTGTGAAGGTGGCCAGGTCGTGCGGGCAGGGCCGGTCCAGCCGGCTGACCTGGCTGGCATAGATCTCGAAGGCCTTGGCGCGCACGTCCCGCTCACTCGCGGCGGCCTCCAGCGCGGCCTGCAGGTCGCGGAGCGCGGACCCTTGCTCATCGAGCTGCCGGGAAAGCCGCGACAAGGTCTTTTGGGCGTCTCCGGCCCGACGGTTCTGGTCGTCGTGGAGGGTCTGCAGGCCGGGGATGTGAGCGGAGAGCCGGCTGATCTCAGCGGTGAGCACATCGAGGTGGATGTGGCGGAGGAACCGGTCGAGTGGATCGCCGCTGACGCGTTCGGCCAAGCTGATCGTCCTCGTGGCGGCGAGATAGGAGTCCCACTCGGCGGGGACACAGGCGAGGACCTTCGCCTGGTCGTGGGCACGCCGGGCGGTCTCATACGCCTCATCCAGCGGCGCGAACTTCTCCACCATGCTCGTGGCCGCGGCGAAGGTGCTGGGTTCCTCCAACATGTTGTCGCGGACGAAGAGGTTGAGGTCGCCGACGTTCTTCATCGCTTTGGCCTTGCCCAAGAGCGACAACGCGGTCGTTGAGGAGCCGAGCCCGACCCTCTTGGACAGCTCCCGCGTGTAGGCCTCTTGCCCGTCGGGGTAGGAGCCAGCCGGATGGGCCTTCTTGAACCAGCGAATGTCGAACTCCCGCTCCGCCCAGGCGTTCAACTCGGTGAGAGCGAAATGGCCGTCATGGAGCTGAAACCAGGACTTGGGCGCGTCGTTCTCCGTACCGGTGAAGTATTTGACGACGACCGCCGTGGTGACCGAGCCTTGCCGGTTGTCGTAGGTCGCGGCGATCGCCGACCAGGTCGGTTTCCCGGCCCGCAGATAACGGACCTGAGCCTGGCCCTGGTCGTCGTCCGTTTCTGACCAGGCGCCGCGCACGTAGTCGGCGGTGCTGCGCGTACCCTGCTTGGTGCCCTTGGCCGTCTGGTCGGCCGAAGCGTTAAACCGCTGCTCGCGGGTCGGAAGCAGCACGACCGAGTGGCCATCCAGCAGGGACGACTTACCGGATCCGGAGGGTCCCGTGAACAGCACGCCTCGCACGTCGATGGGCAGCTCCTTGTAGCCGCAGAAGGTGCCCCAGTTAACGACCTGGAGACGCACCAATCTGAACTGGCCGGCAAATCCCGCCTCTTGCCGCATCGCCTCACCCACGCTGGCTCTCTCTCCCCGGGTGTTGGCCGACAACCTCAACTTGTGGATCGTCGGTGTGGTCATCTGGTCGATCGGCGGCGACCGAGCCCGGATCGGGGCCTGAGGCGAGGGCCAGGTAGCGCTCACGGAGCGCTTCGACGCGGTCGGCGGTGAGGATCGAGGCGATCACCGGGTAGATGATGTACCGGTCTGTTCCCTTCACCGGTTTGATGATCGACACCTCGTCGAGGGTTTCGATGGCCCGCCGGATCTTCCGCTGGAACCCGGCGTCGTCGGTATCGTCCGGCCGCTGGTAAGCCTGCATGTGCTCGACCATGTCGTCGGATTCCACGACGGGCTCCTCAGGGGCGAGGACGTACTGGTTGTACAGGTAGAGAGCGAGGGCCGAGGCGGCCAGGCTGAGGGTCCGGGCCCGCAGGATGATGCGGCTGTGCGGGCTGTGGTCGCTGGCCTGCTGGGTGAAGGCGTAGCCAGCCTCCCGGTTGATCTCCAAGATCAGGCCGAGCTCGGACAAGCGGCTGCGCAGCACGTCCTCATACTGCAGGATGACCGCCCAGTGCTTTTTGGACTTCTCCGACACGTGTGGCGCGGCGACCAGTTCCTGCAAGGCCCAGCACACCTCGGCGGGCAGCTCGCTGGTGTCGCCGTCAAACCGCGGCTGCCGCGACCCCGGATCGACAAGCCCGCCCACGCTAGCGCCGCTATCGTCGAACAGCTCGTCGAGATCCAGCAGAGCGTCGAACGACGGCTCCGGCTCGTCGAAGACGTCGGCGAAGGAGATCGGGATCTGCGGCTCAGCCATGGGGATCCTCCGGTAAGACGGCGACACGCTCGATGTAGGGGATACGGGCGCGGGGGACGAGATCGTCGGGTAGCCGGTCGGCGAAGACCAAATAAGGGACGTAAAGGTCACGCAGGCCACGCCTGGTATGCACCTGGACGATGATCTTCGTGGTGTCATCGACGGCGCCGTGGTCCGTGGCCAGGGCCCAAACGCCGATCACGTCTCCGGTGCGCGGTTCGGGAAGTTGTTCCAGGACTTCGGGGAGAGTCGCGAAACCGCCGTGGGCGTCGATGGCGGTGTGGACGGCGGCTCTGAGAACTTCCCAGGCGATCGCTTCCTGACTGGCGAACGCGGCGGGGTCAATGGCGAATTCGTCACTGGAATCCTCCACCAGGTCGGGCCGGACCGCGATCCCCTCGTCCAGGCGGAGCCGGCCGACGGAGGAGGCGTCTACGCCGCTCATCGGCACCGTGAACCCGATGTCGCTACCCGGGCGGCTGACGACCTTGAAAGCCTCTGCCGCAGCGGCTTGGGCTTCGCTGACGCGAGTCCGCATGCTGCGGTAGTGGAGTGCGTCCCCGCCGCGTACGAAGTTGCTCATGCGCCGGAACGACACGCGCCGTAGGTCGTCCACTTCCCGCACCCGCATCCACATCGTGTCGATGAACTGGGTAAGCATCTCCGCCAGATGCGGCGGGAGCCCGTCAATACGCGAGACGATCTCGTCGATGTCGCCTTCCATCCGAGCACGCAACGACGGGACACCGAACAGGTCCGCGAACGCCCGGAACGCTTGCCCTTCCGGCGAGCTGGCGATGACGTCGTGACCATCGAACATCTGGGACAACAGCTCCGCGAACTCCGCCGGATCGTCCGAAAGGCTTTGGCGCAGCAGCATCGCAGTGTTGGCGTGCATCTGTTCCCCATACCGGGCCAGGTCGGTCGGGATCCGCTGGATCAGCTGCGTGATCGCCATCACCTGGTCGACGAGCTCGGTCTGGCTCGGTGCCGGCAGCTCTCCGCGGTCCAGCAGGTCACGCTGCCGCTCCAGGTCAGCGATCTGCTCATCGATCGCCCTTCGGCGGGCTTGGGGATCCGGATTCGCCTGCTGGGCGATGCCGCGCAATTCGTGCATGACCAGCGCGAGCGCTGACTCGGTCGCCACCGATCCGGGCCGCCGCAGATCCCTCATCTGCCGGATCGCCTGCTGGGCTCCAGTGGTGAGTTGATACCGCTCAAGCCTGCTCTGCGGGTCAACGAACCGATGCACCCACCGCTTCTTCACCCACTTCAACAGCAGCACGCCACCGGCCGGAAGCTCACGCGGCACGACGCTCCGGTCACCGCCCGATGCATGCCGCGCCAGAAGGTCCATGTCCTCCTCGAGCATCGCGGCCAGCGTCAGCCCGTCCACCGTCTGCCCGTCGCCCAGCCTCGCCGACATCAGCGCGATATGGAACAGCGCATCCGGAGCCCTCAGCAATGACATCGTCACATCAGCGGCAGCATTCGCCTGAAAGTCGACATAAATCGCATACGCCTTGTCGGCCACTCCGCGATACACCTCCCTCGCCGTTCAGAAGCCATTGTGCGACCGCCCACTGACATTTCGCAGACGATGGCCCAAGAGTGACGTTCTATTACCGGCCGGACCGCCGGCCCGCAGATGTCACCAGGAAGACCAGGGTGGGGCCGTGCACACAAAGATCCTTAAGCGATAGTCCATGCCTCCGCACCATCGCGCCACCTATGACATGGATCGGGTCGGCCAAAGGCTACGATTAACAGGGAACAGATGTTCGAAAATGGCACGGATGGGGTGCAACTGTGGGGGCAGCTCACCCGCCTGTGCCCGAGACAAGCTTATTGAAGCTGTTTTTGTCAGTGGTGTTCTTCGTGGGCCTCGTGTCCGGCCATGGCCAGCAGGCCCGAGGAGGCCTGTCCGAAGATGAAGGCGTCGCGTTGTTCCGGGGTGAGCCAGGTGGTTTTCGAGCCGGCGTGGGAGCGTTCGACGAGCAGGACGTCGTCGACGGCTTCGGCGACGGCGTGGAGGTGGCTTATGACGGTGACGAGTTTGTCGCCGCCGCTCTGGTCACGCAGGACGCTGAGGGCGGTGTCGAGGGTGGTGGTGTCTAGGGCGCCGAATCCTTCGTCGAGGAAAAGGGAGTCGAGGCGGGCGCCGTTGCGGCTGTGGAGTTCGACGAGGGCCAGCGCGAGGGCGAGGGAGGCGAGGAAGCTCTCCCCACCGGACAGGGTCCTGGTCGCCCGGGTGGCTCCGGTGAGGCGGTTCACTATGCGGAAGTCGTCGGTGAACCCGAGTTCACCGCAGGTGAGCTGGTGGAACAGGTGGTTACCGACGCGCAGGAGGGCATGGGTTCGGCGATCGATGAGGTAGCGAACGAACTTGCCGTCGCTGAGCAGGCCGTACACACCGTTGAGGGCGGCCTGCCTTCGAGTTCCGGCGGCGATGGCGTTGTCGAGCTGGCGGGCGGTGTCGATCTGGGCTGTGGCGGCCTGCGCCATACTCTCGTGGTGGAGGGCCTGCTGGCGGAGCATCCCCTCGCAAGCCGCGACGTCAGCGAGGCCGGCGGGATCGAGAGGGCAAACGGTCTCCGGGAACTGGTGTTCGTGGCTGCCAACCGCATCGCGGGCCTGGGCGAGGAGACCGTCGAGTGCGGCCCCATATCGGGCGAGGTCATCCTTGGCCTGAGCGCGTCGCTGTTGAAGGGCGGCAGCGATGCGGTCGCCGGACGCGGTAACGGTTACGGCATATGCGGACACCGTGGTGCTGGACAGTTGGTCCGGTGAGGCGGGTTCCGGCAGGCCGGGGCCGTCGAGGAGCGCCTCGCACGTTCGGAGCGTTGCGGCACAGCCGACCAGTGTTTCGAGTATATGCCGCAGAGGGCCGATGACCTGGGCGTCGCGTCGTCGTGTGAGCTCGGTCCGCTGCCGCACGGCGCCGGTGAGCGCAGTGTTCGCCTCGGCGAGCGCGGCGACGTCCTGCTGGTGCTCGATAGACAGCTCTTTGACCACCTCGGCGGCGACGTAGATGTGGCCGTCGGTGATCTGCGTGACGTCGCTCGGTAGCTGGATGCGGACGTCGGGAGGCAGATCAGAGAGGAGCCGGGCGAGTTGCTTTTCGGTCATGTCGCAGGCGCGGACTTTTTCTGTGAGGGCACGTTCGTCGCGTGCCAGGGAGTCGGCTCGGTCCTGCAGGCGCGCGGCGGTTGCCTTGGCGTCGATTTCGGCCCGGTACTGCTCGTCGCGCGCCTGGTCGGCTTGGGCGGCTCGCTGCTCGGCAAGCGCGCTGAACGGGCGACAGAGTTCGTCAGTGAGCGCTGCATCGCGGTGGCGGTCAGCGGCGGACCGACGCAAGGGGGGCGCCTGCAGGCAGATCTGAGCGGTCGCCTGGGTCAGTGCGCCATGCAACGCATCGAGATCGACGGGCGAAGACTCGCCGTCGACGATGTGCTGGGCCGTGTAGTCTGCCAGGACGGCGGCGAGCGCGTCGACCAGCAACTGCTTCTCGGTGGCGGCCTTGTGCTGAGTGGTGGCGGCTTCCTGGTCAGCGCCGGCGAGGTTAGCCCGGGCGGTGGCCAAGGCCGTGTTGGCGGTGCCGAACTCCTCGTATGTAAGTCGTGCGGCGTCCTGGGCGGTGGCGATGTCTTCGGGCGCGGTGGATCGGGGGCGCTGGTAGTCCTCGGAGAGGGGCTGAGCACAGACCGTGCAGAGGTCTCCCACCGACAGGCCGTCAGCGGCAGTGTGTGCGGCATCGGCTCGTTGAAGCGCGCCAAGCGCTTCGGCTGCTTGTTCGAATGCGCGCTGCCGTTCAGCAGCCTGGTGTTCTAGGCCGGGAAGGCTGTCGCGGAGCTGGTCTGCTTCTTCTTGGGCCTTCGCGAGCGTGGCGTTGGCGGCGGATACTCGGTGGGCCGTGGAGATCGCTTCTCGGACGTCCCCCTTGACCCGATCCGTGACAGTGGCCGTCGTTTCAGCAAGTTCTTTGGCCGAGGCCGCCCGCGCGACAAGCCGGGCGATGTGTTCGGCTCGCGTATCGTGCTGGATTCTGGCGGTTTCGAGATCGGAAGACTCGATGTCGAGGCGCTCCCGTTCGGCGGTGTTGCGTTCTCGATCGTCTTTTAGCGTCTGAAGGTGGAGGGGGAGATCAGCGAGATAGGCATCGGCGACGGACAGGGATTCGGCGGTGACACCTCGTCGCGCGGCGGTGGCGAGGCGGCCCTCGGCGTTCTTGGCGCGGGACTCGGCGGCAGCTTCGTCGCGTCTGCACTGGGCCTCGGCCTCGGCCAAGTCCGTTTCGGCTTGTGAGATGGACGCCAGTCCGCTGAGATCGACGCTCGCTTGAGCTGTGATGAGGGAGTCGAGAGCTTGGTCGAACCGGACGTCCGCCGCATGGACGGTCTGTGCCCGCTGCTGGACCTCGGCCATCTGTTCATAGAAGGTGTGAACCTGGGCGGCGCGGGACGTGGCGGCCTGCGCGAGCTCGTTCTGTTCATGGCTGGCCGCGGCGGGGTCGGGAAGGAGTCCGGCGCGGCGGACCTCGGCCTGCCTCAGAAGATCCGTAATCGTCTGGCGGTGATGATCGGCACGAGCGCGGACAGTGTCGAGTTCTCTTGTACCGAAGATGCCTTCGAGGAGTTCGGTGCGTTGGGTGCCGGTAGCGTGCAGAAGCTGGTCGAACCTGCCCTGCGGTAGCAGGACCGTGGCCTGGAATTCCTTGAAGGTCAGTCGGAGCAGTTCCACGATCCTCTTGTCGACAGGCCTGCGATCGTCGATCTTCTCACCGGTGTCGAGGTTCTCCAACAGATGAGTGCTTGCGGTCTGGCCGCGGTGATACCGGCGCCTGACCCGCCAGGTCTGATCGTGGCACCGGAACGTCAGGGCCACGGTCATCACGTCGACGCCGTCGGCGATGAGGCCCTTGATCTCCTTCTGGTCCCAGGAGGCCGTCCCATAGAGGGCCAACGTGATCGCTTCGAGGAGAGTGCTTTTCCCTGCGCCGGTGTCACCGACGATGCCGACGCGAAACTTACCGGTGAAGTCAAGGGCGGGCATCGCACCGGGGTAGCTTCGCAGGCCGGAGAAGGAGAGGGAGACGGGGCGCATGGCAAGTTCCCTTACAGTGCGGTGGGAGCGGGATCGGGGGACGCGATGGCGGTGCGCAGGAGCGTCTCGACCGGGTCGGTGACGAGGTCTGCGTCGGGGCGGCTATGAGTAAGGAGCTCAGTAAAGGTCTCGCCGAGCAGTACGGCTTGCTCGGGGATGGTCTTTGTGTTCGCCAGATACTCGGCGAACAGATCGGGGAGGTCTGGTTCCGGCGCGGCAGCATGATCGAGTTCGGGCAGCTCGCGCTCCTCGTCCCAACCGGGCAGGCGCGGCTCGACTTCGACGAGCGTCGCGTCCGGGATGAGCTCGGCGACAGTCGCGGCCAGGCCCGGGCTAGATTCGGGGACGTCGATGTAGGCCTTGACGAACGCGTCACCGATCAACGGAGCCTGGCGGGCGAGGGTGTCGAGGTCGCCGCTAAAGGTCATGAGTTTGCGGCCCTCGCGGAGTGGCCGGACGTTTATCTTCGAGGGCCGGTCGGGGTTGGCGTCGATGATGACGACGCCCTTCTGCTCGGGCTGGCCGTCGGTGATTTCTCCAAAGTCCATCTGCAGGAGACTGCCGGCGTAGCGGGCTGTCAGGCCGGGCCTGTTGATCGCCTGAGGTTTATGGATGTGGCCGAGGGCGGCATAGGCGACGGCGGGCAGTGCCGCGGTGGCGCTGGCGTAGTCCGAGGTGATGTCCAGGCGTCGTTCGCTGTAGTCGGGGAGTGCGCTTTCGACGTACATGTGGGCTGCGAAGATCAAGACGTCCGCGGCCGGGTCGTAGCCGTCGCGGAGACCTGCGGCCAGATCGGCCTGGATACCGCGCAGGTAGTCGGCGAAGGCAAGGGGCGCGGACTCTGGCCGGTCGAAGCCTTCGACGGCGCGGTTGCGGTGGACGAACGGCAGAGCGGCCAGTCGGATCCGCTGGCCGCCACGCGCCGGGTAGTCGAGGATGCCGCCGTCGGCTGAGGGACGGGCCTGGGCGACGAACCGCAGAGCGGGGACACCATCCCTGGTGTTGAACGCCGCCATGTCGTCAAGGATCTGGAATAGCAGTGGCGAGTCGTGGTTACCGCGGATCACCACGGTGGGGGCGATCGCGGAGAGCTCGACCATGGATCTCACACCTAGTGCGAAGTCTTCAGGTGAGGGGACCTGGCGGTCGAACAGATCGCCGGTGTGGAGGATCAGGTCGGGCTGCACCTCCTGGGCGATGCCGACGACCTCGGCGAGGACGGCTACAAAATCTTGGTATCGGTTGTGGCCGCGACCCCGGCCTGTACCCGCGGTCACCGTGCCGCCGATGTGCGAGTCGGACATGTGCAATAGCTTCATGAACACCCTCCGATGTCGGCCGTGCGCAGCTTGCCGAGAACAAAGCTACACCCAACCTTGGGAAACATTGGAAGTGTTTGGAATTCTGGTAGCGTGAAGGCATGCATGGTATCGAGGAGACCCTGGACGAGCTAGAACGCCGGCTCACGCAGCTGCGTCGAGCGCTGCGCACGGCGATGCTTCAGCGTGATGCCGCGAAGATCGCTGAGATTCGCTCGGAACTGAAGATCGTCGAGTCTGCCTGGGAGGAAGCCGCTGCAGCGGAAGATGGTGAGGTTGGTGGTGTCCCACTGGCGATCGCTGTGCGGCCGTCGGGAGCGGAGAAGACGGCGCCCGCCGGGCTGTTGCCGGTTCGTGAGCAGGTGCATCAGGTGCTGACGCTGCTCGGGGTTCCGGCTGCTCCGAAGCTGATCAGCGCCGTGCAGGCGGCTTTCTTCGCCGACGAGTTGCAGCCGTCACGGCTGGCAAGCTTGCGGCGGGATGAGGAGCGGTCCTACCGGACGGCGCCCAACGCCCGCCCCTATTACCTGTGCCCGGCGCTCACCGCCGACCTGTTGGCCCCCGCTCGTGCGCTGTTGACGATCAGTACCTGGCCGATGGAACAACGCATTATCGGCGGCCACAGCCCGCGCGTCGATTTCCTCACCGCGGCCCGCAAGGTCGCTGAGGCCGTCGTCACGCGTCGACAGCTCGGCCACGCTTGGAGTCCCGAGGCGATGTTTCAGGCCGAGCAGCTGCTGCGTAACTTCGCCGCGAACATCCCAGGCGCCCTGCCACCGCCCTCACTGGGCCGCGGCGGCGGCGTGATCGATCCGGACCAGGTCGCCGCCGCGGCCGCGACTGAACTCGTCTTGCACGCCGATGTCGACGCCCAGGAGCGGGCGATAGCAGCCGAACGAGCTCGCCGCCAGCTGTCTGAGGCAGGACGTCTTTTCGGAACTCGCCTCTCGATCGTGGGCCGACCAGCGACCATGGAACGCTGAACCAGCTCACCACGCGCCGCTAACTTCCCGTCCGCCTGCGCACACCTTCAAGGTCAACAACTGTGCACTCAACAACCTCCCGTCTCAACGCGCTTCGCGGTCCCGGCAAGCCGGTGAACCACAACGCCCGCACCCTGGTCGGCATGGCCGCCAATCCCGGCTGCGCCCGCCGCACCCTGCTGGACGCGTGCGGTGCAAATAAGGACGCCATCGCCACCCAGGCAGGTTTCGCCTGGCCGTTCGGCCAGTCCCCGTTCGCTCTCGCCCGGGGGAAGAGCTTCGAATCCGGCATGACCGACCAGGGCGGCGCGCGGCTGCTGACCCTGCTGCGTGATTTGCTCGACCTTCCGCTCCCTGAGGTTGCCTATAAGCCGGTAGAGGACGTCGGCGGGAACACCCAGCGGGAGGTGCGCTACCAGCACACCTGCAAGATCCTGCTCGAAGCGGCACGCGGCGGCGACTGGCCGGGCACGTTGTTCGACCACCCGATGCTGCGACTAACGGTCGGTGGTGTCCCGGTATACCTGGAGCCCGACGTCATCGCCTTCAAGATCAATGACCTGTTCTACGTCGTGGAGATCAAGTCGTTCCCGGTCATCGACCGGCAAGCCGACCCTGACCAGGTCGCTTCCGCGATCCGCCAGGCATCGGTGTACGTGATTGCGCTCCGGGAGATGCTGGCGGCGCACGGCCTGGATCCCGCCATGGTGGCGTCCTCGGTGATCCTTGTGACACCGAAGGGTTTCTCCAATACCCCGGTCGCGACGTTGACCGACGCCCGCAAGCAAATCGCCATGCTCGTCCGGCAACTGCGCCGCGCCGACAACGTCGGCGACCTTCTAGAGTTCCTGCCCGAGGACACCACGTTCGACCTTCGCTACGACGGCCTCGGGGTCGCCACTCGGAACGCGGCCGACCTGGTCGATCACCTGCTCCGAGTCGAGGCCCGATACCGGCCCGCGTGCACTCAGTACTGCGAGATGGCGGCCCTGTGCCGCGATGAAGCCGTCCGTGCCGACTCCCTGGACCTGTACGGAACCGGAGTGTCGGACGTCTTCAACGGTGTCGACTCGGCCAGCACCGCGCGCGCTCTGGCCGCGGGCAACAGGCTGCCGTCGCTCGATCAGCGGGACGTCGCTTGGACGCTCCGGCATGCTCAGCGGCTGCTGGACGAGCTGGGCGGAGTGGCGTGAGCGCGCTGGCCGCCCTGGCTCGCCTGCACGCAGCCGCCAAGGGGACCGCTCAGCCACTACGGCGAGTCCGTCACCACACGCTGATCACCGAGCCCTTGCTCTTGGCGATCTACAACATGTCGGGTGAGGCGGCCGCGCCTGTCGGATGCGTCATCGGCACACCGCACGCCGAGCCAGTGACGCTGATCGTGCCATCGCCCCTCAACCGCGACCTGCGTCAGGAGTTCTTCCTGCGTCTCGCCGATGTGGTCCTTCCCTACATCGATCAGCACGCCCGGACGCTACAAGAAGTGCCCAACCGGGGTAACAAGCCCAACCGGCAACGCTGTGCGCGCGCTCCGCAAATTGTGGTGCCCAACACCTCGACCATCGACTTCCTGCGCCGTGTAGCACGATCGACGCGCTTCCAGCAGGCTCCAACGCTGGAGTTTCCACAGGGAGACCCGCAGGTCGGGTTGCTTGGCCGTTGGCTGACATTCTTCACCGACCGCGCCGGCTACCCGGGATCGTCGATGCTGCTGCCCATGACCGATCTGCTGGCAGCGCATTGGGCCACTGGGCAGAGCAGCCTGGAGGATGCGAGCCTGGCGCTCCTCCTTAGCTGGATCGACCCGCCCGCCGGTATGACCGGAGCACAGGCCGCCAAGATGGCGGCGAACCCGGTCGACTTTCCGTCGGCTGGTCCGGCGACCGACCCGACGTTCGACCAGGTCGTGCTCGGCCCGAAGATCAGCGCGTACCTGGATGCCGTGGGCAACGACGACGCCAAAGCCATAGCCCGAGTCACCGTCGCACTTGAGAAGGACATCGCCGATCAGCTGCGCCCTACATGGGAACAAATGCGCAGTGGCCTCGCTCTGCTAGCCGGCATTCCCGAAGCTGACCGGTGCACCGGACGGTGGGACGCTGATCGCGACGCCTTTACCGGCCAAGTTCAGCACATCGCCGCTGGCGGGTTCCCCCAGCCAGTCTTCGACAAGCCAGTCGACGCAGCCGCGCGACTCGCGCGTATGGAACGCGCTCAGCTGAGATTCGAGGACGAGCAGGCGCTGGACGACCCATTCGTGCTGGCCGAACGCCGCTCTTCCGGAGCTGCCTTCGCGGGCGTCATCGTCGAACGCGACCCCCGCCGCACCCAGCTTTCGGCCAAAGGCCGGCAGCTGCTCAGGCCTCGTTTCACGGTCCGGACCGAAGACCCGCCACCTCTCGCCCAAGGCAGGATGGCTTGTCCTACGGATCCTAAACGGCTGGTCGAGATCCGAGAGGTCATCCCAGGTGGCCCCGACCAGCACCTGGTCGTCCTTGAACTAGTCGTCGGCATGGGATCGGTGAACAAGCCCCAACAGGGCGCTGTCCCCGAACTGGGAGAGGTCAGAGCCTACACCGCCACGCCCGAGCAGTGGCAGCCGCCAGACTTCCCTTCCCGTGACCAGACGCCGTGGACTCACGGCGGCCCCCCAGAACCCGACCAGCCCGGCCCACAGGCAGACGACCTCACCGACGGCGGAAACCCATGACGACCTTCCCTCATCCAGTTTCCCCGCAAGGCGGCGATCCGGCAGCGGCGGCCGCCACCGCCGTCAACCTCATCCTTCACGAGCTGGACACGCTGACCGGAGACCGGTCGCGGCGGGGAGTCGTGGTGGACTCACCCCCCGGAGCTGGCAAATCCACCCTGGTCCGGCAAGCCGCCGGCGCCCTCGCCCAGGTGGGGGAGCCTGTGAGCATCATCGCGCAGACCAACAACCAGATCGATGACCTCATCCGCGGGCTCGCCGCCACGCAGCCCTCGCTGACCATCGGCCGTATCAGCAGCACCGACTACCTCGCCACCTCCTCACCGGTCGCAGTCCTGCCGAACGTGCGGCTCAGCAACGAAATCGGCGACTTGGCGGACTGCGCGATCGTGATCGGAACCGCCGCGAAGTGGGCGCGCGTCACCGGTCACCACCGGCCTTGGGCGATCGTGGACGAGGCCTATCAGATGCGGTCCGACGCCCTCCTCCTGGTCGCGTCGCAGTTTGACCAGGCACTCTTCGTCGGAGACCCCGGGCAACTCGACCCCTTCACTATCGTCGACACGGACCGGTGGACCGGCCTGTCCTACGACCCCCGCCAGAACGCCGTCGACACGCTCCTCAACCACAACCGTGACACCGTGATCGAATGTCGTCTCCCAGTCAGCTGGAGGCTCCCCGCGACCGCCGCCCCGCTGGTGTCAGCAGCGTTCTACCCCTACAACGGCTTCGCCGCGGGCACCACGCGACAGTCCCGTACGCTGGAGTTCAGGACGACCGGCTTCCGATCTTCCCTGGACGATACCCTCGACATGGCCCGCCGCACCGGCTGGGCCATCCACCAACTCCCTGCTCGCCACACCCAACGCACCGATGCCGAAACCGCCGACGCTACTGCGGCCCTCGTCGCGCGCCTCCTCACCCGCGGCACCATCGGCTACTGTGAAAACCACCCAGACGGACGCATCCTCACTTCCGCCGACTTGGCCATTGGCGTCGTCCACCGCGATCAAGCCGACCAAATCCGACGCGCCGTCGCCGCCACGAACGTGCCCGGTTGCCGCGGCGTCACGGTGGACACCGCCAACCGGCTCCAGGGCCGTGAGTTCGAGATCGTCATCGTCGTTCACCCGCTATCGGGCCGCCGCGACGCCACTGCCTTCCACCTGGAGGCCGGACGGCTCTGTGTCCTAATGTCCCGCCACCGGCAGGCCTGCATCATTGTCACTCGTGCCGGGATCACCGGCCTCCTCGATGCCCATCCCACCACCGACCCCGTCCACCTCAACGTCCCCGTCAAATTCCCCGACGGTTGGGAAGCCCACCACACCGTCCTGGAACACCTCACGCCCCACACCATCAATGCCAAGCCCTGAGCAAAGCCAACGAGAAGCCCGGGTTGGTCCAGCGCGCGCAGACAGCGGTCGAAGACCTGGCCAAGCCAATCAACGAGGGTCTGAACGAGTCCTAGTACCCGATCGTCCGTACTCTGGCTGAACAGTGAATCTTTTCCAACCTCCATGGCCCATCCCCTGATCACAGCGTGATCCCGAAGCCGCCGTTCGGCCGGTGACGTGAGAAAGCTCCTGGTAGACGGGTTGATCACCACAACCCACACCGTCGCAACCAGGAGCTTCCGGTGCTGTTCTACCGTGCCGCCGTCGATTTGTCGCATCGGACCCTGAACTACGTCGCCGGGATGATCCGGCGTCACCGGAAGGGGATCGGGTCGCTCTGGCGGAGGCTGAACCCCGGGCAGCAGGCCCTGCTGGTCCTGGTCTACCTGCGCAAGGGCGAGACCTTCGCCGAACTCGGGGCCGGCTTCGGCGTCTCCACGGCGACCGCGTGGAGGTATGTGGAGGAGACCGTGGCGCTGTTGTCGGCACGATCGCCCAAGCTCGACAGGGCGCTGCGGAAAGCCAAGCGGGACGGGCTGCACTATCTGGTGCTGGACGGCACGTTGATCCGTACCGACCGGATCAAGGCCGACCGGCCGTATTTCTCCGGCAAGCACCGGGTGCACGGCATGAACGTGCAGGTCATCGCATCACCGGACGGGACGATCCTGTGGACCTCGGGAGCGCTGCCAGGTAAGACACATGACCTGAGCGCCGCCCGGATCTGGGGCATCCTGCGAGAACTGGAGAAGGCCGGGATCATCGCCCTCGCCGACAAGGCGTACCAAGGCGCCGAAGGCCCAGTTGTCACCCCGTACAAGGGCAAGGACAAGCCCGAGTCCCAGAAGCAGGCCAACCGCGCCCACGCCAAGCTCCGCGGACCCGGCGAACGCGCGAACGCCCAGCTGAAGAGCTGGAAGATCCTCCGCAAGCTACGCTGCAGCCCTTCCAGTGCGGGCCACTTGTGCAAGGCCATCGCCGTCCTTCAGAACCACCGCGTCGCGCAGGCCGCGTGAGGTTGAAATTGGTTCAGTGGAAGGTCGTTCGGCCCCCTTGAACGTGTGCTGCAGGCCGCCCTCCTCATCGGAGAAGGACGGCGCCAGGCACTACCCTGTTTTCACCCTCCATCGCGACTTCATCGACGAGTGAACCCGGCTAATCGACGGCCGGCTTGTGCACTCGCCAGAAGACACAAACTTCCAATGTCCGATCATTTACTGCTTTCAGAATGACGCGAAATGGCTGGCTACAGCTCGGGTATTCCACGTGACGTGGGGAAGGTGACGATCCTCCTCGTCGATAATAGAATCTCCCAAGTGACGCCAAGCGGCCGCGGCAAAGAACGGCTGATGAGCCTTCCAGAGCGACTGATAGAAATGACGAAAGACAAAGTCTACAAATCTCTGAACATGTAGAGGTGCCACGCAGGCGATACGGCAGTCGGGCGAGTTTATAGTGAGATGCGCCGCCGGGTGGCCAGCCCGAGCCGTGGCGGGATCGTAATCAAAACGAACAGGAGAGCGCAGGGCTACGTCTGCCGCTCGGTCGTATAGTCCAATGATGTCATCTACGGGCTCACCCGACCGAAGTAAATCTTGATCGATATCGAACGGGCACGGCACATACGCAAGGCGGTGGCCAATCACCTTGCCGTCAGACACGGTGTAGGTGATTTGCAGAATACTTGCATCATACAGCAGCGCTGAGTACATACCGTTTCTCAGCCAATGGCGATACTGCTTGATTGTTGCATGCTGCCGCGAAGTCATGAACTCAGCAGCCGGATT
Organism: Nonomuraea sp. NPDC048881; assembly: GCF_040649795.1. Lineage (NCBI taxonomy): Bacteria > Bacillati > Actinomycetota > Actinomycetes > Streptosporangiales > Streptosporangiaceae > Nonomuraea > Nonomuraea sp. NPDC048881. The sequence goes on from NZ_JBEZGC010000004.1 coordinate 68,718, forward strand.
GTAGGCGTGCCATGAAACACGGTCAGGCGTCAGGGCAACGGGGTTGACGTAGAGTGCTAAGTCAGCGCTGTCAAGGTAGTCGAGGACATTTTGCACCTCGTCACGTAGAGATCTAGTCGATATCACCAGGTTCGTCCGTTTGAATCCACGCCACAAGTCGAGTTCGCAACTCCGGTGGCAGATCGCGGAGATCCACCTCTCCATTCTCGATCGACTTGAGGAATTCTGCTAGTCCAGCAGTCGCTTTACGTACCGAGGCTTCCCCTTGCGGAGAACGCTCACGATGAAGATGGCGCAGAGTGCGCAACTCATCCTGAGTAGGGATACGGAATCGTAGAGTGAAGTCAGCATCGATGACCGCCCGCACCTCGCGAGCAATAACGTTCATTCCCTCCCCCCATCCAGCCACCCGCACCCAGGCACGACTGCGAGTAATAGCGGTGAATAGGGTATTGCGCCGTGTGACAAGATTAACGGTGCTATCGGCATATTGGGAATCTACAACGTAGACCATCGGGGCTTCATTACCTTTGGCGCGGAAAATGTGCGCGATGGTCACCGAGTCTGACCGATAAAACTCATCCGTGCTGGTATTTACACCTACGAGATGAGAAGAGATACCTCGCCTACTGAGCTCACGCATCAACCTAGGAGCTCTGGACCTTGCACGATACGTGTCCGGCAAGACGATGACGATGTCGTCCGGCTCCAGTTCGTCGACGGTGAGGTTGATTGCAACCTGATCTGCCACCCAAGCGTCCTGCTCCAACTCGGTGTTGAAAGAGTGGATGCTTAGCGCGTCACTAGGGTTGAGAAGTGTGTTGAAGTAGAAAGGAACACTGTCTGCACGGCGTTTCAAGGTGACAGACTCACCTGGCAGCAACTGTCCGTGGACCACTTCGTATCCGATGTCCTGCCACAGAGTGGGAGCGTCCGGGTGCTGCAACAACCCACCGTTACGATACACACCGAGACCTAGCGCATGCGCAGTCGCCAAGGACCAGGGCGTGTTTCGGTAGCAGATTGGCAAAACGATATCTCTCTGCGGACCGTCCGGAGGTGACTCCAGGCTCACGAGACTGTCACCGTCTGGACCTCTACCAAACAGTTCGTCAGTGTCAGGCATCGCGGACTCTGAAAGCTTCTGGAGCTCATCGTAGCCCCAGACGATACGCTTGGGGTTCTTTACGAATAGATAGACAAGCTGAAAGAATTCAGGGGGGAGGTCTTGAGCCTCATCGATTAAAACTGCATCAAAGATGGGTGTCACGGGTCGTGAACGAGCAATCTCAAGAAGCTCACGACAGATTCCCTGGAACGCGTCATCCCTGCCGAAGCGCCCCTGAGCGTATGCCCAGTCCCTTGGCGTCTCACCGAGGGCTCCCGCGATAACGCTGTAGATGCCGGGACGGCCGAATCCACCCCACGAATGCATGACCTGCAAGTACTCAGGATCAGGCTGGTCATTGCTGTGTTCGAAGGTGAAGCGGGTTATAAGGTCTGCGAACTGCTGGTAGAGCGCACGACTGTGAAAGGTCACACCGATACGCCAGTCGGGGTGCTGGGCATGCCAATACGCCGCCTTGAGTGCCAGCACAACGGTCTTACCCGATCCGGCGAGGCCACGGATGCGCTGAGGGCCTTCTGGACTCTCGATGGCTGCCATCTTCTGCCAATGATCGAGGTTCGCGATGTTGCGCTCTAGCTCCTTCATGGTGGCGCCACGCGAGGATGCCTTCTCGACCTTTGCCCGCCGTTTGGGCGGCTTGATCGTCGTAACGCGCTGCAAGGCGGCCTGCAGCGCACGCTCCCGAGCCGGCTCGAGGGGCGTCAGAGTCGCCAGAAACGTGGGCAGATCATCCATCTGTCCATAGAAACCGTCGACACTTGGCGGTAGACCGCGAACAGGACGAGGAAAGATCGTGGCGGTGCTCGGGATTACCGCCAGACGCCGACCGGCACGCAATCCTTCATGGCGCCCGAGGTGTGTCTCAAGCGCTGCGTAGAGCCGGTCTTGCTGCGCTATGACCTCAGGCCAGGTCTCCGCGGTCGGTACCTCGTCGGCTAGGAGGAAGGCCACAAGGCCGTACTCTTGGCTGACTAGGAGCGCGTCAACGTCAACACGTTCGTCGGCAGTCGCGAGAACGGGATAGGCTAGATAAACGGTGCCGTCTTGCACCACCGAGCGAAGCTTGTTGGCAAGCCCCTGCGCGGCTGTCCGGTTGCGGCTCTGCCCGTAGACAACCTCCAATGACATGTCCGCGCCACTCCGTCCTAGCCCGTGCTCCAACACAATGCCGGTCCCCCGCAATCAGGACGACCGTACCGTAGATGAAGACAGTAGTAGGCGTGGCCGACAGTAAGCCACGGCGACCGCCGGGAGTGTAGGAACAAAGCTCTGTCTCAGGTTCGGCTCTGGCTCTCTCGGTGGTGACGGAGTGGTAGGCCAGGAGGATGCGATGGCGGAGCAGCGTACAGCCGGCCCGGCCATGTATCTGCCGCATGACGCGTTTGGTCTTGGTGTTCACGCCTTCGGTCCCGCCATTGTGAAGAGGCAGGGTGACGGCCGCATTGACAGCATCGCGGTCCTGGTCGAGGCCGCAGATGAGGGTGTGCAGATGAGGCAGATCGGCGGCGCGGGCGGTGGTGATCCACGCGTCGAGGCGGTCGGCGTGGCCGGAGCAGGGCTGCCCCAACGCCAGCGATGCGAATTGCGTGGCGTGCTTGCGCAACCGCGCCTCGCGAGCTGGTGCTGCCTTGGTACTCGCCCGAGCCTTACCGGCCGAGGGCAACGATTGCCATAGCGAGCACCGACACGGCCCCGAAGGTGGGTCCAGCCCAGGCGGCAGCAGCCAGGAATTGTGCCCGGCTGTCGATTGTCTTCACAAGCGCCGCCATGAGTCCAATGATCGCCGCGATGCATAACGCGAGGGTAACCTGACCGGCTGTGCTCATCTTTCCTCGATCTCGATCGAGCCTGGATCGAGATCGGAGGAGGCGCAGCCGCAACCGACCCCAACCCAGTCTGGTCAATCTGGGTGGGTCCCGCTCGTGACAGCGGGGTCTGGTAGCCGTGCGCCCTTGGGCTACCTGGTCTTATGCGTACTTTGCCGAAAGAATTTGTGTCGTTGTAACCATATACATCGGTTTGGGCACACACCCATCAAGAGGCTTCGCAGCGCCTCTTCCTAGCGGGTCGGGCCAATCATAGCCCAGACTGGCGTTGCCGTTGTATTGCAAAACTGTGCAAATCCGTCATCAACGCTCAGGTGCGCCGAAAAGGATCTGCGAATCTCTACTTCTACGGCATTTGCTGCGGTGTGTTGGGTACGGATTTTCGATCGCCGAAGTGGTTGACCTGTAGCGACGCGGCTCAAACACAGCACGCTGTAAGGCATCCTGTGGTGGCGTGGCGGCGTTCGCTCCCCGTGAGCTTCGGACGCGTCCTGCAACTGCTGGTCCGGCTCGGCCGCGCCGACCGCAGCAAGGACATTGAGTTCGTGGTGCTGCGGCATCAGGTCGCCGCGCTGTCACGGACTCCCGAAAGCATCGTGGCCGGCCTCCGCCGTCGACGGTGCTGCGCTGGCGTCACCGACTGCTGTCGCGCCGCTAGACCCATCCGCCGAAGCGTCCTGGCCGCCCCCGGACACGAGCAGTAGTTCAGGAAACTGCGCCCTGGAAGACCCCGTGCGCAACCAATCTGATGGCTGAGTACATCTAGGCGCGCGCCGGAGGCAGGCTATAGCGGCTAACAGCCAGGTACGTCTCCGGCGTCGCCGCTTCGAGGAGTCCCTCGTTGCTTTCCAGATCGAGTTCCGGCTCCTGAGGACGGCGCAGCAGATCACTCCACTCGCTTGTCGCTCCCCGCTCGTAGGCACCTCGAAGCAGGGGGCGCAGCCGAGGGCGCGCTTCTTCCTGCCGCTCGCGAAAGATCCGTCGCTGGCTGAGCCGCTGCTCTTCCTGATCGTCGTCGCTGAGTTCCTGGTCATCGGCCGGCTGGTCCTCGGCACGGAGCCCCGGGGTCCGCTGGGCGATGGCGAGGTCTTCCTCGTGGAGGCGCTCGCAGGCGGCGAACAGCTTCCGGGACATACCAAGATGCACCTCAGTTCCGGGAATCCGGCAAGTGAGGAAGTCGTCGTGGCCCATGGAACGAAGCCTGGCGCGCAGGGCGTGCCCATCGGTGTAGTAGGTCGCTGCTCTGCGGACGTCAGCCCGCATGGCGTGGGTGAGGTCATCACCTTCCAGGGGCATGGTCAACCCGGAGCGCCGACGACGGGACGCGCGCTCGGCAGGAAGGGGGACGGTGCGCAGTTGCGAGACGGGAGCGGAGCGCAGTGCCAGATAGGTAAGCATTTGGGCGCGGGCCGCACCAATGAGCGCATCGTCGCTGTCGTCGAGACGGTCTTCAAGATTACCTACTTCGATCGCCGACTCACCGTTGAGGCCGGATCCGGCTGGCGTGAGCGGCGGCCGTCCGAGGTGCAGGTCGTGGTCGATGGTGAGGAAGAGGTCGTCTCCGGGCCGCACGGACGCTCCGACCAGGACGATGCGGTGGGTGTACGAGCTGAAGATCTTGCTGCCGGCGGCCAGTTGCTCCCACCCCTTGCGGAGCATACTGAGGCCCACATCGCCTCCCTTGGCCTCGATCAGCCAGTACAGGCCCTCTGCATCGTGCTGCCCCCACAGGTCGGGCAGCTTGTTCTTCGGGTTCTTGAACGTGTTGCTCAGGGCGGGGATCGGGCCACCAAGTTCGAGATGCCCGGTCTGACCGAGGCCCAGCAGCGAGCGGCAGGCCCACTCGGTCATCGTCATCCCCAGCCGGTAGGCGGCTGCGTTCTTCGCGCTGCGCTCGGTGCCGTACGCGTACACCGGGTTAAGGGTCAGACGCCGGTTCATGGTGCCTCGCACGGGGTGCTGTGGCTTGACGGAATGCGTACCGAGATAGGCGTACAGAGGGGCAACCCGTGCAACGAGTTCCCCGTGCGCATATCGCGGCTGATTCTGCAGGTGTGGGGCGACGTCGCGACCGACCTCAACAGCGGCCTTGATGATCTCCCGCCAAGTGGTGGTCGAGACGTACCATCCGTCGGCCACTGGGAACCCGCCCGACCCCACCCACAGCTCATGCTTGGCCGTCCGCAACTGCCTCGTGGGCTTCCTCGCAGGTCCCTTACGGAATAGGACCGGTATGTCGAAGCTGTCGGCGTAGGTGAGCGGTGGTTCGTCAGGGACGCGTGCGGGAATCATGCGCATCACTCTGGCACGATTAGATCGCTTCCGGCACCGGATATGGAACTGCCGACCGTCCCCAAGAGGAGCCATGTAAGTGGCCCGGGAGGAGGTGGGGCATTGCAAGCATAGAGCCCTACATCCGGCGAGAAGGGGCTTTGGGGCAGCGAATGGCTGACCTGAGTGCACTGACCACGGATCACGTTTTGTGATCTCGTTTACGGTGTACCCCTCATCCAACGCATGTTGTCCGAGATGCGTGTCTCCAGCTCATGTTGGACGTTGGTAGCGCCGCACTCGCCGGCATCAAACCGGTCTTTCCAAGGCCATCCGAAGCGTGTCCGCCGTTGGTCGCCACGTCAAACCTCGATGTGGGGATGGCCGCCCTTTCCATCCGGCTGACCGTCCACCGCCTCCCACCACTCAAGACCTGACGCGATGAGCCGTACCCCATCTTGCCTATGCGACCCGCCTGCACGCGGCGACCTCGTGTGGCGAGCTGACCCGACTCAACTTGTATCTCCCGGACTCCGAACACTTGCCCTGAGATCATCCTGATCGACTGTGGGCTCTAGCTGGCGCGTTTGTCGTGGCGCAGCGTCTGTCGTCGCGCAGTGTGAAGGGTGGAGGTGGGACAAGTGGCAAGGACTCGTGCGCAGCTGAATAGGCCATGCGATTGCATAGATGCGCAGACAGGGCGCCAGCGAGGGTGAAGTGTCCGCTTCTGCTGGTAGATGACACTTACGGCGATCTTGAACTGAGGAGATAGCTGGAATGACAGGGAAGATTTCCGACATCAATGGCTGAACCTCGTTTGGGAATCAGCCGTTCCTTGACTGACGCTGCCGGCCGTCGGATGCTGAGTCTTGCCCTGGTGCCTCGGCTTGGAGGGAACGTCTCGTGCGGCAAGATGTCACGCGGGCTCATTACGATCGCCTGGCGGACAGGTACGACGAGAATTGGGCCTACAGTCCGGAGTTCATCCGGTGGATGACTGATGGCATTCTCGGCCGATTGAGTCTCAGCTCTAGGGATCTGATGTTGGATCTTGGGTGTGGGACTGGCCTCTACTCTCGCGGTCTGGGCGAGCACACCGGCACGGTGGTTTGCGCCGATCCCTCCCCAGCGATGCTGGAGCAACTCCCCGCCGACGAGGGTTTGATCCCGCTGTGCGCGGGAGCCGAGGACCTCGCCGAAGGCCGGATCACGCCGCCTCATGACGGCTACGACGCGATCCTTCTCAAGGAGGTCCTTCACCACGTTGCAGATCCGCCGCATGTTCTCGCTGGCCTGGCTCGCCTTCTGAGGCCGGGCGGGCGGATCCTCGTCGTCATGCTTCCGACGACCATCGACTACCCGTTGTTCGAGGCAGCGCTGACGCTCTTCCAAGAACGGCAACCCGACCCGGAAGACGTGGCCGCCGCGATGGACCGCAGCGGTCTTCAGGCCGAGCTGACCTACGATGCGTTCCCACTCACGTTCACCGTCGAGCGTTACACGCGGATGGTCCGCGACCGGTACATGTCACTGCTGTCCAGCTTCAGCGACGCCGAGATCGAGGCCGGGATCTCCGAGATCCTCCGCGAGCATCCCGGTTCCGAGGTGCATTTCCTGGATCGGTTCGCCTTCGTTCTCGGGACGAAGAGGTGACGGCAGCGTGAGCGTTGAGTTCGACACTCGCTTGTTCCAGTTGAAGAACGAGCTGGATGATCATTCCAGGGTCGCCCGGCATCTCGGTCTGGACTTCGAGCGCCCAATCAAGTCCCTCGGCGACGGATATCCCGAGAACGCCATCGCCCTGGTCGGAAAGATCACCGAACGGATCCTCAAGCAGCTCTGGCGGCACCACAACGTACCCGGTGACCCCGGCGGAAAGGCGCTGAGCGAGCTGATCAAGGGGGCACAGCCGTACATCCGTAGCAGTACGGTCCTGGATTCCCTCCGCGACATCCAGCGGCTGCGGAACAGGTCCGCCCATGACGGGTATGAGATAGCCGAGGAGGACGGGCTCACTGCTGTCCGTCGGCTGCTGAGCGTGCTGGCGTGGTTCAGCAGCACCGGCAGCGGCGTCCTGAGTGGGGACGTGCCCAAGCTTGCCCCCGAGGTGGCCGCCAAGGCTGAGTTTCTCGCGGGGCTGTATCTCACGCTGGGTTTCCAGCCGGTCAAGCGGTTCGAGCTCTCCCGCAACACGGTTTATCAGCTGTTTTTTCGTGAGCGAGGACTGCGCAGCGAGTATGTCGAGTTGCTGCTGAGCAGGAACGTCGATGATGTGGTCCAGGTCCTGGAGACCACCGATGGCGAACTGTTGCAGACTCGGCTGCCCAAGCTCACTCGCTTCCTGATCCTGGAGGAGAACGGCATTAGCCAGGTGCCGAGCCCGCTGGGTGGTGACTACCGGATGCTCGCCTATGACCGGTTCATGGATGCGTTCGTCGACCTGGACCGGCATCTGGCAGATATCGTCGGCGCCTACCCGCAACTGCTGGATGCGGGGCGACTGAGTCTCTCCGGTGATCTGCTTACCACCGACGAGCGAACGGGCGAGCAGCGGATCTCCCGGGTAGGTGCGGCCGACCAGTTGCTGGACGAGGTGGCGGCTTCGGGCGGGAACCTGCTCATCGTCGGCCGATCGGGCAGCGGCAAGACGACGCTGCTCAAGCAGTTGGTTGCCCGCTCGGTCGCGGCGAGCCGACGGCGGTACCGCTTCTACTTCGACATGAGCCTCAAGCGGCCGGACGAGGCCTTCCGCGAGTTCGTCACGCGCGTCCTCACGCCGTACATGGCCGTGGAGAGTGCGTACGTTTTCGAGGTGTTCCACTACTTCGCCCGTTCCGGCTCGGTGCTCTGCGCGCTGGACGGCATTGATGAGGCGGTGCCGTCGACGACCCAGGCAGGATTCCTGGAGCTGTTCAGCGAGATCGCCCAGGTCCTGTCGGCGGAGTCGGCGGTCATCACCACCTCCCGGGTCTCCTTCCTGGAGGACTCTCCCCAGGTGCGGCGGCTGCTGGACGGCACTTCACTGGTGTCGGAGAAACTGGTTCAGCAGCTTCACGCGCAAGGTGTGAATCCGTTGCTCGTGCCGCGCTTTTCGGCGTTGCGCCTGCATGACGCCACCGATGCCGCCTCGCCCCTGGAAGTACGGCTGGCTGAGGATCTGGATCTCGACCGTGACCGGCGTCTCCCGCACCTGGCCGAGCTGGCCTGGCGGCACATCACCCGGGTCGGTGACTCGGCGGGGCTGAGGTCCGCTCTGCCGTCGATCACAGCGTACTTCGGGCTGGCCTTCCTACACGGCCGTACGGTCTTCACCTTCGTCGACCTCGTCAATGATCTGGGTATCGAGTTGTTCGACGGCGGGCGGCTCACCTACGACGCCTTCCGGCTGCGGGCCTTGTTCCGGCTCGCGGGTCCCTCTGCGGTCTCCTTCGCCCACAGTGCTTACCAGGAGCTGCTGGCTGCAGAGTTCCTCCGCGATGCGGCCAATCGAGAAGCGTCCCTCGGGGTGGCCTCGCGTCTGACTGAGCAGGTTCGCGAGTTTCTCCATCGCAGGGGCCACCAGGAAGCCCCGGCGGAGGACTGTGTCCTGCCGGCCGGGGTCTACCTGGTCGGACCGAGCCATCACTTGATGCTCAAGCGCGTCAGGCAAAGCGTCCGCTTCGATCGTTTTCCCGTTACGGTCGGCCGCTACAACCGCTTCCTGGAGGCGGTCCGCCGGTACGGTTCACGGCAGTGGGACCACCCGGACAAACCCGAAGAGTTCTCCCACGAGCCTTGGCAGGAACGCCTCAAGGTTCAGGAGTACTTCACCGACCCGGCGTACGAGGATCATCCGGCGGTCTGCATCAACTACTGGAGCGCCTATGCCTTTGCCCGCTTCGAAGGCAAGCGCCTGCCCACCTCCCTGGAGTGGGAAGCTGCCGCCCGCGGGACCGACGGCCGGCTGTTCCCCTGGGGGGACGAGATCGATCTTGGCATTGTTAGCAGCGCGGACTCCTGGAGCGGGCGTGCACTGATCACCTACGAGGCGTGGCGGGAGGAACTCGATCTCGGGAGGCTGAGCCAGGCCATGCCCAGTCCGGTCGACGCACATCCTGGCAATGTCTCCCCGTTCGGCATCCGGGAGATGGCCGGAAACGTCTGGGAGATCACCGGCACCGTACTGGAAGATTTGAACGAGGTGGTCATCTGCGGCGGCTCCTATGACAACCCCTATCGGGCGCTGCAAACTTCCTCCAAGGGCCTGGCGCGGCGGCGGGGATGTAGCAATGCGGTCGGTTTTCGTTGCGTCGAGGAGCTGTGATGAGCGGGGAAGGGCTCGCCGAGAGCGGTGGGCAGCGGTTCGGCTACATCGTTGATCGCATGCCGCACGGCAGCGGGCAGGGCGGGCGCCAGGGCACCTACATCGTCCGTGACGCCGACACGGGCACACACCACTCCTTCATGTACGCCGACATCGTGACTGAGGGGTTTCGGACCATTCGGACCGGCGAACGGGTGCGGTTCCTGGAGGCCCCGGAGGACTCAGAGCATGCCTGCTACGTCATCCGCTTGGACCTCCCGGACATCGAGGACTACTACTAGTGACCCGGCTGGTACGCCAGACTCTGATCGTCGTCTATGAGGCCCGCTTCCCTGCCGCACCTGCGTGGGAGCCGGGGCCGCTGGTCCTCCAGCATGGCCAGGTCCGCTCCACCGCCGAAGCCCGCAGTGAGTACTACAGTGCCAAGGCGGCCCGCGTGCTGTACGGTGACGCGGCACACGCCAGACGCTGGCACGACGCCTCTCGCCGCCTCACCGCCCACGGCGAGATCGCCGGCATTGAAGCACTTCGCGTGACCGACAAGCCGGACGCCTGCGGGCTGGTGGCGATCCACCTGCGGCTCAGGCAGGGAACTCCCATTGCTCTGTTGCGCGCACTGGCACGGCGCAGAGACGCCCTACCCGCCGATTTCGACCCGCAGGAGCTCGTCGGCGGACAAATCACGATCGAGCCAGGTATCCGCCCCTTCACCATCGCCTTCGTCACCTCAGCACGGAACGGCCTGCCGCGCCTGTACCGGCAACCTCGCTACTGGCGCTGGCCACCTGCCTGCCAGTGGCTGTGGGCTCTCGCCTCTCGGACTAACCTGGCCGACTACCCTCCTGACCCGAAGAACCTCGAACCTGCAGACAACGAGATCATCCGGCTCTCCAGCGACTGGCAGGCCATCGTCCTGCGAGATGGGATGGGCGTAGTCGGCGTCCGTTCCGACCGCGGGCAGGACGACCCGTTCTACTGCTACGCGGAGCTTTACCTGCGCTCGATCTACCTGGACGCTGTCCTGCTCGGCATGCTTCAGAAGCAGGGGCTCACCCATCTGGAGAAGCGCATGGCCGCCGCACTCGACTCCGCGCTGTCTGCGACGATGGCCGGGCTCGAACGCGAAGTCAGCCTCTTCCGCCACCAGCTGTGGGCGCAACACCTCACCCCACATGGTGCACCTAACCGCCTGCTAACCGCCTATCAGCGCCAGCACGCGCTTCGGGATCGGTTCGAGCAGATGCTCACCGAGATCAGCGACTTCAACCGGCTCACCCGCGACGACGAGAACCGGCACGTCAACAGCGCCGTAGTCGTATTCACCCTCGTTACTGTCCCCGCTGGCATCGCCCTTGCGCTCCTGCAGGTCCTGGGGACCGATCAACCATGGCTCCTAGCCACCGTAGTAGGAGTCTGTCTAGTGCTCATCGCGCTTCTCCTACGCACACGGTCCGCGCGGATGGCCTTCAGAGCTCTCCGCCGCCGCTTCACGGCATGACATAGCACTGCGCCTGCTGATAGGCACGTCCGTCCAGGTCATGACTCTGCGACGGCTTCGCGTGGCGTGCGCGAGCCCCGGTCGCCCGTAAGACGGAAGCGGGTACGGCAGGATGATCCGCTGCGCTCTATCACGTGGTCTACCTGACCAGCTGTCCTTGTACGCCACCTCGGCGCCGACACCATAGTGAGATTCGCACCCTAGGGCCGGGCCCTTCTCGCCGCGCTTCCGGCCATGTTCCGCCCGGAAGTACGGTTTCGTATTGTGATCTGTTAGGTCCTCTGCGCGATCAGGGCGATGACTGTGACCATCGCCAGGTGCTGTTGTCGCTTGTCTATCGGTTGGTGAGAGGCTCGTTCGGCTTGTTGGCGGTGCTGCTCTCCTCTGATCTGCCCAAGATTGTTGAGCTGCTGGTGCTCCGTCACGAGAATCGGGCATCCCGCCCCCCTGATGAGGCAAGATCAGTCGGTGGGCGTTGTCCCCTGAACAAATGCCGTTGGAAGCAAGATCAGGCGATGGAACGGTCAATCATCCTCGTCGGATTGCCGTCTCATAGCATGCTGCGCGCCGAATAGCCGCATACGAGGCGTCATGCCAGGGCCCACGGGATCTCATCCCCCGGCGGGTCCCTCAGAGGTGAGAGCTGAGACGCTTGGCGATCTGGTCGGTCTCTTCGAGGTCGAGACAAGGGACATCGCCCGCCTGCGTGCCGCCTTCGGGCAGAGTGCCGGCGACATGAAAGTGAACATGAGGAACGGTCTGGTGCGCGCGGGCACTCCGTTGTTCTGCCAGACGGCGATGCCTTTGGCATCATAGGCGGTTGTGATGGCCCGGGCCGCCCGCCGCACAGCGTTCATCAATGGCTGCTCCTCTGCTGGGGCCAGGTGAGCTTGTTCCGCTTTGACGGACACCATCGTTGTGGTGTTCAGGCTGCTGCGGCAGCCTCGTAGTCGGCGGGGCTACGGTAGCCCAGGCTGCTGTGCAAGCGGTGCAGGTTGTACCAGCCCTCGATGAACTCGAAGATCGCGCTGCGGGCGGCCGCGCGGGTGGGCCAGGGCTGGGCGTCGAGAAGCTCGCCCTTGATGGTGGCGAAGAACGACTCGGCAAGCGCGTTGTCCCAGCATTGGCCCGTGCGTCCGACCGACAGCCGCACCCCAAGCCGTTCAGCCAGGGCGGCGTAGGCGGCGCTGGTGTACTGACAGCCCCTGTCCGAATGAAAGATCACCGGCTTGGTGGGGCGGCGGCGTGCACAAGCCTGGCGCAGGGCCTCGGCGACCAGGTCGGTGCGCAGGTGATCGGCCGTCGCCCAGCCCACCACCCGGCGCGAGGCGATGTCGATGACGGTGGCCAGATACAACCAGCCCTCCTCCGTCGGGATATACGTGATGTCGCCGCACCAGCGGGTATCGATGGCTGCCGCATCGGGTGTGAAGTCTCGGACGATCAGGTCCGGCCGGGTGTCGGCGCTCGGGTCGGGGATGGTGGTCTGCCGCCGGCGGCGCCGATACCGTCCCGCCAGGCCGAGCGCACGCATCAGCCGGGCCACTCGCCGCCTCCCGCACCGCCGCCCGTCCTGCTGCAGTTGCGCATGGACGCGCGGCGCGCCGTAGCTGCCTCGTGAGCGCGCGTGCACCTCGGCGATGCGCTCGGCCAGCTCCGCATCGCGCATCGCGCGGGGCCCTGGCACGCCACAGCGGCGGGCGTAGAAGGCGGCACGGGAGACTCCCAGCAGCTCACACGCCCGCTTGACGCTGTGACCGCCCTGCTTCTCCGCCTCGATGAACGGGTGCACGTTCACCGGGTCTCCTTGGCGAAGAAAGCTGTCGCTCGCTTGAGGACGTCGACGTCCTCGCGCAGCCGCCGGTTCTCCCGGCGCAACGCCTCCAGTTCCTGGCGTTCGCTACTGGTCAGCCCGTCCCGCTGACCGGCGTCGACCTCGGCCTGGCGGATCCATTGGCGCACTGCGGTCTCGGTCAGGTCGAAGTCCTTGGCCACCTGCCCGACCGAGCGGTCACCGCGCCGGCACAGCTCGACGATCTCGGCTTTGAACTCCGGCGTGAACGAGCGGCGAGGACGCGGCTTCTTCTTCCCCATGCTCTCCATCATGGACATCCTTCCGGGGACGAGCCCCTGATCTCAGATGTCCGTCAAACCGGATCAAGCCCAAGGTCCATGACTGTCGGACGGTGAGCGATCGGGATCACCAGCACATGCCCTTGTCCACGCTGCCAACGGGTGACCAGAATGGCAACCTGCTCCCCCTGTTCCAAGATGGTGACGGGGTGCAGCCCGGCGAGGTAGTCGCAGAAGGGGCACCGGTCCATGGACGGCATGAATATCGGCATGTTCCCGATCTTCCTCTATCGCGTCAGGTGCCGTGCCCCTGCACGGGCTCCCACGAGGTGATCCCCATCTGGTGATGCACCATGCCTATCGCAATAAGATTCTGACCTCTGGCCTGGCGGACATCTGAGCTCACGCCAAGGAGCCTGGCTTGGCGGAATCCTCCACAAATACTCGTATGCCGCTTGACCTGCACGCTAAGGGTTTCGGCAGGCACAAGTTACGGACCGCACTGGCGACGGCCTCAGAGGCGGGCGGGCGAGCGGAAAACCTGACTATTGTGCCAGCCAATGTGTCCCTGTTCGACTGCGTCCAGGCCAGGCTGAGGATTCCTAGCAGGGCGGCCGGCCAGGGAGAGCACCATGGCGCGGGATGCGTCCGACCGGCCCACGTACTTGGCCGAAACGGCAATGGTACGCTCCTTGGTCAATCCAAGGACGCCCTTGTCAAACAGCTTGTGGTGGATGGCGCACAGGCAAAGCCCATTCGACATGTCGTCGGGCCCGTCGAAAGCCCACCAGCGCACGTGCGCCGCATCCAAACCCACCACCGTGCCATCCAGCCAGCCATCGTAAGAGCAGAACGCGCAGCAGTATTCGTACGCCATGAGGACCCGGTCGCGGAAGCCCGGATCACGGCGCACAGCCTTTCGGATCTCTCTGACGGTGTCGAGCGCCTCCAGGTCCAGGCCGGCCAGCAGGCACAGGTCGGCGTGCAGAGACGGGGCGAAGTTGGCGTCCAGGAGAAAGCGGGCGATTCGCCCCAGCAGGCTGGGCTCCTCCGACAGGGCGCGTGCCAGATCGGGGTGCAGGCGGCCGGTGGCCTGGCTGTCTCGAAGGCGGCCCAGTTCTGGACCGGGGCTGCCCGCGCCATGGCGGGTGTTGACAAGCCAGAGGCCGTCGTTCGTCAGATGGTGAAATGGGTAACCGGGACTGGTGTCGCGGGGTGGACCGTACTCCTTGAGCAGCTTCTTCAGCTCGGCCTCAGCGGCGCTGAAGTGGATGGGTTGGTTGCCGTGCTGCTGAAAACGCCCCAGCGCGTACAAGAGAAGGAGCGGCTTATGCGGGGCGCGCTCGCCGCCTCTGGTCCAGCGCCGCATCTCGGCGACCCGTTCGATCCAGTCCACGATCGGCAAGTGTAGAGCGATCTAGCATCCCCAGTCAGGGGAAAGTCGACCGACCGCTAGACACCATCGCGCGCCTTGATCCAGGCATCTGAGCTTCGTCATGCGGACGGCGCAGTGTCCGTGCATCAACTTCCCCGACTCCTGGTCGACGAGGTGATCCATATGACCTACGACCTCAAATCCAGGCGATGCAGAATTGTTAGGCGGGAAAGCCTACGCTGGAACACCGAAGGCCGTTATGGACTCCAATCCGCTCGTTCCAGCTCTACCTGATAATGACGGAGTTTGTCGCCGTCTTCGCCTCATGGGATCGTCAACATCGCAAGACGTTTAGCATCAACCTCGGCTGGCTCGCGAACTGAGCCTAGTTCTATCGGCGCCGATGCCGCCCGTCCATACAGTGACTAAAGCCCACAATTCAGGACAATCCGATTTCCCTCTTGTTTCATCGTCATACATCTGGCAGGTTCTGGATACTCAGTCCAGAGAGGGGCCGATGGATGCACGAAGACGTCCGGCCGGTTGCCGAGCCACGAGCATGGATGATCCGCGGTGGCCGGGAAGGGCAACGCGAGACGCGGGCGCTGCAAGAGGGGCTGGTCATCGTTGGATGGCATGAGGCCGGAGACCTCAGCCGCTATCCGAATAGAGAACAGCTGTCCCAGGCACTACGCCTGGCATTCCCAGCAGCGGCCCCGAACGTCATCCCCAACTGGACCGGGCAACTCTGGCGATTCACCACCGAGATCCGCATCGGCGACCTAGTAACCATGCCCCTGAAGTCGCCCGCCGGCCACCTCGCCATCGGCAGAGTCACCGGCCCCTACGAGTATCGTCCACACGAGTCTGAAGACTTCCAACAGGTGCGGAAGGTCGACTGGCTCCGCAGCGACGTGCCCTTAACAGCCATCCGACCCGACCTGCGCGCCAGCCTGAGTTCGCTGCTAACCGTCTGCGGACTGACGCGCAACAACGCCGCAGGCCGCATCGCCGCCATCGCCGACACCGGCGTTGATCCCGGCTTGGCGGGCGAGGAAGAAGTTACCAGCGCGGATGAACTCCTCGAAGACGCGGCTTCTCGAGACCCCGCCAGTCCACGCCGGCTGACCATCCGCAGTCTGCTGGAGCACTGGGGCCAACGGCGGCGTACTGGCCCCGTCATCGCCACTATCAGAGCCGACCTGGCCAACAAAGGACTGACGACCCGTCCGCCCTTCACTGAAGGCTCAGTAGGCGACGAGATCGCCCTCATTCCCCTCGGCACCGAACCCGGCTCCGGCGCCACCACTATCGACGACACCGCCAACACCGAGGACGTCTCAGAACCCGAGCACATGAGCCTGCGCCTAGGCAGCCTGCCCACGCCGCTCGTCTCCGTGCCCAGCACAGTCACCCTGACCTACGCCAAGACCTTAATGCTGCAACGCCGGTTCTCTCAGATCGCTGTAATCGACACCGACGGCACCTACCGCGGAGCTCTCAGCTGGGAGTCCATCGGCCGCGCTCACATCGCCACGAGTCAGCCCTCCCTTCAAAGCGCCATTACGTCGGCCCGGGTCGTGGACCATGACGCGCTTCTCCTCGATCAAATCGAGGCCATCTACGCCGACGGCTTCATCTTCGTGCGCGACGCCGATCGTGTGCACGTCACTGGCATCCTCACCGCCGCCGACCTCACCGGCCAGTTCGGAAGCCTCGCACGCCCCTTCGTCCTTATCGAAGAAGCCGAAAACAGACTCCGACGCGTCACCGACGAAGTATTCACCGTGGACGACCTCAGAGACGCCGTACAACCACACCGCAAATCGAAGGTGCACCGAGCTGCGGATCTTACCTTCGGTGACTATCTCTTCCTTCTGAAAGATCCACAACGTTGGTCACTTCTAGGGTGGCAGCTCGATCACCAGCTTGTCCTCAACCATCTAAACGAGGTTCGCGAGATTCGCAACGACCTGATGCACTTCACCCCGGACCCGCTCTCTCGAGATCAGTACCGGGCCATCGACGGGCTACTCAATCTGCTACGCACGGTTGATCCCAGACCGTGAACGAACAAGCAGAAGAGATCAATGGCCCAGCAGGCGGCCCAGCTCCGACATCCGGCGCTGGAACTCGGGACTGTCTAGATAACGGCTCTGTCTCTCTTTCGGTGGTGACGGAGCGTTAGGCCAACAGGATGCGGTGGCGGAGCAGCGTGAAGCCGGCGCGGCCGTGCATCTGGCGCATGATGCGCTTGGTCATGGTGTTCACGCCTTCGGTGCCGCCGTTGTGGAACGGCAGAGCGACGGCCGCGTGGACGGCGTCGCGGTCCTGGTCGAGGCCGCGGATAAAGGCGTGCACGTGAGGGAGGTCGGCGGTGCGGGCAGTGGTGATCCACGTGCTGAGGCGGTCGGCGTTGCCCTTGCTCGGCCGGAGCAGGTCGGCAAAGTCGCGGACGAGCCCGGCCAGGTCGATCATCTCGGGGCAGGCCGTGGTGAGCTCGTTGAGCAGCCGGCGACGCTCGTCTTTGAGGTTGTCGGGCCGCGTGAGCAGGAGCCGGGCGAGGCGGCGTGGGGAGATGGGTAGGCGGTCGGCTTCAACCCGGCCCTGGGTGATGTAGCGGTAGAGGAGATTGAAGCTGCCCGGGTAGCCGAGGGCTTTGATCTCGTTGAACAGGTGCAGGACGGGGACGGCGGGGTCGTCGGTTCGGCGGCGTTTGAGGTGGTCGCGGTAGGGGTCGACGAGGGTCGGCCGGTACTGCGGGGCGCGTTGCAGGCGTTCGGGTTCAGACACGCGCGCGTAGCGTTTGACGGTGTTGAGGCCCAGATTGAGGCGGCGGGCGCACTCCAGCAGGCCGACTCCCTTGCCCAGCAGGTCGTGGACCTGCTGCCAGCGCTCGCGGGTGGTCTGGGCGCGTTTGCCGTCTTTGATCGGGGGCCCAGCCTTGGCCCAGCAGGCACTATGTGTGGCGACTTCCTTGGTGACGGCCTCACCGAGGTTGTGCCATAGATGCCAGCGATCAGTCACCTGGACGGCGTCAGGCAGGGCGCGGCGGATCGCTTCGGCGTAGGCGCCCGAGCCGTCTCGGCACACGATCTGCACTCCGGGATGGGTGCGCAGCCACGCCTCCAGCACATCGGCGGTGCGGCCGGGTAGAACGTCGATGCGCTCTCGGGTCTCGGCGTCGATCAGCACGGTGGCGTAGCGGTGGCGCCGACGCAGGGCGAAGTCGTCCACTCCCAGCACCCGGGGTACGCGCGGCGGTGGCAGGGGCAGGCGTAACAGGATCCGCAGGGCGGTATGCCGGGATAGGTGCACGGCCATCGCGGACAAGAGGCGCACGCCGGCACGGCCGGCCAGTTCGCGGACCACCGCTCCGATCTGTGAGGCCAGGCGGGGCGTGCGGCGTTGGTAGCGCTCCAGCACGCCGGGCAGCTGCTCCCGGAAGGTCTGGCGGCAGCCGCGGGTCGGGCAGACCATGCGGCGGATCCGCACCATCACCAGCACGCGACGTGTGTCCACCGCGACATCGGCCAGAGTGCGCTCGTGATAGCCATGCACGCGAGTTGTCCCGGCTCCACAGGTCGGGCAGGCGGCAGAAGAGCCGTTCGGGGTTCGCGCCCGTACCCGAATCTGCTCACCCTGGTCCGCTATGTCCTCCACCACCAGCGGCGATAGCCCTGAGAACACCGTCTGCACCAACTCGTCGACGTCTATCACAACTCAGCGTGACCTGATATCATTGTCCGTCACCACCGAATCTGCGACAGAACCGATATCTAGACAGTCCCTTCACAACGGAAGAGCGACATCGATGAGATGTTTGCCGCATGGCGTGACGTGATCTTCCATTCGCGCGATGATGAGGTGGTGTCAGGACGTGTGCTGAACCGGACCAAGGGCGCCTGTTCACCACCATGAGGGGGGCCGACCGCCGGTCGAGTTGGTAAGGGCATCGGCGTGGCGGTGGGCTCTCAGAAACAGGCCATCAGTCGTGTCGCGGCAGAAGGAGCACAGCGGTGACAGGCGTTGAGCTGATCGCAGCGGCACTGGCAGCCGGCGCCGGCGCCGGAGTGAGCGGTGCAGCCAGCGCCGCAGTGGAGGACGCCTACGCCGGTCTCCGCGACATGCTGCGTCGCCGCCTCTTTGGCCGACAACAAGCCGAGCACGCCCTCGACGCGGAGGAGACCGAGCCAGGGGTCTGGGAGGCGCGTCTCGGTCGCGACCTCACCGAGACCGGTGCGGATCAGGATGAGGAGCTTCTCGCCACCGCCTTCGCCTTGCTGAGCCTGGTTGACCGGGCCGGGGGGGCGTCGGGCAGATACCACGTCGACGCCCGGCAGGCCCAGGGCGTCCAGATCGGGGACCAGAACACCCAGCACAACACCTTCTCCTGACCAGTCGGCATCCATGGACAACGCCAGGCACGAGACAGGCGCCCGCCTGGTCCAGGGATGGCAGGTGGGTGATCACAATACCCAGCACAACCACTTCCACAGCCGGGTTGCGATCTCGTGGCCACACCGCGTCGGCGGACTGCCACCTCTGGCAGACCGCCGCCTGGACCGTCGAGCAGACCACGATCTCTCTGTTGCAGCGGCGGGGACCGCCTTGGTATGCCAGGTGTTGTCTGGTCTCGGCGGGGTCGGCAAGACACAACTCGCTGCCAGGCTGGCCCACCGGCTGTGGAATCAGAAGGGCGTGGACCTGCTGATATGGGCGACGGCAACGTCCCGCAGCGGTGTCGTGGCCCGCTACGCCCAGGCAGCCGCCGACGTCACCGGCGTCGAAGATCCTGACCCGGCCCAAGCGGCGGAACGGCTCCTCGCATGGCTGGCCAGCACCGACCGCCGATGGCTGGTCGTGCTCGATGATCTCACCGACCCGGCCGATCTGACGGGACTATGGCCACCCACTACTCCGACGGGCCGGACAGTGGTCACCACGCGCCGTCGTGACGCTGCCCTGCTTGCCGGGCGACACCTACTCGACGTCGACGTGTTCACACCAGCCGAGGCCGTACGATATCTGCGCGACAAGCTCGGTGATCAACCGCAACGATTGGCCGACGCCGATGCCCTCGCAGCCGATCTCGGCCATCTGCCGCTCGCACTGGCTCAAGCCGCCACATACATCGTCGACCGCGGCCTCGACTGCGCAGACTACCGCCGCCGCTTGGCTGATCAAAGACGACAGTTGCCTGATCTAGCACCGGAGGTGCTACCGGACGAGCACCGGTCCTCGCTTGCGGCGACCTGGGCGATATCGATCAACATGGCCGACCGACTCCCGCCGAAAGGAGCAGCCAAGCCCCTGCTGCAACTGGCCGCGATGCTGGACCCGAACTCGGTACCCATCAACTTGTTCAGCACCGGAGCGGCCATCGAGTATTGCACCCGCCGTACCAGAGCGTCCCTGGACGCCGACGACATCCTTGATGCGGTGCGCCTGCTGCACCGGTTCAACCTGGCTACCATCCATGAGACCACCAGTACCGTGCGGGTGCACGCACTGATACAACGTGCGGTCCGAGAAGACATCGATGCATCCCAGCAGCGCGTGGTGGCAACTGCCGCCGCAGATGCTCTGCTCCAAGTGCGCGCCGCGGACGAGCGTGAGAGCACCCGTGCCCAAATGCTCTGGTCCAATACCGCGGCGCTGCGCGCGGCCGCTGGCAACGTGCTCATAGACCCATACACAGGTGTTCACCCCGTCCTTGTCCACGCCGGCCATACCCTCGGGAACACCGGTCAAGACAGCGCCGCGCTCCATTACCTGCGTGAACTCCACGCCGCTGCCACACCGGCGCTCGGCAAGGACCACCTCGACGTTCTCGTCCTTCGCAAGTGGATCGCGTACTGGACGGGACACTCGGGGCACTGGGCCGAGGCTAGAGACGCCTACAAGGAGCTACTCTCGGACATGATCACAGTTCTGGGAACCTGGCACCCGGAGACCCTCGCAGTCCGCGGCGATGCGGCATGGTCGCAAGGCATGGCCGGCGACGCCCACGGCGCGGTGGAAGCTTTGACCGCACTCCTCGCCGATCGAGTACGAATCCTGGGTCCCGAACACATCGACACTCTTCGGGCCAGGACTGACCTCGCTCGATGTCGTGGGCAGGCCGGCGACCCGACCGGCGCCATCGCTGAACTCACTGAACTCCTCGCCATCCAGACCAGGACCCTGGGCTCTGACAATGTCCACACACTGGTGACCAGGAACAACATCGCCCGATACCACGGTGAGGCCGGCCAGATCGCACATGCTCTCTCCGAAACCGAGGAGATCGTCGAAGCTCGATCGAAGACACTTGGTCCCGACCATCCACACACCCTGGCCAGCCGCGAAGGTGCCGCAATCTGGCAATGGAAGTCCGGCGCTCGGGACAGTGCCCTTGCAGCACTCCAATCGCTCCTGACCGACCGGGTCCGGATCCTAGGCCCCCATCACCATCACACCCTGGCCACTCGCCACCAGCTCGCCCGCTGGCGAGGCGAGACCGGACACTATCGCGGCGCCGTCATCGCCTTCCAAGAGCTACTCGCCGACCAGGTGAGGACACTTGGCACCGACCACCCCGCTACCTTGGCTACTCAAGCCGAAATCGTCTTCTGGCAGGGACAGACCACGGAACCATGAGAAGGCGCGGCACGCGAATCAGCTGGTGGACCCGGTCGGGGTTCTCAGCTTAGGTGATCGGCTCGGCCGAGAAGGTAACGATGTTCGATCCGGCTGACGCAGAGGTTCAAACTGTCGGCGGTTCTCCCTATGCTCATCCCTATGACGTTGGCTGAGGTCACTCGCGAGCATGTTCTCAAGGCGATCGAGCTCGCTAAGGACATGGGACGACAGAAATTTCTCGACGCGCACAAGTCCGGGCAAGCACGATACTTCTTCCTAATTCACGATGGTGCGTTCTATGACTCAAAAGCAATCTTGAAGGCTGCGCACCTGAGCGCTACAGGCAAGACGCATGGTTTCTCAGGCGGCGAAGCCGCCGCTGCACCACGACTTCGCAGGTTAGGTTTCCGGGTAGTGGATGTCCGTGAAGTGGCAGACAGTGAAGTCGTACAGTCTTCGCTCGACATGGAACTCCTACCGGGCGAGATCAAGACCAGAGCAGAGCTAGCAGCAATCTTCGGCGGCGGGTCACAGGGCGGCGTCCTTCCCTCCGGAACCACCCCCACGGTGCTGATCTACTCCGACCCAAAGGTTGGCGAAGAGCTTGGGTACATCGACGGGTGGGCCCCAGAGGATGAGAACGGACCGTTGTTCGAGTACACAGGACACGGACTGAACGACCAGACGTTCGACGGTGTTGGCAACAGGTCAATCCGGGACCATGCCCTCCAGGGACGGGCACTACGCCTATTCAAAGCCGCTGGGACAGTGCCGGGTTCAGATACTGTCTTACATCGCTATGTGGGTCGATTCAACCTTGACGAGCAACAGCCGTTCGACGCGCGCTGGAGAGCCAATAAGGCCGGCGTCATGCGCAAGGTGATCGTATTCCGACTGCGTCCTACAGGTCCGTTCGAGCAGCTAGTTTCAGACAACATTCCTCCAGCTAGCGAGACCACGGCCGTACTTGTTCCTGTCGACGTCACGACGAGCTCCCTCATCGACCCGGAGAAGAACTCCAAGAGGCGGGGATCCCGCTCTGCTATTCCTGAACTCGAGTTTCAGCGTCGTGAAGCAGAACTCGATGCAGAGTTCCGCAAATTCATGCAGGCTCACGGCCGGGAACTCAAGCGATTCGAGCTCAAAATAAAGGGCCTCGCAGCGCCGATGCTAACGGACTTGTACGATACGACAGCTCATGTCTTGTACGAGCTCAAGGGCAACATGGGGCGCAACGCGGTGCGCATGGCAATTGGTCAACTCTTCGACTACAGCCGTCACGTAGTTCCGGCCAAACCTGCTCTCGCTGTGCTGCTACCAGAGGAGCCACACGATGACATCAAGGACCTGCTAGATCACGCAAAGATTGCCCTCGTTTATAGGGTTGGTGATACTTTCGTGGGCGTCCCAGGCCTTTGAATCTCCGGCAGTGCCGACAGCTCTGCGCATATCGATGACCTCATCCACCCAGTCATGGGCTTGCGGAGATTTTCCCAGGCTGTGCGAGCCCCGCCATCAGGGAAGAACGCGTTCTGCAATGATAATTAGTGAGAACCTTTCATCCTGCGTGGCGGCCTTCATCTGTGAATTGCGGGATGAAGACGGCCTGCACGATCGTGGTGGCGCGCTGCGGGCAGCAGCGCAGCCGGCCCATGACCTTTGAGCCTTCAAGGTGGCAACGGAGCGTTACCCGCAACGTGCAGACGCACGGCTGACTGAGCGCTGATGGCGCAACAGCGGCGGCCGCAGCAGATGGCCTTTGAACGACATGCGGAAGCGCCGCCGTACGGCTCCGCTGCACCTCGGAGATGACCCCCTGCTTAACCCGGAAGTGAGCCTGACCGAGAGGTTGGTCTTATCTGACTACGCCTCGAAGGAACCACGCGGTAGCCCGGGTCCGGCGTACCGTCGCGCTCATGACGGCCCCCCACGCTTACGACACTCCTTCGCCGGTTAACCCCGTAGACATCGCCGCCGACGCCTGTGTCCTGCTGGCCAACCATCTGGAATTGCTGGCCCATCAGATGCGTGAGCTCGTTCTGGACGAGCACGACAGGGCTCGCCTGGCCGCCGCCGTAACCCAGGTGGAGAAGGCTCTGTCCACCGTCACAATCGCAGCGGCGTCCCCCTCCCGCGCCACTACGCCGCCGCCATATGGAGAGGAGCCGGCCAGTCCCGTGACGATGACGATCGTTACCTGGACCCGCCCCGCCTACCACCAGGAGGATGGCCGCTGGGTCGCAACTGGCACCCAGAGTCAGCGCCGAATCCACGTTAGCCTGGATGGCGAGCACACGGTGTGCGGCAGCCAGATCCCCGACCACGCCACCACGGTGGCTACCACCACTGACTGGCATCTGCACACCGACTGCTACAACTGCGCATACCGACTCTGGCCCAAGCATGCCCCCGCCGGTTACGAGCGGCCCACCAGTAGCCGCGACTTCCCCCTACGCCGTACGGGCACAAGCTGGGAACAAATGGACGCAGCATCACAAGGCAGGGATCCGGGGATTCTCTGACTGCGACATGGCGGCCGCACATCGTCCGAACGTGGGGCGACTCAAGCCAATTGACGTGACAACTTCTTTGAAGAGCTCCGTAATTTGGTGTCGCGGGCGCGGAGGAGGAACCTGGCTCCTTCGGCCCGCTTCCCAGGTCCCATGACGCGGTCGCCACTTAGAGCGCCTAACAGAATGATCTCTGTTGTGCATTGATCTCTTGCTGGAGCCGAGCGAGAGGGGCGCGGGTGGCCAAGCTGAAGCCGTGGGAGGTCAGCGACGAGCCGTGGGCGGTGATCGAACCGCTTCTGCCGCAGGGTCAGCGGCGATTCCGGCATCCAGGGCGTAAGCGGCTGGATGACAGGCTGGCACCGCAGGGCGTCTTGTTCGTGTTGCACACCGGGATCGCCTGGGAGCACTGCCCCAAGAGCTTGGCTTTGGCTCGGGCATGACGTGCTGGCGACGCCTGGCAAGCATCACCTGATCACCGAGGCCACCGGCATCCCCCTCGCGATCATTGTGACCGGCGCCAGCCGGCATGATGCCCCCCAGTTGCGCCCGCTGCTGGACGCCATCCCGAAGGTCCGCGGCAAGCGTGGCCGGCCGCGTCAGCGTCCCGACGCGGTGCTCGCCGACCGCGGCTACGACCACGACAAGTACCGCCGCCTGGTCCGCGAGCTGCAGATCCGCCCGCGGCGGACGATGAACCCGAATCCGTAGGCGGCAGCGTGCTCGCGGGCCAGGTCCTCCACGCTGAGTCCACCGGACTGGCTCGTCGGAGCGGGCGCGGCCCAGATTGTTGTGCAGGACGACGATGCGGCCGCTGAACGCTGCTCGCGGATCAGCCGAGCCACCTATGTCAGGAGCGCGATGCTGTCCTTGCCTGCGGGGCTGTAGATGACGTTATGGCCGGCCTTCCAGTTTGTTTATTGACCAACTACAGAGTGTGGCGGTGGGCTATGTTTGCGGTTCTTAGCGACGGTCGGCACTCATCTGGGTGAGGATCTTGTGGATTGCCAGAACCCGCGTCACCAAGACTGGCCCGCCGTTCTGATCGTGCTCGAGGACGACGGCGGCGAGGATCTGTCGCGGGATCTGCTTCCCTGGCTGGAGAATGCCCCCGCGTGGCGGAGGCACCTCCGGCCCATGCAAGCGGCCGCGACGGCGCCCAAGGACGCTTGGCAGATCGCTGACTTAATGCTGGAACGTCGCGAGCTCGGGGGGTTTGTCCTCGAGCTTGGGGAGTGGCTTCGGCAGC
This sequence comes from Nonomuraea sp. NPDC048881, assembly GCF_040649795.1. Classification (NCBI taxonomy): domain Bacteria; kingdom Bacillati; phylum Actinomycetota; class Actinomycetes; order Streptosporangiales; family Streptosporangiaceae; genus Nonomuraea; species Nonomuraea sp. NPDC048881. The sequence continues at coordinate 93,576 of NZ_JBEZGC010000004.1, forward strand.
GCATGTTCACTGTGGCCTTTGCCAGTGCAGGTGTGGCAGTCGTCGAGTCGTTGTCCGACATCGACGTGCTCGCGCTCCGGATCAAGGCAGTTCTTCTTCTTGCGACCGTTGCTGACGGCCGCTCCTTGCGCGTCCGTTTACTCCGGGGCAACCCCCGAAGCGCCGTGTTGGATCGGGGGTGCTCCTGTGGGCCGCCGACTGTTCTGAAAATCTCCAGGGCCATCGAGAACCATGAACTTGACGAGTTGCCAGTGGTTTCGGTGAGTCATGACGTTATGGAGCATGCACTCCGCAGTGCTATTGGGTCACAGGCTGCAGCTCTAGGCTCGGCAAACAGCGACAATCCCGAGAGACAGATCGCTGCCGTGTATTTGAGCAACACCGAGGCGGCTCCTGCCGTGCAGAGGGCGCTGTTCAAGTTGACGGAGTCATTCGGCTGGTCCGCGACCCCGGACTCCGACCCGATGCACGGGTCATTCTTTCGCCGGTTCAAGTTAGCTGCGATCAACTTCCTCACCTCGGAGCCGGCCAAAGAGATTGCCTTGGAGGTCCGGCGTGGGGTTGAACTGGCGACCATCCATAGCCGGCAGGCTGACAATGACAGCAAGCAGGCCGAGGCTGTCACTAACCTGCTGCAGGCGCTCGAAGGAACCGAGCAGGCAGTCCTGCTGGTCGGTTCCGTCTTGATCTTGAAAGGTGACGGAAAGGTATCCGCACGGACGCTGACACAGCGCCAGCTCGCCTTCCTGGAACGCCACCCGATCAGCGTAACTGACCCCGCAGCTGTTCTCTTCGCCCTGGATGAGTGCGCGCGCTCCATTCCGGAAGAAACCCTTCCCCCGGCGAGAAGCTTTTCAGCTATAACGGTGTTCCCCTCGGCAGAGCTGACCGACGGAGACTCCTTCACGGCCTAGGGGGCGTCCTTCGTCAACACGGGCATGGTGCTTCCACTGCACGGCAGAGTTTCGGCAGGTCTACTGTCTTTGGCCTGCACGTCCGCAGCCACTTCCACCTTGTACGTACGGCCAGGGCTACCAGGTTCGAGTGATATCCACTTGGTCGGACTCATCCCTATTGCGCCACCCGGGGTTAGCATTCAAGCGTCCAGTCGTCTCTCCTGGGTCAGGCCGTCATGCCGACGAAAGATGAGGTGGAGACCGCTCGCCGGCAGATCGAGCGTCTTTCCGATCAGTGCGAGGCGGATTTACGTGAGCTCATCCGTCTTGCCGAGGGTGGCGCACTGAAAGGACCGGAGGGAGACAAGCTCTCCGCTGACATGCGTCAGTGGGAGCGCGACACCAAGAACTACTTCCGTGCGGCTCTGGACACCCTTCACGGCCTCGCCGCGTCCGAGGTGTCTCGATGAGTCCTCAGGTGGGCATCAACCCCGAACTCATGACCAAGCTCATCGCCATGCTCAAGCGCACGGGCCCTGAGTTCCGGGAGTCCAGCCGCCAGGTCGAAAACGCGCTCGGTCGTCTCGGAGTCGAGCTCTGGGCCTCCCCCGCGCTACGCATGGTTGCCGACCAGATGAGTGCGAGGCCACCGGACCTTCAAGGTCGCCTGGACCTGATTCTCGCCACCCCTGACGTGGGGCTCGACCGTGATGGCATGATGTGGGCGGACGGCGCGGACTGGCAGTCCAGCACCACGGATGGCGCCACCGCCGCCCAGGCCGTGGCAGCGAAAATCCGGGCGCAGGTCAAATCCGGGACCTTGAACGCTAAGACGATCGCCGAACTTGAGAAGCACAAGAACGACCCACTCTTCGCGGCCGCGTTCGCCAAGGAACTCCCTCCTGCTGAGCTCAAGCGACTGATCTCCCGCATGTTCAGAACAGATCTTCCTCCCACCGGCCGCCCGGACGACAAGGACCTGGGCACCGAGAAGAAGGTCGCCGACCTGTTCAGCACCATCCTGGGTACCGCCTCCCGGGCCCGGAAGCTGCCCGACAAGTACGCCGATGAACTGCTGAAGGATCTGGGCGACCCGCAAAGCGCGTTCGCCCTCGGCAAGCTCCTCGGCAAGGGGACGTTCGACCACGCGTTCCTGCTCAACGTGGTGAAGCGGGTCTACGACTACGACGTTGCCCATCCCCAGGCACGGGCCGTCGAGCTGGAGTTGCCGCTTTCCGGCACGAACAAGGTGCGGCCCGGCCCTGACCAGAGTCCCATGAGCGCAGTGCTGAATGCTCTGATCCATCACCCGAAGGTTGGCCAGGACTTCTTCGCCGATCCCCAGCGCAGGCCGCTGGCCTACCTGATGCGTGACCGACGGTGGGCAGCGGGGAGCGACAAGTTGCTCGGCGAGGCCCTTTTCGAGGCTTCGACGAAGTTCCGGGACCATGGCATGCCCCGGGAGCAGTCGAGCGGATACAAGTCCGCGCTCATCGCGTCATGGGCCAGCCATTACTGGGCCGAGGAGAAGGTGCAGCAGAACCTGCCGAACACCCGGACCTGGGCCGCTTCCCTCTATGCGAACTACATCAGTGACGTTCACCGGGCCAATCAGGCGCCGGCGACCAAGGAATACGGCGTGGACGCCGCCTACGACCCGGACAAGTCCCTCTCCGGCATACAGCCCTATGGCGCCGTCCTCAACAAGGACGAGCTCAAGAAGGCCATGACGTGGGCGTTCAATGACAACGAAGCGTTCAAGACCGTGGCGGCGGCCCACGCGCAGTACTCAGTGCAGGTCCTGGACGAGACAGCGTCCGAACTGGCCGCGGAGGTAAGAAGCAAGTTCGCGGCATGGCACAAGTCGCACCCTGGCGCAACCAAGGAACAGATCAACGACAAGCGACAGGAGATCCTCGAGAACACGATGAGCAGCGGCGGCGGATCTTTTCAGTTCCAGGGCATGGTGAACGACCTCAGCGAGACAACGTACGCGATCACTGATGCCGGGAACATCGCCAAGATCGAGGAAGCCAGGAAGAACGACGAGCGATACGCGATGTACAAGAACATGGTCACGAAGATCATCGATCTGGCTCCAGGACCGCAGGGCAAGTTCGTCGGGCTGCTAGTGGGCCAGGCAAAGGAACACATCTATGGACAGTTCACGTCCAAATCGGAAGACAAGGCGAAAGTAGCGGCCGGCGATGCGATCGAAGATGCCAAGGAAATGTTTCGCGACGCCACTGCGGCGGCCATGATGCGTCACGGACTCTTCGGCGACGGATCGGTACCGGCCCCGACTCATCCTTACGCTTCCAAGCAGTACCCGAAAGGCTCTGACGGTGACTTCATGGCGAACGGGAGGATCAAACCAAAGGGCGAGATGACTGCGACAGAATTGAAGGCTTACAGGGAGTGGCTCTACATGAACAAGGCGACGGACCGCGTATTTTACGGAGCAGATTCCGCAATAAACCGGAACTCTTAGTCGACAGCAAAGGCCATGAACGAAACGTTCTTCAGTCTCAGAATCCTGACACCAACCACGACGTTATTTCTTGCGGCAGGCCTACTGACCGCCTGCTCCGCCTCTCCACCACCAACCCCGCCACCCGCACCAGACACCCGGCCGCTCGGCGATGTCACCGTTGCGCCGAAGGTGTGCGACTTGATCTCAAGGCAATCCATCGAACGCGCCACCGGCCTCAGCGACTTCACCGTCAAGAAGTACATGTCCAAAGATGGCAAGCATCTCGAGTCCTGTTCCGTCTACACCAATCCCCCCACCAGCAGCGCCTATCGCCTGAAAATTGAGATCGACGATCCGTCTGAGCTACCACTGAGCAGGCTGGAGGGAGCCAAAGCAGCCAGAGATGGAGTCGACCTGCCTGCCGACGCCGGGCCCGGATTCACCTTCACCATCGTGGAGTCCGGGGTGAAATACCAGACCGCCGGCTGGGCATGGGCCCGAGACGGCAGCCGTGGACTCAGCGTGTCGCTCGACGATACGCCTTCGAACAGGGATCCCCAGAAGGACGCCGCCGAGTTCATTCGGCAGCTCAGGCCCATCGTTCTCGACACGGACGCAGCATCGACGCAGACTTCCGGCCGACCCAAGTGATCGACTCGCACGAATCTGGCCGATTGAAGACCGAGACCTCATCAACGTGGCGACGACGCCACTTCCACCGACTCCCGGATGGTATCCGCCTGCACCTCATGGCACTCATGCGCATGTACGGCTCACCGAGCGGCGGTATCGCATTTCCTGTCAGTCTTGCCATGACCGAGCAAGGGGCCGACAGACCGAGTCACCCAGGTAGAGCGTTGCGTACCGTGGTGGAACGCCACGAAAGGCGCAAGACTGGGAGTGAACGGCCCCGGCCAGGCCGGGGCCGGAAGCAGATCCGTGCAGGCTACTCGGTCAGAGCATCATTGATCTTGCCGTTGAATTGCTCTTGCTGACCATCCACGCATTTCGCGTAAACCCGCAGCAGGACATCCACGCCATGGCCGGCGCGCTTGGCCACCTCGACGGCCGGGACGCCCGCGTTCAACCATAGCGAAACTGCAGCGTGCCGCAGGTCGTACGGTCGAGCAGCCAAGGATGAGGCGAACTGTGCCGGGGTGAGCGCGAGTTTGCGAGCTTCCTGCCAGACGTAGGAGTACGCCGAACTGGAGTAGGTGCCACCGGTACCTGTGTGGAAGACTCTGCCGTCCTCGGCTGTGGCGTACTCGGCGATGTGCTCGCGAAGCATGGCAACCAGGATGGGCGGGATGGGGATCTCTCGTGTTTCCTTGTCCGCGCGGTGCTTCAGGTTGCGTGACTCGTGGGTCTCGCCGGAGTTGGTCCAGCGCTTCGTTCCCTGGGGCCGCGCCCTTTCCAAGACGATCAGGCCCCAGCCCGCGTCCGGCAACGTGCAGTTGGTCAGCCGCAGGTCCGCCGCTTCCTCCGGCCGGAGTGCGGCGTAGTAGACGCATGCGAAAAGGGCCTTGAGCCGAGGACCGCGCCTGCGGCCTACTTTCGGCACTGCATCGAGGAGTTGCCGTGCTTGGGTGGGGTTGACCACCGTCCGGGGGTCAACGAGCGTTACGGACTTGGGCGGCCTCCTCTTGATCTTGTCCAGCGGGTTTCTGTTGAACAGTTGCTCCTCGACTGCATGCTCCAGGAGGTGATGCAGGATGGCGCGCTTGCGGCGTACCGTGTTCGCCGCCGCCGGTGCGCCGGAGAAGGTGATGGATACGGCTTCGAGGGCCTTGTGTAGAACCTGCGCTTCTTCGAAGGCCGTCAGCGGCAATGAGGCCCTCTCCAACCAACTCAGAGCCACGGCCTGTGCCGTCGTCAGGTCGGCCCGCCGCTTCTCCGGGAGCAGCGCGTGGATCCGTAGAACCTCTCTGAGTTCCCCATCGGCAGGACGGTGCGGCGCGTCGGTGACCAGCACGGGGATGAGAGACAGCAGTGCGTACGCGTCTGTCTCTCGGGTTCGAGGTGCCGTCGAGTTCCAGCGTCGCAGGACATACGCCTGAGCGAACTGGAGGAACGATGGCCCGGAGGATCGCCGCGCGCACTTCGACACAGGCAGGCCGGTGCCGAGGTCGAACTCCTCCCCTACTTTGGTCGCCTGCCGTAGGTCGGACATGAAGGCGTAGGCCAGCCCCTTGGTCCGGAAGCTCTTCGACCTTTCCTTGCCGGCTACTCGCCAGCGAGCGATGTAGGCGGGCGTACTTTTGTTGAAGCGCCGCTGGATCTGGCCTAGCTTCACGTCGTAAGTGGTGTTCACCTCGACTCCCGTCGTGAGTCGAGCCAGGCCATGAGATCGCTCCGCCAGACGCGGAGTTCGAGGTTCGGCAGCTGGACGCAGACCGGTGCACGGCCAATCTGACGCCAGCGGTAGAAGGTGCGACGGGATACGCCGCCCAGCTCTTTGAGGACCTGAGGAACGGTCAGCAGCTCATCATGCCTGGTCATCGGCCAATAACCCCTATTTGAAACACAGGTACTTGGGCGACTGCTCCCTGTGGGGCAAGCTGGCGTACGGCACGCCGGACCTTGGGGTCTACCGGGCGGACACTGTCCGGCTCATGGGTGGTGTTGGCGTGGCGGAGGAGCCCACATGGAGTGCCGTTTGGGCGGTTCACACTGCCATGTAGGAGTCGGCGTCGACGGAGCTCGCCGCTTCTACAGATCCGACTCGCCCCGCGGTTGTCAGTCCGGGCGTTCAACCAGTCGATCGACCCAGGGGTGGTGCGGGAATGGGCGAGCTTACCCAAGACGTACATCTTTCCTCCAGCGATCTGATCTGACCTCGGCCCGTCAGGTGTCCTGGTGGACGTACGGTCCCGCGATCAACCGCATGGCGTTGATCCCCGGACCGGCTGAGGCACGGGCTATAGACGCTCACCTCTAGCCGCGCTGTCAAGTCCAGCGGGACGGCGTACTCACGTATCGCGGCAGCTCAGCATGGACCGAACCGCCGAGCGGATAGGCGAGCAGGAGCAGGTCTCGGCGGCTTGCGGAAGGTCAGCTGGTCGCCGTACACGGTGACACGGATCGGCAATTCAACTGGGGAGCGCTTCCAGTTCGTCGCCAACCTCGCGAGCGCCTTCGGCGTCAAGCGGTAGGCGCTGACATACTGCTCTTGTTGGAAGGGGTCGATCGCCCTACCCGGCAGCAGGGACAGGGGCTCGCCGCCAGCGAGCCCCAGTCGATTCCAACGTCCGTAATCGTCAGAAGTCGAATTCGCCCTTCTTGGCGCCATCGATGAACGCAGCCCAAACCGATGCTGAAACGACGTAGGGAGCCTGGTCGGGGGCTTCAGTGTCGCGGATGCCGACACGGCCTCCGGGTAGCGGTGCAACCTCTAGGCAATTGCCGTTGTCGCCAGAGCGTGCGGCCTTGCGCCAAGCAGCGCGGTCCAGATCCTCGTTGGTCACTTCCATCGCTTGGCTTTCTCCTCGATCAATCGGAGTGACGCCCTGCGGGGAAGGGCATCACCATGCAACATCTCATACCTCGACTTGACGTCCAGGACACGATCGGAGTCGGCGGTGATCTGGCTCAGGGTGATCGACTCAATATAGGCCGTATCGGGCATCTCTGGTCCGCTGGCGAGCATGAAGGCACCTTGCAGGCCGGTCGTCAGCCACGCATTGTGGGGAAGGACATGAATGTGAACGCGCGGATGATCATCCATCGCGGCCAGGTGCGTGAGTTGCTCGTTCATAACCGCCTCACTACCGATAGGCCGGACGAGGACCCCCTCATCCAGCACTGCCCATAGCGTAGGCCCGTTTTCCCGCTCCAGGATGCGCTGGCGATCCATCCGGGCGGCGACGCTTTGCTCGACGAGGTCGGGAGTGGTTCTCGGCCTGCCCCGGAAAATGGCTCGGGCGTACTGCTCGGTCTGAAGTATGCCAGGGACGATCAGCGGCTCCCAGGCGCGAAGCATGTCCGCCCGCTGTTCGATCTCGACGAGTTGAGCCAGCCAGATCGGCCACCGGCCGGCATGCTCGACGGTCTCCCGCCAGCGGGCCAGCAGTCCGCCGTCGGCTTCCAGCGCAGTGTCGGCGGCGCGGGCGAATTCCTCGTCGGCCGGACGTTCCCCGCGCTCAACCATGCTGATCTTCGAGACAGACCAGCCGAGCATTGCGGCAAGTTCCTTTTGCCGCCTCCCAGCCACTATGCGGTATTCACGAAGATGAACACCGAATTCCGCTCTTGGGGCTTTCAATGCGGGTTCCGGATCGATGTCTCGCAATGCTGGATGCTTCCTTCCTCGGGGCACACGAGAAACGCACGCCGCATGTGTAGTAGCACACCTGGTTCGTGCCTGGAAAGTGCTTTGCAATCCACCCCTCAGGCTGGGGATTTCTGGGAAGGTCTCTTCAGGCCAGCTCGGCGTATCACAGCCAGCCACACACGGAAGATGATCGTGCGTGCACTTGGCCGATCCCATTATTCACATAAGCGGCATGGCTGTTGATCGAGGATTAGCGAGGCGGATTCGTTGATCTACTACATTTCACTCCCCCAGCTCCAGGTAATCGGCACAGCCCATCTGGCGCACAGCGATCGGGCCCCTCATCTGGCCCGGAAAGCTGTCAGCGTCTGGCTGGCGCCCGAGCATCCAGCGCAGGAGATCACGGTTCTGGCGGCCTCGGAACTGGTCACCAATGCGGTGAAGTACGCTGACGCCTCCAGCGACAGCGGCGATGACGGTCGTGACTGCCGCGGTGATGCCGAAGGCCGTCAGGACGCAATCGCGCTCAGGCTGTGTCAGGGGCGGGACTACCTGCGACTGACGGTGACCGATCCCGGATCGTCCTGCTCAGAGCCGTCGAGGATTCCGCTGCAGACACCGAGCCTGGATGCCGAGCGTGGGCGGGGGCTGGCAATCGTGGAAGCCCTATCGCGCAACCGGTGGGGCAGCTACCTGATGCCCCTGACCGGATTGCGCCTGGTGTGGTGCCATCTCGACCTCAACCCGACCCCAGCGCAAGTCGAAGAGCTGTTCCGCGCCCCGATCTAGCTGGGCGCATCCAGCCACATGTCAGAAGCAATCTCCGCTGAACCCATTGCCGTCGATCAGCCTCGGAGACCGTCATGCCCGAACCCGTCCCGCCCGGCGTAGCCGACCAAGCCGCCGCCTACCTCAGCGACCTGCAGAAGTTGCTGCAGGACCAGGGCCTGCACGCGCGCCTGCTCACCCATAACGAGCGACTGCCGCGTCTACGGGTCATCAACCCCGACGCCCCCTCGCTCAGCGAGGTCATCTCTGCGGCGCCTCTGGGAAACGAGTGGAGCTTGTGGTGGTCATGGGCCGAACCGATCACCCCGGTCAGTGAGATTGCCACCGCCGCCGAGCGCATCCGCTACGTGCTAACCCCCGTCGCGAACCAAGACACCTGCCTCGGACCACAACACGAACCAACCTGACAGCGTCCGGCCGCTCCATGACGCGGCAGGAAGGGCCGGGATCCGCACCCATCGAACGACACCGGGCACGCCGGTGCGCAAACCCTGCTAACCCGCGACCGCCCCGGAGGCGGACTTGTGTGGATGCAGCGCCCTCATCTGGCCACATCCGAGAGCGCCGGATTAGGGCAAATCCCCTGCCTCTCTGGAGCGCGGGAGTCGTGTGCAGCTCGACACGAAGCGCTTCTGAGAGGGCGGTGACCGCGAGCGCCTCGAGTGGAGGCATGGACGCGGTCACGCCCGGCCGGCTGGCCGATAAGCGGAGCCCGGTCAGCCGCCCCTGCGACGATCACGGCGGTGCCCCCCGTCCGCCTGATCGTCGCCGGGCGGCCCCTCGCAAGGAAGTGGCGTCGCAGAGGCAAGGGCCCTGTGACTGAGGGGCCGCCCATCTCCGTAGACGTCCGGCAGCAGCGCGCTCCCTTCCCAGCGTGTGCTGCTGCCGGACCCAGGGGCTCCAAAAAGCACCTGTTACGGGGTCACACCTGCCAGGCGCCTCATCCCTTTCTGATAAGGCCTCCTTCCGTTGAAGAGCAGGGAGAGGGTGAAGACCGGCCAGTCGTGCGGCTCTTGAATGTGGTGCCCTTGGCGACTCTCGGTACCTTCGCCACCATCTGTTCCGGATCTTTGACCATCGTGGTCATCCGTCCCAGCCTGCCGGGCGGCTGTCGTTGCCGCCCCGGGTAGTGGGTTCAAGAAGCGCCCGCAGCCCGCGCACTGGCACCGCGTACCGGCCGCCGATGCGCAGCACCCGGCACGGGAGCTCGCCTGCTTTGGCCAGGCGATATGCCTTGGTGCGGCCCATCCCGAGTAGCCGTCCGGCCGTCAGCAGGCTGACTACCTCCGGCCGTTCAAGGGCCTCGGTCGCCTGGGGCTGGGCTGGGATCGTGCTAGTCATGCATGACCTCCGTGACATTGATGAACAGGAGCCGTGGTGGGCCACGCGGGATGCGCAGCCGCTGTGACCGTGGCGGGCTGCGGTGAGCGCTACGCCACCGGCCCGGCCCCGACCGGCCCCTGCTGGAGGGACCGCCGTTCATGGACGGGCGGCCACATCCCTAGGCATATGGGTCTGGCGCGGGACGGGCTGATGGTGGTGCTATCGACGCTTACCTTCATGGCACGCACAAGCGATATCCCCAGGTCTACGCCCATGGCCAGGATCAGGACCGGGACGCGGGATGATCCGGGCTACTTCAGCTCGCGGCCGTCTCGAAGACTGGAATCCGACTGAGCTGATGCCGGAGCCGATTCCTGCTGAAGACTCTGCAGCTTCTGCGAACTCATGGGCTTCGCGACTCTCCGGAACACCAGCAGGTCCTCGTGCGCGACGGCGTGGATGGGCAGGCCGCGCGCCCATGCCTTGCGTGCTTCATAGAGCTGGAAGAACGACGCCCGGTTCAGCAGGTGGCCATTGCCGAGGCCACACAGCAGGCACACGATCCGATCGGCGAACACCAGACCGGCGCCCTCGGCCACCTGGTGGACGTGACCGGGCAGGTCGATCAGCTCGCCACGCACCCGGTATGGCCGCACGGTGATCGCCGCGATTCCGCCCGGACGCAGTAGTTCCACGCAGCCGGCCAGGATGTGGCCGAACCCGTCCAGCAATGCCGGGAGCTGCTGGTGGGCGAGGTTGCCGCGGTCGGTCGAGTAGTGGTGGTTCCACTTGCGCACGCCTGGCTCTCCAGTGTCGCGGGTAGAGCGGATGTGCCCATGCGTCACCCCTCCGTACGGCGGGGAGGTCAGCACCAGCGCCGCCTGCCCGGCCAGATCCGGTAGCAACCGGGCGATGTTGCGAGAGTCCCCGACCACCACTCGCCCGAAACCGGACGCCCCCTGCTTCTTGGCAAAGCCGAGGTTCGCGACAGCCAGGCGCGCCCATTGCTCCTCGTACTCCACGCCCGCGCCGTGCCTGTCGAGATGGACGGCTTCGACCAGAGTGGTGCCGATCCCGCACATCGGGTCGACGACCAGTTCGCCCGGCCGGGTGTAGGTGGAGATCACGCGGGCGGCGATGGAGGGCAGCATCTTTCCCGGATGCCGCATCGACTCCGGCACGTACCGGCCCCGCCGCTGCACCCGCGAGGGCTGCTGCCCGGTCGCCCAGACCGACGTTGTCACCTCGGCCATCAGCGCTCACTCCCAGCCTGCGCGATGGAACCGGTGGCGGCCTGCGAGCCGGCGCTGCCCGCGGGCGGCGCCTGCCGTCCGTGCGGCTCGGGTAGCCCTCTTGGCCGCGTGAACAGCAGCACGTCCGAGTGCACCCGGGCGCTGGCCGGCAATCCGGCGCACTGCGGCAGGTCCGGCAACGCGGCCAGGCCACTGTGCGAGAGGTCAGGTTCGATGCACTCACCACGAGCAGAGTCCCGCAGGGCGACGATGTGCTGCAGATACACCAGCCCCACGCTCCGGGCTTGGGTGATGATCTTCGGCATCGGGTCGGCCACATCGCCTTGGCGATGCAGGCCGGTCACCACAGCCAGATGCCCGTCCGGCTTCACCAGTCTCGCCGCCGCCGCGATGCCGTGCGGCCTGGCCTCATCGTGCGAGCTTGCCTGGCCCAGGCGCCGACCCGGCTGGCCGCAGATCTGCTCCGTCACCACCAGCCCTGCGCTCCTGATGAGATCGGCCAGCGGCGCCTCGTCGTCCTTGTGTTCGGTGATGCGTAGATCGGTGACCTCCAGGTCGTGGGCGGTGTGGGTGCGTGCGAGACGAGTCCAGGTCACGTCCGCACGAGCCGCGTCGGTGAAGACGGCCACCGGCAGGCAGCCCGCCGTCAACGCGGCCGAGACCAGCTGGTGATCGCCAGCGCCGAGATGGACCACCGTCTCGCCCAATCGAGCGCAGGTGGCTATGAGGTGACGGGCCAGCGGGCCGCTGACCGGATGGCAGCAGCCCGCCGCGCAGGCGGCGATGGATTCGGTGTCGGCTGCCGCCAGCCAAACGGTCAGCGGCAAATGCCCCCGTGAAGGGTCCTGGGCCTCGCGGCTCATACAGAGTTCGCGGAAGGGATTGATGGTCGTTGCGGACATGGACGAAGAGTTGGCGGTGGTGGAGGTGGTGGTGATGGCCGGTTCAGTCATCTGGGTGTGGCCCAAGTACCGGGTCAGCGGTCCCTGTCACTGAACCAAATACCGGACTGATGGCCGGAGTTAGGACGGGCCGTCAAGCAAAGGTCCGGCAATGTCGGCCGCTACCGTCCAGCACTCGCGACCTCCTCGGCTCGGTCTCCCCTGCGGATCCGTCCACAGCTTGCGGGCGATGTTTCCTCATCGGAGGCACTTGCCAGCCATCGAGGCAGTCACGGACCCGAAGGCGCACGTTCCGCACGCCAATGAGGCAGTTCCCCTTCTGCGTTCATTCGATCATGCAGATAATGATGCGGCATATGGGTCGGACACTGATGTAGCTCTGGCCCGCTCGGTGGTGTGCCGGCCTGGCCCCTTTCCTTGCCGGGCCAGCATCTTTATGTCCTGCCGTGGCCGACAAGCACACCGCTACTCAGATACGTTTTCGCAGGTCACAGCGTTTCCGTCCAGGCCCTGTACATATCTCGGACACTGCCTGTCCTCAGCTTTCACCTGGGTTGACCATCGTTGCTGGGCAGCGTCGGCCTACGCTGAGAAGACACGGGCCCAGGCCGTGTCAGCGGGAGGTGGTTCGCGTGTCGAGCCGGAAGGACGAACTGGCCCAGCGCCGCTTCGTGAAGCTCGTCGACCGGATCAAGGCGATGATGGCTGCCGGTCTCAAGCCGGAGTACCGCGGCTTCTATGGCCAGCTCATACTCGACCAAGAGGCGGTCGCCGAACTGGGAGAGCTTGCCGACATTCGGCGAGCAGCGCGAGCGGCCGGACGTCAGCTCGGTTGGCATGTGCGCACCCATGCCGCCCACAACGGAACCCTCTTCGTCATCGATGACCGCGACCCTCCCCGGGAGATCCAGGAGCTGGCGGGACGCCGCGCCGCTGACGCCGTCTCTGCCGTCATCTCCAGCGGCATGGCCGAGGCTCGCATGCTCCGCACCGGCGCGCCCATCGCCCTCCCCAACCGTCCAGACAGCGCAGGCGTGGATCTCTGAGCAGCCGACGGCCTGCCATGTCCTCAACGGCGCTTACCGCCGAGCTACGGGACCAGGCTCGGGACCGCCCGCTTGGCTCAAGCTTGACCTAGGAGTTTCGCCCCCATCCCGTTACCGCAGGTCACGCCGCTTTTCGGACGGAAGAGGTGCGGAGTGCGACCTCGTGCCGGCCAGCGCGCAAATGCGCCACTTCCTTACGTCTTCGCAGGTCATCCGTAGTTCGGCGACATGATCCAAAACAGACTTGATCTTTGCTGTGCCCGAAGTCTGATCATTTCCTGCCCGGTTCTTGCCCAGGGCCCTTGGCGGGATAGCGACGTCCGAACCGATCTCGTCTTCCGGGAGCGTCGCCATGTCTCAGCCTTCTTCGATCCGCCTGTCTTCGGACATCGCCAGCTCGACCGCCAACAAGACGGACCTCCAGCTGTTCCCCTCCGATGTCGGCGACCTGTCCGGCACCTCCTGCCGGTCCGTTACAGACCTTCCCGTCTCCGGCCTGGCCAGCTCGCTGGCGCTGGACGTGGCCGAGCACGCCTTCAACCTGCTCATGCGCGGCCCGTCCCCGCTGTCAGTCGACGGCGCCGCGCTCGGGCAGGGGCTCCCCGCCCGGCCGATCCCGATGAACGAACTGCGGGCGATCCTGCTGCACCCGTCCTGCTCGCGTACCACCCGCGACCACGTCTGGCGGCACCTCATCGACCAGGCCCGCACCCACCGAGGAGCATGGATGGTCGCCGCCGTCGCACTCGCCATCCCAATGCTGCGCCGCCTCGCCACCACGCTCACCGACAAGATCTATCCCGGGCAGTCTGGCCGCCTTGCCCGCGCCGATCGGGAGGACCTGGAAGCCGAAGTGCTGGCCGCCTACATCGAGGCCCTGACTCGGGTGAAGCTGGCCTGGTCGCACCCGGTACTGCGGCTGTCGCGGCTCGCCCAGTTCACAGTTCTGCGCGCCTACGCTTCGGAACGGCCCGGCCTGCTGGCCGATCCCGATCTCATCGACCGCCCCGACGAGCGGCAGCATCCGCTCGCCTATCCGGCCGGTCACCCCGACCTGCTCCTGGCTCAGGTGGTCGCCGACGGGGTCATCACTGAACTGGAGGCGGAACTCATCGGGTTCACGCGGCTGGAGGACGTCTCGCTCAGCTCCTACTGCCGGCGCCGCGGCCTGCTCTACTGCACCGCGCTCAAGCGCCGTCAGCGCGCCGAAAACGCCCTCTACCAGGCCCTTCTCAAGCACAACCGGTAGCAACGGCATCGGTGTCGACGTGAGACGAGCAGCAAAGCGTGCGCAAAATCCGCTGGCTCCGATGTCCTAACTCGACTCTTCGGCCTGGTCTTTAGCCAGTTGAGAAGGCAGCGCGGAGGGCGTCGGTCCTCGGCAGCGGGCCACCTGGTCACCGGTCCCTGTCACCCGGCCCAGCCCAACGCTTCCGCTCTTGAAGGAGGACGCCCATCCGGCCCCGCAGCCGACCGGCACCTCCGCACTGCCCTCGCCCTGCACAACCACCCGCAACCGCAGCTCGACCGCACCACCGCACTGGGAGGTAGTACATGATCCGCCCGCGACGCACCACCTCATCCCAGACCCACAGCCTCAAGATCTTCCTTGTCGTCCTGGTCGTTCTCGGCGGCCTTGTCGTAGGCACCCTGCTCGAATACGCCATCGCCCATGCCGCCGCCTACGCCACCAGCCTGACTCTGGCCAGCACGGCAGCGGCCCCGTCCTCGCTGAACGCGGTGATCGACAATCTGCGCAACGTCATCGTCGGCCTGCTCGTGGCTCTGGCCACCCTCTTCCTCACCGTCGGCGGAGTCCGCTACATCCTGGCCGGCGGCGACCCCGGCGAGGTCGAGGCCGCCAAGAAGACCCTGCGCTACGCCGCCCTCGGCTACGGCATCGCCGTCCTGGCACCCCTTCTGGTGACCATCCTCAAGGGCATCGTCGGAGCCTGACGATGCCGCAGCTCCCACGCCTCCGGCCGCTCCGGAGGCTGCCCTGGCCGGCCATGGCCCTGGTTCTGGTCACTCTCCTGACCGGGCTCGCCGCCACCGCGCCAGCACACGCAGACCCGGCACCCACACCAAAGCCAGCGCCGTCGCCTTCCGCCGGCCCGCCCCTCTCACCGCAGGTGACCTGGATCCCACCAGCCCAGCAGTCGCCGCCGTCCTCGCCGCCCACCGGTGTGCAGGAGTGCGGGTGGATGGACATCGGATGCAAGATCAATCAGGCGATGAACGGCTGGTTCACCCGCCTGGTGACCGACGCGATCAACCCGGCCTTCGTCCTGGTAGGCAGCGTCCTGCTCGCCGCCCCGCCGCCCAAGCTGCTGGAACGGGTTCAGGAGCTGTCCGGCCACGTACGGCTGGTCGCCAACGCGCTCCTGGGGCTTATGGTGCTGGCAAGCGGTGTGATCGTGATGGCTTACGGCAGCGCCCAGACCTCCACCACACCCGGCGAGGTCATCCCGCGTCTGGTGGTCGCGGTAATCGCGTTGAACACCTCGCTGACCATCTGCCAGTACGCGATCGAACTGGCCAACGCCGTGGTCACCGCGCTGCTCGGCGACGGGGTCGACGGGCAGCGGGCCGGGAACCTGATCGCCGCCAAGGTCGACGGCCTCATCAAAGACCCCAGAGGCACCCTGCTCTTTCTCGTGCTGCTGGTCGGCGTGGCGGCATTGATGGGTTTCCTGCTCGCCTTCATCGGCATCATCCGGGTCACGCTGCTGCTGTTTCTGATCATCGCCGCACCACTCGCTCTGCTGTGTCACGCGCTCCCGCAGACCGAGGGAATCGCGAAGCTGTGGTGGCGGTCCTTGTCCGGTCTGCTGGCCATCCAGATCCTGCAGGCCCTCGGCCTGATCCTGGCGTTCAAGTTGTTCCTCACCGACTCCGCCGCCGCTTACCCGCTCAGACCCGCAGCCCCAGGCACAGGCGATGCGGTAGAGGCGCTGGTGAAGCCCACCGCGAACCGGGCTCTGGACGCGCTCATCGTGATCGGCGTCCTGTTCGTGCTGATCAAGATTCCTGGCTGGGTGGCCAGGACGATCTGGCAGCAGGGGCAACCCAACATGCTGAAGCGGCTGATCAAGGCCGTAATCGTCTACAAGACGCTCGGCGCCGCCCGTGCCCTGGGCAAAGCCGGGCGCACAGCCACCTCCAAGGGTGCTGCGCGAGCCGCGCACCGGCGCGGCAGGCCATCAGGTCGAGGCCGCCCCAGCGGCCCCCAAGGTCCACGAGCGCGCGGGCCCCGCCGCCCCGGCCCACGCACTCCACCCAGCTCATCATCGGGAGCCGCCATGCCCGGCAGCACGCCCACCTGGCAGCAGCTTGCACTGCCGCTCAATCTGCCGCCCCATGCAGCAGCGACGCCGACACCTGGAGCCGCATCTACCCCCAGCAGGCGAAGCAGGCAGGGCAAACAGCTCACATTGCCCTTCCCTGTCACCCGCGTACCACCCCCACCCACACCACCCTCCGCGGCCACCGCGACGACAGCGCGGCCCTGGATACGGCCCCACCTGCCCTGGGTTCAGGACCGGCTTCCTGGCATGCCCACCCGTGCCCCCCGCCCGGGCCAACTCCGCCTGCGACTCGATCCGCCACCTCGCCGCATCCCGCGCACTGGTTGTCAGCAACGATGGGAGGGCTGATGAGGCACGAGGCCGAACCGCCGCCGCTGTTGGCCCGTATCCCCTCCGACATCAACCAGCCGGACAAGATCGCGTACGGGCTCACCTTCCGCCAGATCCTCGTCGTCACCCTCACTGGCGGCATCGCTGCCGCCATCTACTACCTGTTCCACCAGCTACTGCCCGTCGTCATCCTGGCTTCCATCCTGCTCCCTCTCATCGCCCTCGGCATTACGGTCGCCCTCGGACGACGCGATGGGCTGAGCCTGGACCGGTTCGCCTGGACCGCGCTGTCGTTCGCCTGGGCTCCGAAAAGGCTAGTAGCCGCTCCTGAGGGGATAACCGAGCCGCCCCGGTGGTGCCGCCTGCGGGGCAAGCTGCCCGCACCGCTGCGGTTGCCGGTACGGGCGATCCGCACCGACGGTGCACTCGAACTCGCAGACGGAGGCGTCGCCGTGCTGGTGGAGACCAGCACCCTGTCCTTCCACCTGCGCACCACCAGCGAGCAGGGCGCGCTGGTAGGCGCGTTCGGCCGATGGCTGAACTCACTTGAGTCTCCCGTGCAACTTCTGGCCCGCGCCCGGCCTGCGGATCTGTCCGACCTGATCCAGAGCATCGAGCATCAGGCAGACGAGCTGCCGCATCCGGCGCTGGCTCAGGCTGCCCGCGAGCACGCCGGCTACCTGGCCGAGCTGAACACCTCGCGTGAGCTACTGACCCGGCAAGTGCTCGTCGTGTTCCGCGAGCATTCCGCCACCAATCGGGGACGGCGCCCGGTACGACGCGACGCCTCGGCCGCGGTCGTGTTGCGCAGGGCCGCAGAAGCCGAACGCAGCCTGGCCGCACTCGGCATCGCCACCCGCGTCCTGGACGCCGAACAAGCCGCCCAGGCACTCACTGAGTGTCTCGACCCCGGCAGCTGGCATCCGCTCGGTCAGGCCCTCCTCGATGAGCCGATCTCCGCGACGGCGCAGACCCACACCACCTCGTGAGGAACACGTGAGATTTCACCGCCATCTCCACGGTCAAGACTCTGGGACGCTGCTCCACCCGACTGCTGTGCAGGTCGGTGTGCGGTCCGTCGCCTTGCCCAACGCCGTCTGCGCGTCGTTCGCCGTCGCCGGATACCCGCGCGAGGTCGGCGCGAGCTGGCTCGAACCCCTGCTCACCTACCCCAGCCACCTGGACGTGTCCCTGCACGTTGAACCCATCCCGCAGCAGGTCGCCGCGATGCGGCTGCGCCGCCAGCTCGCCCGCCTGGAAGCAGCCAGCCGCGCCAACGCCCAACACGGCAGACTTGCCGACTTCACGGCCGAGGCCGCCGCCGACGATGCCACCGACCTGGCCGACAGCCTCGCCCGAGGGCACGGCCGCCTGTTCAAAGTCGGTCTCTACCTCACCATCCACGCACCCTCGGAGCCGGAACTGGCCGCCGAGGTCGAACGCGTCCGGGCACTCGCGTCCTCGCTGCTGCTCGATGCTCAACCGGCGACGTTTCGTGCCCTGCAGGGCTGGACCACGACCCTCCCGCTGGGTGTTGACTCGCTCAACGCGACGCGCACGTTCGACACGACCGCGCTGGCCGCCGCCTTCCCGTTCACTTCCCCTGACCTGACGACTGAAGCCGGAGGGACAGGGGTCCTGTATGGCCTGAGCGCCACCAGCTCCGGCATCGTCCTGTGGGACCGCTACGCCCAGGACAACCACAACTCCGTCGTCCTGGCCCGCTCCGGCGCGGGCAAGAGCTTCTTCACCAAACTCGAAACCCTGCGCCTGCTCTACCAAGGGGTCGAGGTCGCCGTCGTTGACCCCGAAGACGAATACGCCCGCCTGGCACGAGCGGTCGGCGGCACCTATGTGCACCTCGGCGCGGCCGGAGTGCGATGGAACCCCTTCGACCTGCCCGTCAATCAGGGCCCTCGTGACAACGTGCTGTCGCGTCGAGCAATGTTCCTGCAGACTCTCATCGCCACAATGCTCGGCGGGCAGCTCACCGCGCAGATGCGGGCTGTACTCGACTCGGCGATCATCGCGACCTACCAGGCGGCCGGGATCACCCGCGACCCGGCCACTTGGACTCGGCCTGCGCCGCTGCTCACCGATCTGGCTACAACCCTTACCAAAAACACCAAAGCAGCCGGTTCCGTGGAGACGAAACTGGCGGCGCAGCTCGCCCCCTTTGTCTCCGGCTCCTACCGCGAACTGTTCGACGGCCCGACCACCACCCAGCCAGCCGGACACCTGACCGTCTTCTCCTTGCGTGACCTGCCTGAGGAGATGAAGGCGGTCGGCACGCTACTGGCGCTGGACGCCATCTGGCGGCGAGTGGCCAACCCGCGCAACCGCAAGAAGCGCCTCGTCGTCGTGGACGAAGCCTGGCTGCTGATGAAGGAGCCCGAGGGGGCCCGGTTCCTGTTCCGAATGGCCAAGGCTGCGCGCAAGCACTGGGCCGGGCTCGCCGTCGTCACCCAAGATGCAGCCGACCTGCTCGGCTCCGAGCTTGGGCAGGCGATCGTGGCCAACGCCGCCAACCAGATCCTCCTGCGCCAGGCACCGCAGGCCATCGGCACGGTCGGAGACGCCTTCGACCTGACCGACGGAGAACGCCAGTTCCTGCTCACCGCCGAGCGCGGCGAGGCGCTCCTGGTCGCCGGCCCCGCCAGCCGAGCCGCCTTCCACGTCATCGCCTCTGCCCGTGAGGTCGAGCTGATCACTACCGATCCCGCCGCCCTGGCCGAACTCGACCAACACAACCCACCTCCAGCCCGTGCCGGTCACTCACCGGCCCAGACCGCTTCCAGCTTCCCGGGCGAAGACCACGACGAGGAGAGCGACCCGCTGTGATCACCGCTCCGTCACCTCACCTGGACGGGTCGTGCCTCCTGTGCGGGATCGACGACCGCGATGTCCAGACCACGCTCGACTTCCTGGCCGAACTCCCCGCCCACCTGCCCCAACTCGCCCTCGCCTACGGGCCCCGTCTCGCTGCGGCCCTCGCCGTCATTTGGTCCATGGCCGCCGCCGCACGCTACGTGCTGGGCTGGCTCCACCACATCGATATGGCGCCCGAGGCCCAGCTCATCGAGATCGCCAGCCCGCCCCGCAGCGACCGCGAAGGGGCCGTAGTGCTGTGGCGGCAACTCGTCGGCCTGCTCCGGCCGGCATGGAAACGCGCCTTCACCGGTCAGCCGCACCTGGTGTGGGAGTACCACGGCAGCGACGCCGGAATCCGCGTCCGCCTGTGGGTGCCAGGCTCGATCCCTCCCGGCATCGTGGAGAAGGCCATTCACGCCGCATGGCCAGGCGCGACCACCACCACCAGACCCGCCACCCCACCCTTCTCTGAGGGCACCAAGGCCACGGGCGGGCGGCTCGTGCCAGCCGCACCTGAACACTTCCCGCTCAAGACCGACCACAGCCACGACCCGGTTCGTTCGTTGCTGGAAGCCATGAGCGGACTGCGCGAAGGCGAACACGCTGTCGTACAGATCCTGGCCCGGCCCACCACCGGCAAACGCCTGCGCCACGCCTACCGGGCAGCCGCCCGCCTGCGTGGAGGAGGCAGCCGCAACAGCCTCGGCCGCGTCTTCGACGAGATCCTTCCCCTACCGTCAGATACGCGAGGCCACCACCGCGCGAGCGAGCTGGCCCGCGAATTCCCCGAACGCGCCGAACAAGTCCGCGCCATCCTCGCCAAAGCCGGTCAACCGCGCTACACGGTCGCCATCCGCTACGCCGTCGCCACCAGCCGCGAACCAGCCTCCACCGGCCTTCCGGCAAACAGTCCGATGAGCACCCGCCACGACGGCATGGGCTCCTCTGATCTGGTTCGCGGATGGCTACGAGGTCAAGCACACACCCTGGCCGGCGTCTTCGCCCTCTTCAGCGGCGGCCACCAGTACCTCCGCCGAGCCCGCCTCTGGCTCCCCCGTCGCGCGGTCAGCTCGCGCCGCCTCGACAGCGGCTACCTGCTGTCCGTCGACGAGCTGGCAGCACTGGCGCACCTGCCATGGGACATCGACGCTCCCGGCGTCACCCGCGCCGGAGCCCGCCCCATCGCCCCGTCCCCGGCCATACCCCGCGCCACGGCCGGAGGGACGGCCCGCGTCCTGGGCGACGCCGACAGCGGCCCCCAGCGGCCCGTTGCGTTGCCCGTGGCCGACGCACGCCATCACACCCACGTGCTCGGCGGCACCGGCGTCGGCAAATCGACTCTCCTGGCCAACGTCGTGCTCGCCGACGCCCACGCTGGGCGAGGCGCCCTGGTCATCGACCCGAAAGGCGACCTGGTCACCGACATCCTCAACCGGCTCCCGAAGCGAGCAGTCGGCAAGACTGTGGTGTTCGACCCGCAAGACCCCGCGCCGCCGCCCTCGATCAATATCCTCGCCGGACACGACCCCGCCTTTGCCGTCGACTCCGTCGTCACCATCTTCCACCGTTGCTTCTCCACAGCCTGGGGACCGCGGGTGGATGACCTGCTCCGCTCCACCTGTCTCACCCTCACCCGTGTCCTGGGCCGCAAGGCGACCCTGGCCGATGTGCCCCGGCTGCTGACCGACTCGGCCTTCCGGGCCCGGACCATATCCAAGCTCGGCGATGAGCTGCTGGAAGGGTTCTGGGACTCCTACGAAGCCCTCACCCCCGCAGGCCAGGCCACCGTCATCGGCCCGGTGATGAACAAGCTCCGAGCCGTCCTGCTACGTCCGTTCGTCCGGCAGGCGCTGGCCAGCCCGGACACCACAGTCCCCATCGGCAGGCTCCTTGACCGAGGCGGACTGATCCTGGCCCGGCTCCCCAAGGGCATCCTCGGCGACGATGCCGCCCGGCTGTTCGGCTCCATTTTGCTCGCCCACACCTGGCAAGCCGCCACCCGCCGCTCCGAGCTCCCCGAAACGGACCGACCCGACGCCTCGCTCGTCATCGACGAGTGCCACAACTTCTTGAACCTGCCCGGCCACATCAACGACGTCCTCGCCGAGGCGCGGGGCTACCGCCTCTCCCTCGTCCTGGCCCATCAGCACCTCGACCAGCTCCCCGCCGACCTGCGCGAGGCCCTGTCCGCCGACGCCCGCAACAAGATCTACTTCAACGTATCGCCCAAAGACGCGGGCGACCTCAAGCACCACACCGCACCGTTGATCAGCCCGCACGACCTCACCCACCTCGGCGCTTACCAAGCCGCCGCCCGCCTCATCATCGACGGCCAGCAATCCTCCGCGTTCACCCTGCGCACCCGCCCCTTGCCCGCTGCGGTCGAAGGCCGGGAGACGGAGATCCGGCAGGCATCCCGCGAAGGATTCACTGCCTCGAAGAACGCCGCTCATTCTCATCCGCGCACAGACCGCGAAGGCCGCCGCGCCTCCAGCCGCGACCCGCGCTACGGCGCACCATCCACCGGCTGAACCACACCCGCCTCACTGACCAGCCACACGCTCACCCCGCAGATACGAAAAGGCCCGCCATGCCGCAACAGTCGTGCGCCTGCTCCAACCAGTCCACCACCCGATCAACCCGCAAGGAGACGCCCATGAACGTGCTCCCCATCCCGGCCGGACAGCCCCGCCTCGACCGCGCCGCATTGCCCGCCCTGTCAGCGCGGCTGACCCCTCGCGACCACGACATCCTCACCTACCTGCACCGGCACCGTGTACTGACCACTCACCAGATCCAGCGCATCTTCTTCGGCATTCCCCAGTCCACGCGCAAGCGAATGAACACCCTGCACCTGCTCAACGCCGTCACCCGCTTTCGGCCCTGGGCCGGATACGGCGCAGGCTCTGCCCCCATCCACTGGGTACTCGGCAAGGTCGGAGCCGCCGTTCTGGCCGAACGCTGGGGTATCAGCGTCAAGGAACTCGGCTACAACCCTGACATTTCCATCGCCGTCTCCTCCCGCCTGAACCACCAGGTCGGCGTCAACGACTTCTTCTCCCGCCTCCACCACCAGGCCCGCCATGCCTCAGCAGAGCCCGAAGCCGCAGCCGAGGTAAGGGCTTGGTGGTCTGAGCAGCAATGCGCCAAGCTCTGGGGCGACCTGGCCCGTCCCGACGCCTGGGGCCAGTGGCGGGAGAACAGAAACGAGATCAACTTCTTCCTCGAACACGACACCGGCACCGAAACCCTCAAGCGTGTCGCCGACAAGCTGCACGACTACCGCAACCTCGCCGACGCCACCGGCATCAACACCCCTGTGCTGTTCTGGCTGCCCAGCGCCGCTCGCGAAGCAAACCTGCGCAAACTACTCACCGAATCGGGCATTCCGCTAGCCACCGCCGTCCACACCAGCGACGGGGACGGCCCCGCCGGGCCGATCTGGCTCCCCCTCGGAGCCGATGCGCATCCATCCCGGATGCGGCTCGCCGACCTTGCGGGCGCTTGGCCACACCTACCACTCGGCCGGATCCACGACCCATCCGGCACGGACCAGCCGCACCCTGAACTCGCCACCATGCCTGCCGTCCGCGTCGGAGACGAACCGAGGTGAAGGCCGCCGCGGCCGGCGCCGCCCTCCTGCTGCTCGTCATCTTGGCCCTCATCGCAGCCGCCACCAGCCTCCTGAGCACCTCCGGGACGCCCGGCGTCGTCTGCGCGACCATACCCGCGACGACGAGCAGGCCGGAGAGCAGCCCGGTCGCGGCCTCAGCTCCGGCGCCTACGGCTCTCGACCTGGACGCCGATCAGCGGGCCAACGCCTCGCTCATCGTCCAGACCGCGATGCAGCGGGGTCTGCCCGTACGAGCAGCCGTCATCGCGGTCGCCACCGCCTTGCAGGAATCCCAACTCCGTAACCTGCGCTACGGCCATCTCGACAGCCTCGGCCTGTTTCAGCAACGCCCGTCGCAAGGCTGGGGAACACCCGAGCAGATCCTCACTCCCCGCTACGCCACTGGCACCTTCTACGACCGCCTGGTCGAAGTGCCCCGCTGGGAGCAGATGCCGCTCACCAGAGCCGCCCAAGCCGTTCAGCGCTCTGCCCGCCCTGACGCCTATGCCCAGTGGGAGCCGCTCGCCCAGCGCACCGTCGACGCCCTGGCCGGGACTTGCGCCCCGCTCATCCCTGGCGAGCAGATCGCCGCTGTACTCGCCTACGCCCACGCCCAGCTCGGCAAGCCGTACTTGTGGGGGGCCGAGGGACCTGCATCCTTCGACTGCAGCGGTCTAACCATGCGCGCCCTTCAAGCCGCCGGGATCTCGATCCCCCGTGTTGCCGCCGACCAGTGGCGGCACGGCCCGGTCATCCCGCTCGGCCAGGAACAGCCCGGCGATCTCGCCTTCTTCCGGATGGAAGCAGACGGCCCCGGACACGTTGGCATCGTCCTCGGCAACGGCCAGATGATCCACGCACCCCACCAGCACACCGTCGTCCAGATCGGCACCTACCAGCGCGGCGACCTGATCGGGTTCACCCGCCCGGCTGCCCACCCTGTCACTGGCCAACCCGACCCACGCTGACTGCATGACCCACCACCACGTACAGCCCTAACGCGGCCATGGTTGCCCTTCACCGCCCCCGCCCTGCCTTGGCATGCTGCCTGGCCGGGCGTGCCCCTGCCGGGCAGCGTGAGCTGCTCATTTCTTCCCTGAACACATAGTCACAGATAGCGATGTGACCGATACTGTCCGGCAAGGTCTCTAGCCGACCCGGTGAAGGAGACACCTCCATGTGCGCAGTCCGGCTCGCCCCGTCCCCGCTCATCGTCAGCCTCTCCTACGACCTCAACAACCCGATCAAGATCCGAGCCAAGCACAAGGTCGCCGGCATGCTTCTGCTCGACCGAGACCACGCCAACCGCCTCGAACGGGGCTGGAACGTCCCCGGCGCCTATATCCTCCTCGACCGCCCAGACGCCGAGGGCCGATGGGGAGCCTACGTCGGCAAGGCCACCACCCCTGGACTACGCCAGCGAGTCCTCCAGCAGCTCAAAGGCCGGAACCACTGGTATCGGGCCCTGCTCATACGCTACGAATCCAACGAGGACGAGACGCTCAACAGCAGCGAAGCCGGATGGCTGGAAGGCCGCCTCTACGACCACCTCGCCAACGCCGGGCAAGTCGACCTGCACAACCGCAACCGGCCCCAGGACTCCACCCTGACCGACGACGACGAAACCAGTCTCCTCGACTACCTGCTCCCTATCGAATCAGTGCTCCGCCTCATCGGCCACACCCTCCACCCGCGCACCCCCAACGCCCCGGACGGCGGCGGACCCCTCGTCGAAATGGCCAACCCTGTGCCAGAGAAGCCCGAACCCTACGTGAGCGTTTTCGGGTATGGGCCCAACCCGTATCTCCTGCAAAATCCAACACCTCAAGCGCTACTGGAGCGGTTCGAGCTGATCAAAGCAGGGAAGCATCCTCGAATTGTTGAAGCGGACTCCACCCGGCCGATGTGAGCCGGTGGCGCAGGAGGTATGCCCCGCCCAGCGCACTAGGGATGTGCTGGGCGGGGCATACCTCCTGCGCCACCGGGTCAGGCACTACACGATGCAGCCCTGCCCCTTCTCCCCGCCGTGCATCCTGCAGGCGAGCTCCTCCTCGGCCGTGAGCACCACGGCGTACAGCTCGGACACTTCGGTGGTCAGAGCCTTGTACAGGCGGTGCCAGCCGTCGATGATGAGCATCCCGCCGTTCGGGACCGTGGCCATGATCAACGGCACGGACAGGTCCACCTGAGCGGCGTGCTCGCGGTTGATCGCAACCAACCGGAGCATGCCCGCCCATTCATTGGGTTCGATCCGGACCTCGGCTGCACGGTTCCGGGTGAGCTTCTTGGCCGTGGTGATGTCCCATCGCCAGGCCATCATCTGGAAGGACTCCACCCGCGAGCTGCCCCCACAGCCCGATGCGAGCGGGTGCGTCGAGGAGACCTCCGGCACAGTGGGGATGGGTTCGCCGGTGGCGGCGCTGTCGCTCATGCCTTTGCCTCCGGCCCGGCCGAGCTGCTGGGAGCCTGCTTCACGGAGGAGGCCGGCACGAGTGTCTTGACTTGAGCCAGGAAGGTTCGAGCCGCGTCCTGCCGGATGAGGGCCAAGGCCCGGTCGAAGTGGGCCAGGGCGAGTTCGTGTTCGCAGTGCAGCCCGAGGGCACGCACCATTCCAGCGGTGTCAGGGGTGGTGGTGTCGTCGTCCAGGTAGGGACTGACCCAGGTGACGAACCTGGCCGTTGCATGAGCCGGGGTCAGGCCCCGGCCGCCCCGGGCGTGCTGGATCTGCCGGTCGACGAGCAGCCACCAACCGGCGAGCGTTTGCGCGTGCAGGATGTCGTAGAGCACCTCGGCACTCAGCCGCTGGCCCTGGCTGAGCCGCCGTCCGATGGTGTCGGCGTTGTGCTGCCGCATCTGGCGGGCCTGCTCGATGATCACCTCCACCGACGGCGCTTCACTGTGATCGGGGCCGGAAGTGGCGGCGGTACCGGTGTCGGGTGCGGGGATCGGGGCATCGGGGTGCTGTGGATTCCGCATGGAATTGTCCCTTCGTCGGGTGATGACGCCAGCGCTGAGACGCGCTGACATGGCTGGTTGCAGATTCACAGCGCGTCCGCCGTCGCTGAGGGAACCGCCGGGAGTACTACCGGGTTCGGGGGCGTGCTGGCGGGGTCGTGGTTGTCCAAGGGCATCCCTGAAGCCGGAACATCGGCTCCATCACCGGACTCGGCGAGGTGCTGGATCAGGAGCTGGCCGCTGGCGGTGAGGAAGTCGCGGGCGGCGATGCGTGAGGCGTGGGCGAGGGCATGATCGAACAATGTGCCTGGCAGGGCCGCCGGAGGTTCTCCGGTGAGGTAGTGGCGGGCCCAGGAGCGCACCCGCCGCAGCGCGTGATCGGAGGCCAGCTTCTTGCCGGTGATCTCCTCATCCACCAGATCCCACCAGGCTCGCGATGCCTGGGTGTAAGCGGCGGCGAACAACTTCTCGCTGGAAAGCCGTCGCCCGTTCTGCAAGGTGAAGATCGCCTTTGCTGCCGCCGTGTAGAAGGCGTGGCGGGCAGCGGTGATCTTCTCGGCGATCAGCCGATCGAACGGGTGCCGCTCCTGCCCGGCTTGGTTCCCGCCGATGTGCCAGGCGGGGGTACTACTGTCCGCTTCCCCAATCGGGGGCAGAGGGCCGGACTGGCGGTGATGATCCATCGCGTGTCTTCCTTTCGTCGAGTGATCGTGAGGGGTGGGGGCTCATGGAGTGGCCGCCGGACCAGCGGCTCGGGTTCGCCAGGCGCGCCAAAGAGGCGCAGGCCGGGCAAGTGGACGATGGGCGGCTGGAAAGCGCCGTGTCGGATACGGCACACGCGCTCGTCGATGACGAGAGACGCCGCGCGGGAATGGAAGCGCGATCAACGGCCACCCGGCTCTGCGCGAACCCGCGCCCGTGAAATCCTGGTCGTCCGCGCCGCCTGCGCAACCGCCTCGGCCTCGTGCTTCTGCTCCGTTCGAGTCGGGGTTGAGAGAGACCAACACCGCCCACCGTGCCCACCGTGCCCAGCGAGACGGGCAGACTGCTTGGTAGCGGCCTGGGACCTCGCGATCACGTGGGCCCCTTCCCAGCCCGTCTGCTCGATCCGGGAACCGCTCTCCCACGGCGTCACGAACGGTCGCCCTCGACCGAGGACCGCTCGATCCCGGGGATATCGGTGTCGGCCGGACGAACGCCGTGCTCGATGGGGAGGGCAATCGCCTCGGCGAGCTTCTCGGTCGCGTCCAGAAAGGCACGCGCGCCGCCCCTGCGGGACTCGGCCATCGCCTGGGCGAACATGCCGCCGTT
This sequence comes from Nonomuraea sp. NPDC048881, assembly GCF_040649795.1. NCBI lineage: Bacteria > Bacillati > Actinomycetota > Actinomycetes > Streptosporangiales > Streptosporangiaceae > Nonomuraea > Nonomuraea sp. NPDC048881. Next base: position 120,916 of record NZ_JBEZGC010000004.1, read on the forward strand.
GTTCACCGGGCGGGCGTTGATCAGCGACTCACGTGCCCGTTGCCGCACGGTCAACAGCGCGGTCCCGCCGTCGAGCGTCTCCTCGCAGCCGTGCGTGAGGTCGGTGACCTGCTGCCACCACGACAGCCGCTGGTAGGCGTAGGCGATGCGGCCCAGGTCCTTGTCACCCAACGTGCCTTCATCATCGAGGGAGACGATGCGGCTGAGGGCCTCGCTGAGTTCCCAGCGGGCGGCGGTGGCGTAGTGGCTGACCAGGTCTTCGAGTCGTCCCATGACGGTCTCCTTCAGTAGTGGTGGATGACGTACGTGGGGCGGGGTACCGGACGGTCGGGGTGCCCCAGCCCCAACCGGCCACTCGTCGCCTGCCGCTCCCGTGATGATGGGGCGGGCGGCCTTCTGTGATCGGTTGTCGGGTTAGTCCGTGTGGGTCCGGTACGGCCCACGTCGGAGCCGGACCGGACAGCGACGTTGTGGGCTACGCGGAAACCAGGAGCCGGAAGGCGCGCGCCTTGATCTTGGCGTTGTCGTGGTCATCCAGCAGGGCCCGCTCGGCCCGCACCGCCGCCACGTCGCGGTTGCCGAATACCGGGCTCCTGTGGTCCAGCCGCTCGGTCACCGCGTTGTACGCGGCCCATCGCGTGTTCCGGATCGGTTCCTGAGTCGGGGCCTGCGCGAACAGGTACTCGAGCTCCCGCATCGTTAGGTCGTGATTGCGCTTGGCCAGGTCCTTTGCGTCCGAGGGAAGCGGGTGGAGCCGGTTGGCAAACTGACGGAACTCCTTCACACCCATCGGGACCGCGAGCAACTTCTCGGCCTCGGCCGCGAAGGCTTCCCCGTGCTTCCAGGTCAGTTTCAGCGCGTCGCGCGCCTCGGCGATGCGCCCGGCAACGTTGCCGGTGTGCCGGACAGTGAACTTCGAGGCGTGGTTGGCGAGCGCGGCTCGTTCGGTGTTCGCGCACACCACCCGGACCGGGGTGGCGACCGTGACGAACGAACCCCATCCGTCATGCCGGGAGAACGCGGCGAGGTACAGGTCGATCTGATCGAATCCGCCGACCATGAGGGGCTCGGGCAAGCGCATGGTGACGAACACCCGGCGTCCGCCGTTCAGCGAGCCGCCCGTGGCGAAGATCGCCCCGGACTCGTCCACCAGCGTCTGCAGGAAGCCGGTCACGTCCTCGTTCTGCAGGACCTGATAGTCCCTGCCGACACGGCCGAGGCGCTCAGGTCGCCCGGTGACCGGGTTGGTACGCACCACGAGGAAGTCCTCATCGGTGACGACCGGCTGGCCGGTGACCGGATCGGTGACCTGACCGACCGGCACCTTACGCACGTTCCACCCGGCCAGCTGGGCGTTGGACAGGAGTTCCTCGGCGGTCATCGGGCCGGGCGCGGTGTAGCCGAGCCCGTGCCAGCCGGGCTTCCCGGCGGCGGCGAACCCGGCCGAACCGTTGGCGAAGATCTCGATCTCGTGAGCCATGACAGCTCCTCTCTTTGAGCATGCGAAACAGAAGTGATGACCGAATGGGCCATGGGTGGGGTGGGGTTCCGCCGTACTGGGGGCTGGTGCGCCGGTGATCAGGGGGCCAGGCGGTGTTACCGCCCAGCACGGGCCGGGGTTATGCCGCACATGCGGCGGCGTTGTGGTGGGCTCGGAGAGCCCTGGGTCGGGGCCATGGGACCGGGGCGGGCGGGCCGGTGGGGGCGGCCCGCCCTCACGCCCGGCTCAGTCGCCGTAGGTGTCGGCCTCCTCATCGGTGTTGACGGCGGGCCGGGCCGTGGGGGCGAGGGCGAACCGCCGGGGCCGTTCACATGTCAGCACCGCATCCCCGAGGTTCACGAGGCGGTCCAGGGCGTTGGCTACCGCGCCGGAGGAGGCGTTCAGAACCCTTCCGATCTCGTAGGGGGTGAAGTCCTTGTCCGGGAACTCGATCAGGTGGGCGTGCACCCGATCCCGCAATGCCCCCGGCCGCGCCGCACTCCCCGTACCCGCGCCACTGGCGCAACCCGGCCGGGTGGCCGGCACCGCGCGGGTCGGCGTGACGGCGGTGCCCGTCAGCACCGCCCGCGCGTTACGGTGTACCGAGGCGACCTTCGTCATCGCCATTTCCAGGCACCCCAACGCCATCACGGCGTTACCCTCATCGTTCGCCAGAATCACCCCGCCGAGGAGGCTTCCGATCTCGGTGAGCTCAGCTCTCACGAGTGCCCACATCGGATCGTCCACCCCCGGCTCGGACACTGGCTGGGATGCGTCCATGTCAGGGATCGAGTCGAGTTCGCCGTTCGTCCCGCCGGACCCCTGATTGGCTGCGCCGTCGGCGATCAGGTTCTCCTCGCCATCGGCCGGGTCTTCCGCCGGGGCGGCATCATTCGAATCGATGGCGGCCGGGAGCGCCTCCTCCTCGGATGCGCGCACCGTGTCAGCGTCCGGAGTGTCCGCATCCAGGGCGGGGGCTGCCTCAGGCGTGACACCCGGCGTCTCCGGGGCCGGGGCCGGGGCGGACGTGTCGGCCGTGCCGGTCAGCTCGGTGCCGGTGGTGATCGGAAACCACCGGTCCGCCGCCCGGCCGCGTGTGGTGCCGTCGCTCACGCCCGGCTCACGGCGGGCGCGACCATCGGCCTCGAACTCGTTGAGGATCTTGCCCGCCGCCATCCGGCTCAGACCGGCCGCCGCCCCGATCATCGTGGCCGAACCGCCCGGCTCGGCGCTCAGCGCCGCCCACACCGCCGCTACGCGAACATCGGTATCCGGCGCGGGGACGGCGTTCGAGGCGTCAGCGTCGGCCCGTTCAGGAGCCGTCAGGGGCGCAGCGTCGGCGTGGGCAGTGATGGCGGTTTCCGTGTCATCGGAAACATATTCGGTAACAGTCATTTCCGGGATGTGAATAGCCATTGCGCGATGCCCTTTCCGGTCGCATTCCCGGCCCGGTGCGGCCGGTGTTTTGTTTGCATCACGACCATCCCTCGCGCATCACCCAGGCAGCAAGTCGACCGGCCAATAAATTCCGTCACCCCAACGGCTGGAGAGGCTAACCTAATGAAACAATGGCTGACCTGCCGAGACAACTTCCGAGAAGGCGGCCGGATCGACTTGACACCAATGACCTGCCCGACTCTTCACGCATTTCACCGGACAGCGGCAACAGCACCCCGTTGCCCAAATTGGGCTCGAAATAATCTGCGAGCCGTGTGCGCATTCGGTTGACATCGACGCAGTATCGAGCGTCAATGGAACTAGGTGGAAAACGTCGCCAGCAAACGCGCGCGGCAACACGTAAGGAAAACAAAATGGGACCATTCCCTCTGCTACCCGCCCACGCCACCACCCGCGACACCCACTGATGTTGCCGAGCTGATCGCCGCTCACATCGCCATCCCCCGCTACAGACACCACGGGTACGTCTGAGAAACGCCGACAGGCCCGCCACCGCATACCCACAGCGGACAACCCAACGGCCCGAGTACGTGCCGCACATGGGCGGCACGTGGGCCCGTACACACGGCCGTCAGTCCACGGCAGTACCGCCGTACCGAGTCGAGGCGGACGACCGGACCCCAGGTGGCTCCCTCAGGCGCAGGAGCTGCTCGCCGCTCACGACGAGGTCACCGCAGCGGCTGGCCTTCGGCGAGGCCGACTACAAGTTGCTGATAAAGAGAAGTGATGGCGAGATACACCAGAAGCGGCAGAGCAGGGCGCGAGCAGCATGGACAGCCACGAGGCGCATGCACACATATTCCCAGGAGTCGTCTTTAGACGAGTCGGGCCGTCCACCGCCGCAGCCGAAAACGGCTTGACCTGCAAGAATGAATTCTCCAAGGCCTAGCGGTCTTAATCGCGCAGGCGAACGCTATCCCAATTTCCAGTGCGGAAATCTGCCCCCATTCGCGTACCAGCTGACGGCCTGCACCGGTCTGAACCAAAGACGCCGGCGTTGGTTTGCCTCGTCCCCTACACGAGGCAAACCCACCCCAGCCCGTCCGCCCAGCCCCACCACACCGCGCCTACGGACGGACCGTCGGACCGGTATCTACGCCCACCTGCACTCCAGGTGTCAAGTCCGCACCCCACCACCGTGATCAGGCCGTCGACTCCAGGCTTCGACGACCTGCGGTAGCACCCGCCGCCACGTCACCGACAACCATGCGAACGCCCCGGCGATCACCCCATGCGGAGACTGGAGCTCCTCATCAGAACCCGCCTACCGTCCGCTGGAACCCGGCAACGGGCTCCGCGCGCATCCCGCGCTGAACCACGAAGAGACCTGAGCCCATGTCAGGCACCGGATATCAGACACTGCTCGATTGCCGCCGCCGCGGCCGATATCTACGCCAGCACAGCTTCACCACTGACCAGATCGCCGTCATCCACGGCCTGGACCACCGTGCCACCCCATTGCGCCTCTACCGGTACACCGTCGGGCTCACCGCGGCGCAGACGATCGACGCCTTCCACCGCCTCGCAGGCACCAACGGCGCCGAACTGCGCGAGTCCCGCCTGCATGACTATGAGAACTGCCCGCAGGCAGGCCGACGCCCATCGGTTGCCACCCTGCGCCTACTGGCCCGCATCTACGGCACTCACCCCGCCCATCTGCTCACGGCCGAGGTTTGGCCACACACCCCATGCGTGACCGACAGAGTCTTGGCCACCATGACTGGGAGCTGTCAATCACCCGATGAAGCGCTGGTAGATCTGCCGGGCTTGTGCACTCGGCCGCGCGTCGATTTCCGCCAACCGTTCCGTCAGCTGCTGGAAAGTCACCTCGAAGGCGGACAATCGACCGAGATCCCCCTGAATCATGAGGATCTGGCGCCACAACACCTCGTTGTAGGGATCGATGCGGTCAACCGCCAACGTCAGCACATCCAGCGCACGGTCCGGGTTCTCCGGTCGCTCGAGGTCGACCAGTCGCAGAGCTCCCCGAACTGCCTGTGTCGCAGCAGCCTGGCGTGGAGAAATGCACCAGGCGTCATCACGATCCGCCAGGAGGGGCCCCTGGTACAGGTCCAGCATCCGTCGCAACGCCTCCCGACGAGCGTGCTCGCCGGACGCGGAATTGGCTTGAACGCACGCCTCTTCGAACTGCCACCAGTCCACGTCGAAGTACGCCGCAGGCAGCCGGCGCCTCTGTCCTGTCTTCACCACGAACTTCACATGGGCTGCAAGTCCCGTCGCCTGCCGCATCGTCGCATTGATATCGCGCACCGCTGTGTCCAGGCGGCGGGCGCCTCGCTCTTCGTCCCCTGGCCACAACCGCTCGACCACCGACTCCGACGAGGCGCCATCCTTGATCGTCGCGAGTAGGGCGAACAACGCGCGGCCTTCCGCACGGCCGAACGACACCTCCCGTCCAGCCACCATCACGCGCGCCGGTCCAAGTACGTACACCTGGGCCAGGGCTGCCGAGCCCGCGACTGTCGGAGGTCCTATTGCCCCCGATGCGGACTCCGAAATCGGCGAGGCTGCCGCCGCCGTTTCGCGCCGCGAGGGCAGTTCCTGTGCACTGGCCTCTTCCTGAGTACCCGTACTGACCGTGGCGGCACCGACAGTTGCAGTAATGAGTTCGCGACCAGGGACGAGGCCGTCCTCGCGCTGTATGTCTACTCCAGGGACCGCGATCAGCGGGACGTTCGGCCTGCCCCTCCTTCGGGCCCAATGGACCAGAAGCCCGGCCAGCAGCATCACCAACAAGGCGAATGCGGCAGCCCCGCCCAAGACCGGCCAGGAGTCGGTCGAGGCGGTATTCACCGACTCGCTGCCTTGAGCAGATCGGGAAGGCAGGGCGGGCATGGGTGCAACACGCGTGCTGGCCGGAGCAGGAGCCGGCACGCCGGAAGCAGAAGGCTTGGGCCTTGGATGAGCATGCCGGCGCCCACGGGGCGCGTGCGAGTACTTGTGTCGTGCCTTCTGGGCGTTCAGGGAACTCATCGGATGTGGTCGCACGACCTGCCCAGGCGACACCTCTACTTCGGCCGGATGATGACGGCGAGCGTTCAGTGCCGGCTCGGCTGCTGGTCGCTGCGTTCTGATCGGATGTGGAGCGTCCCGGGTTACCGTTCTGCTGGGTGATGGCTGCGGCCTGGCCCGTGGCCTTTCTGCTATGTCGCGTTCTGGAGCTGCTACGGAGGCCGGCTGACGCCGCGCCTCCTTCAAAAGCCCCAACAAGTCCGGGTAGTGACCGCTTTCAAACTCATCGTTGACGGAAGCGCACCACTTTTCGATGTCGAACATTTTGTACGCTTCCTCAGATACTGGCGGGCAGTAATCCGTACCCAGTGCATGCGCCAAGGATGGTCCGCCCAAGACTGCACCGAGCGCAGCTGCGGCCAGGGCGAGGGAACGGGCCGCCAGCCAGAACCCCAGCCATCTTCCCCTTGCGTGAGGATCATCCCGAATCAGCAGGCACCTCCACAGGAGCCGATCACGTCACTTCAGATTTACCAGCCCCTTCAGCGGAATTGATCTGGGAAACACGATTCCAATCGCCAAAGCTTGACCCAAGAGCCACTTGCGGACACGGCAGATACGACCACATAAGGCGTATTCCCCGCCCGCCAAGAATCGGGTCAGCCGATGAAGACACTCTTGCCCGTTCTGGCGATTTCCAGCCGACCGGAGAGTAGTACGGCGTTGATGTCGACGTCACAGCTTGGGCCCTCATGGATAAAGGCGACCCCGTTGGTCTCGTTGAGAACGTACGCCGGCAGATCTCGGATGGGGTAACAGCCATGAGGTTTGTAGTACACCTCACCGTTGATGATCAGCGCTCCAGCCGCAGCACGTACCGGTGCAGCGGGAAGGGCAGCCGTCACCAACATCCCTACTGCGGCGAGGGCAAAGAACCTGGCAGCGAACAATCCCACGCGAAGCCTCCCTGTGTTCTGACTGCCCCTTGCAGCCATACTGTAAACAGAGAGTCACATGATAACCACGGCTAGCTATAGCCGCTGGGTAACAGCCCGGTTCGCTTGCACCGAGGCTGCGCGAGCGGATCGCATCACGTCTCCTCCTTCGCGTAGATCTAGCGGGTCCCTGCATTGATCAGCATCTTCATGGGCCAAACGACAAGCTGCTGCGTCGCGCGGATGGCACGTAGATGCAGGCCGCCACCCGATATCTCAGTGCCACGAATCTTTCAGGGAAGATCAAAGCCTGTCCGACGGGCACCATCCCGCAATTAGGCTGCGACACCTTAGCGATCAGGAGAATCGGGAGCAGGCTATGCCCGGAATGAGTGAGCGACGACGCGGGCGGATCCGCGCCACGGCTCTGTTGCTCGCAGGCGGGGCCACTACCGCCGCAGCCATCGCCATGGCCGTCAGCGGAGCCGGGACAGCCACGTCAGGGAAGCAGCAGACCTCCTCACAAGCAACCACAGAGATTCCGCAAGGCGCCAACAACACGGGGATCGTCACATCTCCCCACTACAAGAGGAAGTCGGCCACCGCATCCAGGGCCACCACCAGTACTCCAAACGAAACGACCGGAAAACGAGATGGCATCACCGGCAACGCCAAGGCCGTCATCGCACCCAGGAATCGAGCACACGTCGATGTGGCGCGTGACCGCCTCCCCGCTGTCCACCCACCAACGCCGGATGGACCCGCGATTGACCATCACACGCCACAGTCGAGCCATCGAGCAAAACGAGCACCGAGCCGCCCCCGCCCAGCCTCACCCCGCAGCTCTGAGCACGCTGGAATCCCATCATTGATCGGGATGAAGTGCGACGAGTTGTTCCCCTCCCACGAACGAGACTTTCGTCTGCGCAACATGGCCTGCCATCAATTCTTGGATTGATGCTGCGCGTTCAGCGCGATGTCAAGGTTGTGCGCGCACGACAGCGATGGAGATCTCCCCATTGAGGGCGTGGGCCGCGACCACAGGCGCAACAGCACTGTCCACGACGACCGTAGCCTGACTGGCCGATCCGGACGTGTAGCTCACGCTCTCCACCACAGCCTCCTCCGCAAGAAGCGTGGGCGGTTCGGAGTCGGGCCTGCGCGCGGGAACGTGGATCAGCTGGACCCGCTCACCGCGCTGCAGGTCATAGGGCGCTTGGCCAGGCTTGAGCGCCAGCCCCATCCTGACGGATTTCCCGCTGATCGCTCCAGTCCCGTTCGCCGCGGCCATCGGCCGGGTCAGCAGCGTGCCGGGCAGCACGGTGACGGTGGCGACGGTGGCGGCCACCTGGTCGCGCTGGGCCCACGACCAGTAGGTGACTCCCCCATCGGCGATGCGCGCCTCCTGCAGCGCTCCGCGGTCGAAGCGCTGGCCGGCACCGATCTTCTTGGTGACACGGATGACGGAAATGCGTTCGTCGGCGCGCATCACCAGGAGGGTCGTGGCCAGGGCGCCACCAAGCACGAGCAGCACAGCGAGGGCGGCGAGGGCCGGCCTGCGTTGACGCGCCTGCTGCGGTAGCCCACGGGAAGCAACTCCGGTCAGCACACCCGCTCCTTCAGTCATTCGCGGTCGTCCTGGGAGTTGCTAGATGTTGCGCGCCGGGTTGCACCAGCGCCATGTGCCACCATCGGGATCGACGTCCGGGCCGTAACAGAACTGGGCCCGCTTGATGGAACCGAAGAACACCGAATCGTCGACACACCCCGACTTGGGCCCTGCCTGCAGCAGGATCGTCCGGCCGATCGTGGTCTTATACTCCACGGCCACCTTGTCCTCGTCGTCGAGCGCATCACACAGCATCACGCGCTTTCGGTCGGCACTGATCTCAACGGTCCCAAGCCGCCCATACCCGTCGGTCCACGGGCGTGCGGACGCCCACACCGGCCCCGTCACCAACAACCCGCCCACCAACACTCCCGGCACTACCCTCGCCCACCGTGACATCGTTCCCCTTCCTGCGAGCACGCAGCTCATGATGTCACGCAGAGTTATCATGCATAGCCGGAACGCAACGACTAAATGTGGCGCACGGCCCCCTTGAGGAGATCGAGTCGGCAGACCAACTCAACCTGAAGGGTGTCAATACTCCAATCACGGTCGTGAGCTGCGGGTTTGTCTCGGCTTCCTGGTCGGAGCAGTGGCTGGGTCAGGCATGCTCGAGGCTCGCGACGCTCCGTCTCCTACATGATCTTCTGCCGCATCGTGGGGTGGATGACACTGCTGGCCCGTAGCGACGCGTCCAAGAACATGGAGATCCTCGTCCTGCGGCACGAGGTCACCGTGCTGCGCCGCCAGGTCCACCGTCCAAGGCTGTCATGGGCGGACCGAGCAGTGCTGTCCGCACTGGCCCGAGGACTGCCGGCGGTCCTGCGTGCCCACCGGTTGGTCACACCAGGAACGCTGCTGCGCTGGCACCAGCATCTGATCGCACGTCACTGGCCCTACCCGCACCGGAAAATAGGACGGCCAGCGACCGATCCGGCGGTCGTGGCGTTGACCCAGCAGTTGGCGCGGGAGAATCCGCGCTGGTGTTACGAGCGCATCCGAGGCGAACTGCGGCATCTGGGCCATCAGGTGAGCAGTGCGACGATCCGCGGGGTCCTGAAACGGGCGCGCCTGGGTCCGGCGCCGCGACGAGCCGATGACCGCCGGCGTAATTTCCTCCAAGCCCACGCCGCCAGCGCTGGCTTGTGACTTTTTCACGGTGGACACCGTTACGCTGCGCCCGTTGTACGTCTTCTTCGTGGTGGAGGTCGGCACCCGATCCGTGCACGTGCTCGGCGTGACCGCTCACCCTGATGGCACATGGGATACCCAGCAAGCCCGCAACCTTCTTGTCATTTGGAGCACCGGGCCAACACGTCCGGTTGCTGATTCGGGATCGGGACACGAAGTTCACCGGCAGCTTCGATGATGTCTTCGTCGGTGACGGCATTCAGGTGCTAGATCCCGCCGCGGTCGCCTCGCGCGAACGCGTTCGCCGAGCGACGGGTCCGCACCACACGCACGGAACGCACCGACCGACTGCTGATCTTCGGCGAACGACACCTTCACACCGTGCTGAACGAATACGCCGATCATGACAATCGCCACCGGCCGCACCGCTCCCTCGCCCTCCGAGCTCCCACCAATGATGAGTCCGACGCGATCCCGCTGCCGACGGGCCAGAATCAAGCGCCGCCAAGTCCTCGGCGGGCTGATCAACGAGTATCAGCGCGCTAGCTAACCAACAAGGTGCCGTCACGAATGCGCAGGTCAACGCCTCGGTCCTGGTTTTGACACCCTTCAGGCAGAAGTTCGTGGCCGCCTCCAACCTCACCCTCGCACGCGACATCGTTGCCTCCATCGACGCCGCCTAGAACGGTGGAGCCCCTTCTGCGGAAGCTCACCCACGCTCCGGTGAGCTCGCGGCTGCTGACGTCAGTCTGCGTGAGCCCCAGCAGAGCTGGTCCAACCTGCTGGCCTTGTCACCGACGTCCTCGGCCGCATGTCAGATGGGATATCGACATAGCCCAGTCTTCGAGCTCGCGAACATGCTCGAGGTCATGCTTGAAACTCCTGCGCCACAGTGTAGATCCGGCCCCGCTCGTCGAAGGAGACGGTGAAGGCTGGGAAGCCTTTCCTGACTCCTGCAGGGGCGCGGATGAACTTTTCAGCACGGACAGAGTGCGCATGTTGTAGCGATCGGGCATGCCATCGCGAAGCGCAAAGAACGTGAAGCGGGGGATAGCTGGGCCTCGACCGGGGTGCCGACTGCGGCGGCGTACCAGTTGCTGCCTCAAGCGGCGCTGATATGTCTGCCGTTCTCGTCCCCCCACTGCCGCTTGGCTTCCTGAAAGCTCAGCGTGGAAGCGTCGCCCGACAAGCTCAGCATGCCCAATTTCTCGACGTCGGCGAACATCGGCTTCGCCAAAGCTGCCGCAGCCCTGGCGAAGCCGGTCAAGTCCGCTGAACGCACGATCCGTTCGTAGATGGGCGACTTTCCGGGGCGGACCGACAGCGAGTAGAAGACCACGCGCGAGACAGGCAGCCACCACGCCTCCTGAGTAGACGTCCAATCCTCTTCGTGGCATCCGACCTTCCACCGGCGGTGGGCCGCCTTGCGCCCGTCGGCAAGAGGTTCCAGATCTGAGACGACCGTCCTTCCGCCGCTGGCTGTGGCGTATTCATCGTAGGCAAGCACGTCATAGGCCAACCGGGGATAGCTCACTGATGTCCACATCAGCGGAGGCGTACCTCCGATCGGATGTGACACTGCCACCGGCCAGACAGGGCAAGATGGCGTTGCCCTGGGTCAATCCCTGCTCCGGGCCATCGATACTGCCCACTGGCCAGGTAAGAGGCTCGGGCTGCAGTTCCAGCACCAGCGAGTCCGGCCGACATGGCAGCCCCCACGAACCGCTGACCCCGTGGTCGTCAGGAGATTCGAGGCAGGCGATCGTCCCCACCTCAGTCAGCCGCCAGTCGCTCGGAAGGTCGAAGGTGATGCCCCAGAAGGCCATGGCCCGGGAGGAGGATGAGGGGGACGGCGAAGGAGATCCAGCAGCGGGTACGGCAGCAGGGGCGGTGGGAGTCGCAGCGGGCAACCGCCGTTGCCGCCAACATAGTCGTAGCGGGGGGACGAATGTGAGGGCCGCGCTAACACTGGAGGCAGCAGCATCGCAGTGCCGGCTGCGATGCTCACGCCTGCCACCACGGCCGAACCTGGAGGCTGCTCAAGCGCTGTTGTCCGCGCTACACGACCAGCGATGTACTTCCTGCGCAAGGATGCGGAACTATGGCTGCGCATCGAGCGCCCGGCCGCAGACCTGCTGGACGACCTCGTCGCCAACGGTGTGGTTAGCCGTTGGTTGACGGCGTCTACAAGCCGGAGACCGAAGCGTTCGGCAGGCCCGACCGCATGGCACCGCTTATGACGTGTTCTGCGCCGACAGTCGTACCCCCTGGCTCAGACGGGCCCCGCGCGGGAACAGGCAGTGGCGGCCATGCGGCACCCCCGAGGCCCGCTACGCGGGCGGGTCGAGCATGCGCCCTGCCCGGGCCGGTCCCGCCTCGGCCAGGGCGCCTACCTGGGCAGGAAATGCGCACGGAATAGCCCCATTCAGCACGCCTCCAGCGGACGTTGCTCACTCATCAGACGCAGAAACTCCATCTGCACCAAGCCCGATGAAGCGGTCAAAGAACGCACCTAGCTTGGTCAGCACGCGCTGCTTCTTGTCGCTAAAGGCGCCGCGAGCAGCGAAGCGTGATACCGGCGGCAGCACCCTTGTGATGGCCGTGCCATCAGTCTGGATAGCGCCATCGCGGAAGGCGGTGTTGATAAACCTTCGGGCCTCGTCGGCTCGCAGTCCCTCTTCAGCGATGATCTGGTCAAGTTCGGCTTCGCGCTTGGCGGTGACAAACGCCCGCCACTCCTCAGCGACCACGCTTCGGGCCGATACAGAGTCGACGAAGGCTTCGACGAGATCCTTCTTGTTGCGCAGTGTTGGGCTGGCGTCGACAGCGCGGGCGATCTCGGCACGAATCTCCTTGTCTGTGCCATCACCCTTGGCAACCTTGTACTTCTGAACCAGCATCAGGATGTAGTCGACGTTGATCTCGATCTGCTTGATCAGCTCGATTTCGAAGACGACGTCATCGATGATGGATTCCTTGTCCGTGTCCTGAATCCGGCGGAATTCCGCGTAGATGTCAAGGTAGATGCTGCGATAGTCCTGGGCCTGGCGATCGGTCAAGATCTCGTTGCCGGCGAATTCATCGAAGCTGGTCAGGATGTTCTGCAGGCGCAGGATGGCGCCAAACAGAGCGATGAAGCCCTTCTGCGCCCGCTCGCCAACGATCTGCTGCCCGAGCGGGAACCGGTTGAGCAGCTCGGTTACCTTTTCGGAGTATTCGCGGTAGTAGTCGCGATATGGCTTAAGTAGCACAATGCCGCCGGCATCCTTATTGCCGAACAACGCAAGGGCGTCGTTGGTCTCTTCCTCTAAGTCACGGAAGCTAATTATGTTGCCGTAGGTCTTGACCGAGTTAAGGATACGGTTGGTGCGCGAGTACGCCTGGACCAGGCCGTGAGTGCGCAGGTTCTTGTCGACCCAGAGGGTGTTGAGGGTCGTTGCGTCGAAGCCCGTCAGGAACATGTTGACCACGATGACCAGGTCGATTTCACGGTTTTTAAGGCGCAGCGACAAGTCCTTGTAGTAGTTCTGGAACTTGTCCGCCGAAGTGTCGAAGCTTGTGCCGAACATGGCGTTGTAGTCGCGAATTGCAGCTTCGAGGAAGTCACGCGACGACTGGTCAAGTGCCCCAGTCTCAAACTCCTCTTCGTCGAGCGCGCCGTCTTCGATAGCCTCGTTAGTGGCGTACGAATAGATCAGGCCGACTTTCAGGCGACGATCCGGAAGAAGTTTTTCCTGCTGGGTCTTGAACTCGGTGTAGTAGAGCTTGGCAGCCGCGATCGAGGCGGTTGCGAACAGGGCGTTGAAGCCGCGCAGGCGTCGCTGGCCCAGTGTGTAGTGCTCGGCGCGCTTCGTCTTCTGGTTGAAGTGCTTCAGCGTGTACTCGACGACCTGCCGGACGCGGTCCGGCGCCAGTAAGGCCCGCTCGGTATCAATGGCGGACACCTGCTTGTCCTGAACGTCTGCTGCCAGCCTGATGGTGTTGACGTAGTCGATACGGAACGGTAGGACGTTCTTGTCGTTGATGGCATCAACAACCGTGTAGGTATGCAGCTTGTCGCCGAAGGCCTGCTCGGTGGTCTTGAGCTTCAAGTTGCCGCCGCGGCGGGCATTGTCAGCAAAGATCGGTGTGCCAGTGAAGCCGAACAGGTTGTAGCGTCTGAAGGCCTTGGTAATGGCCGTGTGCATGTCGCCGAACTGTGAGCGGTGACATTCGTCGAAGATGATCACTACGTGACCGTTGTAGATCTCGTGGCCTCTGTTGCCCGCGATAAAGGTCGCGAGCTTCTGGATCGTCGTGATGATGATCTTGGCGTTGGGGTCCTCCAGCTGCTTCTTCAGGACCCGGGTCGACGTGTTCGAGTTGGCTGCGCCCCGCTCGAAGCGGTCGTACTCGCGCATCGTCTGGTAGTCGAGGTCTTTGCGGTCGACCACGAACAGCACCTTGTCGACGTCCGCAAGGCGTGAGGCTAACTGCGCAGCTTTGAACGAGGTTAGGGTTTTACCCGAGCCGGTGGTATGCCACACGTAGCCACCCGCGGCCACGGTGCCGAGCTTCTTGTAGTTGGTCGAGATCTCGATCTTTTGGAGGATCCGCTCGGTCGCGACGATCTGGTACGGGCGCATGACCAGGAGCATCCGGTCGGCAGTGAGGACACAGTATTTGGTCAGGATATTGAGCAGCGTGTGGCGAGCTAAGAAGGTCACTGCGAAGGCGGTCAGGTCCTGGATCGGATTGTTAGTCGCATCCGCCCACCACGAGGTGAACTCGAAGGAGTTGCTGGTCTTCTTGGGCTTCTTTGTGCCAGCCGTCTCGGAGATGTGCTGACGGCGAGTAGTGTTGCTGTAGTACTTCGTGTGCGTGCCGTTGCTGATCACAAAGAGCTGCACGTAGTCAAACACGCCTGAGCCGGCCCAGAAGCTGTCGCGGTGGTAGCGGTTGATCTGATTGAACGCCTCACGGATGGCAACGCCACGGCGCTTGAGTTCGATATGTACCATCGGGAGGCCATTGACCAGTATGGTCACGTCATAACGGTTGCTGTACTTAGCTCCGCCTTGCCCCTGATCAACCTTGTACTGATTGATGACCTGCAGCCGATTGTTGTGAATGTTGGTCTTGTCGATGAGCCGAACATTCTTTGTGGTTCCGTCGTCGCGCTTGAGCAGCTGGACGTAGTCCTCCTGGATACGCACCGTCTTCTCGATGACGCCTTCTTTATCACCGGTGATGCGTTCCTTGAAGAAGGTATCCCACTCAGCGTCGGAGAACGCGATGTTGTTCAGAGCCTCCAGCTGGGTGCGGAGATTGGCGACGAGCTCTGCCTCCGAGTGGATCCGGAGATATTCGTACTCCTGCGACTGCAGGAGTACGATGAGCTCCTTTTCCAGTTCCGCCTCAGACTGGTAGGCAGTGGAGGTCGCGGCATCACGGGCGTACTCTGCAACAACCGTGCTCTCCGTACCGCCTGCGATCGGCTCGATATCTGTTGTGGTCTTTCGCTCGCTCATACCGGCAATTCCTCAAAGGTCAAGAGTTTGTCACGGTAGTAATCGAACTGCTTGCGACGGGCAACCAGTTCGTCGCGCAGGCTTGATTCCAGAGCGGCAACAGTGCCGAGTACGCGTAGCAACTCTCGCTGGGCCGGCACTGACGGCAATTCAATCTGAAACGCTTCGAACTGCTCCTGCTTCCAGCGTCGGCGACTCTTGGTCGAGCCCCGCTCGACGCCCGTAACCTCGGCTGCCACTCGTTTGAGCGTGTACTCGTCTTGGAAGTACAACAGCAGCCATTCAGGTAGTACACGCGAATTGTCGAGGTCGTAGACTGGGAATTCGGCGGATACAACCCCATCGGCGAGTTCCGGCGGAACGACTGCGAACGACCCCTCGGTTACAAACATGCGGTTGTAGATGAACTGGCCCGGCTTTACTCGATAGAGCGTGGTCCCCTTGATGGTGCTGCCGCGCTTAGACTCTCGGGCGAAAACTCCTTCGCCATACCATTTTACGCCGAGGTTCATATAGATCTCATCTGCCTGAACGCGCAACGGGTCGACGTATGGAGTTGCTATTTCACCGAGCCGTACATGCTCCGAGGTACCTGAACTTAGGGCTTTGATATACGGAGCTTCGGGAAGCGTATACGAGAACGCGAGGCGCTGCTGCTTGCGGGCCTCCAACTCCGCGACCAGCTCTGCTTCTAGCAATTGGAACGAGTCGAGCACTCTGACAATCTCGCGCTGCACATCGATTGGCGGCAAGGGGATTCGGAGCCTTGCCAGTCCGCTAGCGGATAGCCGCTTTACCTTTGCACGCGCAACGAAAGGTTCCTTTGCCTTCTTGAAGGCATCTGACTGTGTCAGGTATACGACGAACTTTGGGTCGAGCGAGGAGCGAAATATGAAACAGTCATCGTGGACCGCCACTTGCTCAGTTCCGAGCCAGGCCACAGCCTTTCCGACGTCCTCGACCGTCTCACCCACCGCAGCGATGATGACGTCGCCAGGCTGAGCAAACCGAAGCGTCGGAGCGAGGTCGGCACGAACATCAGAGATCGTGTCCGATGTTGCGACCCCGTAGTGTGTATAAATTTCCCCGTAGTGGATACTCGGCAGGCCATCATCAACCCGGTCAGCCTTCGTGAACCTACGGCCCCGGATGAAGATCCCAACCTCGCCGAGTGGCTGCATAGGTACCCCTTTAGGGGCCAGCTCTGTAATCAGATCGTCGATCCGACTCACGACGCGTCCTCCAGATCGGCAACGATCGCATCGATCTGCTCCCGCAGTTCCTGCTGCCGCGTCACGAGCTGCGCAATCTCAGCGTTTAGCTTCTGGATGTCAACAACCTCACGGGTATCCTCAGCCTCAACATAGGAGGAAACTGAGAGGTTGTAGTCGGCTTGGGTAAGCTCAGCGTTGGTCACGAGCCTCGCGAAGTGTTCGATATCCTCGCGCGCCGCGAAAGCGTTAAGGATCCTCTGCTGGTTCACCACACTGAGCTTGTTCTTGCTTCCGACATGCACGAACTCGGCAGAGGCGTCGATGAACAGTACGGAGTTGTCCTTCTTCGACTTCTTCAGCACGAGGATGCAGGTCCCGATGTTGGTACCGAAGAACAAGTCGGGCGGGAGCTGGATGACTGTGTCGACATAGTTATTGTCGACCAGGTACTTGCGGATCTTCTGCTCTGCGCCACTGCGGTAGAGGACTCCGGGGAACTGTACGATGGCCGCCGTGCCGCTAACGGCAAGCCAGGACAGGATGTGCATCGTGAAGGCAAGGTCCGCCTTGCTCTTCGGCGCCAGCACGCCAGCCGACGAGAAGCGCGGGTCGTTGATCAGTAGTGGGTTGGCATCACCTGCCCACCTAATCGAGTACGGCGGATTGGAGACGATCGCGTCGAACGGCTCATCATCCCAGTGGTGTGGATCGATCAGCGTATCGCCGTGCGCGATGTCAAATTGCTCGTAATTCACATCGTGCAGGAACATGTTGATCCGCGCCAGATTGTACGTGGTGAGGTTGATCTCTTGGCCGAAGAAACCCCGTCGGACGTTCCCCTTGCCTAGAACCTTGGCGAACTTCAGTAGCAGTGAGCCAGAGCCGCATGCCGGATCGTAGACCTTGTTGACCGACTTCTTGCCTGTGACGGTGACGCGCGCAAGGAGTTCGCTCACCTCCTGCGGCGTGTAGTACTCGCCACCAGACTTGCCAGCGTTCGCCGCGTACATCTGCATGAGGTACTCGTAGGCATCGCCGAAGAGGTCAATGGCGTTGTCCTGGAAGTTCCCGAGAGGTAGATCGCCGATGGCCTCCAGCAACCTGACAAGCTTCTCATTGCGCCTGGTTACAGTGTTGCCGAGTTTGGCGCTGTTGACGTCAAGGTCGTCGAACAGACCCTTCAGGGCATCCTCGCTGTTGGTGCCAACCGCTGACCCCTCGATGTTCGCGAAAATCTTCGCCAACGTCTCGTTGAGGTTCTCGCGAAACTTCTCATCCCTACTAGCCCGCCTACGAACGTTGACGAACAGCTCACTAGGCAGGATGTAGAAGCCCTTCTCCTCAACGGTATCCTTGCGGCCAAACTCGGCATCCTGGTCGCCGAGCTGGGCGTAGTCGAAGTCGGCGTCGCCAGCCTCACGCTCCAACTCGTTCAGGTATGCGGTGAGGTTCTCGGAGATGAATCGGTAGAAGAGCATGCCCAGCACGTAGCTCTTGAAGTCCCAACCGTCGACGCTGCCGCGCAGGTCGGTGGCGATGCGCCAGATCGTCTTATGAAGCTCGGCGCGCTGCACTTCCTTGGTCACTGGAGCCACTACCACGTCACCACCCTCGTCTCGAGATCGGTGCTGCAGGCTTTTGTCAGGTGGCTCATCGTCAGGTGATCTCCTTCACGCCGAGGCCGTGTCATGAGTTCTACTGGCCTCGGGGCTCAATCTAGCGGGGCACGCTGACAGGTTCGCACCTTCCGCGCCGAGGTCGTCACAAGTTAGTTGCCGTAGATAGTGCGGGCGGGCTTACGGACGTCGGCAGGAGCCGGTGAGACGGTCTCCAGGCCCATCGTGCAGGCCGTTTCGTCAGGCAGGAGGGCCGCGTAGGTGGTGGTGACGCGTTCAGGGATCGGTCAAAGCGCGGTACGTGCCCTCGGTCGTGCGCCTGAGCCAGCTTAACCTCCCAGGTCTTCTGGAGGCCTTGGTTGTGCCCGACTGCTTGGCCACGCTGCTCCAAGCCCGGTGGCCCATGAGTGCGCGTGCATCGCCGGTGCGGCCATCATCACATCCATGCGGAGGCCGGCTACCGAACGGAAGCCCGCTGCCGTATGGATGTCAACGACGGCTGAAGCTGCCCCCGAAGGGGTCGAAGGAGCTGAGCGTCACCTGGGGGCCGATCAGCCTCGGTCGATCACCATCTGCCCGCCGTCCCCGGGATGTCCGTATGAACCGACGGGCAGTGCACCCGCTTCGTCGTCTGCGTTGGCTCTGAACGCCTCGATAACGATCATCACCGCACCCTCGCCCCCGCTCCGCAGCTATCGATGCCGGCTCTACCGCGCGGTCGAACCTCAGAGGTCCAATCATGCCAACAACTATGCCTATGGCGCCTTCGGGAGCAAGTCGCCCGGACCGCGATAAAGCAGGCGGACCCCAGTGCCAGTGCGAAGTCGTCGAGCACGCAACACGCCCTGGCGCTCACGATTGAGGAGAATGGCGGCTTCTCCAAGCAGGTCGTAGCCGCTGGACCAGATCTCGATCTTGTCTGGTCCAGTGTCAGTCACGCGCAGCCAGGTACCAGGCTCAGGTACCGTCCCGTACCAGGTGACCGCCTGCAAGTCCTCCGTCCTGCGGCTCCATCGAAGCGAGCGCTGTGCCCGCGAGGGGTTCACGAATGTCTCCCAAGCTGACCGCGACTCGGGTGTAGGCCAGTTTTCGCTGAGGGCCTGCGCGGGGTCGAGGTCGTCGATCCATTGGCGCATCTCGGCAGCCGAGTCGAATGTGGCGCCGGTGCTCTTGACTGCCGATATGGCCGCGAGGCGATGGTCGAAGCCAGAACGTATAAGGATCGAAGCCGCCCGATTGAACGTTCCCGTTTCGATTGCGGTTACTGCCGTCCCCAACAAGGCGTCGGCCTCGAGGTTACCCTGGGCAGTTTCGTAGACCTTGGCAGCTTCCATTCCCCAGACCAGCCGGTAGATGACGTCGGCCTCGATGAACTGCGCCATCGCGACGCGGTCGCCGGAAAGGTCGCCGAGGGCCAAACCGTGAACCCAGTGCCTCAATACCCCGCGCCAATTGTCGAGCACTGTCTCGGGAGCGAAGACTTCCATCGCGAACAAAGTGTCGGCGATCGCCACGAGCAAGTCGGCAGCCGTCTCATGGTCCGCGTCGGCGATGGCGGCTTCGGCTTGGCCCGCCAAGGCGATGATACTTCCAGATACTTGGGCGAGCTCGGACCCGGCGTTGGCACCTAGCCCAGCCAAGAACCAGCCGCGGCGTTGGGAGGGTGTGGACGTTTGCCACAAGTGGCTGGTCCGGCTGTACACCAGTCCGCGTACGGCAGCGGCTAACGTGTCGTCGTAGCGGCGAAGTTGCCGTTCCCACAGAGAATCGCGCAGGGCATCAGTGACGATCTGCGTCGCGGCGTCGGCAACGTTGTCCAAGCCACTGTCTCCGACGACGCTCAGGATGCCGATGTCGAGCAACGCGAGGTTCGACTGCCAACTCTGGGCAGCGGCGACCCGCGCCTCATCAGGCTCCTGGGACAGGATAGGCAGGGACCAGTCGGGCCCACCGGTGAGGTAGTCGAGAAGGGGCTCCACCGAAGTGAGCCTCTGCGATGCGTACATCCTTTTCAGGAGTGCAACGCCGATCTCGATGAGTCCAGATCGCAGGGCCTTGCCGCCATCTCCCTGTGTGAGTGCGAGCCACTCTCGCCGATGTCTTTGAGTCGGCTCGAAGATCGGATAGAGAACAAGCCCTTCAGTGTCAACGAACGCGCGACCCGCACGCCCGATCACATTCGCGAACTCAGAACCCTTGAGCACGTCCCTGCCGCGGCGAAGGCCGTGGAAGAGCACCGCTGACGCGGACAGGTTCAGTCCCTGGGCGAGAGTCGGTGAGGCAACAGTGACCTTCAAGCTGCCCCGCTGCAAAAGTCGCTCGATCTCGCGGCGGAAGGGACCGGGGAGCGCTCCGTGGTGGATGGCCACGCCTAGCCGAAGACATCCCAATATCGGATGGTCGGCACCGAACCACTCGGCGCCCACGGTGAGCGCGTCGTGAAGGTCGACATCCGCGGGCAGGACGGAGGAAACAAGGTCTCTGCGGTGGAGATCGATGATCGCGCGGGCGTACGGCTCCACGAAATTCCGCTGGGGGCAGAAGACAAGAACGGTCTGGCCGTCTTCGACCAGACGCCACGCGGTGGCGATAACGTGTTCACGTTGGTTCGCCGGGAACATCTTCCTGCGCCGGCCGCTCGGCTTCTTCGCCTCGAAGTAGCGTGGGATGAAGGGTTGGTCGGGCCCGAGAGTTACGGTCAGGCGCGCATGGTTTTTACGCCACTCAACAAGGCCGAAGCGCTGCTGCGTCGGACGCCACTCCTCGCGGTGCAGGCCGTCTGGGTTATCATCAGTGATCCATGCGACGAAGTCGTCGAGCTCGCTCCCGGACGGAAACACGGCCGAAAGGCACAGGATGCGGCGCGTCGAAGCGTCTGGACGACGCAGGAGCCGCTGGATCTGGGCTTCGTAGCGGACCTCGCGCTCGGTGGCTCCGATCATGTGCCCCTCGTCCAAGACGACGAGGCCGACGTCATCGAGCACCGACGGGTCGGATCGAAGCGCGAAATCCAGCTTCTCGGGGGTCGCCACGACGATTGCGCTGGAGCGCAGGGTGTCCTCGTCGACGTGGCTCGTCCCCATGCTGCCGTAAAGGGACGAGACGCGGATGCCCAGCGGCGAAAAGGTCCGCGCGAGGACCTGCTCAGTCTGGGCGGACAAGGCTCGCAGCGGGGTGACGTACACCGTGCGTCGTCCCTGTGCAAGACACGCCAAGATCGATAGTTCAGCGATACGGGTCTTGCCAGCGCTGGTCGGAAGCGCGACAACGAGATCATGTACGTCCTGGAAGATCCTGCCGACGACGTGGAGTTGGGAGGGCCACAGGTCTATCTCTGAACGTTCCCGCGCCAGGAGCGACTCAACGAAAGTGCGCCGGAGATAGCGCCACCGTTCGACGTTGTCAGCAGCTTCTGGCGGTGGTTCTTTTGGGATGTTCGTCTCAAGGCTGGTGTCGAACAGGCCTCCGAGCAGATGTCGAGTGAGCCGGTACACCCACCATGGGCCGGGGGCGCTCACGTCCGATGACGCCTGCTCGCCAAGCCGCAGCTCTTCGAGGGCTGTCTCGAGCAGGTCTCGGCTGCCGATCTCGATCGCGAACAAGGCAGCTGAGACGGCCGAGAGATAGTTCTCGCTGAGGAGAAGGACGATGGGGCCGACCTGGTCCGGCGGTGCGTCTTCCTCCGTGCTGCTGCCCACTGCAGTGAGGCTCGTCAACAGAGCGTCATCGGTGAGTTGGGGAGAGGAGCGCAGCGACTGGGTTCGCTCCTCGATCGAACTCAAGTCGCGCAATACCAGGTCCGCCAGCGTCTGCTCCATCGGCGTCAACCGCCCCGACTGTCGGCTCGCTTGGATCAGCGAGAACGCCCGCGCGGCGTAGCCGCCGAGATGGCTGGCCGCGCCGGCGACAAGTCCATGAAAGACCAGGTCTGCTTCAGGCGTCGCGTTCCGGGTGGCAGCCTCAAGCGCGTAGGAGCTCTGGATGAACCCCTGCTGTGCGAGGGAGATCTGCTCGGTCGTGTCGTCGTCCGCGGCCTCCAACAGCTCAAGGCTTGTGGCCAACAACGCGTACCCATAGTTGAGCAGGTCCGCGTCCAGAAAGGGACTGAACGTGGGTGCGTCCCTAGGAAGAACGCCCTCGCGCCGAATCATGGATTGGGCCTGTCCACGGGCCAGCAGGCGCCCGCGAAAGCCAGCGTCGGTGGCTGTCGCAAGATTTTCTGCCAGATCCCGCGCCTCACGAGGCACCGACGGTCACCCCTTCGTAAGCGTTTTCAATGAACTCTTTGTGGCCTTGAACTCGAAGCGTGATCGTCAGCTGTGGCACAGCGCCCGAGTACGCCTGAAGATCTGCTATCACGTGTCTACTCGGGTCGCTGCTCGTGAAGAGGAACATCAGGTGACCAACGCTGTCGGGGCGAACACCTTCCAAGAGCTGCATGTCAAGCACGGCCTCGCCGACGTCACTGTCGACCGTGGACAGGAGCCGTTCGGCGAACTGGGTGAGCGAGTGCGGCGAGGGCAACTCATCGTTGCGTGCTAGACCTTCGCGAGCCTCCGCGACCGTACCCTTGCTAAGCGTGACACGGCTTTTCGCCTCTGCCTTGGTGATGTGAGGCCTACCATCGGCGTCGAGCCTTGCTCCGAGTACGTCATCCCCCCTCATCGCCCACTCTTGATGGTCACGCTGAATGAGTCGGCTCGGTCCAACCACATACCCGCGCTCTTCGTGTAGGTAGGCCGTCGCAAGGATCTCGCCCATGTCCCCGGAACGAGCGCTTGCCGTGGTAGGAAACTTGTTGCGGAGGAACTTAGCCACCGCATCCTTCCCAAGTCGCTCCGCAATCAGCGCAAGGGACTCGGATTCGGCATACGCGTTCGGGAGAATCGCAGACAGGACATTAACGCCCGCGGCATCGTCGTACGACTCGATCATGCCGGCATGGTGGTCGCCAACGGGCACCAATGTCTTGAGGGTGCACCAGTTCCTGAAGTCAGCCATGCCCTCCGCCCACACGTCCATTTCCCCCGGTCCTAGTGTTCGCTGATCAAACTGTACCTAGGAGGGGGTGTGTCCAGTCAGTGGTGTATCTCGATCATGTGCGATTAAGGGGCGGTCAGGGTCAGGTAGCTTCGAAGGTGATCGCGAAGGCGCTCAGGGCGGCTTTCCAACGGGTGATCCAGCGATTGCGACCCCTGCCGGTCGGGGCCAGGCTCGTGATCGCCATGTAGACGCACTTCAGCGCGGCCTGCTCGTTCGGGAAGTGGCCGCTAGCCTTGACCGTCCTGCGGATGCGGGCGTTCACGGACTCGATGGCGTTGGTCAAGCAGATCACCAAGCGGATCTCGGTGTCGAAGTTGAGGGAGGGCACGAACTCGGCCCAAGCGTCCTCCCACAACTTCACGATCGCCGGATCCCCGCCGCCCCAGATCTCGGCGAACTCCATGAAGCGCTCGAGCGCGGCGGCCTCGGGCGCGCCAGTGTAGACCGGCTTGAGCGCTTTGGCGTTGGCGTTCCAGTGCTGGCGGGCGGCATGCGCGCAGCAGGTGAACGATGCATGCTTGCACGACGGCCTGTGGTAGGCCCCGACGCCATCACAGACCACCATCAGCGCATAGGGGCGACGCCGCTCCAGTAACCATGGCCGGACCTTTGCTTCGCCTGATGTCCGAATGCGGAGCCGATCACAGGTATTTGGAGAGGTGACAGGGATCAGGTTGCCCGGCTGATCGGGCCACACTCACATGAGACCACCTCACCACAGCACAACACAACCGCACCGCGTCATCCCGCCAGGCAACGCAGCCGTCCTTGCCCTCGCCGTTCAGCGCCCGGACGGCGCCCGACGGCTGCCCGATGAAACTCGTTACCACCGGGTGAGCGGCCATTCCGAGCCGGTCGCGGGTACACGTCCGCCTTGTCTCCGCATGCGGACGAGGGCGCGCTTGCACACCAGAGCAGGCCCTCCTCTGCGACGCCCGTGAGAGGCGATGTGCAGCCAGATGGACGCGCGGCAAGGCGGAGACCGGCAGCGTCCCGGGTCGGCAGTGCCCGTCGGATTCGGCTTGACCGTTGCCATCCAGGTGGGCGTCGATACGCCCTGTCCGACACGGTCCTGAACGCGGTGCGGCGATCCTCACGGGCGTGCTCGCGTGATCATGCCGACGGCACGTGCCGGACCGGATGGCCACGACATGCCCCGGACTACGCCACACGGCGGACCGGGTGTGCCGCGCCCCCATCCAGCTAGCTCCGACCGCGGTCGACAGGGCCGCACCGGGGTGAGCGCTCGAAGCCAGAACTACCTGGATTCGCCCTGCGGTCTGGTAGCAGCGCTGTGCGAGCGCCGCCCCTTGGTCCTGCTCACCACGATGTCGGCTCGATCGAACAGCCCTCAAGGAGAAGGAGACCGGACAGACGATGGCTGAGGGACGTACGTTCAAGCGCTGCTCGTGTCGCGATGATGATGGCAAGGCGCTCGGGCAGAGATGCCCCAAGCTGCGCCGTCCCGGTGGTGGGTGGAGCTACCGGCACGGCATCTGGAACTACCAGATCGAACTCCCGCCAACAGCGGACGGCAAGCGGCGCGGACCGCTGCGCCGCGGCGGGTTCGCCTCCCAAGACGCCGCCGAAGCTGAACTCGGCCAGGTGCGTGACCTGCTGACGCTGGCCGATCCGCGCGAGCCCGCCACCCGTACCCAGATCGCCGACCTGATCAAGCGGACACTGGCCGAGACCGACACGCTCCCGACGCTGGAGACGGTCCGTCGCAAGATCAAGACCGGGCAGCATCTGACCCAGGAGATCACTGTTGAGCAGTGGCTGACCGAGTTCCTGCACCGTAAGCGGCGGATCGAGGAGACCACCCGCCGCTCCTACGAAAGCCACATCCGCCTCTACCTCACCCCGTACCTGGGGCGGTTGCGGTTGGATCAGCTCAAGGTCAGCGACATCGCGTTGATGTTCGAGCAGATCGAGGAGTTCAACGACACCATCACCGAACGCCGCACCGACCCCGACCCGCAGATGCGTGAGAGCGTCAAGTTCCGGCGGCCGATCAGCATCGCCACCATGCACCGCATCCGTGCCACCCTCCGCCACGCGCTCAACATGGCGATGCGCCAGGACCGGCTGATCGACTTCAACCCCGCCGCCGTGCTGGAGATGCCCGCCCACGTCCGGCCCAAGCCACTGGTGTGGACCGAGGACCGGGTCCGCGCCTGGCAGGAGAACTTCTCCGCCTACCGGCGGGCGGAGAAGCAGCGCCGGGGCGGACGGCGCGTCGATCCCATCGACGCCTACACCAGCGTGCCCCGCCCCTCCCCCGTCATGGTCTGGACACCCGCCCAGACCCGCCTGTTCCTCGAAGAAGCCCGAGCCCACCGGCTATTCGCCCTGTATCAGCTGATCGCGCTGCGCGGGCTACGCCGCGGCGAGGCATGCGGGCTGCGGTGGAAGGAGGTCGATCTCAACGGCCACAGCCTGACGGTGAACTGGCAGCTGGTACAGCTGGCCTGGCAGGTCCACGAAGGCACACCGAAGACCGACGCCTCGGTACGCACCATCGCCCTGGACACCGACACCGTCCAAGTGCTGCGCGCCCACCGGCAGCAGCAACTGCAGGAACGCCTGGCCATGGGCGAGGCGTGGATCGACACCGGGTTCGTGTTCACCCAGCCCGACGGCAACCGCCTGCACCCCCAGCACGTCTCCGACCAGTTCCTGTGGCTGGCCTACCTGGCCGGCCTGCCACCCATCCGACTGCACGACCTGCGGCATGGTGCGGCCTCGCTGATGCTGGCGGCCGGGGTGGAGATGAAGGTGGTGCAGGAGACACTGGGACACACCTCCAGTGCGTTCACCGCCGACACCTACACCTCCGTCTACCCGCAGGTGGCCACCGCGGCGGCCGAGAAGACCGCGGCCCTGCTGTTCGGCAAGGAAGACCAAGCCGAGACCGGGAGAGTGGTCTCGTTGAGGAGCTGACAGTCGGATTAAGCATCCGGCCCCGCGTTCGCCGCCTGCTCGCGGCGAGGCGGGGCCGCTGCTCTTGCCGAGCCGGCCCGGGATGGCGGATGATCATGATGTGTGCAGGGTTGGTGCAACCGAGCACGCACGGAGCACGCAACCGCTAGACGAAAATTCTAGAACGCATCCGATCCCGCATAGCCGCAGGTCAGGCCGTGATCAAAGCGCGCCCTGCAGGATTCGAACCTGCGACCGTCGGATTAGAAGTCCGGTGCTCTATCCAGCTGAGCTAAGGGCGCTCCTGCCTTATTGTGCATGATCCGGCGACTTGTCACGCACACGTTCTGGTCGTGTCAGGCCGACAGGGCGATCACCAGCCACATGAACAAGGTTCCCGTGACCGTGGCGGCCAGGGTCCAGCCGGTGGCGCGTCTGGTTGTGTGGGCCTCCGGGAGGATGTCGGAGATGGCCAGGTAGAGGAGGAATCCGGCGAAAAGGCCCAGGTAGGCGGTCAGGACGTGGGCCGGGATGGCGATGAGGAAGGTCAGGGTGGCGCCGATCACGGGGGCGAGGGCGTCCAGGGCCAGGAGGGTGAGGGCGCGGCGGCGGGCGTTTCCGTACAGCGACGTGATTGTGTACGTGTTGAAGCCGTCGGTGAAGTCGTGGGCGATGACGCCGATGGCCACGGCGACGGCGAGCGAGGCGTCCGTCTGGTAGGAGGCCCCGATGGCGGCGCCGTCCAGGAGGCTGTGGACGACCAGGGCGGATCCCGCCGTGACGCCTACGCCGGCTCGGGCGTGGCGGTGGGCGGCGTAGTCGCCTTCGTGCGCGTCGTGCATGCCCATGGAGCGTTCGACGATGTGGATGCCGAGGAACGCCAGGGCGAACATGAGCATCGGGAGCGGGACGCCGAGCACGTCGACGGCGTCCCGGGTGAGGGCTTCGGGGAGGAGGTCGAAGGCCACCACGCCGAGCATCACGCCCGCGGCGGCGCCGAGCACGAGGTGGCGGTTGTTCTTGACGCGGTCGGCGACCAGCCCGCCCAGCAGCGTCATGAGGAAGGCCGCCAAGGAGAGCAGGATGGGCACGGTTCCTCAGGCTAGGGGGTGGCTGGAGGGCGGGAGCGGTACGACACTCGGCCGCGGAATTGGAGAGACCCGGCGACCTCGAGGACAGGCTCACGACACAGCCCAGGTTCACGAAAGGGCACAGGTTCGGGACAGGCTCGCAGGAGGAAGAGGAGCAGAACGGGGAGGGAGGGGGCGGGGTAAAGGGCAGGCGGCCGTGGGGCAAATGGGGCTAAGCTGTTGTGGCATGGTCGCGACGCTCCTGCATGAGATTCCCCTGCAGGGCGGGGACGTGACAGACGGGGTGGTGCGCGTCGGTGACACGGTGCGCAGGCCGGTCGGTCCGGCCACGCCCGCCGTGCACGCCCTGCTCAGACACCTTGAGGCAGCCGGGTTCGGGGGTGCGCCGCGGGTCCTGGGAACGGACGGCTTAGGGCGCGAGATCCTCACGTACGTCCCTGGGCGGAGCGGGTTGTGCCGGGCCGGTTCGACGGACGCGTTTCTGGTCGACCTGGCGCGACTGGTCAGGGAGTTCCACGACGCGACCGCCGGGTTCCCGCTCGACGCCGGCGGATGGGAAGGCGGGTCGAACGACGACCGCGCGCCGGAGGTCATCGGACATTGCGACCTGACACCGGACAACGTGATCTTCCGCCACGACACCGCCACCGCCACCGCCGCGGCCACCCCCGTCGCGCTGATCGACTTCGACCTCGCCCGGCCCACCACCCGGCTGTTCGACATCGTCACCACCCTCCGCCACTGGGCCCCGATCGCCGACCCGGTCGACCGCCACCCCCTCCAGCGCGACGCCGACGTCGGGGCCAGGATCCGCCTGTTCTGCGACGCCTACGGCCTCGCGCCCCGCGAACGCCGGCGGCTGCTGGAACTGTCCAGGCTCCGCTTCCACCGCTCCTACGACGTCATGCGCACCCGCGCCCGGGCCGGCGGGAACTGGGCCAAGATGTGGACGGGCGGCGCCGGGGAACGCATCCGCCGGGCGGCAGCGTGGCTGGATGTGCACGAAGATGAGCTTCATGCCCATTTGGTATGACCCGCTAGGTCTCGCGCTCGGTGTCGCACTCGACCGGGTTCTCGGTGATCCGCGCAGCTCGGCCCACCCCGTCGCCCTGTTCGGACGGGCGGCGGCGAAGCTGGAGGAGTCGTCGTACGGCGACACGAGGTGGCGCGGGGTGGTCCATGTCGGGATCTGCGTCGGGGGCGCGGCTGCCCTGGGCGTGCTGGCCCAGAGGAGCGGCGACCGGGCCGTCCGCACGGCGGTGACGGCGTTCGCCACGTGGGCCGTGCTCGGCGGCACGACACTCACCCGCGAAGGCGTGCACATGGCCGAGGCCCTGGAGCAGGACGATCTCCGGCGGGCCCGGGCCAGGCTGCCCCACCTGTGCGGCCGCGACCCCGCGAGGCTGGAGGCGCCGGAGCTGGCCAGGGCGACGGTGGAGTCGCTGGCGGAGAACACCTCCGACGCCGTGGTCGCCCCCCTGTTCTGGGGCGCGGTGGCGGGCGTGCCGGGGCTGCTGGCCTACCGGGCGGTCAACACGCTGGACGCCATGATCGGCCACCACTCCCCCCGCTACGAACGGTTCGGCTGGGCCGCGGCCCGGCTCGACGACGTGGCGAACTACGTACCGGCACGCGTGACGGGACTGCTGACGGCGGCGCTGGCCGACGACCCCGTCCGGGCGCTGCGGATGCTGCGACGGGACGGCCACCGCCACCCCAGCCCGAACGCGGGCAGGTGCGAGGCCGCCTTCGCCGGCGCGCTCGGCGTCACCCTCGGCGGCACGAACGTGTACGGCGGCAGGACGGAGCACCGCCCCACGATGGGCGACGGCCCCAAGCCGGACGTCAAGGACATCCGGCGCGCCGCCCGGCTCACCCGCGCGGTCGGACTGGCGGCGGCGGGGCTGGCCGTGCTCACCGCATGGGGCCTGCGCCGCCGCCATTCCGGATAATCGCGGTAATCAGCTAAATGGCGGTTAACTCATTATCCGATTGAGATTGATCGCCAGCCAGATGACGAATGCGGCGACGGCGGTGACGGCGACCAGACCCTTCACCGCGTGGTGCGCGGTCTCCCGCCGCACCGTCACCTGCCGCTGCGTCTGCTTCCAGACCTGCCTGAGCATGATCATGTTCTGGAAGCGGCGTCCGAGCGCGAACAGGGCCAGCCCGATGAGGACGAACAGGATGACACGACCATCGGCAGGTTCCACGACACGGCCCCCTTTTTCGGTCTTGAAGAAGAAGCGTGCCCCCGCACATTTGGTTACTCACGATACTCGTCTGGCAGCTGTTTGTTGATTAATTTATCGGGTCGAGATCCACCACGATGGGAGCGTGATCCGAGGGGCCTTTCCCCTTGCGCGCCTCGCGGTCGACGTACGCCCCCCGCACCCGTTCCGCGACGTCGGCGCTGGCGTAGACCAGGTCGATCCGCATGCCCTTGTTCTGGTGGAACATCCCGGCCCGGTAGTCCCAGTACGTGTACGGGTGCGGCCCCTTCATCGGCGTCGGCACCACGTCGCGCAGGCCGAGGTCGAGCAGCTCGGCGAGCGCGCGGCGTTCGGCGGGGGTGACGTGCGTGGAGCCGGCGAACAGCGCGGGATCCCAGACGTCGGCGTCGGTCGGCGCCACGTTGTAGTCCCCGCAGGCCACCAGCGGCGAGCCGGCCTCCTCGGCCAGCGCGTCCCGCAGCGCGGCGAACCACTCCAGCTTGTAGGCGTAGTGCGGCGAGTCGACCGCGCGGCCGTTCGGCGCGTACAGGGACCAGACCCGCAGGCCGCCGCAGGTCGCGCCGAGCGCGCGGGCCTCGGGACGGGCGGCGCCCACCCCGTCGAGCTCGGCGAAGCCCGGTTCGCCGGGGAAGCTCGGCGTCACCTCCTCCAGCCCCACCCTCGACAACACGGCGACGCCGTTCCACCGGCCGTCGCCGTGGGCGGCGGCGGCGTAGCCGAGCTCGCCCACCTCCGCCACGGGGAACGACTCGGCGGGACACTTCGTCTCCTGCAGGCAGACGATGTCGGGCTCGGTCGCGGCCAGCCAGTCGAGCAGGCGCGGCAGCCGTGCCTTGACCGAGTTCACGTTCCAGGTCGCCAGGCGCATCCTCCTAGCCTGCCACGGCCGGTCCCGTCGTCCGTGGTCAGACCGCCTTCATGAGGGCGGCCGAGACGTCCCGCAGGAAGCCGCCCGCGCCCGCGTCGAGCGCGGCCTTGGCCTGGCGCACGGCGTCGAGGACGTTTCCCGCCGCGCTCGGCGAGTCCTCCACCACCATGCGCAGCTCGACCTCCAGCGGGGAGCCGCCGAACCCCTCGCCCTCCAGCCGGATGAAGGCGATCTTGCGGTCGTCGAGGAAGGGCAGGTATTGGGCGCCGACGTGGGTGGAGGTGCCGGCGCCGGACGCCTTGGTGGCCCGCTTGCCGGCCATCCTGGCCGGGTCCTGGAGGTTGACGAAGTCCATGTTGCCCCCGGCCAGGAGCTGGTGGCCGTCGCGCAGCCGCACCCCGCTCGCGGTGAGGGCGTCGACCAGCGCCCGGTGCACGAGCGTGGCGCCGAAGGAGCTCTTCAGGTCGTCGCCGAGCAGCGGCAGCCCGGCCGCGGCGAAGCGGTCGCGCCAGCGTTCGGAGCGGGCGAGCACGGCGGGCATGCAGTTGACGAACGCGCAGCCGGCCTCGATCGCGGCCTCGGCGTACCGCTCGGCGGCGCGCTGGGCGCCGGTGGGCAGGAAGTTCACCACGACCTGGGAGCCGGTCTCGCGCAGGTGCGCGGCCACGTCGGCGACGGTCGCGGCGCCGCTCGGCTCGACCAGCTCGGCCGAGCCCTCGCCCACGCCGTCGGCCAGGATGCCCTCGCGCACCGGCACGTCCAGGCAGGGCACGTCGGCGAAGCGGCGGGAGTTGTTCGGCCGCGCCCAGATCGCCTGCGACAGGTCCAGGCCGAGCTTGGCCCGGCCGACGTCGAAGGCGGCGGTGAACCGCACGTCGGAGACGGCGTATCCGGCGCACACGGGGTTGAGCAGGCCGGGCGCCTGGCCGTCGCGGTAGTACTCGACGCCCTGCACGAGGGACGACACGCAGTTGCCCACGCCGATGAGGGCGACGTTCACGGTGGTCATGCCGGAGTTCATATCAGGCCGGTCCGGCGGGCGAGGGCGGCGGCCTCCACGCGGGAGGCGGCGCCGAGCTTGGCCATGATGTTCGACACGTGCACGCCGGAGGTCCTGGCCGAGATGAACAGCCGCTCGGCGATCTGCCGGTTGCTCAGGCCCTCGGCGACCAGGCCGAGCACCTCCAGCTCGCGGGCCGACAGCCCCGGCGTCGCCGACAGCGTCACCCGGGCGGTGGCCGCCGCCGCCTCCGCCTGCCGCCGCAGCGGCTCCGCGCCGAGCGCGGCGGCGATGGCCAGGGCCTCGCGCAGCGGCTCGCGGGCCCGCGCCGGGTCCCGCTCGGCCGCGCCGACCAGCGCCCGCCCCAGCCCGTACGGCTGCCCCACCGACCGCCAGGCGGCCACCGCGTCCGCCCACGAGCCGCCGAGCTCGGCCTCGAACGTGGCCCGGTACGCCTCCTGCAGCCGTCCGACGGTGGGCAGGCCCGGGGGCGCGGCGCGCACCCGTCCGATGCGGGCCGCGAGGGCCAGCAGCGGCCAGGCGTAGCGGCGGCTGCGGCTCAGGTCGTGCTCCGCCAGCACGTGGTCGACCAGCCGGCGCGCCCGGTCCAGGTCTCCCCCGGCCTCGGCCAGGCGGCATTCGAGCAGGTCGGGCTCCAGGCAGGAGTCGTAGCCGCGGGAACGCCCGCGCATGAGCGGCCTGGCCTGCGCGAGCAGCGCGCCGGCCGCCGACAGCGAGCCCTCCTGCACCGCGACCGTGCCGAGGACGAGCAGGATCCAGGCGCGGTAGATCGGCGGCGGGTCGAGCGCGAGCGCGGGGGCGGCGACCTCGCGGGCCTCCGCCCAGCGGCCCAGCGAGGCGAGCGGCTCGGCCAGGTTGGCGGCCAGGTGGGCGCCGCGCGAGCGGGCCAGGCCCAGCCGGGCGGCCTCGGCGATGCCGCGCCGCGCGACCGCCTCGGCCCTGGCGTGCTCGCCGGCGGCCTCCAGCGCGTCGGCCTCGCCGGCGTAGGAGACGAGCAGCGTGTCGTCGTCGGGCGCGCTGATCCGGGCGCGGGCGTACAGGGCGGAGGCGGTGGCGAGGTCGTCGTCGAGCGCGGCGAGCGCGGCCAGGGTGACCAGGGACCTGGCGTCGCCCAGCGCGTACGCCTCCTCGGCGCGGGCGCGGGCCTCGTCGTCCTGGCCGTGCCAGGCCAGCGTGCAGGCCAGGGCGCCGAGCAGCCTGGACTCTCGGGGGGCCAGCCGGACGGCCTCGCGCAGGTCGTCCAGGCCCTCCTCGCCGTGCAGGTCGCGGATGGCGACGCGCAGCTCCAGCAGGTGGGCCGCGCGCAGCGGGTCGGCGACCTCGGCGAGCGCCCGGCCGGCCAGGTCGTCGGCGCGGTGGGCGTCGCCGGCGCGCAGGGCGTCCCTGGCGGCGTCCTCCAGCACCTGGGCGTGGTCCTGGCCGTCCGCGTGCGCCCACAGCTCCAGCACCAGGTCCCATCTGCGGGCCCGCCAGGCGGCCTCGAAGGCGCGCGGCCCGTCGCCGGCCGCGTGCCAGTGGTCGGCGGCCAGCTCGGGCTGGGCGGGGGCGCAGCGGGCGTGCAGGCGGCGGCGTTCGCCGGGCAGCAGGTCGTCGTAGACGGCCTCGCGGATGAGCGCGTGCCGGAAGACGTAGGCGTCGCCGTCCACGAGCAGCAGCCGGGCCCGGACGACCGGCCGCAGCGCCTCGTCGAGCGCGAGGTCGTCGAGCCCGGCGATCTTGCGCAGCACCTCGTGGGGCGTCCTGCGCCCGGCCACGGCGGCGATCCGCAGCACGTCGAGACCGGGCCCCGGCAGCTTCTCGGCCCCGGCGAGCAGCAGCTCGCGCAGCGAGGCCGGAGTCGTGTCGCCCGCCTCGGCCAGCGCCTCGGCGAACAGCGGGTTGCCCTCGCTGCGCGCCACGATCGCGTCGACGTCGTCGCGGCCGAGCAGGCGGGCCACCTCGGCGCGGCCGAGCGGCGGCACCCTGACCACCTCGGCGCCGGGCAGCCGCAGCGGCTCGCGCGAGGTCGCGACGACCATCGCGCCCGGCCGCGTCAGGTTGCGCAGCAGGTACGCCAGCAGGTCGCGGGCGGCCTGGTCGGCCCAGTGCAGATCCTCCAGCACGATCACCAGCGGACGGCGCTCGGCGGCCCGCTCGACCAGCAGCAGCACCTCCTCGAACAGCCGGGCCCGGCCCAGGTCGGGCGTGTCGTCCAGCTCCCCCAGCTCGGGCAGCAGGCAGGCCAGCCCCTTGCGACCGCCGCCCGGCACGAGCCCGGCGCCGTACTCCCTGACCAGGCGGCGCAGCACGGGCACGAACGGCCCGTACGCCGGCCCGCCCGGATCGGCCCCGCCCTCGGCCACCAGCGCGTCCACGTCACCGGCGAACCGCGCGACCAGCCTGGACTTGCCGATCCCCGCCTCGCCCACGACCAGCACCGCACTCGGGGTACGGGCCCACGCGGCGGCCAGCCGGCCCAGTTCGGCCTCACGTCCCACGAACACACCCCTCATTATGAAGAGGCGGCTACGCATCATGCCCGATCCCGCCCGTAACGGGATTTGTCATCGTCGAAGGCGTGATGACGCGTTCGTTAAGCCTGATGATGGCCGCCTCGGTGACCGGGATGCTCGGTTTCTTCCTGCTGTTCTCCACCGTCCCCCTGTACGCGGCGACCGGCGGTTCCGGCGCGTCCGGCGCGGGCCTGGCCACCGGCGCGATGATGCTGTCCACGGTGCTCGCCGAGCTGGCCGTCCCCTGGCTGCTGTCGCGGCACGGCTACCGGGCGGCGATGGCGCTCGGCCTGGTCCTGCTCGGCCTGCCCGCCCTGCTGCTGCCGCTGTCGGCGGAGCTGCCCGTGGTGCTGGCCGTGTCCCTGCTGCGCGGCGCGGGCCTGGGCGTGCTCGTGGTCGCCGGCACCGCGCTCACCGCCGACCTGGTGCCCGCCGAGCGCCGCGGCGAAGGGCTCGGCCTGTACGGCCTGGCCGTCGGCGTGCCCTCGGTCGCCGGCCTGCCGCTGGGCCTGTGGGCGGCCGACGTGCTCGGGTTCGCGCCCGTCCTCGTGGTCGCCGGGCTGCTGCCCCTGGCCGGGCTCGTGGCGGTGACCGGCCTGCCCGCTGGCCGGCCCGTCACGACCGGCGCGGGCGGGCGGACGGGCGGGCTGGCCGCGCCGATGCTGGTCTTCGCCTCGGTCACGCTCTCCGTCGGCGTGCTGGTGACGTTCCTGCCGCTGGCGGGCTCGCCGGGACTGGCCTCGGCGGCCCTGCTCGCCCAGTCGCTCGCCACGCCGGCGGCCCGCTGGTGGGCGGGCCGGTTCGGCGACCGCCACGGACCGGCCAGGCTGCTCGTGCCGGGCCTGCTCGCCGCCGCCGCGGGCACCGCGCTGCAGGCGTGGACGGCCGCTCCCGTTGTGGTCGTGGCCGGGATGGCGCTGTTCGGGGCGGGGTTCGGGGTGCTGCAGAACGCGACGCTGACGGTGATGCTCCAGCGCGGCGAGCCGGCCCGCGTCAGCGCCCTGTGGAACCTGGCCTACGACGCCGGGATGGGCGTGGGCGCGACCGGGTTCGGGCTGGTGCTCGGGCACACCGGCTACCGGCTGGGGTTCGTGCTGGTGGCCGCGCTCGTCGTGGCGACGATCCCGCTGGCCGGGGTCAGGCCCGCGTACGCGGCACTCCCACGGTGATCTCGCGGCCGAGGCGGCGGCCGGCCAGCAGCTCCAGGTCGTCGCCGCTCCAGAACCTGCCCGGGTCGTACCAGTTGGGACGCCGGCCGCCGGGCAGCAGGCCCATCTCCTCGTAGGTGACGGCCACGACCTCCGCGCAGTACGCGCTCTCCAGCGTGGCCTCCTTCCTGGCCCGCCGCGGCACCCGGCCCCTGGCCCAGCGGGCGGCCAGCCGGGCGGTGGACGGGAACGGGGTGCCGTCGAGCCGGGCGACCACGCGCAGGGCGGCGTCCTCCATCTCGGGGGTGGCCTGCGGTTCGAGCTGGCGCAGCCAGGGACGCTGGCCGTAACGGTCGGCCCAGACGGTGACCGCGTCGCGCAGGTCGTGCAGCTGGACGCCGCGCTGGTGGGTGCCCGCCCACAGGTCGAGCAGCGACTTGCCCAGCTCGGCGTGCCACATCATGGGCGGCAGGTCCTCGATCACGATCGCCATGCCCACATGGTTGACCGGGCTGTTGGTCATCGTCTGGATGGCCCGGTCGGGCACGGACCTGCCGCGGAAGATCCACAGATCGCCGGTCCTGGTCACCTTGACGGCCTCGTCGAGAGTCAGCACATCGCTAGCCTAGGCACATGCGCTGGTGGAAGATGCTCGGTCTGGCGGGAATCGCGGGGGTCGCGGCCACGGGGGTGGTGATCGCGCGCGCCGAACGCAGGCGGCGGGCGTACACGCCCGAGGAGATCAGGACGCGGCTGCGTGCGCGCGTCGAGGCGGCGTCGGAGTCGGCTCAGCCGGACGGGCGCAGCTCGTAGGCGAAGACCACGTCGGGGTAGGCCGGGTTGTCGTCGTACCCCTGGACGCCGCCCAGGTAGGCCCGCTGGTACCGCACCACCCAGGGCAGCGCCGCGGCGGCCCGCACGTCGAGCACGCGTCCGGTGGCCTGCTCGTACGCCGCCTGCGCGGCCTCCTTGTCGGTCACGCTCAGCTCGGGCAGCCCTTCGAGCAGCTCGTCCAGGGTCCTGTCGCGCAGGTAGGCCAGGTTGAACACCGGCGGGTCGCCGGCGCGGAAGACGTTGCCGAACCACGAGTAGCCGTCGGCGTAGTCGGGCCACCAGTACATGACGAAGATGTCCTGGCCGCGTTTCCTGCCCTGCTGCCACTGGGCGTTCCAGGGCATGGCGCGGGCGTCGAGCGTGACGTTCAGCGGCTTCAGCTCCGCCGCCAGGCTGGTGGCCAGCAGCCGTTGGTCGTGGTCGCCCTGCGCGTAGGTGAGCCGCAGCCGCAGCGGCCGGCCCGCGGGTCCGTACCCGGCGCGGCCCAGCAGGGCCGCCGCGCCCGCCAGGTCCTGCCGGGGCGCGCGCCCGGCGACGTGGCCGGTCAGCCCCTCAGGGACGATGCCGCTGGCCGGCGCGACCGCGCCCCTGAGCGCCCTGACCAGGCCGCGGTAGTCGACGGCCTGCTGCACCGCGCGGCGCACCCGCACGTCCTTCATCGGGCCGCTCGCGGTGTTGAACAGCAGCATGGCCGTCTGGTACGAGTCCCGCTCGCTGGTGCGCACCCCGGGCGTGACCGCGGCCCTGGCGAACAGCCGGGGGCTGAGCCGGTCCACGAAGCTCACCTCGCCGCGGGCCAGCATCCGCCACGCGCGGTCGGGGTCGGGCACGACGCGGTACTTGACCGTGCTGTAGTGCGGCTTGTCCCATCCGCCCCAGTACTTGGGGTACGCCTTGAGCGTCAGCTCCTCCTCCTGGCCCGGATGCCAGGCCGCCACCGTGTACGGCCCCGACCCGGCGTCCCTGCCCGCGCCGAGCCATGAGCGCAGGTCGGGCGCCGCCTGCGTGTCGTAGATGTAGGCCGCGTACCCGGAGGAGGCCACCAGGTCGAGCGGCACGGCGTACTTCAGGGCGAAGGTGACCGTGTTCGGGTCCTCGGCCTTGACGGAGGAGACGGCGTCCCAGATGTAGGACGCGCCCGCGCCGGTCTTCATCGTGCGCTCGATCGACGCCTTGACCGCCGCGGCGTCCACCGGCCGGCCGGTGTGGAAGGTCGCTCCCTGGCGCAGCGTGAACGTCCAGGTGCGGCCGTCGGGCGTCGAGCGCCAGGAGGTGGCCAGGCGGGGGGCCGACTTCTTGGTGAAGGGGTTCCAGAGGGTCAGGGTCTCGTAGACGTTCTGGAAGGCGATGAGCTCGTTGGAGTAGGAGCTCGCGGGGTCCCAGTCGGAGATGACGTCCAGGTTCTGCGCGTACACGAAGACCGACTCGGCGGCGGGGGGCCGGGGGACCTCCGTGGGCCCGGAACAGGCCGACAGAAGCGCCAGCGCGGCGGCCGCTGCGAGACGACGGCGCAACGCATCTCCCTCTGTAACCGATTTGGGGGAAACCTACTGCAAGATCACGGACACATGTCCAAAAGTCCCGAAAAATTGGGCAATTTGGTGATCGAATTGCTATCCTCTGGGCTTGTCCCGTCCGGGGTTGCCAGCAGGGGACCGACCGGAGTGAGGTGCCATGGGTCGTAGCCGGACGATCCGCATGAAGATCATCGGACTACTACTCGTGCCTCTGACCTCCATGGTCGTGTTGTGGGGCGTGATCACCGCCGTCACCGCCGGCGAGAGCCTGGAGCTGCGTCAGTACAAGACACTCTGGACGAACCTCCGCCATCCGGCGTACAAGTTGATCAGCGAGCTCCAGCACGAGCGTCTCTCCTCGGCCAAGCTGCTGCGCCGGGCCGCCTCCCAGAAGGACGTGGCCGACCAGCGCACCCGCACCGACGCCGCCAGGGACGAGTTCAGAAGGCTCTCCAGCAACTCCAAGGACCGATCGGAAGAGATCCGTACGCAGGTGGACGCGGTGTACACGCAGCTCGGCAGGCTCGACGCGATCCGGGGTGAGATCGACGACGGCCTGTCCGACCGTCTGCTCGCCGGCGAGGCGTACAACACCGTGATCGACTCCCTCTACGGCCTGCACCGGCGCGTCGCGCTCATCGACGACATCCCGATCTACGAGCAGTCCCGCGTGATCATCGAGCTGGGCTACGCCAAGGAGCTGCTGACCAGGGAGCAGGCCATCGCGCTCGGCCCGGTCACGCCGTCGGAACGCCGGCAGTTCACCCAGATCGTCGGCAACCGGCGCTTCCTCATCGACCAGGGCCTCGGCGAGCTGGACCCGAGCCTGCGCGACACCCAGGTCTCCCTCGTCACCTCCCCCGTCTACCAGCGCATGCGGCTGATGGAGGACCGGATCATCGCCGGCGCCGTGCCGCCGCGCGGCTGGCTGAGCACCACCGAGTCGATCTCCAAGACGTACGCGGAGTCGCTCATGCGGGCCAGCACGCTGCTCAACGCGCGCGCCGACCCCGTGGCCGACCAGGTGCTGTCGCGGGCGTTCATCCTGGCCGGGACGTGTTTCCTGCTGGTCATCGTGTCGATCGTGTTCTCCATCCGGATGGGCAACCGGCTGTCGAAGGAGCTGGGCGCGCTCCGGCTCGCCGCGCTGGAGGTGGCCCAGGAGCGGCTGCCGCACGTGGTGGCCAAGCTGCGCAAGGGCGAGAGGGTGGAGATGCCGGAGTTGTCGGTGGCCACCAGCACGGTCGAGATCGGCGACGTCGGCCAGGCCTTCTCCACCGTCCAGCAGACCGCCGTCGAGGCCGCGATCGGCCAGGCGCAGCTCAGCGAGGGCGTCGGGCACGTCTTCCGCAACCTCGCCAGGCGTTCGCAGGCCCTGCTGCACCGCCAGCGCATCCAGCTGGAGGACATGCAGCACCGCGCCACCGACCCCGAGGCCCTGGACGACCTGTTCCGCCTCGACCACCTGACCACCCGCATGCGCCGCCACGC
This sequence comes from Nonomuraea sp. NPDC048881, assembly GCF_040649795.1. NCBI lineage: Bacteria > Bacillati > Actinomycetota > Actinomycetes > Streptosporangiales > Streptosporangiaceae > Nonomuraea > Nonomuraea sp. NPDC048881. Next base: position 159,503 of record NZ_JBEZGC010000004.1, read on the forward strand.
CGAGGGCCTGATCATCCTGTCGGGCGCCACCCCGGGCCGCGGCTGGAGCAAGCCGGTGCCGCTGCTCGACGTGGCCCGCGGCGCGACGGCCGAGGTGGAGGACTACCGCCGGGTGACCGTCGAGCCGATGTCCGGCCAGCGCCTGGCCGGTCCGGTGGTCGGCGACGTGATCCACCTGGTCGCCGAGCTCATCGAGAACGCGACCGTCTACTCGCCGCCGCACACGCAGGTCATCGTGCGCGGTGAGGAGACCGCCCGCGGCTTCGCCTTCGAGGTCGAGGACCGCGGGCTCGGGCTGAGCGCCCAGGAGCTGGCCGAACTCAACGAGCGGCTGGCCAGCCCACCCGAGTTCGACCTGGCCGACAGCGACAAGCTGGGGCTTTTCGTCGTCTCGCGCCTGGCCGCCAGGCATGACATCCGCGTGACGCTACGCGGTTCACCATATGGAGGGACCACCGCGATCGTGTTGATCCCGGCTGAGCACGTCGCCGATCCGGAACCGGAGGCCGACGTGAAGGAGCCCGCCCGTCCTGTGATGCGGGTGGTGCCAAGTGAGTGACGAGCGCTGGCTGGACGAGGACGCCGGTCCGATCGTCCCGGCCTACCTGCTGACCAGGGGCCGTACGGTGCCCGCGAGCGAGGCCATCGACCTCATCGCGGTCATCGTCACCGCCGGCGGGCTGACGCCTCCGGTGGGGCTCGGGCCCGAGCACCTGATCATCATGCAGAAGTGCACCAAGCCGACCCGGCTGGTGGACGTGGCCGCCGAGCTGAACCTGCCCATCGGCGTGGTCCGGGTGCTGGTCGGCGACCTGCACGCGCGGCAGCTCGTCCAGGTCGAGCTGCCGCCCCCCGCGCCGGACGCCAAGGTGCTGCTGGAAGTGATCAGTGGGCTGAAGGCGCTGTGACGGCCCGGCTGTTCAGCATTCCGTAGACGGTGGCGAACACCGCCGCGACCAGCCCGGCCACCGCGGCGGTGCCGAACACCCACTGGAAGCCCAGGACGCCGGGGCGCGCGGCCAGGATCGCGGCGATGGCCGCGCCCGCCACGCTGCCCCCGACGATGCGCACCAGGGCGTTGACCCCCGCGGCCAGCGCGGTCCTGGACGGCTCGACGTGCTCGACGGCCATCGTGCCCAGTGCGGCGTAGCCGATGCCGAGGCCGATGCCCATGAGGGACGAGGCCACGTACAGGGTGGCCGGGCTGCCGTGCTCGAACGCCAGCCACGCCCCCGCGAGCCCGGTCACGCCGGCGCCCGTCGCCACCATGAACGAGGCGGCGAACCGGCGCATGATCCGCCCCGCGAACAGCGAGATGACCAGCATGAACAGGGTGCTCGGCAGCAGGAACAGCCCGACCTGGAGGGTGGAGGCGCCGAAGCCGAAGCCGGTCGCCTTCGGAACCTGGGCGAACTGCGACATGCCGGTCAGCATCGTGAAGAACGAGAACCCGAGCAGCATCGAGGAGACCGTCGCGCCGATCGTGCCCCTGTGCACCAGCATCGACATCTCGACCAGCGGCTCGGCCACCCTGCGCTCGACCAGCACCCACACCACGGCCAGCACGGCGGCCGCGGCGAACAGGCCGAGCACGCCGGGCGACGTCCAGCCCCACGAGCCGCCCTCGCTGATCGCCAGCAGCAGCGCGACCAGCCAGGCGGTCAGCAGCGCGGCCCCGGCGAGGTCGGGACGGCCCTTACCGGCCGGCGCCACGTCCCGCACGAGGAAGGCCAGGATCACGACGGCAACGAGCGAGATCCCGCCGGTGATCCAGAACACCAGGTGGTAGTCACCGGCGGCCAGCCCGGCCAGGATCATGCCGCCGCCGCTGCCGAACCCCATCGTCGCGCTCAGCACGCCGATGCCGGTCGCCAGCTGCTGCCTGGGCAGCAGGTCGCGGACCACCCCGATCGACAACGGGACCAGCGCGGACACCGCCCCTTGCAGGATCCGGGCGACGATCAACCAGGTCAGCGACGTGGCCATCGCCGCCATGACCGAACCCACCACCAGCAGGCCCAGCGCGCCGAGGATCATCGGGCGCCGGCCGTACATGTCGCCGAAGCGCGACAGCAGCGGCGTGGAGACCGCGGCGACCAGGAGGCTGATGGTGAGCGTCCAGCTCACGGCCGAGAGCGAGGCGTGCAGCTCCCGCTGCAGCACGGGAAGCAACGGGACCACCGCGGTGTTCTGGAGGGCGGCGATGGAGGCCGCGAACGCCAGGGAGACCACCGTGGGCCAGGGATTGCGCATCGACGTCTCACGCGCCGCGGGTACGACGGCTGTCGCCATGTCGGCTCCTTTAGATAACTTAGGTAAGTAACCGAGCAACGATGATACATACGTAAGTTAGGTAAGCAAACAGATGGGCGAAGATCTCAACAGGACGGTGTCGGCCTTCCGGCGGCTGGTCGTCACGCTCAACCGCGCCAAGACCCACGAATGGCTCACCGAGGCGGCCGGCATCCGGCTCGACCGGCCCGACGTGCAGATCATCGTCTACCTGCTCGACGCGGGCGAGCCCCGCAGGATCGGCATGATCGCCGAGGGGCTGCAGGTCGAGAGCCCGCACGTGACCAGGCACGTCGCGGCTCTTGAGCAGCGCGGGCTGGTCGAGCGCGTACGCGACCCCGACGACCGGCGGGCCTGGCGCATCGCGCTCACCGAGGAGGGGGCCGAGGTGGCGAGCAGGTGCCGCCGGGTCACCACCGAGTGGTTCGAGGAGGTGCTGTCCGACTGGCCGGAGGCCGAGCGGGCCGAGCTGTCCAGGCTGATGACCAAGCTGTCGGACGACTTCTGCGAGCGCATGCGCGCCCGGTACACCTGAGAAATCGCGTTGCGGGGCCGGGGGCGCGGGCGGCATGCTCGTGCCCATGGTCATCCGGCTGGTCATCCGGCTCGTCATCCGGCGAATGCGCATGCCGCACCCGTCCGGGGGCTCCCGCCGTTGAGATCGGCGGTCCCCGGCCCGTTCCAGGCGGGTGGGGGCGCTGGTGTGCCCGGCGGTTTCATAAGCCGCTCCAGGCGGGTTCGATCCCCGCACCCGTCACCACATTGCTGGTAGAGATGGGCCCATGCGGATTTCGGTGGCGGCGGACAGCAACGACGGGGTGGCCGGGCGCATCGTGGCCGAGCTGCGCGGGCGGGGTCACGAGGTGCTGACCCACGGCGCACTCGACGACGGCGAGCGCGACGACTGGGCGTGGGCCTGCGAGCTGGCCGCCAGAGACGTCGCGGAGGGCCGGGCCGACCAGGCGGTGGTCTGCTGCTGGACGGGCACGGGCGCCTCCATCGCGGCCAACAAGGTGCCCGGCGTGCGGGCCGCGCTCTGCGCCGACGCCTACACCGCCGACGGGGCGCGCAGGTGGAACGACGCCAACGTGCTGGCCCTCAGCCTCCGCCTGACCTCCGACGTCGTGCTCGGCGAGATCCTCGACGCCTGGTTCGGCGGGCGGCCCAGCACCGATCCGGCCGACGTGGCCAACGTGGCGCACCTCGCGGAGATCTAGGCTCTGCGGCATGGACAACTTACGGTGCACGCATTGCGGCGCGGAGGGCCTCGAACCCGGGTTCGTCGCGGACCAGGGTGAGCACTCCCGGGGGTACGCCCGCTGGGTCGAGGGGGCGCTGTCACGCGGGATCTTCGGCGGCGCCCGGCTGATGGGCCGTCCCAAGTGGGAGATCGACGCCTACCGCTGCCGCTCCTGCCACCACCTCGAACTGTTCGCCACCCGCCCCGATTGACCCGTCCCGCCGTCGCGGGCGGCTCACGATCCTCACGTCCGGGGGCACGGAAATCGTCGGTGCCGCCCTCTAGGGTGCTGGGCATGACCGACGTGCTGATCCGCGGCGGGCGGCCCTGGGGGCTCGCGTTCCCCGCCGACCTGCTCGTCCGCGACGGCCGCATCCACCGGGTGGGCCCGTCCCTCGACGCGCCCGGCGCCCTCGTCCTCGACGTGTCCGGTCAGCTCGTCCTGCCCGGTCTCGTCGACGCCCACTGCCACCTCGACAAGACGCTCTACGGCGGCCCGTGGATCCCCCACTCGGCCGACGACTCGCTGGCCGGCCGCATCGCCAACGACCTGGGCCGCCGCGCCGAGCTGGGGGTGCCGAGCGCCGAGCGGGCCGCCGCGCTGCTGGCCCGGATGAGCGAGACCGGCACCACCCACGTGCGCACCCACACCGACATCGACCCGTCCGTGGGCCTGCGGGGCGTGGAGGCCGTGCGCGAGGCCGCCGCCCGCTCCCCCGTCCACGTGCAGCAGGTCGCCTTCCCGCAACACGGCGTGCTCACCAACCCCGGCACCGCCGACCTGCTGGCCGAGGCGCTCCGAGGCGGCGTCGAGGCGATCGGCGGCCTCGACCCGGCCGGCGTCGACCGCGATCCCGTGCGCCACCTCGACCTGATCTTCGGCCTGGCCGACCGGTTCGGCGCGCGCATCGACATCCACCTCCACGACGGCGGCTCGCTGGGCGGCTGGGAGCTGGAGCTGATCACCGAGCGCACCAAGGCGCTGGGGCTCGGCGGCCGGGTCACGGTCAGCCACGCGTACGCGCTGGGCGAGCTCGGCGAGGCCGCCCAGGATCGCCTGATCCAGGGCTTCGTCGACGCGGGCGTGGCCATCGCCACCGCCGCCGTCTACAGCTACCCGGTGCCGCCGGTCAAGAAGCTGCGCGCCGCGGGCGTCACCGTCGCCTGCGGCCACGACGGCGTCCGCGACCTGTGGGGCCCCTACGGCTCTGGCGACATGCTGGAGCGCGCGATGCACCTCGCCTACCGCAGCGCGTTCCGCCGCGACGAGGACATCGAGCTCGCCCTGGAGGCCGCGACGGTGGGCGGCGCGCTGGCCCTCGGGCTGCCCGGCTACGGCCTGGCTCCGGGCGACCGGGCCGACCTCGTCGTGGTGCCCGCGAGCGGCCCCGGAGAGGCCGTGGTCGTTCACCCTCGGCGCACTCTGGTCATGAAAGACGGCGTAGTCCTGCACAATTGACCGGCGGGACCATCGAAAGGCAGGCAAGTGCTCTCTATTCACCAGCGGATCGCGGCAGAGCTCGGCGTGCGCGACGGGCAGGTGCAGGCGGCGGTCGATCTGCTCGACGGCGGCGCCACCGTGCCGTTCATCGCGCGCTACCGCAAGGAGGTCACCGGCGCCCTCGACGACGCGCAGCTCCGCACGCTCGAAGAACGGCTGCGCTACCTCCGCGAGCTCGACGAGCGCAGGGCGGCGATCCTGGAGTCGATCGAGTCTCAGGGCAAGCTCGACGACGAACTGCGCGCGCAGATCATGGCGGCCGAGACCAAGGCCAGGCTCGAAGACATCTACCTGCCCTACAAGCCCAAGCGTCGCACCAAGGCGCAGATCGCCCGCGAGCTCGGCCTGGAGCCGCTGGCCGAGAAGCTGCTCGGCGACCCGACGCTCCACCCGGCCACGGTCGCCGCGGAGTTCGTCACCGAGGGCGTGGCCGACGCCGGCGCCGCCCTCGAAGGGGCCAGGGCGATCCTGATCGAGCGGTTCGCCGAAGACGCCGACCTCATCGGCGACCTGCGCGAGCGGCTGTGGAGCCGCGGCCGGCTCGTGTCGAAGGTGCGCGAGGGCAAGCAGGAGGCGGGGGCCAAGTTCTCCGACTACTTCGACTTCACCGAGCCGTTCACCAAGCTGCCCTCCCACCGCATCCTGGCGATGTTCAGGGGCGAGAAGGAGGAAGTGCTCAACGTCGCGCTGGAGCCCGACGAGACCGCCGACTACGAGCTGCGCATCGGCGCCCGGTTCGGCATCTCCGACAAGGGGCGTCCGGCCGACACGTGGCTGGCCGAGACCGTGCGCTGGGCCTGGCGCACCCGCATCCTCGTGCATCTCGGCATCGACCTGCGCATGCGCCTGTGGCAGGCCGCCGAGGACGAAGCGGTGCGCGTGTTCGCCGCCAACCTGCGCGACCTGCTGCTGGCCGCCCCGGCCGGCACCCGAGCGACCATGGGCCTCGACCCCGGCCTGCGCACCGGCGTGAAGGTGGCCGTGGTCGACGCCACGGGCAAGGTCGTCGAGACCGCCACCATCTACCCCCACGAGCCCAAGCGCCAGTGGGACCAGTCGCTGGCCGTGCTCGGCGCGCTGGCCCAGAAGCACGGCGTCGAGCTCATCGCCATCGGCAACGGCACCGCCTCGCGCGAGACCGACAAGCTGGCCGGCGACCTGGTCAAGCTCATGCCGTCGATCACCAAGATCGTCGTGTCGGAGGCGGGCGCCTCGGTCTACTCGGCCTCGGCCTACGCCTCCCAGGAGCTGCCCGACCTCGACGTGTCGCTGCGCGGCGCGGTCTCCATCGCGCGCCGGCTGCAGGACCCGCTCGCCGAGCTGGTCAAGATCGACCCCAAGTCGATCGGCGTCGGCCAGTACCAGCACGACCTGGCCGAGTCCAAGCTCTCCCGCTCGCTCGACGCCGTCGTCGAAGACTGCGTCAACGCGGTCGGGGTCGACGTCAACACGGCGTCCGCGCCGCTGCTCACGCGGGTGTCGGGCATCGGCGCGACGCTGGCCGAGGGCATCGTGCGCCACCGCGACGAGAACGGCCCGTTCCGCACTCGCACGGCGCTGAAGGACGTCTCGCGGCTCGGGCCCAAGGCGTTCGAGCAGTGCGCCGGCTTCCTGCGCATCCCGGGCGGCGACGACCCGCTCGACGCCTCCAGCGTGCACCCGGAGGCCTACCCGGTGGTCCGGCGCATCCTGAGCTCGGTCCAGACCGACCTCAAGTCGCTGATCGGCAACACCTCGGCCCTGCACACCATCCGGCCGCAAGACTTCACCGACGACACCTTCGGCCTGCCGACCGTCACCGACATCCTGCGCGAGCTGGAGAAGCCGGGGCGCGACCCGCGTCCGGCGTTCAAGACGGCGGCCTTCAAGGAGGGCGTGGAGAAGATCTCCGACCTGGTGGCGGGGATGATTCTCGAGGGCGTGGTCACCAACGTGGCCGCCTTCGGCGCGTTCGTCGACATCGGCGTCCACCAGGACGGCCTGGTCCACGTGTCGGCCATGTCCCGCACCTTCGTCAAGGACCCGCGCGACGTGGTCAAGCCGGGCGACATCGTGCGCGTCAAGGTCCTTGAGGTGGACATCCCGCGCAAGCGCATCTCCCTGACCCTCCGCCTGGAGGACGACGTCACCCAGCCGTCCTCGGAGGGCCGCCCGCCCCGCAAGTCGGGCGCCCGTTCGGACGGCTCCCGCAACGAGCCCCGCCGCGACGGCAGCGCTCGTGACGGCAGCGCTCGTGACGGCTCCGCCCCCCGTGGCGAGGGCGGCCGCGACGGCGGCCGGGGCGACGGCGGCCGGGGTGACGGTGCTCGCGGCGGTGGCGGTCGTGACGGCGGTCGTGACGGCGGTCGCGGCCAGGGTGGTCGTGGCGACGGCGGTCGTGGCCAGGGGCGCGGCGACGGTCAGCGCGGCGGGCAGCGCCGCCAGGACCGTCCGGCTCCCATGGGCGCGATGGCCGAAGCCCTCCGCAAGGCAGGACTCGGCAACGACAACCGCTGACCTCACCCCCTGACGGCGGCCCGGCCCCACAACCGGCCCGCCGTCAGGGGGACACCCCTTGCCACCAGCCCAGCGTCCAAGCCGGCCCAGGCACCAGCCCCAGTGTCCAAGCCGGCCCAGGCACCAACCCACCTATCAGGCCGCCTCGGGCACCAGCCCACCGCCGAGACTCCCGAGCCACCGGCCCACTGATCAGGCCGCCCTCTCCACCAGCCCGCCGCTCGAACTGGCCCAGCCGCCGATCCACCGTTCAAGCCGGCCCAGGCACTCACTGGGCGGGGGGGTTTCCGGTGGGGGCGATACGGTCGGAGGGTGAGGACAACTGTGTTTTCCATGGCTGTCGGCCAAGCCCGCGACCTGCTTCGCTGGCGCTCGCCGCTGCGGACCGAGCTCTGGGCGGCCCGGCTCACCGCCGCTCTGGAGCCCGATGAGGTGAGGCCGTTCCTGCGCGAGCTGGCCGAGGACGGAAGCGCTGAGTCGCGTCTCACCCTCGCCGCCCTGGCCGCGGTCGACAGGCCCGGATGGCCCGGCGCGGAATCCTCTCCGGAGCCCCAGACGGAAGCGGAGGCGGAATCCGAGACGGAAGCGGAGGCGGCAGCGGGGGCGGAGCCCGGGACAGGAGGGTTGCGGGTTCTGGGGGTGGAGGTGGCCGGGACGGCGGAGGCCGATCTCGGGCTGCCCGGATGGGTGCGTCGCATGGGGCAGGTGACTTGCGAAGGAGCCTGGTACGGCAAGGCCGACCCGTACGGCGAGCAGACCCTGGCCGTCCTGTCCTTCAGGTACGCGAACGGCAAGGAGCCGCACATCCTCGTCGTCGGCATCGACCAGCCCAACGGCGGCCTCGCGGTGGACGCCGTCGTCGAGGAGGTCAAGTTCCTCGACGACCTGGGCCTGAGCCCGGCCGAGCCCGGGGTGGTGGCCGGACGGGTGCTGGACGCGTTCGAGCTGGGCGACCGGATCATGGGGGCTCAGGTGGCCGACACGCTGCCCGCCGTCCGTCCGCTGGCCATCGCGCGGGCCCTGGCCGTACCCGGGCTCGTACGGCAGGCGCCCGACGGCACGATGGCCGGCTTCCACGATCTGCCCGACGTGCCGGGGGCGCGGGAGGCGTTCGAGAAGTTGGCGGAGTTCGTGGGTGAGCGTCCGCTTTGGTGGAGTCCGGCGCGGGTGAGCCAGTTCCTGACGTCGTGGCTGCCGAGGGAGGCCATCCTGTCGGACACGGCGGTGGCGGCGATGCCGGAGGTGGTCCGGGCGTGGAGCCGTTTCAACGGCGCCCATCCCGCCGTCCTGCACCAGATCGACGTGGACGCCCCGCGCCTGCCCGCCCTGATGGCCGACGAGTCCCTGGCGGGGCTCGGCAAACGCATCGCCCGCCAGCAGCTGTGAGCTCCTCCCAGGGGCGTGGGGGCGGCGGCCGGGATGTGGGTGGATCGAGTCGGGGGTGGGGGCGGCTATGCTGCGCAGTGACGTTTAGCGGTGCCCCACTTGGGCGTTTCGAGGGAGACTTGCGCGATGTACAAGGAGTTCGCTGTCGAGGCCGTCATGTGGCTCGTCCCGGTTGCGGTGCTGATCGGGGTCGCGCTCCTCGTCACCGCCTGACCCAAGACCCGAGGAGAACGGGGGCCGAGCACGCGCTCGGCCCCCGTCCGCTGTCCGGGGCCGACCGGATGACCGCGCTACGACGCCCGCCGTCCAAGAACAGCGGATGAGGGGGCGAGAGGTCAGGAGGCCCAGGCCAGGAGGGGGCTGTACTGGCGGAGGCGTTTCAGTGCCTGCTTCTCCAACTGCCTGATGCGTTCCCTGGTGAGCCCGAGGCGGTCCGCGATCTCGCTGTAGCTCTCCGCCTTCTGTCCGGTGAGGCCGTACCGGAGCCTGATGACGACCGCCTCGCGCGGCGGCAGCGACGTGACCACGTCCAGGACGTCGGCGCTCATGGCGCGGCGTTCGGCGATCTCCTGCACCCCGGGCCCGTCCTCGTCGGCGATCAGGTCGGCGATGCGGCTCTCGCCGGACTCGCCGACCGGCAGGTCCAGGCTGACCACCTCCTGCCCGAGCCTGCGTAACGCGGCGACCTGGCCGGCGGTGAGCGCCGCCGATGCGGCGAGCTCGCCGTCCGTCGGCTCGCGACCCAGGTCGGCGGCGAGCCGCCGCTCGGCCCTGAGCAGCCGCGACAGGTCCTCGGCCACGTGGATGGGCAGCCGTACGGTGCGGCTCTTGTCGTGGATGCCGCGTTCGATGGCCTGACGGATCCACCACATCCCGTACGTCGAGAACTTGTACCCGCGGGTGTAGTCGAACTTCTCCACGGCCCTGATCAGCCCGAGGTTGCCCTCCTGGATGACGTCGAGCAGCGGCAGCCCGCGGAAGGCGTACCGCCTGGCGGCGGCGACGACCAGGCGGAGGTTGGACCTGATCAGCTTGTCCTTGGCCCGCCGCCCGTCGCGGACGACGGCTTCGAGCTCCGGGGTCGCGCCGCCGCGCTCGATCAGGTGGCCCGCGTACAGTCCTGCCTCGATCCGCCGGGCGAGGTCGACTTCGTCCGCGGCGGAGAGCAGGGGGTTCTTTCCGATCTGCTCCAGGTACATGCCGAGCAGGTCGGGCTCTGCGGCCGACATGCACCGGCAACTACCCGGTGAACGGCGGCGAATTCCCGGTTTCGTTGAGTTCGGCGATGGCCAGCTCGGCCGTGCTGCGGATGTCGAAGAACTTGTCCAGCGCGGTGATCGCGAACAGGTGCTTGCACCGGCCGTTCAGACCGGACAGCAGCAGCTTGCCGCCGGAGGCGGTGACGGCCTTGTGCAGGTAGACCAGCACGGACAGGCCGGAGGAGTCGCAGACGCTGACGGCCTGCATGTCGATGACCAGGAGCGGCGGCTGGGTGAGGTCGAGCGCCTTGGTGACCCGGTCGCGCACCTCGGCCGCGGACCCGAAGTCGAAATCCCCGGTCAGGCGTGCGATGACGCAGGGGCCCTGGAGTCCGAGGCTGATCGACAAAGCCTGCTCCGAAGTCACCCAGCTCCACCTACCCGCGTTGTTTCCCACTTGTCGTCACTTCTCGACCACTTTACGAGAAGTAGCGTCTCGGGTTGAACACCAGCATCTGTTCGATCTGGTCATCGGTGACACCAGAGCCGAGCAGTGCTGCCAGAACGTCATCGTGAATGTGATCGTAGCGCCAGTTCGGCGCGAGCGTGTTTCTGGCCTCGTCCCATGCGCCGCCGAAGTAGTCCATGAAACAGGCGGTGTCGTGGCTGAGGACCATGCGGTCGGCGTATCCGCGCCGGCACAGGGCCGCGATCGTGGCCACGCGCTGCTCGGTCGGGTTGTAGACGTCGAGACCGAACCGGTCCATGCCCAGCGTCGCGCCGGTGTCGGCCAGGCGCATCAGGTAGTCGAGGTCGTTGCTGTCGCCCGCGTGCCCGACGACCACTTTCTCCAGGTTCACCCCTTCCTTGGCGAACAGGTCCAGCGCGAGCAGCCCGCTCTGGGTGAAGGCGTTCGTGTGCACGGTGATCGGCGCTCCGGTCAGCACGTGGGCCCGCGCGACGGCCCGGCAGATGCGCTCGACGCCGGGCGTCAGCCCCTTGTGCTCCACCACGCATTTCAGCAGCGCGGCCTTCACCCCGGTGTCGGCGATGCCCTCGGTGAGGTCGCGGACGAAGTCGTCGATCATGGGGTCGGGCATGTCGAGGAACAGGCCGGGGCCGCGGTGCTCGTACTGGTGGGGCAGCTCCTCGAAGGCGTACAGGCCGGTGGCGACGACGATGTTGAGCCCGGGCACCTCGGCGGCCACCCGCTGGATGCGCGGGATGTGACGGCCGAGGCCCCACACTGTCGGGTCGACGATCGTCCGCACGCCCTTGGCCGCCACCGCGCCGAGCTTGGCGACGGCGTCGGCGACCCGGAACTCCTCGTCCCACCAGGCGCCCTGGCCGTAGTTGTCCACGTGCTCGGCGGCCACGACGAACACGTGCTCGTGCATCAGCGTCTGGCCGAGCCGTTCGACGTCGATCGGGCCCCGGACGGTCTCGACGGTGGGCATGGGACCTCCATACCAACTGGTCAGTAAGTGCGCCCAACGTAGGCCGCCCCTGCCGCACCGTCAACCGTCCACGGCGCAGCCCGATCGGCGCGTCGGCACATGTCGGGATTCACCGGGTCAGGCGCGGAAACAGGGGCTCCGGCCGCGGCAGCCGTTCCCCCGACACCGCCGCCGCCACCCGCGCCGCCGCCGTCGGCAGGAACGGCTCCAGCTGGACGGCCAGCGTCCGGCACGCCCCCACCAGCACGCCCAGCGACGCCTCCCGCGCGCCGGCGGCCTGCTGCCACGGACGGACGCGTTCGACGTACCTGTTGGCCTCCTCCACCAGCCGCCACACCGCTCCGGCGGCCCGGCGGAAGTCGAAGTCCCGCAGCGCGCCGTGCACGTCGCCCGGCCCGAACTCCTCGCGCACCTCCGGCGCGTTTCCGTCCAGGAACCGGTGGACCATCGTGGCCACCCGGTTGACCAGGTTGCCCACGCCGTTGGCCAGGTCCTCGTCGGCCCTTGCGATCAGGCGTCCCTCGGTGAAGTCGGCGTCGCCCACGCGCGGCACCTCGCGCAGCAGCCACCACCGCACCGCGTCCACGCCGTACGCGTCCACCAGGGCCACCGGGTCGACGGCCGTCCCGGACGACTTGCTGATCTTGCGGCCGTTCACCGTGAGGTAGTCGTGCACGAAGATCTGCGACGGCAGCGGCTCGCCGGCCGCCAGCAGCATCGCCGGCCAGTAGACGGCGTGGAAGCGGATCACCCCCTTCCCGACCAGGTGCACCTTGTCCGGCTCGCGCACCCACCAGCGCTCGTGGTCCGCCCCCTCCAGCGCGGTGACGTAGTTGGCGAGGGCGTCCCACCACACGTACACGACCTGGGTGGGATCCCCCGGCACCGGGATGCCCCAGCCGCGGGCGCGCGCCGCCGACCGCGAGACGCTGATGTCGGCCAGCCCCGCCTCGACGAACGCCAGCACCTCGTTGCGCCGGGCGGCCGGCTCGATGCGCAGGCCGCCGCCGCGGATGAGGTCGAGCAGGGCGTCCTGGTAGCGGGAGAGCCGGAAGAACCAGTTCCGCTCCGAGACCGCCTGCAGGGGCGCCTCGTGACCTTCCGCGCAGGGTCCCTCGGGGTAGAACTGCTCGCAGCCGACGCAGTAGAGCCCCTCGTAGTGCCGCTGGTAGAGGTCGCCTTCGACGGCCTTCCAGATGCGTTCGACCCCGGCGCGGTGGGCGGGGTGGCCGCTCGTCCTGACGAACGCGTCGAAGGACAGGTCGAGCGGCTCGCGCAGCCCTTCGAACGCGGCCGCGTTGCGGTCCACGAACTCCCGTACCGGCAGTCCTTCGGCCTCGGCGGCCAGCACGTTCTTCAGCGAGTTGTCGTCGGTCCCGGTCTGGAACCGCACGGGTTCGCCGCGCCGCCGGTGGTGCCTGGCCAGCACGTCCGCCTGGACGAGCTCCAGCGCGTGCCCGAGGTGCGGGCGGGCGTTGACGTAGGGGATGGTCGTCGTGATGTACATCGGTCGCCTCCCGAAAGGGCCCCGACACGACGAGAGGCCCCGGGTCGCAGGGCCTCAACAGGACGTCGTCGGTGAAACCCCTACGGGGTCATCATCACCGCGCTGATCGTCATGTTCGGCATCGTACCCGGCGTCAGGCCAGCCCGGCCAGCTTGTAGAGCACCAGCGACCCGGCCACCGCCACGTTGAGGCTGGCCCCGGTGCCGACCATCGGGATCTCGACCACGGCGTCGAGCAGGTCGAGCGCCTCGCCGGGGATGCCGGTGGCCTCGTGGCCGAGCACGACGACGGTCGGCTCGCGGGCCATGGGCAGGTCGGCCAGCCTGATGGCGTTCTCGGCCAGCTCGACGCCCAGCACGCGGTCGCGCCGGGAGGCCAGCCAGGGCAGCGGATGGACCCAATGGACGCATGCTCCGGCCCGGAGGGTGTTCCCCCTGGCCAGCGCCTCGGGCACCCAGGGCAGGCGGGGCACGGCCAGGCACGCGCCGGCCGCGTCGCAGGTGCGCAGCAGGGTGCCGAGGTTGACGCCGTGCATGGGCCACAAAGGGGCGACGGTGAGATGGCCGAGGCATCGGGGCCGCCTGCGCCGCCGCTGGGCCTGGAGCTCTCTGGGGGTGCGCACCCGGATGCCGCTCATGCGGCCGGGCGGAGGTTCCTTACGCGAACGTTCACGGGAAGGGCGCTTTCGTCGGCACGCCCGGGCCATCGTCGAGAGGAATCACGCCCAGTCTACGCCCGCGAGCCGCTCGCGCGGTGGCGTACGGCCCAGACGGCCAGCCCCACGGCGAAGACGGCCAGCCCCGCGAGCACGGAGGCGAGCGGCAGCGTGAACGCCAGCACCAGGCACAACACCAGCCCGAGCACCGGCACGGCCTTGACCGGCGCGCCCTCGGCCCGCGAGAGGGTCAGCGCGCAGGCGTTGGCGATCGCGTAGTAGACCAGCACCCCGAACGAGGAGAACCCGATCGCGCCGCGCAGGTCGGCCACCAGCAGCAGCACGACCACCGCGGCCCCGACCGCCGCCTCGGCCCGGCGCGGGACCCGGCGCTCCGGGTCGACCGCGGCCAGCACGCCCGGCAGGTCACGCTCCCTGGCCATCGCGAGCACGGTACGGGAGACGCCGAGCAGCAGCGCGAGCAGCGCCCCGAGCGAGGCCACCGCCGCCCCCGCCCCCACGACCGGCACCAGCCACTCCGCCCCCGCCCGGCGCACGACGTCGGCCAGCGGCGCCGGGGACCCGGCCAGCCCGGACGCCCCGAGCGTGCGCAGGGCGGCCACCGCCACCAGCGTGTAGACGACGAGCGTGACGCCGAGGGCGATGCCGATCGCCCGCGGGATGGCACGGGCCGGATCGCGCACCTCCTCCCCCAGCGTGGCGATCCTGGCGTATCCGGCGAACGCGAAGAACAGCAGCCCGGCTCCCTGGAGCACGCCCCACGGGCCCGCGCCGGGCAGCCCCGCGCCCGGCATTCCGGACGGCCGCTCCCCCGCCAGCCCGGCGACGATCACCGCGGCCAGCACGGCGAGCACGAGCACGACGATCACCCGGGCGACCGCGGCCGAACGTTGGACGCCGAACAGGTTGAGCAGCGTGAGCGCGACGACCGCCGCGACGGCCAGCGGTCGGGCCGCGCCCGGGGCGACGTACGAGCCGAAGGTGAAGGCCATCGCAGCGCACGAGGCCGTCTTGCCGACGGTGAAGCCCCAGCCCGCCAGGTAGCCCCACAACGGGCCGAGCCGCCGCCGGCCGTAGACGTAGGTGCCGCCGGACTCGGGATGGAGGGCGGCCAGGCGGGCCGAGGAGGTCGCGTTGCAGTAGGCCACGACGGCGGCGATCGCGAGGGCGACGAGCAGTGAGCCGCCCGCCGCGGCGGCGGCCGGGGCGAAGGCGGCGAACACGCCCGCGCCGATCATCGCGCTCAGCCCGACGACGACCGCGTCGCCGGTGCCCAGCCGCCGCGCCAGGCCCTCGGCCATGCCGCCCCCTCCACCGCCCTTGACCGGGTCACCGGTCAGGAGATCCCGAGGGCCCCACTCTGCCGCACGCCACCGGCATCCTCGCCGCCGGGTCCGTCAGGAGGTCGCCTCGGGGCCCGGGACCACCAGCACGGGACGCCGGGCGTGGTGCAGGACGCGGTCCGAGGTGCTGCCGAGCAGCAACGATCGCACGCCGCCCAGTCCCCGCGTGCCGGTGACGATGAGGGTGGCGTCGATCTCGTCGGCGACGTCCACGATGGTCGACCACACCGCCACCGAGTCCAGGTCGCACCGCGGCGTCGCGTCGAGGCCGGCCTCGCGGGCCAGTTCGGCGCCGTGCCCGGCCAGCTCGGTCATCGCCTGGCCGATCGCCTCGTCCTCGGCCGCGGTGTTGTCGAGGGTCATCATGAGCCCGGCGGAGGCGCGGGCGGAGGTCATCGCCAGCCGCTCCCAGACGGTCAGCACGACGGCGGACCTGTCCTGCACGGCCCGTCCGGCGAACGCGATGGCGGCCTTGGAGTCGTCCGAACCGTCGTAGGCGATCAAAATGGTCATCTTCACAGCTCCTTGGGCGAGGTCAGAGCCCTCCCTCTTTCCAGGAGCGGACCGTTCTCACACGAAAAGGGGCGGGAAGATCATCCCGCCCCTCGCGAACCGGCCAGGCGTCAGGCCAGCACGGCCGACACCCGCCGCGCCGCCGGCCTGAGCATCGACAGGCCCGCCAGCGCCAGCACGCCGATCTCGGTAACGACCACCACGCGCTGGGTCAGGCCCGCCGGGATGTCGTCGTTGCTCAGGGGGATGCCGAACATGCGCACCACGTACGGGACCACGACCAGCAACAGCGCCCCGAGGGCCACGCCGCTCAGCACGCGCATCGCTCTGGCGTACCGGATCCTGGCCTTGGCCAGCAGGAACCCCGCGGCGGGCATCACCAGGAAGGCGGCGAAGGCGGCGTAGCGGTGGATGCCTCCGGACAACGAGAGCGGCACCCCGGGACGGTCGGTCGGGAAGGCCCCGATCAGGAACATGCTCGCCCCCCACGCCACCAGCAGCGCGACGACCCAGCGGTTGGCGCCCGAGCGGCGCAGCGCCTCGGCGATCAGCCCGGACCCCACGGCGAACAGCGTCAGCGAGGCCGGCAGCAGCCATCCGGACGCCTGGAAGGCATACTCGCTGATGACGCTGTGCAACGGGTCGAGGCCCGCCTCGGCGTGCAAGGTGAGCATCGCGCCGGCTCCGGTGCCGATGGCCGTGAATCCGCTGACAAGCAATCCCCTCATGCCTTAAAGCTCGCGTAAGGCGGCCTTGACCGGCATCGGAGATGAGCCCCCAGCGGGCCCTGATCCGTCCCCTAATACCTTGGTCGGCAGAGCCCGGGGACGGGCCCGTGACCTGCGGGAAGACGACCCTGGGTAGGGTCTGCCTCCTCAGGGTGGGTGCAGTCGGCGGCACCCCCGATTTGACTTGGAGTGCACTCGAAGGGTGACTCTGGATACATGACGATCCAAGAGGCCGCCCAGCGTTCGGGTCTCAGCGCCCACACCTTGCGCTACTACGAGCGCATCGGGCTCATCCACTCGGTCGGTCGCAACGTCAGCGGGCATCGCGACTACGCGGAGGCGGATCTCCGCTGGCTGGACTTCCTCACCAAGCTGCGGACCACCGGCATGCCCATCGCCGACATGTGCCGCTACGCGGAGCTGCGCCGCATGGGCGAGCACACCTCCGCCGAGCGGCTGGCCATGCTGGAGCTGCACCGGGAGCGCGTCCGGGCCAGGATCGCCGAGCTGAGCGCGGACATGGACGTCCTCGACCTCAAGATCGACAACTACCGGGAGCGGATGTGAAGACGCGCGTTCTGGGGACCGGCGGCCCGCGGGTGTCGGCCCTCGGCCTGGGTTGCATGGGCATGTCGGAGTAGGTCGTGCTGGCGACCAAGGTCGGCATCAACCGCCACGACGGCACGCGCACGGTCGAGAACAGCCCCGAGTACATCAGGGCGGCCTGCGACGCCTCGCTCCGGCGGCTCGGCATCGACCACATCGACGTCTACTACATGCACCGCCGCAACCCCGACGTGCCGATCGAGGAGTCGGTCGGCGCCCTGGCCAGGGCGGTGCCCGCGGACGCCGTCCGGGGCGCCCGCTACCCGAACATGTCGGAGGTCGAGCGCTAGGCCGCGCGCCTGGTCGCGCCGGTCACGACCACCAGCGCGACCAGGACGAGCGCCGTCAGCGGGATCGGCGCCGGCGTCAGCGCCGACAGCAGCACGAGCACGGCCGCGGCCAGGAAGGCCGCGCTGTCGGCGGCCCCGTAGCGGTGGGGCCGCACGTGCAGCAGCCAGAGCATCGACAGGAACACCGCGACGGGCACCGACACGGCCAGCGCCGCGCCCGTGGCGGACAGGTGGGACGCGCCCGACGCGTGGTCGATGCTCACCTCGACCCCGGCGCTGAACGCCCCGACCGCCGCGAAGATCGCGTAGTGGCCGTACCCCCAGAGGAGGGCGTGCCTGGTGGAGTCGAGGATCTCGGCGGTCGGCGGGTCGAAGTAGAGCCACCACATGGCGAAGGCGATCACCAGCGCGCCCAGGGCCAGGACGATCAGCTCGGGCCGCAGGCCGGCGGTGCGCGCCTCGGCCTGGAAGGCGACCGTGGCGGCCAGCACGTTCTCGCCCATCATGATGATCGTGAACAGGCCGTACCGCTCGGCGATGTGGTGCGGGTGCCAGGCGGTCGGGCTGCCCCGCTCGGCCCACACGGGCACCGCGAGCTCCAGCAGCACGCCGAGCGCGAACGCCGCCAGGTACCACTCCCCCGGCACGACCAGCAGCGGGATCCAGCCGACCTGCGCGACGCAGATGCCGGCGGCGTACCGCACGGCCGTCCGCCGGCCCGGACGGTCGCCGCAGGCCGCCCGCAGCCAGTGGGCGGCCATGGCCAGGCGCATGATGACGTATCCGGCGTAGACCACGCGGAAGTCGTGCTCCTGGAACGCCCTGGGCACCCCGGCGGCGAGCACCAGCACGCCCGCCATCTGGGCCAGCGTGGTCAGCCGGAACAGCCAGTCGTCGTTGTCGTAGGCGGAGGCGAACCAGGTGTAGTTCATCCACGCCCACCAGACGGCGAAGAACGTCGTCAGGTAGCCGAGGACGCCCTCGGCCAGGTGGCCTTCGCTGAGCGCGTGGTGGAGCTGTGAGCCGGCGAACGAGACCGCGACGACGAAGCACAGGTCGAAGAAGAGTTCCAGGTTGGTGGCGACGCGGTGGGACTCGCCCGCGTC
Organism: Nonomuraea sp. NPDC048881; assembly: GCF_040649795.1. Lineage (NCBI taxonomy): Bacteria > Bacillati > Actinomycetota > Actinomycetes > Streptosporangiales > Streptosporangiaceae > Nonomuraea > Nonomuraea sp. NPDC048881. The sequence continues at coordinate 177,843 of NZ_JBEZGC010000004.1, forward strand.
GCGCGCCCGCATGGGCCGTAGCCGGATCATCCTCCGATGTCTACACCAGGGAGGCCGGCAGGTCGAAGTAGGCCCGGACCGCGGTCGCGCCGGGGCGGCTGTGGACGCGTACGAGGTCGGCGAGCAGGTTGACGATGAGCAGGCCGCGCGAGCCGGAGCGGCGTGCCTCGACGGGTAGGCGCCCGGCCAGCGGATCGGTGATGTGACCGCCGTCGGCGACCTCGCAGACCAGCCGCGCGTCCTCGATCCAGACCCTGATCAGACCGGCGCCGCCGCCGTAGTCGAGGCTGTTGGCGCCGAGTTCGGCCACCACGAGCCGGATGTCGTCGAGCCGGTCGTCCCCGAAACCCGCCGCCTCGGCCTGGCCGGCCGCCAGGATGCGGGCCGAGGCCAGGTTGGTGTGGTCGAAGCGCAGCGAGACGCACGCGGCCGGCTCGGGGAGCGGCTGGTTGTGCCGGGCGACGACCTCGTCGGGCGCGTAGCCGGGGCTGGTCCGCTCGCCGGAGGCGTCGCGCAGCACCGGGTGGGTGCGCTCGGCCTCGCGCAGCACCTCGGGCGTCAGCCCCGCCAGGTCGTACGGGCACAGGATCGTGACGCGCCGCCCCGCGAACGACAGGTTGATCAGCGCCTCGTGCTGGGCGCAGGCCGGGTATTCGGTCGCCGAGCGGCCGGGCCAGATCGGCTCGCCGATGATCCGTACGTGCTCGTCAGGATGCCGGTCGGCGACGGCCCGCAGCACGGCCGGGATGATCCGCCCCGGGTTGCGGCCCGCCACGCCCATGTCGAGCATGGTCACCCGGGCCGCGTCGGCGCCCAGCCCCGCCTCGATCTTGGCGAGGTTCGCGGCGGGCACGGCCACCGCCACGGGCTCCCCGGCGGCCAGCCCATCGCGCACGAAAGCCGTGGTGGCAGCCACATATTCCGGGTCACCTCGGTAGAAGAGGGCCGGATGCACGAAAGGGTCCGCCGACATCAGGCACACGGTACCTCCGCATGAGGACTCTTAGACAATCAAATGGGTATTTACAGGGCGTGAAGCGACTTCAGCTCGTGCGCAGGCCCCCGCGGGGGCGCCGGTACTCCCACCTCGATCTGCGGACCCCTTCCGGGCGACGCCTCCCGTTCTGACCGCCGCGAACCTATGCTCAGGACATGTCGGAAATGCAGATGCGGGTCTCCGACGAGGACCGGGAGCGCGCGGCGGAGCGGCTCCAGCACGCCTTCGCCGAGGGCCGCCTGACGCGTCCCGAGCTGGAGGACCGGCTCGGGCTGGCGCTCACCGCCAGGACCTACGGCGACCTGCTCGGCCTGACCACCGATCTGCCCGCCCCGGCGGCCCCGGCCGACGACGTGGTCGAGCTGGAGTCCAAGAGCGGGCACGTGCGCCGTTCGGGTGACTGGGCCGTCCCGCGGCGGCTGCGGATCTCCTCCAAGTACGGCGGCGTCGATCTCGACCTGTCCCAGGCCGTCATCCCCCACCCGGTCGTCGACCTCGAACTCGACCTGGACTACGGCTCCGCCAGGATCACCGTGCCGGAGGGCGCCGTGGTGAACGTGGACGCCTTCCGGACCGACTGGGGCCAGACCGTCGTCGGCGACGTGCCGGGCAGGCGGCGGCCCGGCGTCCTCTACCTGGTGGTCGGCGGCCGGGCCAAGTACGGCGGCCTGCGGGTGCGCTATCCGCGCAGGCGCTGGTTCACCCACTGATGGAAGGCCGAGATGTGGTGCTCGCTCGGCACCAGCACGCCGCCCGCCCGGTAGGCGCGTGACCCCATGCCGAGCTGGGTCCGCTCGCAGGCGTCGAAGTCCTGCTCGTTGACCCGGTGGAACAGCTCGACCGACGGCGTCAGGTCGGCCCCCGAGGCCACCACGTCGGGGTGGTAGAGCCAGTCGCACTCGACCACCGTGCGGTCGGCGGCCATGGGGAACATCCGGTGCAGGATCACGTGGTCGGGCACCAGGTTGACGAACACCTGCGGCTTGACGGTGATCGCGTAGTAGCGGCGGTCCTGCTCCGGGGCCACGTCGGGGAGCCGGCCGAAGCCCGCGCCGCCGTCCACGGTGAATCCCTCGACGCGCTCGGCGAACTCGGCGCCGTGGCCCACGTAGTACTGGGCGGCGTACCCGCCGGCGAACTCGGGCAGCACGGCCACCAGCTCGGGGTGGATCGTGGCGCAGTGGTAGCACTCCATGAAGTTCTCGACGACCAGCTTCCAGTTGGCCTTGACGTCGTAGACCACGCGGCGGCCCAGGGCCAGCCGGTCGACGTGGTAGTTCTCGATGGCGGCCGGGTCGCCCAGGCGTTCGGTGGCCGCGGCGGTGACGGTGTCCTCGAAGGACGGCGGCTCGTCGGCCAGGCACACCCAGGCGTACCCCAGCCATTCGCGCAGGCTCACCGGGACCAGGCCGTACTCGACGCGGTCGATGTCGGGCATCTTCGCCAGGTTGGGGGCGGCGGCCAGCCTGCCGTCCAGGTCGTAGGACCAGGCGTGGTAGGCGCACCTGATCGTCCTTCTGACCTCGCCCCGCTCCTGCACGCACAGCCGCGCGCCGCGGTGGCGGCAGACGTTGAGGAAGGCGCGCAGCAGCCCGTCCCGCCCGCGCACCACGAGCACGCTCTCCGCGCCCACCTGGACGGTCCGGAACGCGCCCGGTTTCGGCAGGTCGCCGGCGCGCACGGCGCAGAACCACATGCTCTCGAAGATCTTGGCCTGTTCCTCGGCGAACAGGTCGGGGTCGGTGTAGGAGCGGCCGGGAAGCGTGGAGATCAAGCTCGACGTGGTGGTCAACCGACACCCCTTGTTGCGTATTACGCACCGAGTTGCTCTATATGCGACATCGTCCGGCGGCCTTCACGAGGCTGTCAAGAGGTAGGTGCTGAACCTGCGCAGCGACGCCGTGTGCATCCTGGTCGCCATCCAGTCGGGGACCAGGCCCGCGAACGAGCGCTGCCGGTTGGTCACCTCCGTACCGGCGATCATGGCGGGACGCCGCGCGATCACGCACGTCGCCGTCCCCGACACCGGCTCGTTCGAAGGCGACCTGCGCGTGGTGGTCTCCGACCCCCTCGCCCTGTGGGGCCACCCGGGCGTCGCCCGCCTGACCAGGCAGATGTACGGCGAGGCCGGCCGCGACCCCGCCGTGGCCGAGATCGTCCGCACCGGCATGCGCACCCGGATGCGGCGCTCGCAGGTCGTCTACATGCCTGACGCCGAGGAGGTCGTCCACGTGCTGGGGCGCGGTTTTACGCCCACCTGACGGCCGGAATGTTAGTGGCGTGCAAGCGGGGATCAACCAGAGATCGCTAATGTCCTCCTCGTACGGAAAACCAACGAAGGGCACCAAAAATGACTCCCCCTCGCCGACTCGCCCTCGCAGTCGCGACGATCTCCCTTGCCGCTCTGTCCACCGCCTGCGGTGTCGGCCAGGCCGTTGACTGCAACACCGCCGTCAACGAGCTCTCGAAGATCACCACCGAGTGGAGCGGCGCCATCACGAAGAACGCCACGGACGCCGCGGCGGTCGGGGACGCCTCCAAGGCCGCCGCCGCCAAGACCAAGGAGCTCGCCGGCAAGTACGACGGCGACGTCGCGGCCGCCCTGAACGACTTCGCCGCCGGTTTCGAGAGCCTGCAGAGCGGCGACATCAGCAAGACGACCGAGTTCAGCGGCAAGATGAGCGGCTTCACCTCGAAGATCACCGCCGCCTGCTCCTGACCGGTCCGCGGTCGCCGCACCGCCTGCGGGGGGCAGGCCGGCGCGGTGACCGCCTCATCCGGTCCGCCGGTACGGGGTACGGACAGGACCGGATGATCCCCTTACGCTTGCTGCCGTGACCGACGAAACGGTGATCACACGGCCTCCGGCAGGCACCGCACTCCCCGCCAGAGTGCTCTTCCGCCACCGCGTGCGGGTCGGCGCGATCGCGCTGCTCGCCGCGGTGGCGTACGCCGTTCTCGGGCTGGTCAAGCTGGCCACCTTCCGGGCGACCACGTTCGACCTGGTGATCGTGGACCAGGCGGTGCGCAACTACGCCCGCTTCCGGCCGCCGTACGTGCCGGTGCTCGGCGTCTTCCACGAGCGCGGCACGGACTACCTCCAGCTCGCCGACCACTTCTCCCCGATCTACGCGCTGCTCGCGCCCTTCTACTGGGTGCACGACGGGCCCGAGACGCTCATCGTGGCCCAGGCGCTGCTGTTCGCCGGGGCGATCCCGTTCCTGTGGCTGTTCACCCGCCGCGTGCTGGGCGCCGGGCCCGCCTACCTGGTCGCCGTGGCGTACGCGCTGTCGTGGCCGATCGCCCAGGCCGTCGCCTTCGACGCGCACGAGGTGATGTTCGTCCCGCTGCTCACCGCGATCATGATCGAGCGCTACCACGCCGGACGCGTGCTGCCGGCGTTCCTGGCGATGCTCGGGCTCCTGCTCGTCAAGGAGGACATGGGACTCCTGGTGATCGGGGCGGGGCTGTACCTGTTCGTCGTCGGCGACCGCCTGCGCGGCCTCGTGTGCGCGCTGGTCGGCGCGGGGGCCGTCGTGCTCGTCCGGGGCCTGCTGATCACCTCGTTCGGCGGCGACAGCAAGGACTTCTGGGCCTACGGCCACCTCGGCCCCGACGCGCCCGCCGCGCTGCTGGCGATGCTGCGCGACCCGCTCGCCGCCCTGCTGCTGCCCTTCAGCGACGAGGCCAAGGTCGACACCCTGTTCCTGCTGGCCTGGCCGACGTTGCTGCTCTGCCTGCTGTCGCCGCTGTCGCTGGCGGCGCTGCCGCACGTGCTCGAACGCCTGCTGTCCGACCGTCCCCAGTGGTGGCAGGCCGACTTCCAGTACAGCGCGTTCACCGTGCTGATCCTGTTCTGCGCCGGCGTGGACGGCCTGGCCAGGCTGCTGCGCTGGACCGGTCGCGCCGACCGGCAGGGGCTCAAGCTGGCCTGGGCCGCCGCGGCCTGCGCCGTCGCCCTCACCCTGGTGCCCAGGTTCGCGCTCGACCAGCTCTACCATCCCGCCTTCTACAAGGAGGACAAGGCCGCCGCCGCGGCCGAGGCGGTGAGCAGGGTGCCCTCGGGGGTGACGGTCGAGGCGGTCAACTCCGTGGGCCCCGCGCTGTCCTCGCGCACCACCGTCCTGCTGTGGAGCGCGGCCCCGCGCGGCGCGCCGTGGATCGTGGCCGACACCGCCCGCTGGGAGTTCCCCTTCGGCTCCGCCGACGACCAGCGCAACCGGGTCGAGCAGCTCCAGACCGAGGGGTACACGAAGGTGTTCGAACGCGACGGGTACGTCGTGCTCCGGCGCAACTGACCGCATCGGCCCGATGCCGCACAATGTCGGCATGAAGATGATCGTGCTCACCGGCGCAGCCGGCATGGTGGGCGGTGCCGTACGCGAGCGGCTCCGCCGGTCCGCCACCAGGCTCGTCCTGGCCGACCGGGCGCCCATGGAGGCCGGGCCGGGCGAGGAGGCCGTCCGCACCGACCTGTCGGACCTGGCCGAGACCGTGGCGCTGGTCAAGGGCGCCGACGCGATCGTGCACCTGGCCGGGGTGCCGGACGAGGCCCCCCTGCCGGACCTGCTCGACGGCAACGTGCTGACCACCCACCGCGTGCTGGAGGCGGCCCGGCTGGCCGGCGTGCCGCGCGTGGTGCTGGCCAGTAGCAACCGCCTGACCGGCATGTACCCGGCCACCGCCACGATCTCCCCCGACCTGCCGCCGCGCCCCGACGGCCTGTACGGCGTCAGCAAGGCCGCCGTCGAGGCCCTCGGCCGCCTGTACGCCGACAAGTTCGGCCTCGAAGTGGTCTGCCTGCGTATCGGCAGCCTGGAGCCCGAGCCCCAGGACGTCCGCCACCTGGCGACCTGGCTGAGCCCGCGCGACTGCGCCGGGTTCGTGCACGCCGCCGTCACCACGCCCGGCCTGCGCTTCCTGGCCGCCTACGCCGTCTCGGCCAACACCCGCCGCTTCTGGCTGCTGTCCCCCGAGCTCGGCTACGAGCCCGAGGACGACGCCGAGTCGTACGCCTCCCGCGTCACCGGCACGCCGGCCGCCTTCTTCACCGACGACACCCCGCAGGGCGGCGACTTCGCCGCGCCGGAGTACACGCTGCGCAGGGGCGGCCTGGCCTAACGCGCGATCGCCTGCTCGTAGGCCCGGTCGAACCCCTCCAGCACCCCGGCCCACGAGCCCGCGACGGGCGGCGTCGAGCGGTTGTGCGCGGCGATCTCCCGGCGCAGCCCGGCGTCGGAGCACAGCCGCGCCACCGCCCCGGCCAGGTCGTCCAGGGTGCGGCCGAGCAGCCCCTCGGTGCCGTCCTTGACGAAGTCGGCGACGCCGCTCTGGGCCCTGGCCACCACCGGCACGCCGGCCGCCCGCGCCTCCAGCGCCGCGATGCCGAACGACTCCCTGGGCGCCGGGGCCACGAAGACGTCGGCCGACTCCAGCAGCTTGGCGATCTGCTCCCGCGAATAGCGGCCCGGCAGCGACACCCAGCCGGTCATGCCGTGCTCGGCCAGGAAACGTTCCATGCGGGCGCGCGCGGGGCCGTCGCCGACGATCGTGGCGCGCATCGGGATCGCGGCGGGCACCCGCGCCCGCGCGGCCCGCAGCAGCCTGAGCAGCCGTACGGGCTGCTTGCGCGGGGCCAGCCGGCCGACGGCCACCACGTGCACCTCCGCCCGCTCCGGCGGCACGCCGGGGGCGGGCGCCCAGCCCGACAGGTCGAGGCCGTTGGAGACCACCCGCACCGGCACGCCGGGCCCGGCCACCGCCCTGATGGGCGCCGCCGCCGCGGTGCTCACCGTGGTGGCCACCAGCCCCCAGCGCTGCCAGCCAAACGCCAGCCGCAGCAGCCGGTAGAGCCCCCGCGTGACCGGGTCCCACATGCTGTGCACGGTGACCACGCACGGCACCCCCGCCCGCCGCGCCGCCCGCACCCCCATCCAGGCGAACGGCGAGACCGCGCCGGTGTGCACGTGCACCACGTCGGGCCGGACGACGGAGACGCCCCGAGTGAGATGCCCCACTCCGAACGGATGCACCGGCAGGTCGAACGGCATCCTGGCGACGACCCTGCGCACCCCCGGCAGCGCCTCGCCCCTGGTCGCCGTGGCCACGACGACGTCGTGCCCGGCCTCGCGCTGCGCCCGCACCAGGTCGGCCACCTGGACCTCGATCCCCCCGAGTCGCGGCAGGTAACAGTCACTCACGTGAAAGATCCGCACCCCTCCCAGACTAATCTGGGCGTGTGCCTCCACGTACCGCGGTCTTCTTCCACGCCCATCCTGACGACGAGGCCCTGCTCACGGCGGGCACCATGGCGATGCTCGCGGCCGAGGGCCACCGCGTGGTGCTCGTGGTCGCGACCGCCGGCGAGCGCGGCCTGGCCGAGATCGGCCCCGGCGAGGAGCTGCGCGAGACCAGGCTCAAGGAGCTCTACGAGTCGGCCGCGCTGCTCGGCTGCGCCCGCGTCGAGTGCCTGGGCTACGGCGACTCCGGGCTCAGCCCCAAGGGCGGCGTCGCCGAGGAGCGGCCCGACAACGCCTTCATCGACGCCGACACCGAGGCGGCGGCCAGGGCCCTCGCGGCGATCCTGGAGGAGGAGAAGGCCGACCTGCTGTCGATCTACGACCCGGCCGGCGGCTACGGGCACCCCGACCACGTGCAGGTCCACCGGGTGGGCAAGCGGGCGGCGCAGATCGCGGGCACGGAGATCGTCCTGGAGGCGACGGTCAACCGCGACCCGCTGGTGCGGCTGCTGCGCATGGCGGGCCGGGTGTACAAGTTCCCGCCGGAGTTCGACGTGCGCACGTTCGAGAGCGCGTACTCGGCGAGCGACACGATCACCCACCGGGTCAACGTCCGCCGCTACGCCCGGCAGAAGCGCGCCTCGATGGCCGCGCACGCGTCCCAGGCCAGCGGCGGCGACAGCGACCGCACCCTCGCCGTCATGCTGAAGGTCCCCGGCCCGCTCTACCGCCTGGTCTTCGGCACCGAGTGGTTCGTACGCCGCGACCTGCCGCCCGGCACTCGTCTCACTCACCCTTTCGACCCATGGCCGAAGTAGCACCTGAGGGTGACGTGCCGGCTCCGGCGACCCGTCAGACTGGTGGGCGATGAAGAACAAGCCGCTCCAGATCGCCCTGTCCGTCCTGTCGCTCGGGCTGGCCGTGCTGCTCGTGGTCTACCTGCCGCAGATCGTGCACGCGCTCACCGGCAAGCCGGTCTCCTGGCGCGAGATCGGCGCGGTCTTCGGGGCGCTCAGCTTCGGCCAGATCGCCCTGATGACGGCCCTGTGGCTGCTGAGCCTGCTGGCGTACACGTTCGTGCTGACCAACTCGCTGCCGGGGCTGAACAACCTCCAGGGCCTGGCGCTCAACGCGGCGGGCAGCGCGGTCAGCAACCTGCTGCCGTTCGGCGGCGCGGTCGGGGTGGCGCTGTCGTTCGCCATGACCAGGGGCTGGGGCTTCGCCAACCGGCCCATCGTGGTGATGACGCTGGTCAGCGGCATCTGGAACACGTTGTTCAGGTTCATCCTGCCGGCCGTGGGCATCATCGCGCTGCTCATGGCGGGCGAGGTGCTCGATCCGGCGTTCGTCAGGGCGGGCTGGACGGGCGCGATCTCCATCCTGGTGCTCTGCCTGGTCGTGGCCGTCGCCCTCTACTGGGACCGCGCCGCCGTCGTGCTCGGCCGGGCGCTCGACGGGCTCACCCGGCTGCTGCGCCTGAAGGTGCACGCCTCCGAGGCCTTCCACCGGCTGCGCGCCGACACCACGGAGGTCGTCCGCACACGCGCGCTCGGCCTGTCGCTCGGCATGGTGTTCTTCCTGGGCTTCCAGTGGGCGATCATGGCGGCCTGCATGACGGCCACCGGCGCCTGGCCGGGTCTGGCCCAGTCGATCGCGGTCTTCGCGCTGTCCCGGGTGCTCACCAGCGCCGTGATCACGCCCAGCGGGGCCGGGATCATGGAGAGCGGGGTCGCCGCGATGCTGATCACCTTCGGCGTGCCGGGCACTCCGGCCGTCGCGACAGCACTACTTTTCGGCTTCTGGACTTACACTATCGAGATCCCGTTCGGCGGTCTCGCGCTCGGCGCGTGGGCGCTCCTGCGCAGGCGCAACGGCCGGAACGCCGCCGCGGAACCCCCGTCCGCGATCTCGAAGGCCCCGCAGTGACAATCCCAAAGCCATCAAAGACCTTGTGCGCCCTTCGGAAGCACGCATAGCGTGGCGGCTGACATGGTGGCGTTCCGGGTTCTGGGGCCAGTCGAGGCGTACGAACACGACGACGAACTCGACCTCGGCGGGTTGCGGCAGCGGGCCGTCCTCGCCCGACTTCTCGTGGCCAGAGGTCAGGTCGTGCCGGTTGACACGCTTCTTTACGACCTGTGGGACGACGACGCCGCCAAGGGCGCCCAGTCGGGCCTGCAGGTCTACATCTCCCGCCTGCGCAGGGTGCTCGAACCGGGCCGGCCGCGCGGCGGCCCCAACCGCCTGCTGGTGACCGTCGCCTCCGGCTACGCGCTGCGCGTGGCCGCCGAGCAGGTCGACGCGCTGCGCTTCGAGCAGCTGGTCAGGGCGGCGGGCGAGCACCTCGAAGAGGGCGACCCGCAGTCCGCCCGCGGCCGCCTGGAGAAGGCGCTCGGGCTTTGGCGCGGCACCCCCTACTCCGACTTCGCCGACCAGCCCTGGGCCGAGGCCGAGGTCAACCGGCTGGCCGAGCTGCGTCTGGTGGCCCGCGAGCGGCACGCCGACACCGGCCTGCGGCTGGCCCTGCACGCCGAGACCGTCCCCGACCTGGAGGCGCTGACCACCGAGCACCCGCTGCGCGAGGAGGGCTGGCGGCTGCTGGCGCTGGGCCTCTACCGCTGCGGCAGGCAGGGCGACGCGCTGGCCGCGCTGCGCAGGGCCAGGAACATGCTGGCCGACGAGCTGGGCATCGACCCCGGGCCCGCGCTGCGCAAGCTGGAGTCCGACATCCTGGCCCAGGCCCCCGAGCTGGAGCTGGCCGCGCCGCCGCGTCCCGCCCGGCCCGCCCCGGTCACCGACACCTGGCCGCCCCGCCCGGCCGCCGCGCACGTCGAGCCGCCGCCGCTGGAGCCCGAGCCGTTCGTCGGCCGCGACGCCGAGCTGGCCAGGCTGACCACGGCCGCCTCGCGCACCGGCCGCTTCCAGGTCGCGATCGTGACCGGCGTCGCGGGCGCGGGCAAGACCACGCTGCTGCGCCAGCTCGACGGCAGGCTCGGCGCCGACGGCTGGATCACCGCCTCCGGCGCCTGCCCCGACTCCAGCGCCACCCCGCCGGGCTGGGCCTGGGTCGAGATCCTGCGCTCGCTGATCGGCACGACCGGCGCCGGCGAGTACGCCCAGCTCCTGGCCCCCCTGCTCGACGACACCGCCCCCGACCCCGACGAGGACGAGGTCTCGGGCGGCTTCCGCCTGCACCGCGCGGTCGGCGGCTACCTCGCCGGCGTGGCCCGCCGGGCGCCGGTGCTGCTCACACTGGAGGACCTCCACTGGGCCGACGACCAGACGCTGGCCCTGCTGCGCGCGCTGCCGAGCCTGCTGGCCACCAGCCGCGTCCTGCTGGTCGTGACGTGCCGGGAGAGCGAGCTCGACGACCGCCAGTCCGACGTGCTGGCCGCGCTGGCCCGTCTTGAGCCGCTGCGCGTGGGCCTGTCCGGCCTCGACCCGAAGGCCGTGGCCGAGCTGGTCAAGGCCACCTGCGTCCGCGAGATCGACGAGGACGCGGTCGAGTCCATCGTCGAGCGCACCGGCGGCAACCCGTTCTTCGTGCGCGAGACCGTCCGGCTGCTCGACGCCGAGGGCGCGGCCGACCGGGCCAGCGCCACGCAGGTGCTCTCGCGCGTGCCCTCGGGCGTGCGCGACGTGCTGCGGCGGCGCATCTCGCGGCTGCCCGCCGGCGCCCAGCAGATCCTGCTCCAGGCCGCGGTGATCGGCCGCGACGTCGACCTCGACGTGCTGGTCACGGTCGCCGGCGACGAAGACGCGGTGATCGAGGCGGTCGAGGCCGCGCTGCTGGCCGGGCTGGTCACCGAGCCGGGTCCCGGGCTGCTGCGCTTCGACCACGACCTGGTGCGCGACACGATCTACTCCGACGCCTCCCGCCTGCGCCGCACCCGCCTCCACGCCGCGGTCGCCGCGGTGATCGAGCAGCGCACGTCCTCCGACGTGGCGGCGCTGGCCCACCACTACTTCCTGGCCGACGCGGCCGAGAAGGCCGTCCACTACGCGGGTCTGGCGGCCGAGCAGGCCGAGCGGCGCTTCGCCCACCGCGAGGCGGCCACCCTGTGGGAGCAGGCCATCGCGGCCTTCGACCGCGGCGGTCCGCGCAAGGACGACAAGGGCCGCGAGTCCGAGCCGCAGCGCGCCAAGGAGCGGCTGCGGCTGATGCTCCGGCAGATCAAGGCGCTGGCGTTGTGCGGCGACATGACGGCGGCCAGGCTGCTGCGCCGCCAGGCCATGGACGCCGCGCTGCCGCTCGGCGACCTGGAGATCACCGCGAAGGTGGCCGCGTCGCTGGCGGTGCCGCACAAGGGCATGGCGCGCGACTTCACCCGTACCGCGTGGGAGATCGTCGACGTCACCGAGAAGGCGCTCATGGAGCTGCCCGCGGGCGAGCAGCGCCTGCGGGCGAGCCTGCTCACCACGCTGGCGCTGGAGCTGGAGGGCTCCTCCGCGCCCGAGCGCGGGCGGCAGGCGTCGCTGGAGGCGCTGGAGCTGGCCAGGCAGAGCGGCGACCCGACGCTGATCGCGGCGGCGCTGAGCGGCCGGCTGCGCCAGTCCTACGACATCCCGGCCGTCGACACCCGCGAGGGCATCGGCAGGGAGCTGCTGGAGGTCGCCCAGCGCTCGGGCCAGATGGCCACGCAGGCCCTGGCCCACCTGGTGCTGCTGGAGTGCGCGGCGGCCAGGGGCGAGTTCGCCGTCGCCGACGAGCACGCCGCCGCCGCCGACCGCCTGGCCAAGCAGTACGACCTGTCCGCTCCCGCGGCCGTCGTCGTCTGGTACGCCGGTCAGCGCATGATGATCGCCGGCGACTACGCGGGCGCCGAACGCACCTACCGCGAGGCCGCCAGGATGACCGCGCGGGCCGGCATGCTCGAAGGCCGCCAGGACCTCCCGTTGATCACCGCGTTCTGCCTGCACCTGGTCGACGGCCGGGCGGCCGAGACCGTCGAGCTGCTGGCGCCGGCCCATCAGCGCGGCGCCAAGTGGACGCTCGACGCCTACGCCCTCGCCCTCGCCTCGGCCGGGCACCTCAACGACGCCAGGGCCGTGGCCGCCACCCGCCCGCCCGTCCGGCCCGACTTCCTCTACGAGCTGGTGATGACCTGGCGGGCGCTGGCGGGCATGCTGCTCGACGACCGCGAGCGCATGGTCGACTGCTACGACAAGCTCAAGCCGTTCGCCGACCGGGTGGCCGGCGCGGGCACGGGCGTCGTGGCGTTGTGGCCGGTGGCGCTGACCCTGGGCGACCTGGCCATCCGGCTGGGCCAGCCCGACGCGGCCCGCGAGCACTACGAGAAGGCTCTTGAGGTGGCCCAGCGGGTGGGCGTGCCGCGCTGGGTGGAGGCGGCGCGCCGGTCGGTCAGCAGCTCACCTGGAAACGCTCGCTCGTGACGGTCCCGCCGGGCCGGGCGATCAGCTCGACCCGGTACCACCCGGCGTTGCCGGAGATCTGCGGCTGCCACTCCACGCTCCGGCTGCCGCCGGCGAACCCGGAGTGGTCCGCCAGGTAGGTGCGCCACGTCCCGGTCGCCGGGCTCCAGCGCGACAACCGCCAGCGGTACAGGACCGTCGTGCCGGGCCGCGGGTTGACCAGCAGGCCGCGGGCCAGGAACGACTTGCCGCAGCCGGGGGCGCCGTCGGTCAGGGCGCTGAGGGCGATCTCGCCCGCGCGGGCTGGGGCGCTCTGCCGGGCCGGGGCGGTGATGGGCAGCTCGCGGGCCGAGAGGGTGACGGTCCGCACCGGCTCGGCGGCCGATCCGGCGCTGCTGTAGGCGGAGAAGCCGACGTAGGCGCTGGTGAAGGCGAGCGCGGCCACGAAGAGCTTGACCGCGTTGGCGGTACCGCCGGCCAGGACCACCGCACTTCTCGACGACATGATCAACACCCCTTTTGCTCAGTTCAGGTATAGGGCGGGATGGTTGAGGGGTGGTTGTCGGCTACTTGCAGCCGGCGACCCGGCCTTGCAAGCTGATGTGGCGGAACGCCTCTTCCTTGACTAAGGTAAGGCTGACCTAAGGCGTTGGAGTGGGGGTGAGCGGGCTCATGTGGCATGCGGCTGCCGCCCTCCCCGATCCCGGCCGGCCGTTCTGGTTCGGGCTGCCGTACTGGCTGGTGGGGGCCGTTCTCATCCTCGCGCTGTTCGGCGCGTTCCAGGTCTACTACTGGGTCGGCCGCAAGCTCGGCGAGAAGCTCTACGAGTCCAGGGTCGGCGTGCGGCTCGGCCGCGAGCGCATCGCGCGGATCGAGGGCGTCGTCGAGAAGTGGGGCGCGCTGGCCGTCTACGGCTGCTTCTGGGTGCCCATGCTGCGGCACACGCTGCCGTGGGTGGCGGGCGCGCTGCGGGTGTCCTATCCCTGGTACGTGGTGGCGAGCGCGCTCGGCTGCCTGACCTGGGCGCCCATCTGGTGGTTCGGGCTCACGGCGCTGGTGTGGGGCTGGCTGCAACTGGCCGCCCGCTCGCCCGTCAGCGCGCTGGTCCTGCTGCTCGCGGTCGCGGCGGGCGTGGCCTGGTTCTTCGTCCGCCGCCGGCGCAAGGCCCTGGCCTCGTCCTAGATCGTGGCCGGAGTCTGGTCGTCGATGGCGGCCTCGGGAGCGTTCCTGCGCACGGTCTCGATGCCGTTGACGCAGGCGGCCTTGCTCGGATAGCCCTCGCCCACGGCCAGCGTCTGCCCGTTGTTCGCGACGAGCGCGAAACGGAACGCGCCCCGCTCGTCCTGACTGATGATGAACCTGCCTGCCACGGCCTCGTCTCCCCGCAGATGTCGGATCTATCAAGCATTTACCCCCAACTGAGGACCACTTACGGCCGAGTTTCGCAAACCAACCCTTGATCTCCTGCGAACATGTCTGGCATGCGTATTGGGGGTTTCATCGGCTCTGCCGTACTCGCGTTGGTTGTGGGGATCTCTTACCCGGCGTCCGCCGCACGGGCCGCCGACGTCCCGACCGTGAAGGCGGAGGCGGCATATGTAGTGGACTCGGACGGAACGATCCACTTCGCGAAGCGGGAGACCCGGCGGGTGCCGGTGGCCAGCCTGGTCAAGGTGATGACGGCCTACGTCGTCCTGCGCGAGGGACGCCTGAACGAGCCGATCACCGTCACCGCCGCCGACGTGAAGCACGCGACCAGCAACGGCGCGACCACGGCCGGCCTGCGGAAGGGCGAGCGCCTCACGGCCAGGGACCTGCTGTACGGCCTCATGCTCCCCTCGGGCGCCGACGCCGCCAACGCCCTGGCCAGGAAGTACGGGCCGGGCAAGACCGCGTTCGTGGCCAAGATGAACCGGGCCGCGCGCTCGCTCGGCCTCGGCGACACCCGCTACACCAACCCCGACGGACTGCCCACGCCGGCCAACGGCGGTTACTCGACCGCCGTGGACCAGGTCACGCTGGCGCAGCGGGCGATGGCCGACCCGGTCTTCCGCACGGTGGTGGGCAGCAAGGTGTACAAGGTCGCCAAGTCGGCCCTGCACGGGGCGCACACCTGGCGCAACTCCAACAAGCTGCTCGGCCGATCCGCGGACGTCGTGGGCGTGAAAACCGGATACACGAACGCGGCGCGGTACTGCCTGCTGTTCGCGGGCGACCGCGGTGGCAGGCGGGTGTTCGGCGTTCTGCTCCACGACGGGGACGAGCGCCGCTTCAGCACCGCCGAGCAACTGCTGGACTTCGCGGGCGAGCAGATCGCCGGCGGCTGACCGCCCGAAGCCGGCCGGACGTGAGCCGGCGACTGACCCGCGGGAGCCGGCCGGAGATCAGCCGAAGGTGAGCCGGCCCGCCGCGGACAGCGTGCCCAGGCCGCCGGTCGCGCAGGCCAGGAGGCCCATGGCGGGCGTGATCGTGCCGCGGACGCGCTCGCGGTCCAGCGGCCCCGACACGACCGTGCCGGTCAGGAAGCTGTCGGCCGGGCTCTGGGTGGCCAGCCGGTCGGCCCGCGTACGCACCTCCGAGGTGCCGACCGGCCGCCCGTCGAGGCCGAACCAGGTGATGCGGGCGGTGCCGTGGACCTGCCGGGCGCTCGCGCACGACGCCCGGCCGACGCTCTTCAGGGTGACCCAGCCCGAGCGCAGGTAGGGGGCCGAGCCGTCGGCCGACAGGCAGCCAGTGAGCTGGAGGTTGCCGCGGGCCGACACCGGCTTCGCGGTCAGGCCGATGCGCGGGCTGAAGGTCAGCGGCCGACCAGCCGGGGAGCTGACGGCACAGCTCAGAGCGCTGCGATCGGCGGAGGCGGCCCGCGGATGCGTGGCCGCCTCCGGGCGCACGGCCGCTCCCGCACGGGTGACGCGCAGAGTCGTGAACGCGGGCGAGCTCGTGAACGCGGACGGGGCCATGAACGCGGGCGGGGTGGCCGCGACCGCGGCCGCGATGATCCAGGTCGGCTTCACGGGACCTCCGTCGGTCGCTCTCGGTGATCGGCGGATCACATCTTGCCGCATCCCGTCGTGGTTGAGGCCGCCGATCTCGGGTACCGGCTCGTCGCAACCGACGCCACCCAGGCCGACTTCGGCCGCCCGAAGCCGACCCCACGGTCGATTCGCGCAGATTAGGGTGGTGAATGTACCCCTCCGCAATAAGGAAGATCATGGCGGAATTCATCGAAGTCCGCACGACGATCGAAGGCCATGAGCAGGCCGCCGCGCTCGCGCACACGATCCTGCTCGCGGGGCTGGCCACCTCGATCGACATCGCGGAAGTCCCGGCCGCGGAGGCCGGGCTCTCCTGGCAGCTCACCCTCATCACACCACGCGAACAGGCCGCCGAACTGGCGGCGCACATCGGCGCGAACGGCGGTGCCGGCACCGTCGAGGCCCAGCCGGTGCTGCACGACATCGACGCCTACCCCGACTGGCTCATCGAGGACACCGACCGCCCCTGACCGGCTACTCCGGCGGCCGCTCCCAGTCCCAGCGCGGCACCTCGCGCAGCGGGTGGAGCTGGTCGTCGGTCTCGGCGTGGGAGTTCTGCAACGCCACCTGCGTGCCGAACTCCACGTGCGAGCGGAGCGAGGCCCGGAACGGCTCGTCATCGGGCAGCCCGGCCGCGTCGGCGGCCTCCATGTACAGCTCGACGAACCGCCGCCGCTGGGCCTCCTCGATGCCCAGCCCGCGGTGCGCCTCGATGAGCAGCGGGAAGCCGCCCATCTCCGCCGAGAACGTGTCAGGGCCGCCGAACGTCTCGACGGTGAAGGCGGTCAGGTTGTCCACGTGGCTCGCCTTTCCCTCGCCGAAGAGCGGCTGGAGCAGCGGGTCGGCCAGCAGGCTGCGATAGAAGATCTCGATGAAGCGGCGTAAGCCTTCTTCGCCGCCGGCGTGCTCGAACAGGGTCTGCATGATTACAGGGTTACACGCCTGGTCGAAGCGCCACCAGACCCATTCGCACGCCCGGACGGTCAGCGCGCGGCGGCCGAGCGCATCAGCCCGTGGCAGGCGATCGCCGCCGCGGCCACCACGTTGAGCGAGTCGACGCCCGCGTCCATCGCGGCCGGGCTCATGGGGATGCACACCGCGTGGTCGGCCTCGTGCAGCCAGTGGGAGGACAGGCCGTCGCCCTCGGCGCCGAGCAGCAGCGCCACCCGGTCGCCCATCGGGACCCGGTCGAGGGGGACCGCGCTCTGGTCGGGGGTCAGCGCCAGGGTCTGGAACCCGGCCGCCCGCAGCTCGCCGAGGCCGGTGTACCAGTCGTCGAGCCGCGCGTACGGGATCGAGAAGACCGCGCCCATGGAGACCTTCACCGCCCGGCGGTAGAGCGGGTCTGCGCAGCGCGGCGAGAGCAGGACGCCGTCCACGCCGAGCGCGGCCGCGCAGCGGAAGATCGCGCCGACGTTGGAGTGGTCGACCAGGTCCTCCAGGACCAGCAGCCGGCGGGCGCCGCCCTTGATCAGGGTCTCGGCCGTGGGCAGCGGCAGGCGTCGCATGGAGGCCAGCGCGCCGCGGTGGATCTGGAAGCCCGCGATGCCGGCCATCAGCTCGTCGCTCACCTCGTAGACGGTGGCGTCGCCGATGACGTCGGACAGCGACTCGTACCAGCGCCGGGTGGTCAGGACCGAGCGGATGGGGTAGCCGGCGGCGATGGCCCGCCTGATCACCTTCTCCCCCTCGGCGAGGAACAGGCCGCGCTCCGCCTCCAGGCTCTTGCGCAGCTCGACGTCCCGCAGCCGGGTGTAGTCGGCGATTCGGGGGTCGTCGGCGTCGAACACGTAGTCAGGCACCTTCCGATACTGCCATGCGCCGCCTGACCTGCCAGACGATCGCGTAGCAGGCCAGGACGGCCGACAGCCCGATCACGGTGCCCGCGCCCGTCTTGGTGAGCACGCTCCGGAAGCCGAAGGCGGGGTTGGGCTCGTCCACCAGCGGCCACACGAGAGCGCCGGCGACCGTGCCGAGCGCGCAGGCGGCCAGCACGGCCCACCGCACGGCGGGCGCGAGCCGCAGACGGCCCGGCACGCCGGCCGCCTCGGTGCGGGACAACGCGCGCCAGGCCCACCACACGACCACGGCCAGCCCGACGGCCGACGAGGTGTACTGCAGCACGCTGAAGAGCCTGGTCGTGCCGAAGACAGGGGTGTCCGGCCAGGCGCCCCAGCGGGCGGAGGCGTAGGAGTGCGTGAAGGAGTCCCAGAACAGGTGGGTGGCCGAGCCGATCACGCTGCCGGCCACCACCGGCAGGATCCTGAGCCGGCCCGGCCGCAGGAGCGCCGCGGCCGGGCCGGCCAGGGACGGCGGCAGCAGCGAGACCAGCGGATCGCGCAGCACGAGGTGGAACAGCGGCAGGAGCAGCAGCACCGCGGCCAGGTCGAGGGTGAGCACGCCCTGCCAGGAGTGCCAGTCGCCGTAGACCGGCAGGAACGGCAGGAAGATCGGCAGGTCGGGGACCATCGCCCCGAGCGCGAGCGCCCACGGATCGGCGAACCGCCGCGCCCGTCCGGAGGCCACCAGAGGCAGCACGGCGGCGATGTGACTGGGCGTGAACGGCACGATCCCTCCCCCGGACGCGATCACCGCCATTATCCGGTGAATCTTGAACATCCTTTGCCGCACAGGCCTTAAAGTCACTCCAGGTCATGGGTACGTTACGTAACGCTGTCGACGGCCGGATAGCCGGGAGTTCGGGGGTTCATGGTGTCTGACCAGCGGATTCATGAGCATCCGGCCGCGACGGCCGACTGGCTGCGGGCCGCCCGCGCCGCGCGTGCGCTGTCGGTGGCCACGCTCGCCTGGCTGGCCGTGGAGAGCACGCTGGGCCTGGCCGCCGGGCTGTCGGCGCATTCCGTCGCGCTGATCGGGTGGGGGCTGTCGGCCTTCGCCGAGGCGGGGGCGAGCCTGATCGTGGTGTGGCGCTTCACCGGCGCCCGCACGCTGTCGCCGCACGCCGAGACGACCGCCAGGCGGGCGGTGGCGGTGAGCTTCTGGCTGCTCGCGCCCTACCTCGTCGGGCACGTCGCGCACGACCTCGACGCCGGCCACCGGGCCACGCCGACCGTGCTCGGCATCGTGGTCACGACGGTCAGCCTGGTCAGCATGCCCGCGCTGGGGCTGGTCAAGCGGCGGCTGGGGGCCCGGCTGGCGTCGGCGGCGACGTCCGGCGAGGGCACCCAGAACCTGATCTGCGCCGCCATGGCGGCCGGCGTGCTGGCCGGTCTGTGGCTGAACACGCTGGGCTGGTGGTGGGTGGATCCGGCCATGGCGGTGGCCCTCGCGGCGGTCGCGGTGCGTGAGGGAGCGCGCGCCTGGCGCGGTCACGCCTGCTGCCATTGACCGCCACTCTCCGTAATAGGCGCACCAAAAGAGCGGTTTTGCCACACAGAGCCCACCGAGTAGTGTTCCCGGAGTATTGCGGAGCAACTCCCGCTAGGGTCTCCGGAAGGTCTCAACACACCTAAGAGGACATCGTGGGGCGACACCGGACAGACGAGCTCGATGGCGGCTACCGAGCCCAGGAACCACCCTCCCGCAGACGGTCGGTCAGCGGGCGTGGCAGGGTGCTCGTACCGCTGGCCGGGGCCGTCGCGCTGGCCGTGCTCCTCGGTGTCGCGGCGTTCGTGATCTTCAATCGGGAGCACGACTGCTCGGCCGGCAAGCTGCCGCTGCGCGTCGTGGCCACCCCCGACATCCACCCCGCGCTCAACAAGATCGCCGCCAACTACACCAAGGCCCTGCACTCGATCGACAGCAAGTGCGTCGAGGTCACCGTGACCAGGGAGGCGGCGGCCAAGACCGCGAACGGGCTGGCCGCCGGCAAGTCCGGCGCGGACGTGTGGGTGGCCGACTCCAGCCTGCTGGTGGGCAACCTCCGCAACTCCCCCGCGGGCTCGGCGCTGCCGGAGCCGGCCGGCTCGGTCGCCCTGTCGCCCGTCGTGCTGGCCGCGGCCAAGTCCGCCGCGGCGAAGCTGTCCGGCAGCCTGACGCCGAGCTGGGCGGGCATGATCGCGGCGGCCAACGTGGCCAACCCCGACGGCCCCGGCAGGAAGGTCCGGGTGCTGGCGCTCGACCCGCAGAAGAACTCCGCCGGGCTGGCCGCGCTGCTGGCCGCCGCCACCTCGGCCAAGGAGGCCGGGCAGAACAAGGCGCTGGTCGGCGCGCTCAAGGAGATCTCCGGCCAACTCGCCTCCGACCCGGCGGCGCTGCTGGCCAGCCTGACGGTGAAGTCGGGCAGCAAGGTGCCGGTCGGCGTCGCCTCCGAGCAGGCCGTCTACGCCCACAACGCCAAGAAGCCCGAGGCCCCGGTGGTCGCCCTCTATCCCAAGGAGGGCACGCTCAGCCTCGACTACCCGATCACGATCGTCACCAAGGACCCGGCGACCCAGAAGGCGGCCGCGGACTTCAGGCAGGACCTCGGCACGGACGCGGCCAAGAAGATCCTGCGCGACGCGGGCTTCCGCAGCCCCGACGGCAAGGCCGGCGAGACGCTGACGAAGGAGAAGGGGTTCGTCCCCGACAAGCCGGAGGCGCTGCCGCGGCCCGACGCCAAGAGCGTGGCCTCGATGGTGCAGACCTGGTCGCGGCTGAACCTCGGCACCCGGCTGCTCACCCTGCTCGACGTCTCCGGCACGATGGCGCTGCCCGTCCCCGGCACGAACATGACCCGCATGCAGGCCATCAACAAGATCGCCATGGAGGGCCTGGGGCTGTTCCCGGCCGACTCCGAGCTGGGCCTGTGGACGTTCTCCACCCACATGGACGGACAGGGCAAGGACTGGCAGGAACTCGTCTCCGTCGGCCCGCTCGCCGAGTCCACCAACGGCGTGCTCCGCAAGCAGGCGCTGGTCCGCCAGTTCGGGCAGATCCAGGCCAAGGCCACCGGCGACACCGGCCTGAACGACACCATCAAGGCCGCCTACGGCGAGCTGACGAAGACGTACCAGGAAGACAAGATCAACACCCTGCTGATCCTGACGGACGGCGCGGGCAACGACGATCCCGACGGCGGCGTCTCGAACGCCCAGATCCTGCAGTACCTCAAGAAGACCTACAACCCGAAGCGGCCGATCAGCATCCTGCTCATCGCCTTCGGGCCGGAGGCCGAGGCGGGCAGGAAGCAGATGGACACGCTGGCCAAGACGACCGGCGGCGAGGCCTACATCGCCAAGGACGTGCTCCAGGTCCGCGACTTCTTCCTCCAGGGCATGGAACGCCGTCTCTGCGCCCCCGACTGCGACGGCTGAGCCACTCCCGTCACACGGATCACGACGTCATGCCGGTTGGGCATGACGGCTGCCGCGCCGGTCAACCTGGCCGATCGAGGCGGCGTCCTCTCCCGCGTGGGGGCTTGAGCGCCCGTTCCACCCGCGGGGAGGGGAATCCGTGCCTGGATGGCCGACGGTCGGCCGCGCCGACGATCAGGAACTGGTCGCCGCTCTGCGGCGGGCCGACACCGACGCTCCCGCCGCCCTGTACGACTCCTACGGCGAACGGCTCTACGACTACGCCCTCTCGCTGATCGGCGACCGGGACTCGGCCGCCGACGCCGTGCACGACGCCCTGGTGACCGCGCAGGGCTGCGTGGACCGGCTGAAGGAGGCCGGCCGCCTGCGCGCCTGGGTGTACGCGCTGACCAGGTTCCAGGTCCGGGCCAGGATGGCCCACCGCGGCACGCCCGCCGGGGGCCTGCCGCAGGCGCATCCGTCCGGGCCGCCGTCCGGGCCGCCGTCCGGGGAGCCCGACTCCGAGCTGGCCGGGCTGGTCCGCGAGACGCTGGGCGAGCTGAGCGGGAACGAGCGCGAGATCGTCCTGCTGTCGCTGCGGCACGGCCTGACGCCGGTCGAGGTCGCCTCGGTGCTGGGGCTGACCTCCCGTCAGGCCGCCACCCGGCTGGGCCGGGCCCGCGACCAGCTGGAGAACGCGGCCGCGGCGGTCGTCCTGGCCAAGACGGGCCGGGCGCACTGCCCGGACCTGTCGGCGATGGTGGACTCCTGGGAGGGGCCGCTCACGCCGTTGCTGCGGCGGCGGCTGTCGGGACACATCGCCGGGTGCGAGGTGTGCACCGAGGGCAAGCACCGGCAGGTTGCGGCCTCGCGCCTGCTCGACCTGGTGCCGCTCGAGTTCCCGCCGCTCTCGCTGCGCCGCCGGGTGGTGGACACCTGCGTCGATCCCGGGCGCGACCAGACCAGGACGCTGATCACCGACCGCGGCGACAACTTCGACCGCACCGGCTTCCCGGTGGCCGCCGAACGGCGCTCGCGCCGCCGCCGTCCGCGCCGACTCGGGCCGGTGGTGCTGGCCGGGGTGTGCGTGCTGGCCGCGACCGGGGCGGTGGTCGTGCTGAACGGCGGCGACGCCGCGCAGACCGCGCTCACCCTGACGCCCACGCCCACGCTCGCCCCCTCCTCCGAGCGCACGCCGGAGCCGGCGCCGGAGGAGGAGGAGGAGGAGGAGGAGGACGTGACGCCCGAGCCCACGCCGAGCGCCGACGCGCCGGAGGCGTCCCCGTCCGCCACGCCGACGGTCCGGCGGCCCGCCCGGCGGCCCGGCGGCGGGCCGGTCGCGCCCACGGTGAGCCGCCGCAGGCCCGCGCCGGTCGCCCGGCTCGGCACGACGTGCCCCGCCTCGATCGCGGGCGCCGCCAAGATCGGGCTGCGCGCCCGCAACGCCGCGGTCTCCTGGGTGGCGACCGCGTCACAGGGCCTCGACGTCTTCCCCGCCAGCGGTTCGGTCAAGGCGGGCGGCTCGGTGTCGATCTGGGTGACCGTCGTGGACCCGAGCGCCGGCGGCCGCGGCCGCGTCTCGTTCACCTCGAACGGCGGCGCCGCCAGCTGCTCGCTGGCCTGGAACGCCGACCGCGCCCCGGAGTCCGATCCCCCCTCCGACCCGCCCACGCCCACCGCCGAGCCGTCCGAGGCGCCGAGCGAGGGACAGACCTCGAATGTGGACGCCGCGCCACAAGGGTGACGAACAGCCCCCCTGGAAGAGCGGACATAACGGGATAAACAGGACCCTGGCTCGAACATCATAGGCCACATAGGGCATTCTGGTTAGCTTGGGGAACACGCCCGGAAACCCGGAGTCACCACGTCCTGTGGCGGAAGTCACAGGAGAAACTTCGCCATGCCGGTGAACCTCAACGGCTCACCAAGCGTCGGCATTGACGTGCCCGGACCAGGATTGGTCCCATGAAAATCGATCAACCATGTCTTGACCAGAAAGAGCAGGAGAGAAACAGGAGATGCTCAAGCACCGCAGAGCGCTGGCATGGCTGCTGGCGCTCGCCTGCATAGCGGGGGCCGTGGTCGCGCTGTTCGACCTCGACACCCCGCTGCGCCCGTTCTTGATCTCCCTGTTCCTCATGGTGGTGCCGGGGGCGGCGGTGGTGGGACTGTTGCGCGATCGTGACCCCCTTGCCGCACTATCAGTAGGAGCCGCGGCCAGCCTCGTCCTGAACGTGCTCCTCGCCGAAGCCATGCTGCTGTTCAACGCATGGTCGCCCAGAGCCGGCGTGGCGACGGTCGCCGTGCTCGGCGGGTTCATGTACGTGCTTCGCGTGTTGTACCGGGGGAAGAACATGCAGACCGAACAGGGGGCCAGGGCAAGGTGAACATCCAGGTAGTGCGCCCGAGAGACCTCGGCGACTCCGAACGCGCCCGATGGCGCGAGCTCCAGAAGGCCGATCCGAGTCTGGACAACCCGTTCCTCTCCGTCGAGTTCGCCGTGGCGATGGACCGCTTGCGTGACTACGTGAGGGTGGCGGTCATCTCCGACGGCAACCGCATCGCCGGGTTCTTCCCGTACGAGCGGCACAGCTTCGGCATCGGCAAGCCGCTCGGCGGCTTCCTCACCACCTGCCACGGCCTGATCGCCGTCCCCGACCTGCACCTCGACGCCAAGCAGCTGCTGCGCGCCTGCAAGCTCAGCGTGTTCGACTTCGACCACCTGGTCGCCGGCCAGCCGACGTTCGCCCCGTACGAGGCCGACGTGCGCCCGGCCCCCGTGATGGATTTCACCTCCGGCTTCGACTCCTGGCTGGAGCAGGTCAAGGCCAACTCCCCCAAGAACCTCAAGACCGTCCGCTACAAGGAGCGCAAGTTCGGCCGCGAGCAGGGCGGGCTGCGCTTCGAGTGGAACGCCACCGACCCCGAGGTCCTGCGCACGCTGCTGGCCTGGAAGTCCGACCAGTACCGGCGCACCGGCCGGGTCGACCGGTTCGCCCAGCCCTGGATCGTCGAACTCATCGACATGATGCATGCCGAGAAGTCATCGGACTTCTCCGGCATCCTCACCATGCTTTATGCCGGGGACGTGCCTGTCGCCGGGCATTTCGGTCTCCGTACGGCCACGACGCTTGTAGGGTGGTTCCCCGCCTACGACACCGAGTACGCCCGTTACTCGCCCGGCATCGTTCACCATCTGCAGATGGCCGAGGCCGCCGCGAACGACGGGATGCACATGGTCGACATGGGCAAGGGCGGCAAAGAGTACAAAGACTGGCTCAAGAGCGGGGTCCTGTACGTTGCCGAGGGCCGCATCTCACGACCGTCCGCGACAGCGGCCGTCCACTGGATGGGCCGAACTCCTTTCAACAAAGCTCGAACAATCGTCTTGGATCGACCGTCTCTTTATAAGGCGGCCGACCGCGTCCTCAAGGGCTTTGGTCGGGTGCGCACCTCGATGCAGCAGCAGCAGGAGTCACCCAATGTAGTCAAGGAACCAACGGGAGCCGGCTGAACGCTCCCGGCACCACCCCCCGGCACCAGCACACACCCTCACTCCACAGGACCCAACAATGCACCGCTCGTCGGCTCCGCCATTCCCGCAGCACCCGGGGATGACTCCGTGCGGTGAGCAGGGCCGGGTCCCGGAAGGATATCCCTCGCCATGAGTCCCGAGATCACCAAGCACAACGGCAAGGTCCAGAAGTCGCCCTTGCGTTCCATGCCGCCCCCTTCGAGCTTCACGCCCGTCACCCCTCACCTGGCCATTTCCCCTACGGTGAGCGTGGTCGTCCCGGCGATGAACGAGGCCGAGAACCTGCCGCACGTCTTCGCGACGATCCCCCAGTGGGTCGACGAGATCGTGCTCGTCGACGGCAACTCCGTCGACGACACGGTCGAGGTCGCCAAGCGCCTGCGGCCCAACGTGAAGATCGTCACGCAGACCGGCAAGGGCAAGGGCGACGCCCTGTCCGCCGGCTTCGCCGCGTGCACCAGCGACATCATCGTCATGATCGACGCCGACGGCTCGACGGACGGCCGCGAGATCATCTCGTTCGTGGGCGCCCTCGTGACCGGGGCCGACTTCGTCAAGGGCTCGCGCTACGCCGCCGGCGGCGGCAGCGACGACCTGACGCTCAACCGGCGCCTGGGCAACAAGGTCCTCACCGGCATCGTCAATGTGATGTACAAGACCAGCTACACCGACCTGTGCTACGGCTACAACGCGTTCTGGGCGCGTCACCTCGACGTGCTCGACCTCGACTGCGACGGCTTCGAGGTCGAGACCCTGATGAACGTGCGGGCGGCCAAGGCCGGGCTGAAGGTGCACGAGGTGCCCAGCCACGAGCGCAACCGCATTCACGGCGAGAGCAACCTGCGTGCCGTACGAGATGGCTTCCGTGTGCTCAAGACGATCCTGAAGGAGTGGCGCCGCCAGCCCTCCGCCCCTCAGCCTGAGCCCACCGCCACTCCCGCCGCTGACCGAGGCGTCGCGTAAGAGGAACCGTTGTGAACACGTCTGTTGTCATCTGCGTCTACACAGAAGAGCGCTGGGAGGACATCAGGCAGGCAGTCGAGTCGGTCGAGAACCAGAGCCGCCCGGCACACGAGCTGATCCTGGTGGTCGACCACAATCCGGACCTGCACCTGAAGCTCAAGCGCGCCTATCCACAGGCCATCGTGGTGGAGAACACGCACGAGCAGGGGCTGTCCGGCGGCAAGAACACCGGCGTGGCCACGGCCACCGGTGAGATCGTCGCGTTTCTCGACGACGACGCGGTCGCCGACGCGGGGTGGCTGGAGGCTTTGGAGGAGGGCTTCCAGGAATCCGGTGTGGTGGGCGTGGGCGGGCGTACCGACCCCTTGTGGGCGTCGAAGCGCCGGCCCCGCTGGTTCCCGTACGAGTTCGACTGGACGGTCGGGTGCACGTACCGCGGCATGCCCGCGGTACGCGCGCCGATCCGCAACGTCATGGGCGGCAACGCCGCCTTCCTGCGCGAGGTCGTCGCCGAGGTCGGCGGCTTCCACAGCGGCATCGGCCGTAGCGTGCAGGGCCGCAAGTCGCGCCCGCTGGGCTGCGAGGAGACCGAGTTCTGCATCAGGCTGAGCCAGCGCAAGCCGGGCTCGGTCATGCTGTTCGAGCCCCGCGCGGTCATCGGGCACAAGGTGTCCAGGCAGCGCGAGGGCTTCGCCTACTTCAGGTCCAGGTGCTACGCGGAG
Organism: Nonomuraea sp. NPDC048881; assembly: GCF_040649795.1. Taxonomy (NCBI): domain Bacteria; kingdom Bacillati; phylum Actinomycetota; class Actinomycetes; order Streptosporangiales; family Streptosporangiaceae; genus Nonomuraea; species Nonomuraea sp. NPDC048881. The sequence continues at coordinate 203,941 of NZ_JBEZGC010000004.1, forward strand.
GGCCTGTCGAAGGCCCTGGTCACGCGGGAGGTCGGCACCCAGGACGGCCTGGCCAGCGAGCGCGCCCACGCCATGAAGACGCTGCCGCTCGGCGCGCTGCGCGGCGTGGGCGACGCCCTGCGCGGCGATCCGTCCGGGCTCGGCAGGGCCGCCGCGATCGTCGTCGGCCTGGCCTGGACGACCTGGGGTTACGTGGTCGGCACGGCGAGGCTGAAGGTGGCACGCTCATGATCCGCATTCCGATCCTGATGTACCACTCGGTCAGCGACAGCCCCAACGACGAGACGCGGCCGCACGCCGTGCGGCCGTCCGACCTGGCCGAGCAGCTCGCCTACCTGTCGGAGAGCGGGTTCACCCCGCTCACGCTGGGCGACCTGGTGGCCGCGCTGAACAAGATCGACGGCCGTACGGTGCCGGCGAAGCCGATCGTCCTGACCTTCGACGACGGCTACGCCGACTTCCACAGCCAGGCGCTGCCCCTGCTCGACCGCTACAACTTCCCGGCCACGGTCTTCCTGACCAGCGGCTGGGTGTCCGACGCCGGCAAGGACGCCGCGGGCCGTCCGCTCGACGACATGCTGTCGTGGGGCCAGGCCCGCGAGGCCGCCCAGAACGGCATCGAGATCGGCGGCCACAGCCACAGCCACCCGCAGCTCGACCAGCTCCGCACCGACGACCTGCGGCAGGAGCTGCGCAGGAACAAGGGCCTGCTGGAGGAGAAGATCGGCGCGCCGGTCGCCACCATGGCCTACCCCTATGGCTACTCCAGCGCCCGGGTCCGCCACGAGGTGCGCAAGGCCGGCTACTTCGCCGCCTGCGCCGTGAGCAACACCATCGCGGCCGACCGCCACGACATGCTCGCCATCCCCCGGCTGACGGTCGGCAAGCCGACGACCATCAGCATGTTCAAGCGCGCCGTCGAAGGCAACGCCGTACCTCTCATCTACCTGCGCGAACGCATCCTCACCAAGGGGTACGCGGTCGTCCGGCGGACGAGGTACGGGCTGCAGCGGGTGCGCGGAAATGTCTAGCCTGCGGGAAAAGATCCTCCGCGACCTCAGCAATCCGCTCTTCCGCCAGGGTTACGCCCTGATGGCCAACACGGTCGTCACGGGCACCCTCGGCATGGGCTACTGGCTGCTCGCGGCGCACTTCTACACCCCCGAGGAGTTCGGGCGCGGCCAGGCGGTGATCACCGCGATGCGGCTGTTCGCGTCGCTGACCGCGCTCGGCTTCGTGGGGGCGCTGGCCCGCTTCCTGCCGGTGGCCGGGCGGCGCACGCCCGAGCTCATCCTGCGCGGCTACGGCCTGGCCGCCGCCACGGGCGGGGTCGCGGCGCTCGGCTTCCTGCTGACGCTGCCGCTGTGGGGGAAGACGTACTCGGTGCTGGCCGGGTTCGGGCCGGGGCTGTTCTTCCTGGCCTCGGTGCTGGTGTGGGCCGTCTTCACGCTCCAGGACGTCGTGCTCACCGGGTTGCGCAGGGCCACCTGGGTGCCGGTCAACAACCTGGTGTTCGGCCTGGTCAAGATGGGCCTGCTGGTCGCGCTGGCCGGCGCGCTGCCCGACGGCGGGATCTTCGTCTCGTGGATGATCCCCACCGCCCTCGCGCTGATCCCGGTCAACTGGCTGATCTTCGGCGTCGTCGTGCCCCGGCACGTCAAGAGCCTCGGCACCGCCCACGAGCCGCCCGGCCTGCGGCAGATCGGCCGGTTCCTGGCCGGTGACTTCCCCGGCACCCTGTCGATCCTGGCGATCGTCTACCTGGTGCCCGTGGTGGTGGCGACCAAGGTGGGCGAGGCCACGTTCGGGCGCTTCTCGATGGCCCACACGCTGGCCAGCATGATCGAGCTGCTGGCCATGAACATGGCGGTGTCGCTGACGGTCGAGGGGTCGTTCGACCGTTCCAAACTGGCCCTGAACTGCCGGCGGGCGCTGCGGCGCGGCTTCATGATCGTGACTCCGATCATCGCGGTGGCGATCATCGGGGCGCCGCTGATCCTGACCGTCTTCGGCGCCGAGTTCGCCGACGAGGGGTCCACGCTGCTGCGGCTGATGGCGCTGGCCGTGCTGCCGCGGGTGCTGATCGAGGTGTACCTGAGCGCGTTGCGGGCGCAGAGTCACGCGCGCACGCTGGCGCTCGTGCAGATCGGGCTGGCCGTGCTGGTGCTGGTGTCCACGGTGGCCCTTTTCCCGCACTTCGGGGTGAACGCCGTGGGGTACGGGCTGCTCTTCAGCGAGCTGCTGGTGGCACTTCTGATCTTCGGAAATCTACGCAAAATACTCAATTTTGGTGAAACTGGGCAGCCGACTGTCACTCAGGGGTCGTCCGGGGCCGCATGATGGTCAACGTGAGGCAACGGGACGGCGATGGCATGACTAAGGGGAAGACCGGCTCCTCCGACGTTCGCAAGGACGCCGGGGAGGAGACAGAGACGCCCTTCGATCCGGAGGCCACGGGGGTGATCCCGCGGCTGACGTTCGACGACGGTCAAGGGGGCGCTCCGGCGTCCCCGCCGGCGTCGGACGAGGAGGCGCCTGAGGCGTCCGGCTCCCCGGCGGAGGTGAACGCCGAGACGACGACGGCCTTCCGCGTCCCCGGAACCGTGCACATCGGCCACCCTCCCACGACAGACGAGCCCGCTTCCGGGCCTTCGCAGGCGTTCGCCGAGCGTGACGTCGCGGCCCAGCCGAAGACGGCGGGTCCCAACGCGTTCACCGCCAGGGCACCCCACGCCCCGGCCGAGCCGTCCGACACCGAGAGGCCCGCGGCTTCGGACGCGAAGAGCTCACCGACCGCCGGGACCATGCCGATGCCTGCGGCGGAGTCTCCCCAGGCTCCCGCCGCCGGGGCCGCCAAGGGCGGCTCCCCCACGACCGCTGACAGCGGCGACAGCTCCTCGAAGAGCTCCGCGACACCCCAAGGCGCGGGAAGCGGCCCGAAGGGCTCCGACTCGGCTGGCGCGGCTGGGTCGGGTGCTGCGGGATCGGCTGGATCGGGTGCTTCGGGATCGGCCGGGTCGCCTGCGACAGGGTCTGCTCGTTCCGGGGGCTCCTCCGACGCGGGTGGGGCCTCGCCGAACGGGGAGGCGGGCCCTGGCCGCACCGGGGTCGCCGACGCGGGGAACGCAGGCGCATCCGGCGCGGATGCCGCCCGTGCGGCCGTCGCCGGTACGTCTGGTGCGTCCGGTCCGCAGGGCAGCGGGCCCCAGAAGGCCGGCGCTGTCGTTGACGGTGAGGATGATGGTGACGGCAGGACCGTTGCCTTCCGGGCGCCTGTTTCCCGGACGGCCGATGCCGGTGCCGTCGCGGCGTCCGGGGTCGGGGCTCCGGTGGTCGAGCGCGCTCCGGCGGCTTCCGGTGACGGGCAGGCCGTGGGCGGCCCGCTGGGCGGCGATGGCGCGCCCGCGGCCGCGGGGCAGACGGGCCGGACCGCCGGCGGGCGGGTCGGGGCGCTGGTCGCCAGCGCGCCCAAGTGGCTGCCCGTCGTCCTCGTGCTTGAGGGCCTGCTCATGTACATCCTCGCCCTGCGCGTGCCCCCGGGCCCGCTGTGGGGTGTGGACCCGGAGAACATCAACGGCCTGGGCCTGATCTCGGCGCTGCCGGCGACCGCGTTCGTCGCCCTCCTGATCATGATCGTGTCGTTCTTCGTCACGGTCGCCCAGAGCACCGACCGCAAGTTCCTGCTGCTGTTCCAGATCGCCGCCATCACGTTCGCCCTGCACGGCGCGGGCGCCCTGGTGGCCACCGAGCCGCGCTTCCCCACGGCGTACATCCACGCCGGTTTCGTGGAGTTCATCTCCAGGACGGGCGAGACGGCGATCAGCATCGACGCCCGCATGGGCTGGCCGGGTTTCTTCGCGTTGTTCGCGTTCGTCACCAAGGCCGCCGGCATCACCGACATGACGACGATCCTGCAGTGGACGCCGCTCCTGTCGAACCTGCTCTACCTGCTCCCGTTCGTCCTGATCCTGCGTCAGGTGGTGGCGACGACGCGGGCCCGCTGGTTCGCGGCGCTGCTGTTCATCCTCGTGCAGTGGATCGGACAGGACTACTTCTCGCCGCAGGGGTTCACCTTCGCCCTGTATCTGGCGTTCGTGGCGATCCTGTTGCGCTGGTTCGGACGGGTGGAGCCGCGCACCAAGCCGATCCCGCCCAAGGGGCTGCGCAAGCTGCTGGGCAAGCTCGACGCCATGACGCCCGGCGAGATCGTGAACACCGGCACCTACCGGGCCGACAAGCTGCTGATGCTGCTGATGCTCCTGGCGTTGTTCTTCGCGTCGGTGGCCTCGCACCAGATCACGCCGTTCATGATGCTCGGCGTGGTGACCGCGTTCCTGATCTTCAAGCGGACCTCGCTGACCTGGGCGCTGCCGTTCTTCCTCGGTCTCGTGACGCTGGCGTGGATCAGCTACATGACGGTCGGGTTCTGGGCGGGCCAGATCGACGCGATCTTCGGCGGCCTGGGCAAGATCCTGCAGAACATCGGCAGCGCCACCTCCGACCGCGTCGAGGGCAGCGACCCGGCGCACGCGCTGGTGTTGCAGGCGCGGCTCGGCATCCTCGGGGTCATCCTCTCGCTGGCGGCGGCCGGGCTGTTCCGGCGGCTGCGCCGCGGGGTGTTCGACCGGTCCGCGCTGATCCTGCTGTGCGTGCCGGTGCTGGCGCTGGGGCTGCAGAGCTACGGCGGCGAGATCGGGCTGCGCATCTACATGTTCGCGCTGCCCGGCTCCTGCCTGCTGGCCGCCTACGCGTTCTTCCCGAACCTGCCGGCCGACAGCGCGGACGTGCGCGAGGAGACCGTGCCGCTGCGCAGGCGGAACGTGCGCTTCAACCCCGAGCTGACCAGGAAGATCTCGGTCGTGCTCGCGGCCTGCTTCGCGGTGCTGTTCGCCTTCGCGTTCCTGCTGGCCCGGTACGGCAACGAGAAGTTCGAACGGGTCACCACCGGCGAGGTCGCCGCCCTGCACTACGTCTACGACCACGACAAGCCGAGCGCCAAGGTGCTCTACCTGGTGCCCAAGGAGGGCCCCGAGGTCACGCCGACCCTGCCGTGGGGCGAGCGGGACGTCGAGCTGGTCAACTTCGGCGTCCAGGCGCGGGTGCACAAAGACCCGACGCAGATCGCCGACGCGGTGGCCAAGCTGAAGGAGCAGCCGCGCAACTCGTACCTGATGGTGAGCCGCGGGCAGGTCAGCTACCTGCAGCTCAACGAGGGCTTCCCGGAGGACTGGGGGCAGCGGTTCCGGGCCGCGCTGGACGCCTCGCCCGACCTGAAGAAGGTCTTCTCCAACGACGACGCCGCGCTCTACACGTGGAAGAAGTTCGTGAAGGGCACGGAGATCCCCGACCCCGCCCCCTACAAGGGACGTGGCGACCCCACCTCGCCGTGGACGCCCGTCGGCATCGGGGCGCTGGTCGTGACGTGGGTGGCGCTGTTCGGCTACGAGGTCATCGGGCTGAACGGGCCGAACCGGGCACGACGGGCGCGCAGAGGCCTGATGTTCCTGGCCATCCCGTCGTTCTTGATCTCAATAGCAGTGATCGTGGAGAGATTTATCCACATCGCACTAAATAACTGAATTCACAGGAAACGCTAAGGTTTTGCGGGATGATGTAGGCCTGATGAGGACACAGGAGACACTTCCCGCCATGCCCGATGCACGACTCGCGGCCGCGAGGATCACTTCTGTGGACGCCCTGCGCGGCTTCTCGCTGCTGGGGATCCTCGTCGTCAACATCGCCTTCCTGGCCTCCGGTTACCGGATGGCCGGGATGGCGGAGCCCGGCTTCGACTCCTCGCTCGACTGGGTCGTGCGCTGGCTCGTGACGCTGTTCATGGAGAACAAGTTCTACCTGCTGTTCTCCTTCCTGTTCGGCTACAGCTTCACGCTCCAGCTCGACTCGGCCGTCCGGCAGGGGCGGGCGTTCGTGCCGATGTTCCTGCGCCGCCTGGGCGGGCTGCTGCTGATCGGCCTGGCCCACGCGGTGCTGCTGTTCCCCGGCGACATCCTCACCACGTACGCGTTCGTCGGGATCGCGCTGCTGGTGCTGCGCCGGATCGGCCCCAAGACCGCGATCGTGCTGGCCGGGCTGCTGACCCTGGTGCTCGCGTTCGGGTTCCTCATGCTGGCCCTGCTGGCGATGGTCGGCCTGGACGCCTCCGGCACGGTCGCCGAGGGCACCGCCGAGGCCGCCAGGTCCGACACCGCCCTCGGCGGGGTGTTCTGGCAGATCATCTCCGAGCACATGCGCAAGCTGTCGCTGATCGTCCTGCTGCGGGTGCTGTTCCAGGGGCCGGCGGTGCTGGCCGCGTGCCTGATCGGGCTGGCGGTCGGCAAGCTGGGCGCGCTGCGGAACCTGTCGGCGCACAAGGTGGCGCTGCGCAGGCTGCAGTGGACCGGGTTCACGGTCGGGCTGGCCGGCGCCTTCGTCTACACGCAGTCGGCCTGGAACGGCACGGTGAACAAGTTCCTGGGCGAGGCGATCGACCTGGTGACCGCGCCGCTGCTGGCCGCCGCGTACGCGGCCACGTTCCTGCGGGTGCTGCCGTACCTGCCGCGGGTGGGCCGGGCCCTGGCCGCCCCCGGGCGGATGGCCCTGTCGAACTACCTGGGCCAGTCGCTGATCTGTTCGCTGATCTTCACCGGTTACGGCCTGGCCCTGGTGGACCGGGTCAGCCCCGCCGTCGAGGTGCTGATCGCGCTGGCCATCTTCACCGTCCAGGTGCTCTACAGCCACTGGTGGCTCAAGGGACACCGGTACGGGCCGGTGGAGTGGGTGCTGCGCTTCCTGACGTACTGGCGCAGGCCCACGGGCGAGCGGCACAAGGCTCCCGACTCCGCGCAGACCGTCTGAAATCTTCTGCCCAAAAACCCTTTGGGCGAGGTACGCTCTCATGTGTAAGGAAAATCTTTCACGTGACGGGAAATCATGACCGATGCCGGGCCGACCGGTGACGAGCTGGTCGAGATGCTGGCGGCGCTGGGCAACCCCCTGCGGGTGCGCATCGTCGCGACCCTGGCCGCCGGCCGCGACTATGTGAGCCACCTGGCCCGCGAGATCGGCGTCAGCCGTCCGCTCCTCCACATGCACCTGCGGCGGCTGGAAGCGGCCGGCCTGATCGTCGGCACGCTGGAGCTCTCCGAGGACGGCAAGGCCATGAAGTACTACGAAGTCACCGACTTCGACGTCCACCTCACCGCAGCGGCGCTGGCCGAGGCGGCCAAGACCCTCACCGCGCCCGACCCGGAGCCCAAGGAGCGCCCCTGATGCCCACCGCCTGGCCCGAGGTGATCTTCATCCTCGGTGTGCTGCTCGTGACCGGCTTCCTGATCTGCCTGGTCATCGTCGGCCTCTTCGACTTCCGCAAGGCGAAGCTGGAGGCCCTGCAGAAGGACGACCTGCGCCGGCTCGTGCACCGGTTCGAGCAGCTCGCCGAGAACACCCTTGACGCCCAGCAGCGCTCGGCCGCCGACCTGGCCGAGCTGCGCGCCCGCACGGCGTCCATCGAGCAGATCCTCAGAACCGTCGAGTAGGAGCGTGTCATGAAGGCCATCCGTTACGCCGCCTACGGGCCGCCCGAGGCCGTCATCGAACTGCGCGAGGTCGATCCGCCGCCGGTCGGCGACGACGACGTGCTGGTCCGGGTGCGGGCCGCGGCCGTCAACCCGGGCGACTGGCACTTCGTGCGCGGTCTGCCGTACGTGATGCGGGCCGTCTCCGGGCTGCGCCGCCCCAAATTCGACGGGCTCGGCATGGACCTGGCCGGTCAGGTCGAGGCGACGGGCCGCAACGTCACCCGGCTGAAGCCCGGCGACGAGGTGTTCGGCCACTTCCGGGGCGCCTTCGCCGAGTACGTCGCCGTCCCCCAGGACAAGGTGCTGCTGGAGAAGCCGGCCGGTTCGACGTACGAGCAGGCGGCGGCCGTGCCGCTGGCGGCGCTGACCGCCTACGAGGCCCTGGCCACCAGAGGCGAGGTCAAACCGGGGCAGAAGGTCCTGGTCGTCGGCGCGGCGGGCGGGGTGGGGACGTTCGCGGTGCAGATCGCCAAGGCACTGGGCGCCGAGGTGACCGGCGTGTGCAGCGGCGGTAAGGCGGAGCTCGTCGCGTCCTTGGGGGCCGACGAGGTCATCGACTACACCCGGCAGGACTTCGCCCAGTATCCCGGCCGGTACGACGTCATCCTCGACAACGTCGGCGACCGGCGTCTCGCGGACTACCGGCGGGCCCTCGCCCCCACCGGCGCCTACGTCCCCAACGGGGGCTCCGGCGGCGGGTCGCTGCTCGGGCCGACCGGGCGCATCCTGCGCGTGCTCGTGACCAAGCCGTTCGTCCGGCAGCGCCTGGTCAACTTCGTCACGGCCGCGGACCGGGACACGCTGGCCGCCGTGCGCGGGCTCGTCGAGGCGGGCCAGGTCGTCCCGGTCGTCAGCCGGACGTACCGGCTGGACCAGGTGCCCGAGGCCATCGCCCACGTCGAGCAGGGCCACGCCACGGGCAAGGTCGTCGTCACCCTCTAGGCGCACCCAGGCGGCGCTGGGCGGAGCGGAGCATGGCCCGGACGACGATCGGGTGCACGAGGCGTACCGGCCAGAAGTAGAGCCGGCCGCGCCGGCCCTTCAGCCGGACGGTGGTCGTGACCCGCACGAGCCGGGCCTCGCGATCGACCCCCACCCCGCAGCGGAAGTCCAGGTGCCGGTCGTCGGCCGCGATCAGCGCCTCCTCCCCCTCGACCCGGGCGACCCGGAAGACGTCGCGCGGCGCGCGCGGGATGCCGACCAGCGGCACGACCGCCTGGCGCAACCACAGGGCCGCGGCGATCCAGCGGGGCATCGACCTGATCGAGAAGACGGCCTTCGCCCAGGCCCGCGGGTCGTCGGTCGCGCGCGGCGGCACTACGCCGACGACCACGTCGGCGTAGTCGGGCGCGGGCATGTCGTCCAGGGCGGACGACCAGTAGACGGGTGTTCTCATGACGCCTCCATACGGTGCCGTATGGCGAGGACTATACGGTACCGTATGGCGAATGGCGCAAGGGGGCCGGATCACGGCGGAACAGTGGGTGGACGCGGCGTACGCGCGGTTCACCAAGATCGGGCTGGACTCGGTGCGGGTCGAGGCCGTCGCCCGCGACCTCGGCACCACCAAGGGCTCCTTCTACTGGCACCACGCCGACCGCGGCGCGCTCGTCCGGGCGGTCATGGAACGCTGGGAGGCCGAGGAGACCGAGCACATCATCGCGGCCGCCTCCGCCGAGGCCGAGCCGCGCGCCCGGCTGCGCGCCCTGTTCGGCACGGTCGCGGCCCGCGCGGGGCGGCGCGGCGGCGAGAGCCGCCTCTACCTCGACGCCGAACGCGAGGGCGTCGCCGACATCGTCACCCGGGTCACCCGCCGCCGCGTCGACTTCGTCGCCGGGCTCCTGGTGGGGCTGGGCTTCGACGAGGAGGAGGCGGAAGGGCGGGCGCTGCTCGCGCTGGCGGTGGTGCTCGGCCTCCAGCAGCTCGAACGCGGCACGCGGCCGCACATCGTGCTCGACCAGGCGCTCCTCACCGAGACCGCCTTCACGATGGCCGTCACGCCGCCACCCGCCCAGGGCGAGTGAGGGCCGATCGCGGAGGCCCGTCCCGGGCCGATCGCGGAGGCCGTCAGGGCCGACCGTGGAGGCCCGTCAGGGCCGCGTCGGGCCGCCACTGGGCGGTCCGGGCGGGTTGCCTGTTGTCAGGCGTCTGGGCCGTTGCGCTGGAGTTCCAGGAAGTCCTGATCGCAGCTCAGGCGGTAGCCGTCCGGGGTGCGGAAGTGTTCCTGGAGGTAGGCGGCGACCTCGTCCATGGCGGGCGGCTGCGACAGCGGGACGACGTTCAGCATGAACTGCGCGACGGCCAGGGCGGTCTCCAGGTCGGGCATGGTGACGGAGGCCGGGTCGGTGCTGATGCCGATCTCCCATTCGGTGCCCGCGGTGGCGGCGAAGGCGCGCCCGAGGGCGTCCAGGTCGTAGCGGTGGCCGGTGAAGCGGCGCAGCAGGCGCATGCAGTCGCTGTCGGGGTTCTGCATGACGACCACGGCGAAGCCGCCCTCGGCCGTCCAGGAGGCCAGCCTCTGGAGCTGCCGCAGCCAGGACTCTTGCGGCAGGTAGTACAGGACGTGCGCGCACAACACAAGGTCGGCGGTCTCCTCCGGGTCGGCGGTGGCGATGTCCTGACCGAGGATCGTGGCCTCGGGACACCTGCGGGCCAGTTCGGCCCGCAGGTGCTCGTTCGGCTCGATGGCGATCGTCCGGTCGAACCTGGGGGCCAGCCACGCGGTGGTCTCGCCCGTCCCCGCGCCGGCGTCGATGAGCGTACGGCGGTGGGGCAGCCGTCCCACGACCCGGGCCAGTTCTTCGCGGGCCCGGATCTTCTGGTCGGTGTGGGCCAGGAAGGTGGCGAAGGCGGCGTCGTAGGCCGCGCTCATCGGGTCGAGGATGTGCACGATGGGCGGCTCGGCGTTGCTGTCGGTCATCACGGTCCCCGGCATCACAAGTCAGTCACTTTCAGCTTATGGAGCACCACTCTACGTTCATGGGTGTCGGGATCGGTGAAGCGGTGGACCGTACCGGGCGGCTGCCCCGGAACGGGCCCGGGGTCGTGAAGCCGGGGTCGTGAAGCCGGGGTCGTGAAGCCGGGTCGTGAAGCCGGGTCGTGAAGCCGGGGTCGGGTGGGGAGGGGCCTGGGTGCGGGCTCGGGTGTCGGGAGTCGCCGGGGGTGAGGGCGAGGCAGGCCGGTGGGTGAGGGCGATGCCTAGGCTGAGGGGCTTTCGTGGGTGTTCGACGCATGGTGACGGTGTCGTGGAGTCCGGTGTAGGAGCCGCGGCGAACCCCAGGAGCCGAGGCGCAGGTGAGCGCCATACGTCGCCGATGACCAAGAACGACGCGCCAACCAGGGATGCGCAAGGCGCCCTTCCAGGGGGTGCCGAAGGCGCCCTTCCCGGGGGGAGGGGGGACCATCAGCGCCGCAGGCGCCGGGTTTGGGACCATGGGCGCCGCAGGCGTCGGGTGCCGTCAGGCGCCGCCTCTTCCCGCCCACTTGATCTCGTACGCCCCCAGCGTCACCGCCTTGCCGTCCACCGTGGCCGTCACCTCCCGGTCGGACGTGTTCACCATGACGACCTGCTGCTCCTGCGCCAGCACCTTCACCTTCGGGTCGGACGACGTCACCGCGCTGTCGAGCCGCGCCCCTGCCGGGAACCACCGGGTGAACCCGCTCAGCAGCCCCGCCATCGGCATCTCGTCCCCCCGCCCGGGCGCCCAGAGGCAGCCGTCGCACTGGCCCGTCCCCTTCACCTGCGGGTTCCAGTACAGGGCGGTGGTGACGCCGCTCCTGGCGAACTCCATCATCGCCGCCGCCTGCACGGCCGTGCGCCGCTCCTCGCTCCACCCGGAGTTCTCCGGCTCGACGTACCACTCGGCCCACCAGACGGGCAGGTCGTCGCTCTTCTCCCGCAGCCACTTCGTGATCGCGCCGAACTTGCCCAGCGCGCCGAAGTCGTCGGGAACGTTCCCCTTGTCGGTCGTCATCGAGGCGCCGTCCACGACGATGAAGTCGGCGCCCTTCTTGTGCTCGATCCAGTACTCGATGGCGTCGAGCGCCCGCTGGTCGACGGTCCCCCACGGGCCCTTCAGCTCGGACGGCCCGCCGCCCGAGCCGGTCTCGATCGGCATGTACGGCCCGCCCACCTTGATCTGCGGGTCGACCTTCTTCAACGCCGTGTAGACCTTGTTGTAGAGCTGGGTGTATCCCTCGGCGTCCCAGCGGTTGGTGGAGGGGTCCCAGAAGCCCTTGAACTCGTTCCACACCATGTAGTACTTGACGGTCGGGTACTGCCGGGCCACCCGCGCGGCCAGCTTGGCGTAGTCGTCGAAGTGCTCCGGTTTGGGGGCGACGGTGTGGTTCTTGCTCCAGTCGGTACGTCCGGGCTGCCCGCCCTTCATCCAGTCGGGCGCGCAGCACAGGGTGATCACCGGCACCGCCCGCGACGACGCCATGAACGTCAGCCGCCGGTCGAGGTCGCGGAAGCTGAACTGGCCGGGGCTCGGCTCGGGGTTGCCCACGCCCCAGCCCATGATGTGCTGGTTCTGCAGCATCGGCACCCGTCCGAGCATGCCCCTGGCCTGTTCGACGACCGGGCGCGGCTCGGTCTCGGTGCTGTACTGCGTGTGCGTGATGCCCCACCGGGGCCAGTCGTGGAGCACGGGCGGCTGTTCGAGCCGCGGCGGCGCCTGGGTGGGCCCGACCTCGGCCACCTCACCGCCCTTGAAGCCCTCGCGGGAGCTCGACCGCATGCCCGCGTAGACCATGATGCCGACGACGAGCACGACCGCGAGGACGCCGGCCCCCAGGGCGATCGGCCATGGCGACCGTTTGCGCGCGTGTCTGCCCTCGGTGGGAATCACGGAACGCTCCTTACCATCACGCAACGTACAAGGGCCAGGCAGTGCCCGGCCCTTATGACGGTAATCGTTCCGCTTGCAGCAGACTTGCTGTCAATCGGAAGCGGGTGGGCGCTGACCGCCCGCGGGCCCGGGAACCCCCGAGTAACGGTACGGCACCGGCTGCCTACCCGGCTGCACGATGAGCAGGGTGCCCGGCGTCTCGGCGTAGAAGGCGGACTCGACGGCGGCGGCGACGTCCTCGGCCGTGAGCAGCGGGAATCCGGCGTCGACGAACATCTCCCGCGCGGCGGCCACCAGCGGAGTGTCGGTGAATCCGGGGCAGACGGCGTTGATCCGGATGTTCTGCTGGGACAGCGGCTCGGCCAGCGCCCGGACCAGGCCGACGACGGCGTGCTTGGTCATGGTGTAGATCGGGTCGCCGGCGAAGGCCACCAGCCCGGCCAGCGAGGACGTGGCCACGATCGCGCCGCCGCCCGACCTGGCCAGCAGCGGCACGCTGGCGCGCACGCCGAAGACGACGCCGTCCACGTTCACGCCGACGACCGCGCGGTAGCGCTCCAGGTCGAAGTTCGCCAGGTCGACGCCCCCGGAGATGCCGGCGTTGAGGTGCACCAGGTCGAGGCGTCCGTACCGCTGCTCGGCGAGCGCGACGGCCTCCAGGGAGGCTTCCTCGGTGCTGACGTCGGCGGCCAGCCACGCGCCCTCGACCTCCTTGGCCACCCGCTCGACGCCCTCGCCGTCGCGGTCGACGAGGACGCACTTCGCGCCGCCCGACGACAGCCGCCGGGCCACCGCGGCGCCGATGCCGCTGGCCGCTCCGGTGATGAGTGCAACTGTGCTCATGGAACTCCTTGCGGGGTCAGGGCTGGTCGAGCATGCGATGGGCGCGGGAGATCAGCGTCGGCACGGCCGCGCCGATGCGGTCGAACCCCTCCCCCACGGTCTTACCCTGCTTGAAGCGGGCGTGGATGCCCTCCACGATCACCGCCAGCTTGAAGTTGCCGAAGGCCACGTAGAACCCGAGGTCCGAGATGTCGCGGCCGGAGACCTTCCCGTAATGGGCGGCGAACTCGGCGGCGTTCATGAACCCCGGCGCCACCGTCACGTCGCCCGACACGGGGATGCGGGCCCGCTCGTCGTCCCCGCGGTCGTGCCAGTACGTCAGCGTGAGCCCCAGGTCGGCCAGCGGGTCGCCGAGCGTGGACATCTCCCAGTCGACCACGGCCATGATCTCGATCTCGGCCGGCGGCGGCGCCAGGCGCACCAGCGTGTTGTCCAGCCGGTAGTCGCCGTGCACCAGGGTGCTGTCGGACGCGGCGGGCAGCCGCTCGCGCAGCCGCCGTACGAGGCTGTCGTAGTCGGGCAGGTCGGCGGTCTTCGACCGTTCCCACTGCTGGCACCACCGGTCGAGCTGCCGGGCCAGGTACCCCTCGGGACGGCCGAAGTCGCCGAGCCCCACCTCCCGGTAGTCCACGGCGTGGATGGCGGCCAGCACCTCGGCCAGCCGCTCCGACAGCCGCCGCGTCTGGGCCGGCGTCGGCCGCCCCAGCTCGTCCTTGGTCTGCACGGCGGCGCCGGGCACGTACCCCATGACATAGAACGGCGCCCCGACCACCTCCTCGTCGGCGCAGAAGGCGACGGGCTCGGGCACCGGGACGGGCGTCGGCGCCAGCGCGGAGATGACCCGCCACTCCCGCCGCATGTCGTGGGCGGTGGGCAGCACGTGACCCAGCGGCGGTCTGCGCAGCACCAGCCGGCGCTCGCGCGCCTCCACCAGGTAGGTCAGGTTCGACCTGCCTCCGGAGATCAGCGAGACGGACAGCGGCTCCCCGGCGTCCGGCACGTTCCTGCCCAGCCACGAGACCAGCCGCGGCCAGTCGATCCCTGGTACCGTCATGGACACACATTAGAACGCCACTCGGTCCTGAAAGCCAGCTGAGAGTTGCATAACAGTAGGCCCGGCACATCCCAGGCATGGGCGCCCATCCTTTAACCTGGCCCTACACCTCTGACCGCATGCTGGTCAGGTTGTGGTAAGCCGACAGTAGGAGCCCATGCGCGTCACCGTTGCCCACCCTCGCGATCTGGGACAGCCCGAGCTCAGCCGATGGCGCGCCCTGCAGGAGTCCGACGCCGCCTTCGACAACCCCTTCCTGTCCCCGGAGTTCACGGTCACCGTGGGCGAGCTCCGCGACCTGGTCCGAGTGGCCGTCCTGTACGACGGGCCGGACATCGTCGGCTTCTTCCCCTTCGAACGCCATCCGCTGGGCATCGGCAAGCCGGTCGCCGCGGGGCTGACCGACGCGCAGGGCCTGGTCCACGCCAAGGGCCTCGACCTCGACCCGCATCGGTTGATCAAGGACTGCGGGCTGTCGGTCTACGAGTTCGACCACCTGGTCTCCGGCCAGCCGCTGCTCGACGGGCGGTGCACCACGCACCCCTCGCCGATCATCGACCTGCGCGACGGGTGGGGCCCCTACACCGAGACGTTGCGCGTCCGGTCCGGCAAGACGTACAAGTCGACCCTGGCCAAGTCGCGCAAGCTGCAGCGCGAGTCGGGGCCGCTGCGCCACGACTACGCGATCGCCGAGACCGGGCCGCTGCACACGCTGCTCGGCTGGAAGACCGACCAGTACCGGCGTACCGGGCGCACCGACCGGTTCTCCCAGCGGTGGATCGTCGAGCTGGTCGAGCGGCTGCTCGCCACCCGGTCCGACAGCTTCGCCGGCGTCCTCGACATGGTCTACGTCGACGACGTGCCGGTGGCCGGGCACTTCGGGGTGCGCACCCGCACGACGCTGGCCGGCTGGTTCCCGGCCTACGACACCGCCTACGCCAAGTACTCCCCCGGGCTCATCCACCACCTGGCGATGGCCGAGGCGGCCGCCGCGTCGGGCGTCCAGGTGATCGACATGGGCCGGGGCGAGAAGGAGTACAAGGAGAAGCTCAAGAACGGCGAGCTGGAGGTGGCCGAGGGCCGTGTGGCCAGGGCAGGCGTGGCGGCGGGGGTCCACTGGATGATGCGGGTGCCGGTGCGCAAGACGCGCGCCACGGTGATGGCCAATCCGCTGCTGCTCAAGACCGCCGACAAAGCGTTGAAAACTTTTGGGCGATTGCGTACCGTCCTACAAGGGTGAGACTCATCGCGGAGCGCACCGGGCGGCACTGCCTGTGGCTCCCATCCAACCGCCTCGGCCTCTACCTCGCGCTGCGCCACTGGTGCCTGCCGGGTCAGCGGCTGCTCATGTCTCCGGTCTCGGCCGACGAGATCCTCTTCCTCGTGCTGGCGGCCGGTCTGCGCCCGGTGATCGCGCCGTTGTCCCCGCGTGACGGCAACATCGACGTCTCCCGCGTCGACCTGTCCACGGTGGACGCCGTCCTGACGACGAACCTGTACGGCCTGCCCGACCAGGTGTCGGCCTTCGCGGGAAAGATCCTGATCGAGGACGTGGCGCACGCTCTGGAGACCGCTCCGGGCGGGCGCCCGCTGGGCACGTTCGGCCAGGCGGGGGTCTTCAGCCTGTCCAAGCATCCGGGCGCGGGCTCGGGCGGCGTGCTCGCGGTGACCGACCGCGCCGACCTCGAAGCGCTCGAACGCGCCCGCGACGAGCTGCTCGTCCCCGGCGCGCTGCGCGCCGACCTGTTCAGCGTGGCCACCTCCATGGCCCGGCAGGCGGCGCTCAGGCTCGACCTCGTCCGCCCGGCGCTCGCGCTGATGCGCGCCCTCGGCATGCAGGAGGAGCGCGAGGGCTACCGCATCGCCCTGGAGCCCGACGCGCTGGAGCTGGCGCTCAAGCAGGTGCCCGCGCTGCCGCCGTTCGACCCGTGGGTACGCGCCGACCTGGCGGCCTACCGCGCCCGGCGGGGGCGGCTGGTCCGCTGGTACCAGTCCAGGCGCCTGGCCAAGGTGCCCGGCGAGCGGGCGCGGCGGCTGGCCGGGATCGCCCGGCTGGCCGAGTTGCCCACGGTGGCGCCCGCCGTGCTGGACAACCTGGACCAGCCGCTGTTCCGCGTCCCACTGCTGGTGCGCGACAGGGACGCGGCCGTCGCCGAGCTGGAGCGCCGCGGGGTGGCCACCGGCTACCTGTACGACCCGCCGTACGACGAGTACGCCCTCGGCTTCACCGACGCCTCGCCGGACCCGGGTCCCGCGCGCTGGT
Organism: Nonomuraea sp. NPDC048881; assembly: GCF_040649795.1. Lineage (NCBI taxonomy): Bacteria > Bacillati > Actinomycetota > Actinomycetes > Streptosporangiales > Streptosporangiaceae > Nonomuraea > Nonomuraea sp. NPDC048881. Next base: position 220,528 of record NZ_JBEZGC010000004.1, read on the forward strand.
GGGCCCGGCACGTGCTGCCCGTGGACCCGCTGTACGCGGCCCGCTCGCTGCCCGTCCTGCGCGGTCTGGAGCCGCCTATGTGGGGTCCGCGCGAAGCAGTCTGAGGAACGCGCGCAGCCCGGTGATGATCTCCTGGTTGTCGTTGAGGCCGTCCACGGTCTCCTCGAAGCGGCGGGCCATCAGCGTGATCCGGCGGTCCAGGTCGTGGTCGGCCCGTTCCAGGCCGGCCCTGGTGGCCGCGAGCTCGCCGCCGAGCTCCTCGGCCTGCCGGGTGAGCCGTTCGGCGGCGGCGGACAGCGCCTCGACCTGGTCGCGCAGCGCGATCACGTCGAGGCGCGGGTAGCGGACCTCGCGTCCCAGCGTCCTGACCCGCTCGCGCAGGTGCCCGACGTAGGCCCCGGCCGGCCGGAACGCGGTGGCCAGCAGGTAGAACCCGGCGAAGTAGTAGCCGATCTGCCGCCCGGAGAAGAACGTGACCACCGCGACCACGACGGCCGAGACCACGTGCCCGGCGACCGCGAGGACGAGCATGCGGCGGGCGATCGTCCTGGCCTCCTCCGCACCGCGGGCCGGGACGTCGATGCCGGTCTCGCGGGAGACCTCGATGTCGCGCACCACCTGCCGGGCGGCGAACGACAGGTTCCACGGGAAGGTCAGCAGGACGGCCAGCCAGACCAGGCAGATCGCGCCCAGGCCCAGCGACAGGAGGGTGGACAGGGGCACGCCCGCGTACAGGACGAGCCACGCGGTAACCGCCGTGACGATCAGCGAGGCCGGCAGGAGCCAGGGTTTCATGCCCGCCACCCTGCCGACGGCGGCCCGGCGGGCGCCAGCGCTCAGATACTCAATCCGGTCTGAGCATCCCGGATCAGCCCGGCCAGCACCGCGCAGCCGCGCCGGACGTCCCTGAGCGAGGCCGAGCCGTAGCCGAGGACCAGGCCGTGCAGGCGGGCGCGGTCGTGGTGGTGGCGGTCGGCGGGGTCGAGCAGCACGCCGCGCTCCCTGGCCCGCTCCACGACCTCCTGGACGTCGCCCGCCGGCAGCTCGGCCAGCACGTGCAGCCCGGCGGTGTCGCCGCGCAGGCGGCAGACCGGGCCGAGGATCTCCACCACGGCGGCCCGGCGGCGGGCGTACTCCAGGCGCATCCTGCGCAGGTGGCGGTCGAGGTCGCCGCGTTCCAGGAGGGTGGCGACGGCCTGCTGGACCGGTCCGCTGGTGCGGTCGGAGACCGCGGCGCGGAGGGCGGCGATCCGGCTCACCAGGTCGGGCGTGCCGACCAGCCAGCCGACGCCGACGTCGGGGGCCAGGGTCTTGGACAGCGAGCCGAGCAGCACGACGCGGGTGGGGTCGAGGCCGTAGAGGGCGGGGAGAGGGGCGACGTCGTAGCGGAACTCGGCGTCGTAGTCGTCCTCGACGATCGTGGCGCCGGTGCTCCTGGCCCAGGACAGCAGGCGTTCCCGGCGCGGGATCGGCAGCCGCCCGCCCAGCGGGTACTGGTGGGCCGGGGTGGTGTAGAGGACGCGCAGGTCGCGGGGCAGGTCGTCGACGATCACGCCGTCCTCGTCCACCGGGCAGGGCACGACCTCGGCGCCCCTGGCCGCGAACACCGTGCGGGCCACGTGGTAGCCCGGGTCCTCGACGCCCGCCCGCCCGCCGCCGGCCAGCAGGGCCAGCGCGCACAGGTCGAGCCCGTTGCCGGTGCCCCTGGTGACCAGGACGTTCTCGGGGCCGACGGCCATGCCCCTGGCCCTACGCAGGTGGTCGGCGAGCAGCTCGCGCAGGCGCGGCAGGCCGTGCAGGTCGGGCGAGTCGCCGGGCGGCAGCTCGCCGGCGCTGCGCCAGGCCCGCTTCCAGGCGGCCCGGTCGTAGTCGCGCACCCAGGGGTCCCCGGGACGCAGGTCGATCCACTCGCCCTCGGGACGGCGGGCGGGCGGCGCCGGTTCGTACGGGCTCTCGCGCGGCGGGACGTGCGACTCCATGGCCGCCACGAACGTGCCGGACCCGTGGCGCCCCTCCAGCCAGCCCTCGGCGTAGAGCTGCTGGTACGCCTCGGTGACGACCGTCCGGCTCACCTTGAGCTGGTCGGCCAGCGCCCGCGTGGACGGCAGCCGCTCGCCCGGCGCGAGCGCGCCGCCCATCATGGCGTGCCGCAGCCAGCCGGCGAGCTGGGTGGTCAGCGGGACGGCCGAGTCGCGGGACAGGGATACCGGCAGGTCAATGTGGGTGCGCACGAAAGTGGTCTCTAGGAAGGGTCGGTTAGTGGCCCTACAGGATAGGTCCACTTCGCGATTAGCGTCGAATCATGCTCTCCTCCACCCCGCGCACGGCTCTCGGCCGAGAGAAGCACCGCGGCAGCACCGACCGGAACGATCTCTACGAGGTGCTCGACAGCGGGCTCGTCTGCCATCTCGGCGTGGTGGCCGACGGCCATCCCATGGTCGTGCCCACCGGCTACGGACGGATCGGCGACACCCTCTACCTGCACGGCTCCACCGGCGCGCGCTCGCTGCGGGCCGGCGACGGCACCGAGGTGTGCGTCACCGTCACCCACCTGGACGGCATCGTGCTGGCCCGCTCGGTCTTCAACCACTCCCTCAACTACCGTTCGGCGATCGTCTACGGCCGCGCCCGGCTGGTGAGCGACCCCGACGAGCGGCTGGCGGCCCTGCGGGCGCTCACCGAGCAGCTCGCCCCCGGCCAGTGGGACTACGTCCGCCCGCCCACGCGCAAGGAGCTGGCCGCCACCGCCGTGCTGGCCCTGTCGCTGGCCGAGGCGTCGGTCAAGATCCGCAGCGGGGCGCCGGAGGACGAGGAGGAGGACTACGCGCTGCCGGTCTGGGCCGGGGTGCATCCGCTGGTCACGACCTGGGGCGAACCGCAACCGGATCCGGCACTTCCAGAAGGTATCGATATACCGGTTCACATCCTCCGTCGGGAGTAGTTCCATGAATCCGGAACCACCTGGCAAACCCGACTCCTTGATCACGCGTCTCATCAGGTGGGCCGGCTCCTGATGGGAGAGGGCGATGGAGTGGAGTGCTCCCGGTTACACGGAGATCAGACAGCTCGGCGCGGGCGCGAGCGGGCGCGTCGTGCTGGGCGTGCACGACGAGACGGGCGTGAAGGTCGCGATCAAGTACCTCTCCGAGGCGCTGTTGCGCGACCCCGCCGCCCTGTCCCGCTTCCAGGCCGAGGCGCGGGTGCTGACCTCGCTGCGCGACCCGAACATCGCCACGATGTGGGAGTACATCCAGGAGCCGAACGGCGCCTGCATCGTGATGGAGCTGGTCAACGGCGTCTCGCTGCGCGCCCTGCTGCGTGAGAACGGCACGACCGAGCCGGAGGCGGCGCTGGTCGTGCTGAAGGGCTCGCTGCTGGGCCTGGCCAGGGCCCACGCGTCCGGGGTCGTGCACAAGGACTACAAGCCCGAGAACGTGCTCGTCCGCGACGACGGGATGAGCAAGCTCGTGGACTTCGGCGTCGCGGTGCCACAAGGCACGGCCACGCATCCGGAGGGGACGCCGCCGTACATGGCGCCGGAGTTGTGGGCCGGCCGGCCCGCCTCGCCGGCGACCGACGTGTACGCGGCCACCGCGGTCTTCTTCGAGTGCCTGACCGGGCACCGGCCGTACCGGTCGACCGAGCCCAGCGTGCTCGGCTACCAGCACGTGCACGCGCCGGTGCCCTTCCACGACGCGCCCGAGGCGGTCCAGGGGCTCGTCCGGCGCGGCCTGGCCAAGGAGCCGCGGGACCGGCCGCCGAGCGCCCTGGCCTTCGTCGAGGAGCTGGAGGCCACGGCGCGGGCGGCGTACGGCGAGGACTGGGAGGAGCGGGGCAGACGGCGCCTGGCCGCGCTGGTCGCCCTGCTCGCGCTGCTCCTGCCGGCCCCGCCGCAGCCCGCCCCCGAGGTCACCACGTCCCTGGCCAGGACGGTCTTCCGCGGCCTGCGGTCCAACGCGGTGCGGGTGGGCATGGGCACCGCCCTGGTGGCGGTGGTGACGGTGGCGGTGGTGGTCGCGCTCGCCGCCCGGCGGCAGCCTGCCGAGCAGCCGGTCGGCGCGGCCGTCGCGGTGCCGCCGGCCACGACCGAGGCGGTGACCGCGCCGCCGAGCACGGCCGAGGCGGTGCTCGCGCCGCCGACCACCCCCGAGGCGACGCCGCGCACCTCGCACGAGGGGCCGCCGTCGCCGGCGTCCCCGCCCGAGCTGCTGCCGCCGCCGACGACCTCCAGGCCGCCCGTCACCACCCGGGCGCCGCGCACGCCGACGGCCGGCCCCACGAGGAAGCCGACCAGGACCGCCACGCCGACGCCCAAACCGACGCCCACCCGGGCCCCGACGCCGTCCCCCACACCGACCCCCAAACCGACGCCCACCCCGACGCCCGTCGCGACCGTTCTCGGGGTGAGCGTGGGTGACGTCACGGTCGGCGGTGACGGCGTCGCGCGCGCCTCCGTCACCGTCCGGACCGCCGGGGGCGCTCCCGTCAACGCCACCGGGACGTGGACCGCGCCGGGCGGCGAGGGCCACGTCCAGCGCCTGCGGCTGAGCGGCGCGACGTCCTACACCCGCGCCTTCACCTGGGACCTCGGCGAACGGCCGTGCGACGGGACCGTCACGCTGACCGTCGTCACCTCCCCCGCCGCGCCGGGCGGCGCCCGGTCCTCCTCGGTGCCGGTGCCGGCCTGCCAGACGCGGGTGAACGGGCTGTTCGTCTCGCTGGCGATGCCCGACGCTCCGGGGCTGACCGCGCGCGCCCGGGTGGGCGTGACCGCCGACGGCACCGGCGAGCTCCCGGTCGAGGCCGCGTTCGCGGTGGACGGCGAGACCGTCGGCACCCGTACGGCGAGCCTGTCCGGCCGGACCTCCTACTCCCGCGTCTTCACCCACACCTTCCGCGCGCGCCCGTGCGGTTCCACCCTGTCGGTACGGGTCCGCGCCGGCGACCGCGTCCGGACCGCCCGGGTCGAGGTCACCTGCCCGCCCGCCGTGCGACGGGTCTCGATCGTCAGGGCCGGGCCGGGCGAGGGCGGCCTGGCGGCGACCGTCTCGGTGGTCACCGCCGACGACCGGCCGGTGACGCTGGAGGTGGGGTTCCTGCTCGGCGGCGAGCCGGCCGGCTCGGAGCGGCTCACGCTGTCCGGCGGCACCACGTACACCAGGACGGTGAGCCGGGCGCTCAGGACCGTCCCGTGCGGCACCACCTGGACCGTCACGGCGAGCACGACGCCGGAGGCGGCCGGCGGCCCGGACCAGGCGAGCGGAAAAACCCCAGAATGCCCCAGAGAGACACCCAAGCCAGAAGAAACCCCAAAACCACAGGAAACGCCCAAACCACAGGAATCCCCACAATCCGATAAGCCCGGCACGGTGGACTAACCTCGCAAATTCGGCCATATCGGCATATCGGTGGCGGGAAAGCCCTTCCCTCTGGTTAAGCTACGCAGCGTTTGATGCGGGTGGGGGCCCGAATGACTCCAGAGGAGACCGTTTATGTACGGCGATGGGCAGTGGGGGGTCCCCGGCTACACCGAAGTCCGGGAACTGGGCAGCGGTGCCGCCGGCCGGGTGGTCCTGGCCACGCGTGACCACGACGGCGTGGAAGTCGCCATCAAATATCTGAACGACGAGCTCAGGGCCGACATGGGCTTCGTGGCCAGGTTCCGGCACGAGGCCCGGCTGCTCGGCACCCTGCAGAGCTCGCACCACGCGCGCCTGATCGACTATGTCGAGTCGGGGCAGGGCGCGGCGATCGTCATGGAGCTGGTCAACGGCGTCTCGCTGCGCGAGATCCTGCGCTCCGAGGGGCCGACCGGGGCCGAGGCGGCGCTGGTCGTGCTCAAGGGCTCACTCCAGGGGCTGGCCGCCGCGCACGCGATCGGCGTCGTCCACCGCGACTTCAAGCCCGAGAACGTGATGGTCCAGGGCGACGGGGTCAGCAAGCTGGTGGACTTCGGCATCGCGGTCCGGGCCGGCGAGGGGGCCAGCGCCGCGGGCACGCCGCCGTACATGGCGCCAGAGCAGTGGGCGGGCGGGGCCGCCGGGCCGGCGACCGACGTCTACGCCGCCACCGTCGTGTTCTTCGAGTGCCTGACCGGCACCCGGCCCTTCCGGGCGCCCAACATCGCCGCGCTCGCCCGCCAGCACCAGAGCGCGCCGCCGCCCGTCGAGGAAGTGCCCACGGCGCTCCAGAGCCTGGTCGAACGCGGCCTGGCCAAGCAGCCGGGCGAACGGCCGCCGTCCGCCGAGGCGTTCCTGACCGAGCTGGAGGCCATCGCGGCCGAGGCGTACGGAGCCGACTGGGAGGAGCGCGGACGCCGCCGCCTGGCCGCGCTCGCCGGCCTGCTGATCCTGCTGTTCCCGAGCCCCCTGCACGATGCCGCCGAGACGCGGACCGCGCTCACCGAGACCCGTTTCCCCGACCCCGCCCGCCTGCTGAGCAAGCTCTCGGCCAAGATCGCGATCGGCGCGGTCGCCGTGGGCGTGGTGGTGGCCGTGGGCGTGATCCTGGTCAACTCCTCCTCCGACGAGCCGGTGCTGCGGGCCCAGACGAGCGAGGTCACGCCCAGCGCGACCGACCCGGTGATCGACGAGGAGCCCACGGAGGAGGAGCCGACCGCGACGCCCGAGGAGACCACCCCGGAGCCGGACCCGACGCCGACCTCCGCGGACCCGGCCGTCTCGACCCCGCCGCCCGTCCTGCCGACGGCGACGGCGGCGGCCTCGCCGTCCAGGACGCCCAAGCCGACCCCGACGCGGAAGCCGACCAGGCGGCCGGTCAGGACGCCGAAGCCGACCCCGACCGACTCCCCCGAGCCGGACATCACCGGCAAGAACAGCACGACCAGCGACGGCAGCAAGCCCACCTCGGCCACTCCCACGCCCACCCAGACCTCCGCCCCGCCCACCAGGACGCCCCCGACCAGGACGCCCCCGAGCAGCCCGCCGCCTTCGGAGACGGAGGAACCCAGCCCGACCGGGACGCCGAGCGGCGGCGACGGCGAGGGCGGCGGCACCGAGACGCCCACCCTGGACCAGGTGGGCAAGGCGCAGGCCGGACTCCTCGCGCTCGGCCTGATGACGTCCGGCGCGGTTCCGGTCACACTTGCGGTGAAACGTCGCATGACAGGACGCCACAGAAAGCAGCGCTAGACGCGCCGGGGGGCAAGGGGGATGGACAACCACAGGAACGGTATCGCCGGATTCCGGCTGACCGAGCACACGTGGATGACCGAGCTCGGCAACTGGATCGACGCCATCTCGCCGGACGGCCGCAGGGCCGGGGCGCTGCTGTTCGACCCGCGGGTCATCGGCCTGCCCGGCGTCCGGGAGCGCGTGGTGAACACGGTCATGACCGACCAGCATCTCGTGCTGGGCGGCATGGGCGGGCTGATCCCGGTGGCCGACGTGGTCGCGGCGGGCGACCAGGTGTGGCTGCTCACCGCGCAGGCGGTCAGCCCCACGCTGGCCGACCTGCTCGCCGGCGCGCCCGTCGATCCGGCGGGGGCGGCGTCGGTGCTGACGGAGACCGCGCAGACGCTGCTCGCGCTGCACGCCGCCGGGGTCACGCACGGCTCGGTGCATCCGGGCACGGTGGTGATCACCGCCGAGGGGGCCGCGCTGCTGTCGGAGCGCGGCCTGTCCGACGCGATCCGCGGCCAGGTCTCGCCGCGCGAGCGGGACGCGGCGGGCTGGGCGTCGCTGGCCCGCGGGCTGGCCGCGTCCTTCACGCAGACCGCGCCGCGGGCCGCCGGCCTGTTCGAACGGGCCGCCGGCACGGCCACCACACTCGGCCTCGAACCGGCCCGCGCCATGCTGAGCCAGGAACGCGCGGCGCTGCCCGGCGGCCTGATCAGCCGGGACGCGCTGGCGCGGGCGGCGCGCGGCAGATCGGCGTTCGCGCAGCCGCCGTCGTTCGCCGCGCAGCCGCCGCCGGCGCCCCAGGACGAGGGCGACATCGTCACGCTGCTGCACGTGCCGGCGTCGGGGTCGCCGCCGCGCCTGCAGTTCGGCCCTGGGGTGGGCGGCCCGGGAGCCGGTGCCGGCACCGTGCGGCAGCCCGGGACGACGGCCGAACGCATCTGGCGCGAGGGACGCGACGGCGCCGCGACCGTCCACCAGCCGGAGAAGCGGTCCCAAGGCCGGGTGGCCAAGGTGTCACGGCGACGGCGGCGGCGCACGATCCTGTCCACGGCGCTCTTCGCGGTCGTCATGGCGGGCGCGATCGTGGCCTGGTTCAGGCTGACGGACGCCCCCGAGCTGGCGGTGCGGTCCATCGACGTGGTGGCGCCGAAGAAGACGCTGGGCTGCGGCGGCGCGATCGTCCTGACCGGGACGGTGGTCACCAACGGCGGCGTGGGCGAGATCCGCTACGAGTGGCGCAAGAACCTGGACAAGGAGGTCGTCAAGGGCAGCCTGCGCACGAGCGCCGACAAGACGTCCTACTCGGTGCCGCTGCGCTGGACGTTGTCGGGCAAGAGCAACGTCAAGGCCACGGCCACGCTGAAGGTGCTCTCGCCGGGCCCGGCGCGTACCGACAAGGCGAGCTTCACCTACAAGTGCTGACCTTCCCTGAATGCGCAACAAAGCGGTTCTTACTAATCTGACGGGCATGACCACGCAGACCCCCGCGGGCTGGTACCCCGACCCGTACGGAGAGCCGCAGCTCCGCTGGTGGGACGGCAACCAATGGACGGACGCCACCCACGCGCAGGAGCGGCAGCCTCAGCCGCAGCAGCCGTCCTCCGGGCCGCAGCCGGGCCCGGGGCCGCAGTCCCAGTCGTCCCCCGACTGGTCGGCCACCCCGGCGAACCCCACGCTCCAGTACGGCCGGCCCTCCTCCGGCCAGCCGCCCTACGGACAGCCCGCCGACCAGCAGCCCGCGCAGGGTCAGCCCCCCTACGGCGGTCAGCCCGCCCAGGGCCTGCCCGCCTACGGGCAGCCCACCCACCAGCAGTCCGCCTTCGGCCAGCAGCCCACGCAGCAGCCCACCCAGTGGGCCGGCGGTCCGCTGCCCGGCCCCGGCCAGGCGCCGCCGCCCAAGCAGGGCAACCCGCTGCCGTGGGTGTTCGGCGGCCTGGCCGCGCTGGTGGTGGTCGCGCTGATCGTGGTCGCCGGGATCTTCTTCCTCAACCGGGGCAGCAGTACCCCGGTCGCCTCGCCCACCACCGAGGAGCCGCAGCCGTTCCCGACGGCCGAACCGCCCTCCGCCGGGCCGCCGACCGAGCTGCCCCCGCAGGGCGGCGAGCTGCCGCAGCCGCAGGACGGTCGCATCACCGACCCGCGGAGCGGCCTGTCCTACCAGGCGCCCGACGGCTGGAAGGTGCCCGCGTACGGCGACGTCAACGGCGCCGACCCCTCCCAGCAGATGTGGACGAGCGGCGTGCAGGCCAGCTCGCAGGAGAACTACGAGGGCGACAAGGACTGGATCGGCAACGCCTACGCCGGCCCGCTGGCCGCGCTCATCCCCTACACCGGCGCCTCGGCGCTGGAGGACACCGCCAAGGCGCTGTTCATGCAGTTCAGCACCCAGTTCTACGAGCCGCAGCACACGACCAAGCTGATCGAGAACAAGGCCACGAAGATCGGCGACCATGACGCGTGGGTCATGCAGTTCCAGCTCGACTTCACCGCCGTCGCGGAGAAGAACGGCTACAAGTGGAAGAAGGAGAACGCCGCGATCGTGCTCATGGACCGCGGGGCCGGGCAGCGTCCGACGTTGTTGTACATCTCCGTTCCCGACAATCTGGGCACAGACGTGGTGGCGAAGGTTCTCGGCTCGCTCAAGCCCGCGTAAGCGGGGGCACTAGGCTGGTGGGGTAACAAGCGGGCGGATTGCTCCGAGCCGCTGGGCGAGGAGATCGAATGAGTGACGTGCTGGTCTGGATCGACTGCGAGATGACCGGGCTCGACCTGGGGCGCGACGCGCTGGTCGAGGTGGCCTGTGTCATCACCGACAGCGAGCTCAATCAGCTCGACGAAGGCGTCGACGTGGTCATCAAGCCGCCGCCGGAGTCGCTGGAGCAGATGTCGCAGGTCGTGCGCGAGATGCACACCGCCTCGGGCCTGCTGCCCGAGCTGCCGGGCGGCGTCACGCTGGCCGAGGCGGAGTCGCTCGTGCTCGACTACATCCGGCGGCACGTGCCGGAGCCGAAGAAGGCGCCGCTGTGCGGCAACTCGATCGGCACCGACCGCACGTTCATCGCCAGGGACATGCCCGGGGTCGACGCCTGGCTGCACTACCGCATGGTCGACGTGTCGTCGATCAAGGAGCTGGTGCGCCGCTGGTACCCGCGGGTCTACTTCGCGGCCCCCGAGAAGCAGGGCGGCCACCGCGCTCTCGCCGACATCAAGGAGAGCATCAGGGAGCTGCGCTACTACCGCGCGGCGATCTTCGTGGCGCAGCCCGGCCCCGACTCGGCGACCGCCCGGCAACTCGCCGAGCGGGTCAGCGGCTAATTGGATGGCGTAAAGACTCCCGAACCCCGCTACACTTTTCCTGTGCCGTCACGGAGCGGGCGGCCATGGTGGGTGTAGCTCAGTTGGCAGAGCGCCAGGTTGTGGTCCTGGATGTCGAGGGTTCAAGTCCCTTCACTCACCCCAAGCACACAGCCGGTCCCTCGGGACCGGCTGTTGTCGTTTTCTCCCGCCAACGCCCCCAAATCAGGACAATGCGAGTTATGCTCGCTGTCTACCGCTAACGCCGGAAGCACGGGGGCCATCGGCGATCAGACCGTCTGCGCGCCCCCGGAGGCCGGATGAGAGTCGACGACGCAGCGTTCGACAGTGTGATCACCTCCTTGAGCAAACGCGAGGCCGAGGTCATGGACCTGATCGCCTCGGGCCGGTCCAACGGCCAGATCGCCCAATGCCTGTTCCTCAGCGAGAAGACCGTGAAGAACCACGTCAACCGGATCTACGCCAAGCTCGGCGTCGACTCCCGGGTCACGGCCATCGGACTGTGGTTGTCGCTCAGGAAGGACGGCTCCTGACCCGGCGGGGGTTCAGGCGGTCGTGATCCGGCGACCGGTCAGGCGGGTGGGCCTGATCTTCAGGTAGTGCTGGCGCCGCCCGCCGGCCCACGGCTCGACGCCCGTGCTCGCCGCCTCGGCCTGCTCGTCCTCGGTCGTGACGTGGTGCAGCGAGCCGTGGACGAGCACGCTCCAGCCGCCCCGCGTCAGCTCCTCTATGCGATCGACCTCGAACGCGACCTCGTACTCGACGTCCTCCACACCCGTGCTCAGGTCCTCGTCGGTGCTGCCGCCCGCCGCGGTGCGGAACACGATCGCCCCCTCCGACATCCGGAAGTTCACCGGCAGCACGGTCAGGCCGTAGCGGCCCTCGAAGGCGATCCGGCCCACTCCCCCGGGCCGCAGCAGGCGCAGGCACTCCTCCTCCGCCAGCGGCACCAGCGTGGGGTGCGCCGAGGCCGGCCCCGCGCCGGCGGGCTCGGTCACCTCCCCGAGCAGGCCCTCCACGGTGGTCTCCAGCGCCTCGGCCAGGCGGGCCAGGGCCTCGCGCACCGAGATGCCGGACTGGTCCTCCAGATAGGCGACGTAGCCGACCGCCACGCCGGACCTCTCGGCCAGCTCCTGCCGGCTCAGGTTCAGCGATTCGCGACGTTCGGCTATCCGGCGGCCCAGGCGTTCCATCGTGGTCACTTGCTCAGACATACCGGTGCCCTACCCCGGATCTCCCCACCTCCCGGTGGTGTCTGTGGCTGAAATGGTTTAACCGATGCTCTGGGTGCCATATGGACCATGGAACGCAATCCGGGAAGGGACGTGGTCATGGTGCGGAGAGCGCGCGTCGTCGTCGTGGGGGCGGGCTTCGCCGGCCTGGCCGCGACGCGGGAACTGGCCAAGGGCGGCGCCCTGGTCACGCTCGTGGACCGGAACCCCTACTCGACCTTCCAGCCCCTGCTCTACCAGGTGGCCACGGCGGGGATGGGCACGTCCGACGTCTCCTACCCGATCCGTACGTTCGCCGCGAAGTGGCCGAACGTCCGCGCCCACCGGGCCGCGCTGAGCAAGGTGCACCCGGCCGACCGGCGGGTGGAGTTCGCGGACGGCTCCACCCTCGACTACGACTACCTGGTGATCGCCACCGGCGTCACCACCAACTGGGTCCACGTGACCGGCGCCGAGGAGAACGCGCTGCCGATCTACTCGCTGCGCGACGCGGCCGACCTGCGGCGGCATCTCCAGCACTGCCTGGAGGACACCGCGGCGGGCCGGCGCGAGAGCGCCCACGTCGTGGTGGTGGGCGGCGGCGCGACCGGCGTGGAGACCGCGGGCACGCTGGCCGAGCTGCGCCGCCGTACGGTGCCGCTGACGCATCCCGAGATCCGGCCCGACCAGACGAGCGTCACCCTGGTCGAGCGGTTCGACTACGTGCTGGCGCCGTACAAGCCGCGGCTGCGGGACGCGGCGGCCGAGGCGCTGCGCAGGAGAGGCGTCCGGATGCGCCTGGGAGCCACGGTGGCGGGCGTGCAGCCGGACGCCGTCATCCTGGAGGACGGGACGCGCCTGCCGAGCGACGTGACCGTCTGGGCCCTCGGCGTCACCGCGCCCAAGGAGGTGACCGACTGGGGGCTGCCGCAGGGCAAGGGCGGCCGGATCACGCTCACCGACGCGCTCAGCGTGCCCGGCCATCCGGAGATCTTCGTGGCCGGCGACCTGGCCGGACAGCCGGACCCGCTGCCCCAGCTCGCCCAGCCGGCCATCCAGATGGGCAAGCACGTGGGCAGGCAGATCCTGGCCGCGGCGCACGGGCGGCCGATCAGCCGCTTCTCCTACCGCGACCCCGGGATCATGGCCACGGTCGGCAAGGCCGAGGCGGTGCTCCAGCTGCGCAACGGGCTGACCATGCGCGGCCTGCCCGCCTGGCTGGCCTGGATCTTCGTGCACGTGGCGTACCTGCTGGGCGGGCGCAACCGGGTCAGCGTGCTGCTGAACTTCTTCTGGCGCTACGGCGGGCCGCGCCGCAGCGCCACCAGCATCGCCTCCACCGAGTGAGTGCCGAGCGAGCGGCGCTCAGAGCGCGGCCGACAGCGCGCCGAGGCCGTGTTCGAGGTCGGCCTCGGGGATGTTCAGCGCCGGGCGCAGGCGGACGGACCGGGGCCCGCAGGGCAGCGCCAGCACGCCGTGCTCCTCCCTGAGCCGGGTCACGTAGCCGTCCCTGGCGGCCTGGTCGGGCAGGTCGAAGGCGCACATCAGGCCCCTGCCGCGCACGCCCGAGACCGTGTCGGGGTGCTCGGCCTCCAGCTTGGTGAGCCGTTCGAGCAGGACGCCGCCGAGCGTGCCGGCCCGCGCGATCAGGCCGTCGCGCTCGATGATCTCCAGCAGGCCGCGGCTGCGGACCATGTCCACCAGGCCGCCGCCCCACGTGGAGTTGATCCGGCCGCTGAGCTGGAAGACGTTGTCGGCCACCAGATCGACCCTGCGACCGGCCATGATCCCGCCGACCTGCACCTTCTTGGCGAAGGCCACCACGTCGGGGGCCAGGCCGAGCTGCTGGTAGGCCCAGGGCGTGCCGGTGGTGCCGCCGCCGGTCTGGACCTCGTCCAGGACGAACAGGGCGTCGTGCTCGTGGCACAGGGCCTGCATGGCGCGCAGGAACTCGCCGCGCATGTGGTTGTCGCCGCCCTCGCCCTGGATCGGCTCGGCGATGAAGCAGGCGATGTCGTGCGGGTGACGCTCGAAGGCCGCCCTGGCCTGGGCCAGCGCGCGTTCCTCGGCGGCCTCGACGTCGCCGAGGTGGATGGCCGGCACGTCGATGCGCGGCCAGTCGAACTTGGGGAAGCGGTCGGTCTTGCCCGGCTCGGTGTTGGTCAGGCTCAGCGTGTAGCCGCTGCGGCCGTGGAAGGCGCGGGTCAGGTGCATGACCTTGGTGCCGAGGTCGCGGGGGCGGCCGGCGGCCTCGTTGCGCCGGCTCTTCCAGTCGAAGGCGGTCTTGAGCGCGTTCTCCACGGCCAGGGCGCCGCCCTCGACGAAGAACAGGTGGGGCAGCTCGGGGTCGCCGAGCACGCGGACGAACGTGTCGACGAAGTCGGCCAGGTGCTCGGTGTAGATGTCGGGGTTGGCGGGCTTGTTCCGGGCGACCTGGCCGAGCAGGGCGGCGAAGTCGGGGTCGAAGGGCGGGTTCACACCGAGCGGGGCGGACGCGAAGAAGGTGTAGAAGTCCAGGTAGCGGCGGCCGTTGCGGGCGTCCACCAACCAGGAGCCACGGCTGAGTTCGAGATCGAGGACGAGACGGTAGCCATCGACGAGCAGGTGACGGGCAAGGCGGGTGTGTACGTCCATGCCTTCTCCAATGTCGTGAGACAGGCCGGAGGTTCCATACAGGGAACCCGGTCGTATCCGTAAAATTTACGGTATTCCTGCCCCGCGAGTGAACTTCTTCAAACGAAGTGACAGCACAATCATCGCGATTCCATACAGGATCGCGAAAATGCCGATCAGCCAGACGAGGCTCAGCATTCCGGCGCCGGGCCAGATGATGAGCAGCACACCGAAGATCACCGACAGGATGCCGGCGATGATGAACATCCACTCGTTCTCGATGGACTTGCGCAGCCGCACGCCCGCCACGATCTCGGAGATACCGGAGACGATGGCCCAGAAGGCGATGAGGTAGAGCAGCGCGAGCGAGGTGATCCCGGGCCAGGCGAAGGCCATGATGCCGGCCACGATGCCGACGATGCCGGAGAAGATCAGCCAGGCCCGCGACCGGGCGCCGTGCCGGAAGGCGGCGAAGAGCTCGAAGACGCCGGAGACGATGGCGTACGCACCGAAGAAGATCACCAGCACCAGCAGAGTGATCCCCGGCCAGATCAACGCCAGCACACCGAAGATGATCGCGGCGATGCCACGGACGAGCAGCAGCCACCACGAACGCGAAAGTTCCTGCATACTGGTCTGCTTTCCGTGATTCGTGCGAAAAGAGACCAGTGCCGGGTCAAATGTCGACCTACATGTGGGAATAGACCACGATCGACACCGCGATGTACTGCACCAGGTACGCGGCGATCGTGCAGGCGTGGAAGACCTCGTGGAAGCCGAACCAGCGCGGCGACGGATCGGGACGGCGCAGCCCGTAGACGATCGCGCCCGCCGAGTAGAACACCCCGCCCACGGCCACCAGCACGACGGCGGCCACCCCGGCCCCTTCGAGCAGCTGCGGCATCACGAAGATCGCCGTCCAGCCCAGCGCCAGGTACAGGACGGTGTAGAGCCAGCGCGGCGCGTTCATCCAGCACACCCGGAACAGCACCCCGGCCAGCGCGCCGCCCCACACCACCGAGAGCACGGCGACCCTGGCCGCGCCGTCGAGGGCGAGCAGCCCGAACGGCGTGTACGTGCCCGCGATGATCAGGTAGATGTTGGCGTGGTCGAACCTGCGCAGCACCTCGGCCAGGCGCGGCCCCAGCGTGCCCCGGTGGTAGGTCGCCGAGATGCCGAACAGCAGCCCCGAGGTGATCGCGTAGACGCCGGCCGCCAGCCGGGCCTGCAGGGTCGGGCCGAGCGCAACGAGCACGAACCCGGCCACCAGCGTCACCGGCAGCGCCCCGGTGTGCAACCAGCCACGCAGCCTCGGCTTCACGGTGATGGTCGTCATGTAACCTACGGTACCGTAGGTTACGGATTGAGCTGAAGTGCCAAAGGTCACAAGCCTGTCCAGCGGGTCGAGCCGTCACAGGCCGTTCAGGAAGCGCACGGCGATCGGCACCGCGGCCGAGCGCCCCGATCCGCCGTTCCTGACGAACACGCAGAAGGCCAGGTCGCCCCGGTAGCCGATGAACCAGCCGTGCGACGTCTGGTCCTGCACCTCGGCGGTGCCCGTCTTGCCCGCCACGCCCTCCGGCAGGCCCGCCTGGCTCGCCGTCCCGTGGTCCACGACGGCGGCCATCATCTCCCGCAACGCCCCGACCACCCCCTCGTCCAGCTTGACGTCGGGGAACGGCTCGCCGTCCACGCGGCGCACGTCGTCCTCCGACAGCAGGCGGGGCGAGCGCCACGTTCCGCTCTGCACGGCGGCGGCCACGGTGGCCATGCACAGCGGGGTGGCCACCACCGTGCCCTGGCCGATGACGTCCAGGGAGAACATGTCCGTGTCGTCGCTCTGTTGCATCGTGCCGCACCGGCCGCCCACGCCGGTCGCCATCGGCCGGTCGAACCCCCAGCGGGCGGCGGTCCTGCGCAGGTCCTCCATGGACAGCCGGCTGGTGGCCTGCTCGACGAACGTGGTGTTGCAGGAGTAGGCGTAGGCGTCGGCGAAGGTCACGGTCCCCCGGTCCACGTCGCCGTCGTTGCTGATCGCCGCCGCGAAGTCCGGCGCGTACGAGGCCGGGCAGCCCATCTCGTCGCCCGTGGCGACCCCCTTCTCCAGCAGCGCGGCGGCGACGATCGTCTTGAACGTGGAGCCGGGCGGGAAGGCGTCGCGCACCGCGCTGAAGTTGTCCTCCAGCCGGTCGGCCAGGGCCAGGATCTCGCCCGTGCTCGGCCTGAGCACCACGATCGAGGAGTTCGCCACGCCGTCCAGGGCCCGCGCGGCGGCGGCCTGGACCGGCTGCGACAGGGTGGTGCGCTCGACGTTCGCCTTCGGCAGGCGGGTCAGCAGCGTCTTGTCGGGCCGTCCCGGCATCCGCGACACCAGCTCCAGCCCGTGGTTGGCCTTGGCGAACTCGGGCTTGAGCGGATTGAGGTAGGCGTCGGCGTAGCTGTCGTTGGGGATCTTGGCGCCCTCGCTGGTCACCAGCTCGGCCGCCGGGGCCTCGACCTCCTCCACCTCCAGCGTGCCGCCGTCCTTGAGCAGCGGGTGCAGCGTCTCGGGCGTCCACAGCACCCGCCAGGCCCGGTCGCGCACGCCCAGCCGCAGCGTGCTGTCGAACGGCCACGACCCGAGGTCCGTCAGCTCCCGCACGCCCGTGAAGCGCACCTCGGCCGACTCCTCCCCCGTGCCGCGCACCGGCCCCGGCGTGAGCCGGATCGACTCGACGTGCAGGTTCTGCGACAGCTCGCGGTGCCGGTCGAAGAAGTCGGCCGGCGGCCGGTCGACCAGCAGGGCCATGCCCGCGACGTCCCCCTTCCGCCAGGCGTCGAAGTAGGCGGCGGCGGTCTTGGCGGCGCTGCCCTTGACCTGCCCGGCGGCCAGAACGGCGAAGGAGCCCGCCCCCAATACCGCGACAACCGCGATGACGAGCACAATCAGCCTCTTGCGTCGCATACGGTTCTCCCAGGGAGGGATCAGCGTGGCACGTGGACAGCGGGAACCGATGCCTGGCCTTTATCCGGTGACGTTCGGCGAGGTCGAGCTTCTCCGGGACCTGGACAGGCAGGACGGCTGGGTGCTGTCCAAGGATGGCGTACCTCAGTCGTACGTTGACCTACAAGACCCGACATTTCTGGATTTCGAGTACGTCCGGCTCATGGCCGACGTCATCGACCTCCTGCAGGAGGGGCCGCTGAGCTGCGTCCACGTCGGGGGCGGCGCGTGCACGATCCCGCGTTACGTCTCGGCCACCCGCCCCGGCTCCCGGCACATCGTGATCGAGCCCGACGGCCTGCTGGTCAACCTGGTCCGCGAGCAGCTCGACCTGCGCTCGGTCCCCCGGCTGAAGGTCATCGTGGCCGGCGGCCGCGAGGGCACGGCCAAGGTGTGGGACGACTCGGCCGACCTGGTCGTGCTCGACGCGTTCACCGGCGCCACGATGCCGGTGGAGCTGGCCACCGCGGAGTACATGGGCGACCTGGCCCGCGTGCTGCGCCCCGACGGCACGCTGCTGATCAACATGGCCGACGGCAAGGGCCTGGCGTTCGCCAAGCGGCTGCTGGCCACGGTGTGCGACGCGTTCCGGCACGTGGCGCTGCTGGCCGAGCCGGGGATCATGCGGGGCCGCCGGTTCGGCAACCTGATCGTCGCGGCCTCACGCACCGAGCTGCCGCTCGACCTGCTGTCCCGGCGCGCGGCCGGCGGCCTCACCCAGGCGCGCTGCGTGCACGGGGAGACGCTGAAGAACTTCATCGGCGGCGCCCACCCCATCAAGGACGGCGACGCCGTGCTCGCCCCGGTCCCGCCCCCGGCCGTCTTCGGCTGAGTCAGCGCTCGGCCGGGCCGAGGTAGGCCAGGACGGCGGCCACCCGCCGGTGCACGTCGCCGCTGTTCTCCAGCCCCAGCTTGGTGAAGATGGCGTTCACGTTCTTCTCCACCGACGAGATCGACAGGTGCAGGGCACGGGCGATGCCGGCGTTGGAGCGGCCGTGGGCCATCTCGCGCAGCACGTCCCGCTCCCTCGGGGTCAGCGACTCCCCCTGCCCGCGGACCTCGCGCCTGGCCAGCAGGCCCTCGACCACCTTGGGGTCGATGACCGAGCCGCCCCCGGCGACCGCCCGGATCGCGCCGAGCAGCTCGTCGAGGTCGCCCACGCGGTCCTTCAGCAGGTAGGCGAACCCGGCCGTCCCGTGCTTGAACAGCTCGAAGGCGAACAGGGCGTCGGAGAACTGCGACAGCACCACCACTCCGGTGCCGGGGTGGCCGGCCCTGATGCGGTGGGCCGCGTCGATGCCCTCGAAGCCCGGCCGCCACTCGCCGCCGGGCATGCGGATGTCGGTGACGACGACCTGCGGCTCCAGCCGGCGCACGGCGTCCAGCAGCTCGTCGGCGTCGCCGACCGCGCCGACGACGGTCACCTCGCCGGACAGTTCGAGCAGCTGCCGGGTGCCCTCGCGCACCAGGTAGTGGTCGTCGGCGACGACCGTGCGGACGGGCTCAGGCATCGGCCGGCACCCACGCGTGCATGCGTGTCCCCTTTCCGGGCTCGCTGTGGAGTTCCATGCCGCCGCCCAGCGCGTCCAGGCGGTCGGCGAGCGTGGCCAGGCCGCGGCGGGCGGCGGTGGCCGGGTCGAAGCCCCTGCCGTCGTCGGCGACGGTGGCCCGTACCCGGCCCGGCGCCAGGGTCAGGCGTACCTCGATCCTGGCGGCGGCGGCGTGCTTGAGCGCGTTGGCGACGGCCTCGCTGACGGTGAAGTACATCGCGCCCTCGACCTCGTCGGCGAAACGGCGGGCCCGCAGCCCGGGGTCGGCGGTGACGGTCGTGGGCACCGGCAGCCCGGAGCAGCGTTCCTCCACGGCCTCCACCAGGCCGCCCTGGCTGAGGGCCGACGGGTGGATGCCGGCGGCCAGCTCGCGCAGGTCGGTGAGCGTCTGGCGGGCCTGCTCGCGCAGGCGGGCCAGCGCGTCGGGGCCGGCGCCGGTGACGCGGGCCAGCTCCAGCCCGGCGATGAGCGCGACGAGCTGCTGCTGCACGCCGTCGTGGATGTTGCGCTCGATCCGCCGCCGCTCGGCCTCCTGGGCGTTGACCAGGCGGGCGACCAGCCCGGCGCTCTGGATGGCCAGCCCGGCGGGCACGGCCAGGGCCTCCAGGAGGCGCCGGTCCTCCCGGTCGTACCGGCCGGCGCGGCGCGGGCCGAGCTCGATGCGTCCGAGGCCGCCGCGCACCGGCACGGCCAGCGCCGTCCCGCCCTCCTCCTCGCCCGCGGCCACCCGGGTGCCGTCGGCCAGCGTCACGGCCGCCCACCTGGCCTCCAGCCCGTCGCGGACGGCGGCGGCGAGCCTGCCGAGCTGCTCGACCGGCTCGGGCGTGGCCGCCAGCGCGGTGCCGAGGCCGGACAGCACCTCGTCCACGGTGGGCCGCAGGTCGAAGATCAGGTGCAGGCGGGAGCCCCGCAGGCCGAACCGGATGTCGAGCAGCCGGTGCCGCACGATCCCCACCAGGACGGCGACCGGCAGCGCCGCCATCACCGTGAGCAGGCCGATCACCACGGCGCCCCACAACCGGGCGTCCAGCAGGAACAGCAGCAGCACGCCCGCGAAGAGCTGGACGGCGGTGCCGGCGACCATCCAGGCGTACTGTCCGCGCTCGGCCCGCTCGCTGCGCCGCCAGCGGACCACGAGGCCGGCGAGGACGACGACGGCCGTCAGGAAGGTGAGGAGCTGGCCCAGCGCGCTGGCCAGGGCCGCCCAGATCGCCCCGGTCGTCAGCACGGCCGGCAGCTCGCCGGGCCGGGCCGGGTCGACGCCGAACAGCCCGTTTCCCACCGTGTGCATGGCGATCGCGACCCCGCCGATCCAGGCCACGGGCCGCCAGCGCCGGGACGGCAGGCGACCGTCGGGGAAGAGCAGCGGGACGAAGATCCAGGTCAGGCCGTAGAACGTGGCATAGAGCGCGGACAGCCAGACGACGACCGGCCCGCTGTAGTGGAACCTGACGGCCAGGCCGGTGCCCAGCGCGGCGAGTCCGAAGCAGGCGGCCGCGGCCAGGAACAGCCACCCGTACCGCAGATCGGGACGGCGGACGGTGAGCAGCCAGCCCAGCGCGGGCAGCACCAGGCCGAGGACGCCGAAGGCCCATTCCTGCGGCGGCGCGGGCAGCCCGGACCCCAGCAGCGCACCCGCCAAGGCGCCCCCGGCGCCGATGGTCGCCAGCGACCCGGCGAGCAGCCTGGAACTCATGAACCACCATCGTCAGGGGGAACCGAATGGGCGTCTATGAGGTTATCCGCACATTCGGTACGGACAGCCTCACCTGCGAGGACGGCGGCCCATATGGTGGGCGCGGGCCCGGCCGCGGCTGTTGGCTGGGCACATGTCTCACTACAGGTTCCCCGCACTGGCCACCGCCGTCATGGCCGCGGCGGTCACGGCGGTCACGGCCTGCGCGACGCAGCCCGTGCCAGCCCTGGCCACCATCACCGAGTCCGCCACCGCCACCGCCACGCCGACGACGAGCGCCGCGGTCGAGATCCCCGACACCCCCGTCGGCCGGCAGCTCCGCTGGCTGCTGGAGGCCGTCACCCGGCTGCCCGTCGGCGACGCCGAGCTGGCCGGGCACTTCGCGCCGAGCTTCCTCGACCACATCCCGCCGGCGCAGCTCAACCAGGCGCTGGCCGGGTTCGAGGACATGCGGCTGGACCGGCTGGACCAGGCCCAGGAGCGGACGTTGTCGGCGACCGTCACGGCGGGCGGCAAGGCGTTCACCCTCGCGCTCGGGGTGGACGGCACCGGGAAGGTCGACTACATCCAGTTCACCGGCGTCGCGCCGGCCAGTTGGCCGGAGCTGGACCAGCGGCTGCGCCAGGCCGCGCCGCGGGCCGGCTTCCTGGCCGCCGAGCTGACCGGCGACGGCCGCTGCCGCCCGGTCCACGCGGTGGCCGGCGAGAAGAGCTTCCCGCTCGGCTCGATGTTCAAGCTGTACGTGCTGGGCGCGGTGGCCGAGCGCATCAGGAGCGGCGCGTTCGGCTGGGACACCGAGTTGACGATCAGGCCCGAGCTGAAGAGCCTGCCGAGCGGCGAGCTCCAGGACCGCCCGGACAACAGCAAGGTGACGGTGCTGGAGGCGGCCCGGCTGATGATCTCCATCAGCGACAACACCGCCACCGACCTGCTGATCCACCAGGCCGGTCGCAAGGCGGTCGAGCGGGTCGTGCGCTCGTGGGGCGGCGACCGGCGCAACGTGCCGTTCCTGACGACCCGGGAGCTGTTCGTGCTCAAGGGCGCCGACTACCCCCGGCACGCCGAGCGGTACCTGTCGCTCGGCACGTCGGCGCGCCGCGGCTACCTGGCCGGGGTCGTGGACAAGGTGCCGCTGTCGAAGGTGCGGCCGTGGGCCGAGCCGCGCGACCTGGACCGGCTGGAGTGGTTCGCCACGCCCGCCCAGGTCTGCCGCGCCTACGCCGGGCTGGCCCGGCTGAAGGACGCCCGCGTCGGCGAGGTGTTGTCGATCACCGACGCGGGGCTGCGGCTGGACAAGAACCAGTGGCCCGTCGTGTGGCACAAGGGCGGCTCGGAGCCGGGCCTGCTGGCCATGAGCTTCCTCGCCCGTACGGCCGCCGGCCGGACCTACGTGGTGTCCACGACGGCCGTGAACCCGGACGCCCCCTTCCAGCAGGGCCCGGTGGCCCAGGAGCTGCTGGTGCTGACGCGGGGGGCGTTCGGGCTCGTCAAGTCCTCATAGGGCGGCGTGGGCGAGGTCGACGAACAGGGCCGAGGACCAGCCGAAGCCGGTCGTGGCGCGGCCCGCCCGCCGTCCTGTGAGGGGGTTCCAGTACTCGTACAGGCCGCCGCCGTCGCGCACCATGGCCAGGGTGCGGGCGGCGAGCTCGGCGGCGACGTCCGGGTGGCCGGAGCGGCGCAGGCCGTCGATCAGCAGGTAGTTGACGTTCAGCCAGACCGGGCCGCGCCACATGGCGTCGGGGTCGAAGCGCGGGTCGTCGAAGGCCACCGTGGGGACCGGCCGCTCGCCCCAGAAGGCGGGCGAGGAGAGGTCCTGGACCAGCCGGTCGGCGATCTCGGCCGGGAGGCGGCCAGTGAGCAGCGGCATGAGGTCGAGCGGCGTCCGCACGTCGGCGTCGGCCGCGCCGGCGACCTTGGTGACGAAGCGGCGGCCGTTCCAGCGGCGTTCGACCATGCGGTCCACGAGCGCCTGGGCCCTGGCCCGCCACTCGCCGGCGTCCTTGCCGAGCGCGGCGGCGATGTCGCCCAGGCGGTCGTACTGGAGGGCCAAGTAGGAGTTGAGGTCCGGGGGCTCGGCGCGCGGGCCGCCGTCCCAGATGGGGCTGTCGTCCAGGCCCGAGGAGTACGGGTGCAGGTACTCGGCCAGGCCGTCGCCGTCCGGGTCGGAGTGGGCGAACCACCACTGCTGCGACCTGACCAGCGGCTCGTAGACCTCGGCCAGGAAGCCCGGGTCGGGGTCCACCTCGTGGATCTTCCACACCGCCCAGGCGGTCAGCGGCGGCTTGGTGACGGGCACGACGTGCGCGATCGGCTCGCCGCCGACGTGCTGGGCCAGCCGGGCCAGGTCGGAGCGGGGCAGGTCGGTGGTCTCGGCGAGCACGCCGTGGTCGTGCACCACGTCGGGGATCAGTCCGTCGGGACGCTGGTTGTCGAGCAGGATGCGGATCTGCTCCCTGGCCAGGGCGGGGTCGGCGTGCCGCAGAGCGATGGCGTGGAAGTAGGAGTCCCAGTTCCACAGGCCGACGTAGCCGTACTTGGAGGGGATGAGGGATTCCCTGCCCTGGATGCGCACCAGGTTGACGGCCAGCGTCCACCAGGCCTGCTCGGCGCGTTCGCGCAGCTCGCCGGGGACGGCGGGCATCCGGGCGAACCACGCGGCCCAGCGTTCGGCGGCCTCGGCCAGCACCTTCGCGCCGTCGGTGACGGTCCGCTCGCCGGCCAGGGTGACGCAGCCGTCCACGGCGGCCTCGCCGCCGTCCCAGACGGCCCTGGCGCCCTCGCCGACCGCGACGAGGGTGTCGGGGTCGGCGAAGGCCAGGGTCACGTCACCGTCGAACTCCACCCGGTGGGGCAGGGCCCGGCGCACGCGCAGCTCCCGGGAACCGGCGTAGAACCGCAGTCCGGCGCGGACGGTCGTGTCGTCGAGCCGGGTCTCGTAGAGCGCCTCGGCGACGCGCAGCGAGCCGTCGTCGGCCGCCATGACGAGCAGCCGCGAGCCGCGCTCGGTGAAGGGACGTTCGCGCAGGTCCAGCACTTACTTTCCTCCCAGGCCGGAGGCGGCCATCGAGTTGATGATCTTCCGCTGCCCGATCAGGAACGCGATCAGCGTCGGCACCACGGCGATCGCCGAGGCCGCCAGGATCTGCCCGTAGTCGGTCGCGCCGTGCTGCTGGGCGAACTGGCTGAGCAGCAGCGGGACGGTGGCCAGCTCCGGCGTGTTCAGGAAGATCAGCGGGAACAGGAACGAGTTCCAGGACGCCAGGAACACGATGATGCCGAGTGCGCCCAGCCCCGGCCGGATGTTGGGCAGGACGATGCTCCAGAAGCACCGCCACCGGCCCGCGCCGTCGATCCTGGCCGCCTCCTCCAGCTCGATCGGCACCGCCCTGATGAACTGACGCAGCAGGAACACCGCGAACGGGTTCGCGATCGTCGGGATGATCAGCGACAGGTGCGAGTCGATCCAGCCGAACTTGGCCAGCATCAGGTAGAGCGGCACGATCGTCACCTGCGCCGGCACCATCTGCGTGGCCAGGAACAGCACGAACAGCACGCCCGAGCCCCTGAACCTGATCCGGGCGAAGGCGTAGGCGGCCATGGCCGAGGTGAGCAGGGTGAGCACCACGTTGAGCGCGGCGATGTAGAAGCTGTTCCAGTACGCCAGCCCGAACGGCATGGTCGACAGCGCGTCGGGATAGTTCTGCCAGGTCCAGGGGTTGGGCAGCCAGGCGGTCGGATCGTTGATCATCTGCCGCACGCCCTTGGCGGAGGTGAACAACATCCACACGAACGGGAACAGCATCAGCAGCCCGCCGACCGTGAGCGCGGCGTGCAGACCGATCTGCCGTGATCTCATGCGTACCGCCTCACGAGTCGTAGTGGACGAAGCGCTTCTGCGCGGCGAACTGGACCAGCGTCACGAGCAGCGTCAGCACCAGCAGGATCAGGGCGGCCGCGCTGCTCGGCCCGAACTCGAACTTCTTGAAGCCGAGATCGAAGATGTGGTACACGATCGTGCGCGCGCCCTCGTTGTCTTTGGGGTCCACCAGCACGTAGATCTGGTCGAACGCCTGGAACGAGCTGATCACCGCGACCACGCTGGAGAAGAAGATCGTGGGCGACAGCAGCGGCAGCGTGACCGACCGGAAGATCCGGAAGGAGCTCGCGCCGTCGATCCGGGCGGCCTCGACGACCTGCGGCGGGATGGTCTGCAGCCCGGCCATGAAGATCACCACGTTGAGGCCGAGCGAGGACCAGATCGTCACCACGGCGATCGCCACGATGACCCAGCCGGGGTCGAGCAGCCAGTCGGGGCCGCTGACGCCGAACCAGCTCCTGAGCGAGGTGTTCAGCACGCCGTTCTCGTCGCCGGCCAGGATGACCTGCCACATCAGGGCGACGGCCACCGAACTGGTGACGACCGGCATGAAGTACACGACCCGGTAGACGTTGCTGCCCTTGATGCTGTTCAGGGCGACCGCGATCAGCACCGCCAGGGCGAGCCCGAACGGCACGGTCAGCAGCGCCAGCTTGACCGTGTTCCACACCGCGCGGCCGAACAGCGGGTCGGTGAGCTGGGCGGCGAAGTTGGACAGCCCGGCCCACGACTTCTCGCCGAGCCCGTCCCAGTTCATGAAGGCCAGCACCACGGCGAACCCGAGCGGGATCACCAGGAACACCACCAGCGCGCCGACCTGCGGCGCGAGGAAGATCGCGGCCCACCAGCCGTCGCGGTCGCGCAGCTTCTTGGCGGGCCGCGCGGCGGTCTTGCCGCGCGGCCCGGCGAGCACGGCCATCCGCTAGCCCAGCTTGCCGTCGACGAGGGTCTGCAGCTCGGTCATGCCCTGCTCGAAGCCGAGCTTGCCCTGCCAGACCTTCATCAGGTGATCGTTGATCGAGGCGGTCAGGCCGGGCACCGCGACCTCTTCGGGGTAGTTCGCGAAGCCGGTGTCCCGCACGTCGAGGAACGTCTGGGCGTGCGCGGGGTAGTTGCCGGCCAGCACGACCTGCTCGGCGCCCTTGATCGAGGGCACCGCGCCGCCGTCCTTGAGCCGCAGGAGCTGGCCCTCCTTGCTGACGAACTCCGTCAGGAAGGTGAAGGCCTCCTTGGGCTGCTTGGTGCCCTTGTTGAGCGACAGGTAGGAGGCCGCCACGGCGCCGGGCATCGGCTCGCCGGTCTCGGACGGGAACGGGACGATGTCGTAGTTGTCCAGCTCGCCGCCCTTCTTGACGATGTCGATCACCCAGCGGCCGCCGGCGTAGAAGCCGACCTTGTGCTTGATGAGCTGGGTGTTGCCACTGTTGCTCGCGGGCTGCAGGTCCGCGCTCAGGAACGTCTTGTCCTGGTAGCCCTTGGCCAGCGTCTCCAGCGCCTTGCGGGACTTGGGGTCGGTGGTGGCGACGAACTTGCCGCCGTCCCAGACCTTGCCGCCGAAGCCGGAGATGACCGAGTACGTGGATCCGTACCAGTTCCAGTAGACGGACCCGCCCAGGCCCGCGGCCTTGAGCTTGGCGTTCATGTCCAGGTACTTGGCCATGGTCCACTGCTTGGACGCGTTGAGGGTGGCCGGGTCCTCGGTGATGCCGGCGGCCTTCAGGGCCTTCTTGTCGTACCAGAGGACCTCGGGGTTGGTGTCGTTCGGGACGCCGTAGATCTTGCCGTCCTTCTTGGCGCCGCCGTACACGCCCTCGAAGAAGTCCTCGGGCTTGCTCTTGGAGTCCGGGCCCGCGAGCTGGTCGTTGAGCGGCGAGACGACACCGGCGGAGACGAACTTGCCGATGTTGTCGTCGCCCACGAAGAACACGTCGGGAGCCGTGCCGCTGGTGAGCTG
Source organism: Nonomuraea sp. NPDC048881 (assembly GCF_040649795.1). Lineage (NCBI taxonomy): Bacteria > Bacillati > Actinomycetota > Actinomycetes > Streptosporangiales > Streptosporangiaceae > Nonomuraea > Nonomuraea sp. NPDC048881. The sequence continues at coordinate 246,869 of NZ_JBEZGC010000004.1, forward strand.
GGCGAGCAGTTTGGGGTGGTAGTCCTCGTACTTGGCGACGGACTCCAGCTTGAGCTTGATGTTGGGGTGACGCTGCTCGAAGTCCTTGGTGAAGGACTCGTAGAGCTTGACGTCCTCCGCCGATCCCCACGTGGACCAGCGGATGGTGACCTGCCCTGCGGCGGCGTTCCCGCTCACGCCTGGAACGTTCCCTCCACCGCCGCTGCAGGCGGTGGCGGCGGTGGCGAGCAGACCCAGTACGGCCAGCGCACGCTTCATGATGGGCTCCTTCGGGGGGGTGGTGCTGTTGGGGCTACGCGAGCCCGCCGCCGTCGACGACGAGAGCGGAACCGGTGATGTAACTGGCGGCGTCGCTCGCCAGGAAGAGGACGGCCTGGGCGATCTCCTCGGGGCTGCCCGAGCGGCCCATCGGCCGGTCGGCGGCGTCGGCCTCGAAGGCGGCCCAGTCCTCGTTGAGCTGACGGGCCTCGTCCCGCAGCATCGGGGTGTTCGTGTCGCCGGGGTTGACGGAGTTCACCCGGATCCCGGCCTTGGCGTGGTCGATCGCCAGCGCCCTGGTCATGTTGACGACGGCCGCCTTGGAGGCGCAGTAGGAGATCGCGTTCCCGCCGCCCTTGAGGCCCCAGCCGGAGCCCGTGTTGACGATCGAGCCGCCCTCGGTCATGAGCGGGATGGCGTGCTTGCACATCAGGAACACCGAGCGCACGTTGACCGCCATCACGCGGTCCCACTCGTCGGCGTCGAGGTCGAGCGCGGTGGTGCGGCGGATGATGCCCGCGTTGTTGAACAGGACGTGCAGGCCGCCGTAGGTGTCCACGGCCGTGCGGGTGACGCGCCGGCAGTCCTCCTCCGCGGACACGTCCCCCTGGACGGCCACCGCGGCCGCCCCCGTCCGCGTGATCTCCTTGGCCGTCGCCTCGGCCCCGGCGCCGTCGATGTCGGCGACGACGACCTGGGCGCCCGCCTCGGCGAAGAGCAACGCCGTCGCCCGGCCGATGCCGGAGGCACCGCCGGTGACGATCGCGACCTTGCCATCGAGCCTGTTCATCCGTAGAACTCCTCACTTGCCGCATAAATGCGATAAATCGTGCTTTCGCGGTACCCGGTGATCACCCGTACGTGCCCGGCCAGCTTCCGGTCCAGTTCCTGGTCCCCGCTGTCGGCCAGCAGCGGCCGTCCGCCGAGCCCGGCCAGCTTCTGCTGGGTGGCCAGCACGACCAGCCGGTCGCCGGACCCGTCACCGAGCACCTCGTCGAGCACCCGCGGCGAGACCTGCTGGTTGCCGCGGCCGAGCACGAAGCCCTGTCCGCCGATCACCGACAGCACGATGACCGTCTCCCGGCCGCGTACCAGCTCGAACAGCTCCCCCTCGGTCACGTCGGCGGCCACCAGGTCGGCGCCACCGCCCGCGCGGGCCTCGACCACGTCCACGCCGAGCAGCGTGGTGGCGAGCCCGAGCTCCCTGCCCACGGCCGCCGTGGTGGCGCCGGGGCCGAGCACGTAGCGCGCCCCCGGCCGCAGCCGGGCCGCGACCTCCCGGGCGATGCCCTCGACCGTGGCCGGAGCCGCGTCCGAGGAGCCCGCCTTGCGTCCCGACAGGGCCGCGCGGCCTGCCGGGACGCGCAGGCTACCGTAGAGCCGGGGGCTGACGAGCCCGCGGCGGTAGCGCTCCTCGTCCAGGTCGACCACCTCGGCCTCGACGCTGTCCGGCCGGGCCAGGAAGTCGGCGGCCACGAACCCGGCGGTGGCCGGGCTGAGCGCGAAGCACCCCGAGTACACCTTGACCCCGGCCGGGATCCCGAGCACGGGCGGCGCCTGGCCGCCCAGCTGCCGCACGGCGTCGAGCACGTCGCGCGCCGTGCCGTCGCCGCCGGCGAACAGCAGCAGGTCCACGCCGGCGAGCGCGGCGACGGCCGCCCGGGTGTCCGCGGCCGTGGTCGCGGCCGTGCTCATGCCATCGTCCTGGACGCCGGAGGGCGCCAGCTCGTACGGGACCGCGGCGGCGCGGGCGCTGTCCTCGCCCATCGCCCCCGCCACGGTCACCAGCCGGGCCCCGGGACGGCGGGCGAGCAGCGTGGCGACGGCCTGCGCGGCCCGCCGCCCTGCCTTGGGCTCGGCGCCCTTGGCCAGGGCCGCGCGCTGCACGTCGGCGCCGTCGCTGCCCTTGAGCCCCACGGACCCGCCCAGCCCGGCGACCGGGTTGACGACCAGCCCGATCACGCCGTTCCCTCCGGACGTCACGGCTCAGCCGCCCGCGGCCAGGTGCTTGCGCACGTACGCCCGCCAGGTCGGCGCCCACTGCTTGGGGTCGTCGAGCGGCGTCGGGTCGATCTTGTGGATCGTCTGGTTGTACGGCGCGCCCTTGACGAACTCCGGATCCCGCCGCGCCTCCGAGGCGACGTGCTCCAGGATCGCCGCGTACTCGTCCAGGTCCTCCCGCGAGTACGACTCCGTCGGCTCCAGCGTGAACGGCTCCGGCACCAGGTACGGGTGGTGGCTGGTCCAGTAGTGGACGCCGAAGTCGGCGGCGCGCACCCCGATCTCCTCCGAGTGCACCCCCGTCTCCTCCGACAGCTCCTGCCAGGAGTAGCGGACCTGCTCGATCCGGCGCTGGTTCCACGGCGCCGAGGCCCCGGGGATCTGCAGCACCTTGTGCATCAGGTAGTTGTTGTTCAGCGCCGATGTCTCGGCCACCTCGCGCAGCCCCTTCGCGCCCAGGGTCATGATCCAGGCGTAGGCGCGCACGATGTTCGGGGTGACGCCGAGGAACGGCCGGATCTTGCCGACGCTCTGCGCGGGCGTCTCCAGCCCGTAGGACTCGCCGTCGAAGGAGACGACCGGGCCGGGCAGGAACGGCTCCAGCTCCGGCGAGACGCCGCAGGCGCCGGCCGCCGGGCCGCCGCAGGCGTGCGGCGTGGAGAACGTCTTGTGCAGGTTGAAGTGGCACAGGTCGAACCCGGCGTCGCGGGCCCGGGTGATGCCGAGGATGCCGTTGGCGTTGGCCTGGTCGTAGCAGGCCAGGCCGCCGACCTCGTGCACCAGGTCCACGAACTCCTTGATCCGGGAGTTGTAGATGCCGGTGTCCTCGGGGTTGGTGATCATCAGAGCGGCCGTGCGCGGGCCGACGGCGGCGCGCAGGGCCTCGATGTCGGGCAGGCCGTTGGCGTCCGGCATGAGGGTGATGACCTCGTACCCGGCGACCTTGGCGCAGGCCGCGTTCGAGGGGTGCGAGAACATCGTGGTGATGACCTGGTCCCGGTGGCTCTCGCCGCGGGCGGCGTGGTAGGCCCTGATCATGGCGATGTTGGCGTAGATGGCCGCCGAGCCCGAGCCGGGCTGGAGCGACACCCGCGACATGCCGGAGATCTCGGCCAGCATGCGCTCCAGCCGCCAGTAGATCTCCAGCACGCCCTGCACGGTGTCCTCGTGCTGCAGCGGGTGCAGCTCGGCGATCGCGTTGGCGAACTGGTCGTTGACCTTGGGGCTGTACTTCATCGTGCAGGTGCCCTGGCCGATGTCGATGTTGAGGTCGACGCCCAGGTTCTCCTGCGACAGCCGCAGGTAGTGCCGCACCACGTGCGGCTGCGACATCTCGGGAAGCCTCGGCGGGGTGGCCCGGCCGACGCCCTCGGGCAGCTCGACCTTCGGCGCGCCCGGCTCGGGCACGGCTATGCCGCGGCGGCCGGGGCTGGACAGCTCGAAGATGATCGGCTCGTCCCAGCGTGCCTGGTGGAAGCGGCGCAGCGGCGGCTTGGGCGCCACCGGCAGTTCGGCGAAGGACTCGGCTCCGTGCCCGCTCATGCCTGCACAACCTCCTGTACGGCTGCCGCGAGCCGGTCGATGTCGTCGATGGTGTGGCGTTCGGTCACGCAGACCAGCACCGTGCGCTCGTCCAGCGGGACGCCGCCGTAGATGCCGCGCTCGCGCAGCCCGGCGAGCAGCGACGCGGAGTCGGCCACCTCGATCGCGAACTCGCGGAAGTGCACCGAGCCCGCGTGCCGGACGGTGACCGACCGGCCCAGGGCGTCCATCGCGTACCGGGTGCGGGCCAGGACGGTCTCGCCGAGCTCCTTCATGCCCTGCGGGCCCATGAGCGCGAGGTAGACCCCGGCCGTGATGCCCCACAGGGCCGCGGCCGTGCCCACCCATTCCTTGCCCTCTTCGCGCAGGGCGAAGGAGGTGCGGTCGTAGAAGACGTCGCCGAAGCCGTACTCGCCGGGGACCTTCGTCGGGGCGATGCCGAACAGGCGCGAGGGGAACTCGGCGACCAGCGGCTCGTGGTCCTGGGTGGCGATGTAGCCGGCGTGGCCGCCGCCGTAGTTCTGGTGGATGCCGAGCGACTGGATGTCGCCGCAGACGATGTCGGCGCCGTAGGAGGCGGGCGGGGCCAGCACGCCCAGGGAGATGGGGTCGGCGCTGACGACCAGCAGCGCGCCGGCGGCGTGCGCGTGGTCGGCCAGCTCCCGGCCACGGGTCTCGACGACGCCGTAGACGTTCGGGGTCTCCAGGTACAGGGCGGCGTAGGAGTCGTCCAGCGCGACCTCGCCGATCTGCCCGTCCTCGGCCACCGGGGCGAGCTCGATGGTGATGTCGGGGGCCAGGAAGTCACGCAGCTTGCTCAGCTTGTCGGCGCCGATCGCCCCGGTGACCAGCACCTTCGACCGCTTGGTGTAGCGGCAGGCCATGCGCAGCGCGGTGCCCGAGGCCTGGAAGCCGTCGTAGGTGGGGACGTTGACGACGTCCATCTCCAGCAGCTCGCCCATCATGCTGACGTACTCGAACAGGGCCTGGAAGCGGCCGTGGTCCTCGTACGGCTCGCCCGCGTACGCGGTCAGGAACTCGCTCCTGGAGTTGACCTCGTCGCAGACGGCGGGCACGTGGTGCGGGTAGCAGCCGTGGCCGAGGAAGCTGAGCGCCTCCTCGGTGTCGGTGTTCCGGGCGAACAGCCCCTTCATGTGGCGCACCAGGTCGCGCTCGGCGGTGAACGGCGCCGGCAGGTCGAGCGGCCGGTCGAGCCGCAGCTCCGCGGGGATGTCGGCGTAGAACTCGTCGACGCTCGACGCGCCGACCGCCGCGAGCATCTCGGCTCGTACGCCCGGCTCGGCGTTGGGTATGTACGGGTGCGTCACTTGTCTCCTTCGATCCTGAGCACGACGGCGTCGCGCGGGGCCAGCTCGATGCCGCCCCGCAGTTCGGCCCCGGTGAGCAGGTCCGTCCCCGGGTGCGGGAGCGTGACCGGCTGCGGGGCGGTGGTGTGGTTGAGGAGGAACAGGTGGCCGCCCCTCCTGACGGCCTCCACGCCCTGCGGCACGTCGATGCGGTCGATGCCGTCCAGCAGCGGCTCCAGCACCGGCGTCACGTCGTCGAGCAGGCAGCCGACGTAGGTGGCCGTGCCCTTGCGGGTGACGGCGGGCAGGCCGTCCAGGTCGCCGCCCTCGAACAGGGCGACGGGCTCGGCGCCCTCCAGCCTGATCCACTCGGCCCAGGTGCGGGCCTCGCCGAGGCCGGTGCGCTGGACGTCCCCGTCGGCGAGCGGCCAGAACTCCTCCACGGCGATGCCGAGCAGGTCGCCCAGCGGGCCGGGCGCGCCGCCCTCGTGCACCTGGTCGCTCTCGTCCACGACGCCGCTGAACGGGCCCACGACGAGCCTGCCCTGGTACGCCTCCAGCGCCTTGGCCTGCTCGGCGGTGCACATGTACAGGTTCGGGGCGATGACCAGCTCGTACGGCGACAGGTCCCGGCCGGGCGGCACCAGGTCGACCGCGATGCCCCTGGCGTGCAGCGGGGCGTACCAGGCGAGCAGCAGCTCCTTGAGCCTGAGCCGGTTGGACGGCATGGACTCGGGGGCCTCCAGGGCCCACCAGCTCGGCCAGTCGAGCACCAGCGCGACCTGGGCGCGGGTGTCGCTGCCCGCGACCTCCGACAACCGCCGCAGGTCGGCACCGAGCGCCAGGGTGTCCCGCCAGCCGCGGGTACGCGTCCCGCCGTGCGGCAGCATCGCCGAGTGGAACTTCTCGGGGCCGTACTTGGCCTGCCGCCACTGGAAGAACATCACGCCGTCGGAGCCGTGGGCGAGCGCCTGGAGGCTGTGCAGGCGCATCATGCCGGGCGGCTTGGGGACGTTCACCTCGCGCCAGGACACCGCGGACGGCGCGGACTCCAGCAGCAGCCAGGGCCCCTGCCGCAGCGAGCGCATGAGGTCGTAGCTGAGCGCCACCTGCACGTGCGAGGTCGGGTCGGCCGGGTCGGGGTAGGCGTCGTCGCTCACCAGGTCCTCGGCCGCGGCCCACTTCCAGTAGTCGAGGCCGTGCAGGATGCTCATGAAGTTCGTGGTGACCGGGACGTCCGGCGTGATCGCGCGCAGCGCCGCCTTCTCGGCCAGGAACAGCTCCAGGAGGGCGTCGCTGCAGAAGCGCCGCCAGTCGAGCACCTGGGCGGGGTTGACCGGGCCCGGGGCCGTCCTGGGCGGCTCGACCTGGCCGAAGGAGGTGTAGTGCTGGCCCCAGCAGGAGGTGCCCCAGGCGGCGTTGAGGCCGCCCACGGTCGCGTACCGCTCTTCCAGCCAGCGGCGGAAGTGGGCGGCGGACTCGGGGCAGAAGCACTCCAGCGTGTGGTCGGCGTACTCGTTGCCGATGTGCCACATGGCCAGCGCCGGGTGGTCGCCGTAGCGCTCGGCCATCGCGGTGGCCATCCGCACGGCGTGCTCGCGGTAGACCGGCGAGCTCGGGCAGTAGCCCTGCCGGGAGCCGAACTCCAGCCGCACGCCGTCGGCGTTGACCGGCAGCATCTCGGGGTGCTCGCGCACCAGCCAGGGCGGCGGCGTGGCGGTGGCGGTGGCCAGGTCGGCGGCGATGCCGTGCTCGTGCAGCAGGTCGATGACCCGGTCGAGCCACCCGAAGTCGTAGACCCCGCGCTCGGGCTCCAGGCGCGACCAGGAGAACACCGCGACGGTCGCCATGTTGACCCCGGCCTCGGCCATGAGCCGCGCGTCCTCGGCCCACACCTCCTCCGGCCACTGCTCGGGGTTGTAGTCTCCGCCGAACAGCAGCCCCGGTATCCGGGTCAGCCCCACTCGAACTCCTCGATCATGCAATGTAATATTTTGTATGCCGAATTCATAGTGCAGTATTTTGCATCACGTCAAGGGTTAAGATTCGGTTGTCCTGAACGAGAGGGAGTCCCCCATGCCGATCGAGCGGCGACCGTTGCGTGAGCAGATCAGGGAAGAGCTGCTGAGCCGGCTCGACCGGGGCGACTTCGCCGCCGGCACCGACATCAACGAGGCCTCCCTCGCCGCCGACCTGGGCGTCAGCCGTACTCCCCTGCGCGAGGCGCTGATCACGCTGGCGGGCGAGGGCGTGCTGGAGAGCAACCAGGGGCGCGGTTTCCGGTTCGCCCCGGTGAGCCGGCGCGAGTTCCGCGAGCTGTGCGAGATCGTGGCCGCCCTGGAGTCGCTGGCCCTCGACTGCTCCGACCCGGCCCACCTGCGCTCGATCGCCCCCGACCTGCTCAAGCTGGCCCAGGACTTCCCCGACAACGTGGCCGAGCAGCAGGTCATCGAGCGCCACGACGACGAGTGGCACGACCTGCTGCTGAGCGGCTGCCGCAACGAACGCCTGCTCGACCTCATCACCAGCGTCAAGGCCGGCATGCGCCGCTACGCGCACCTGATCGCCGGCGACGACGCGCCCCTGGAGCGCGAGGCCGCCGAGCACCGCCGCATCGCCGAGTTCCTGCTGGCCGACGAGCCGGCCAAGGCCGTCCAGGCGCTGCGCGACAATTGGATCAACGGCATGGAACGGATGATGTCCCGCATCCCGTGACGCGACGGAATAGTTGAAATCTCAACTTGGTTGCATGGGGCAGATCCCGCTGGAAGGAGCGCGACATGCCCGCCGTAACCGTTGAGAACCCGCTCACCCTCCCCCGCGTGCCCGCGCCCGTGGCGGGGGTCCCCGAGCGGAAGGTGCTCGCCGTCGAGACCGCGCCCAGCGGGTTCGAGGGCGAGGGCTTCCCCGTGCGCCGCGCCCTGGCGGCGATCAAGCTCGAATACCTCGACCCGTTCGTGATGATGGACCAGATGGGCGAGATCGACTACGCCGCCGGCGAGCCCAAGGGCACGCCCTGGCATCCGCACCGCGGCTTCGAGACCGTCACGTACATGATCGACGGCGTCATGGAGCACCTCGACTCCAACGGCGGCGGCGGCACGATCAGCAACGGCGACACCCAGTGGATGACGGCCGCCTCCGGCATCCTGCACAAGGAGGCGCCGCCGGAGTGGCTCGTGCAGAAGGGCGGGCTGTTCCACGGCATCCAGCTCTGGGTCAACCTGCCGGGCGCCAAGAAGATGATCGCGCCGAAGTACCAGGACATCGGGCGGTCCAGCGTCGCGCTGCTGAGCAGCCACGACGGCGGCGCGCTGATCCGGCTGATCGCCGGCGAGCTGGCCGGGAACAGCGGTCCGGGCAGCACGCAGACGCCGATCACGCTGCTGCACGCCACCATCACCCCGGGCGCGCGACTGACCCTGCCCTGGCGCAAGGACTACAACGCCCTGGCCTACGCCCTCTCCGGCCGCGGCACGGTCGGCGCCGAGCGGCGTCCGCTGCACGGCGGCCAGCTCGCGGTCTTCGACGGCTTCGGCAACCGGCCGGGCCTGACCACCCTGGGCGAGACCATCACGATCGAGGCCAAGGACACCCTCGACGTGATCGTGCTGGGCGGCGAGCCGATCGGCGAGCCGGTGGCCCACCACGGCCCGTTCGTCATGAACACCCGCGCCGAGCTGGTCCAGGCGTTCGAGGACTTCCAGGCGGGCCGCCTCGGCACGATCCCGGCCGAGCACGCCCACTCCTGACCGTCCTGTCGCGAAGGCCCGTGCGTTCCGCACGGGCCTTCGCTTTTTCTGGTAGACATTCATTGTGAAGGACGTACATAAATTTGACCAGGAGCCGGACGGCTCCCTCTTCGACCCACGGGCCAGGGCGGCCATGAGCGAGTTCGCCGGCGGCGGCGACACCGCGGCCTTCGAGGCGGCCGCCGCCGTGCGGACGGCGTACCAGGCGGTCGAGCGCATGCGCGCGCACGGCAGCGAGGGGCGCGGGCTCAGCTCGGGCGCGATGGACGTCCTGCTGCGCCTCGGCGCGGCGGGCGCCGGCGCCGGCATCAGCATCGGCGACCTGGCCCAGGCCGCCGGGGTCAGCTCGCGCAACGTGACCGGCCTGGTGGACACCCTTGAGCGCGACGGCCTGGCGCGGCGGGTCCAGGACAGCCGCGACCGGCGCTCGGTGCTGGCCGTGATCACCGACGAGGGCCGGGCGTGGATCGAGGCGTTCCGCACGCCGTCGCAGATGGCGATGCGGGCGATGTTCCAGGGCTTCTCGGCCGCGGACCTGACCACGTTGCGGCACCTGTGCCTGCGGCTGGCCGACAACGAGCAGCGGCTCGCGGCACACCTGGAGGGGCGATGACGGGCGCCCGCGAGGTCGTCAGGGCCTACCACGAGGCCAGGCTCCGCGGCGACGTGCCGGCCGCGGCGGCGTTGATCGGCGAGGACTTCTCCTTCAGGAGCCCGTTCGTCTCCTCCGCCGACCCCGCCGGTCACCTGGCCGGCATCGAGGCCCTGGTGAGCGTGGTGACCGGGATCGACCTGATCAGCGAGCTGTACGGCGAGTCGGAGGCGACCCTCGTCTACGACCTGCACACCGCCACGCCGGCCGGCACGCAGCGCACGGCCGAGCACTTCCGGCTGGGCCCGGACGGGCGGATCCGGACCATCATGCTGATCTTCGACGCCGCGGCCTGGCAGCCGATGGCGGCGGCGATCAGGTGAGCGGCAGAGCGGCGGCGGTCTGGCGCCAGATCCTGCCGTCCTTGACGACCAGCGTCCCGAACGTCGTGACCCGGTTCCCGCCCACGGTCATGACCGCGTTGTAGAAGATCACGTCGTCCTCGACGCGCAGTGACGTGATCTCCTCCACCCGCGGCCCGGCCGCCAGGTAGCCGGTGAACAGCTCGCGGATCTCCGCGGCGCCCCTGGCCGCACGGTCGAACCGGACGACCACCGCCTCGTCGTGGTACTGGGCGAGCAGCGCCGCCAGGTCGCCGTCGGCGATGGCCGCGAGCTGGCGGTCGAACACTTCCTGGGTCACTTCCTGGGTCACGGTGTGCCTTCCGGGGAGGGGCGCAGCAGGTCGTAGCCCACCTGCGCGGCGCCGTACAACAGCAGGAGCGGGAGCGCCGCCGCGACGGGCAGCGCCGAGGAGGCGAGGGCGAGCACGGCGGCGGCCAGCCGGACGGCACCCGCCCGGCGGTCGGCCGAGCACAGGTGCTGAAGGCCGAGCACGGCGAAGACCACGGCGGCCGGCACCCCGACGGCCCAGCTCGCCCCCGACGGGTGCATGATCGCGTGCTCGATCCCGATGCCGAACGCCACCAGGCCCATCGACAGCGGCAGGTGCGAGTACACCCACACCTGCCCGGCCAGCTTGGTGCGCAGCACGACGGACTCGTCGACGTGGTCGAAGTACAACCACCAGAAGGCCATCGCGATGGCCACCCCGGCCAGCGCGACCAGCAGCACGGACGGGGTGACCTCGTGCCCCTTGAGCCCGGTGACCACGGCGGCGACCACCTCGCCGAGCACGATCACGACGAACAGCCCGAACCGCTCCGGCAGGTGCTCGCTCTGCGGCGGGAGCCGGCTCTGGTGGCCGCGGCTGAGCAGCGGGGTGGCCAGGTCGATCACCAGCGCCACGGCCCACAAGGCGTACCGCTGCGGCGGATCGACGGCGAGGGAGGCCACCCAGATGACCGCGGCGACGCTGAACCCGGCCGCGTACCGCACGGTGAGCGGCCTGGCCTCGGGGACGTGCCGGCCGGCTCTGAGGTAGGCGACGACCAGCAGGATCCGGGCCGCGGCGTAGGAGATCGCGAACAGGGCCGAACGTTGCTCGATGTCGCTGACGCTGGCCGCCATCGTGGCCACCGCGAGGATCTGCGGCAGCGCGAGCAGGCGGTGGCTGACGTCGTCGGTGTCGAACCGGTTGGCGTAGAAGACGTAACCCGCCCAGGACCACCAGACCGGCACGAACAGGCCGACGAAGGTGAGGACGCGACCGGCGTCGGCCCCGCCGGCGAGCACGTCGGCCAGCTCGGCGACCGCGACGACGAAGACGAGGTCGTAGAGTAGCTCCAGCCAGGTGGCCCGGCGGTGCACCTGCTCGAACAACCGTAAACGGGGCGGCTGCCACTGGCGGCTAGTCAACGCGGGACCTCCACAATATGTAATTGTGTAATTATGCACGCCTTTCGGCTAGTGCAGCGTCAGGCAGGCCACCCGAGGGCCCGCCTCGCCCGCGTGGGCGCCGCTCTTCTTCGTGGCCTTGGCGTGGATGACCAGCGACTTCGGCAGGGCGGCGGGGTCGAGGCTCCAGGGATGGCGGGCCGTCGAACGGCCCGCGCCCGACCCGTCGGTGGTGACGTCGAGCCAGATCTCGCTGGCCGGGTCGGCGTGGCCGGGGTTGTGCTGGTAATGGCCGCCCGCGGCGTCGGGGTCGGCGCCGCAGGGCGCGGTGTGCAGGTGGGCGCCGTAGTGGTGGCGGGGCAGGAAGCCCTCCACGACCAGCGAGGTGCGGGTCTCGCCGCCGGTGGACTCGGCCGTGAGGCTGGCCTGCGCGCCCTCGGGGGCCAGGCGGCGGTCGTAGGCGATCGCCGCGGTGTCGCCGGAGGTGAACTCACCGCCGCCGCTCAGCTCGGGCGCGCCCGGCGGGCTCGGCTTGGTGACCTCCTGGAGCGGCGCCGGCGGCCCGGCGCAGGCGGCGGCCGTGAACAGGACGAGCAAGAGTGCGGGCACGCGCATGAGGGACCCTCCGGGTGTGCTGGCGGAAGGTCCCTCACTCTAACGAGTAGCCGTACGGCTACACGCCGTGTTCGGTGAAACTCACTTCAGCGCCCCCGAGCTGAGCCCGGACTGGATCTGCCGCTGGAAGATGATGTAGACCACCATCACCGGCAGGATCGTCATGCTCAGCGCGGCGAACAGGCCCGGCCAGTCCGCCTCGTAGCCGGCCCTGGTGGAGATCCGGGCGATGCCGAGCGTGAGCGGCCACTTGTCCGGCGCGCCGCCCATGAGCGCCAGGGGCAGCAGGTACTGGTTCCACTGCCCCAGCACGTTGAAGATGGTGATGCTGACCAGGCCGGGCTTGGCCATCGGCACCATGATCTGAAAGAACGTCCTGGTGTGCGAGGCGCCGTCGATCAGCGCCGCCTCGGCGACCGCCTCGGGCAGGGTGCGGAAGAACGCGGCCAGGAAGAAGATCGTGAAGGGCAGCGAGTACGCGATGTAGACGATGATCAGGCCGATGTGCGAGTCGAGCAGCCCGAACTGCTTGACGACGAAGAACAGCGGCCCGAGCGCCAGGAAGATGGGGAAGGCGAGCCCGGCGACGAAGTAGTAGTAGATCAGCTTGCCGCCGAGGAACTTGTAGCGGGCCAGCACGTACGCCGCCATCGAGCCGAACAGCATCGTGCCCGCCGTGCCGAAGAACACGACGATGACCGTGTTGAACATGTACTGCCCGACGTGCGCCTTGTCCCAGGCCCGGCCCCAGGCGTCCAGCCGCAGCGCCCCCGGGAGCTGGAGCGGGTCGCCGAAGATCTCGGTGTTGCTCTTGAACGAGGCCAGGAACGTCCACAACAGCGGCAGGATGATCAGCAGGGCCCAGACGGCCAGGGCGACATGGGAGAGCCCGCTCAGCACGCCGGGCCGCGGCCTGCCCGCTCCACGCGAAGCCATCAGAGCTCAACCCTTTCACGCCTGGTCGTGCGGAGCGTCAGCACGGCGAACGTCACGGTCAGGAAGAACAGCACCACGCCCATCGCCGAGGCGTAGCCGACCTTGTGGTAGTCGAAGGCGGTCTTGTAGATGGTGATGGGCAGGATGGTGGTGGCCCCGTCGGGCTCGCCCCGGTCGCCCGCCAGCACCTGGATCAGCGCGAAGCCGTCGAAGGCGGCGATCCCCAGGTAGATCCAGCCGACCTGGAGGGTGTCGCGCAGCAGCGGCAGCGTGATGGAGAAGAACAGCCGCACCCGGCCGGCCCCGTCGATCGAGGCGGCCTCGAAGTAGTCCTTGGGGATGGCGGCCATGCCCGCGGAGAACAGCACCACGTAGAAGCCGACCGCCTGCCAGACCATCACCGCGATGATCGACCAGAGCGCGAGGCCCGGCTCGGTGAGCCAGCCGATCGGCTCGGACAGCCCGAGCCTGGCCAGCGTGCCGTTGATCACACCGTCCTCGTCGGGACGGTAGATGGCCTGGAACAGCACGCCGACCACGGCCACGGCGAGAACCTGGGGGAAGAAGAACACCACCCGGTAGAAATTCGACCCCCACACCCCGCGCATTCCCGCGCCGCGGGTGCCGCCGCCGAGATTCAGCAGGAACGACAGGAACAAGGCGATGACGATCGTCAGGAGCGGCAGCACCAGCAGGAGAATTCCGTGATTGCGCAGGGCCTGCCAGAAATTGTCGTCCTCGAACAACCGGCCGAAATTGTCCAGCCCCACGTATCGGACGACCGAGCTGACGCCGTTCCAGCTCGTCAGCGAGAGCTGAAAAGCCTGCACATATGGGCTGATCACGAAGACCGTGTAAAGCGTGACCGGGACGGCCAGGAACCCGATGACGAATCCGTACTTGCGCAACCGCTCCATGTGCTCAGGCGCTCCGCGTCTGCTTGGTGACGGAGTCGTCCTTCTTGACGTCGTCGGCCTTCTTCTGCATGCGCTCGCAGAACTCGTCGGGGGTGATGCGGCCGGACATCAGGACGTTGGTCTGCTCCCAGCCGTAGTCGAACAGCTCCTTGTACCAGCCCTCGAACCGGGCGTCGGTGATGATGTTCTCGCCGGCCGCCTCCTGCGCCTTGGCGGCGCTGACCAGGCCGGGCGGGAACTCGGAGCTGTCGGCGGCGCCGGTCACCACCGTGAGGTTGTTGGTCTTCTTGGTGAAGCCCGCCGCGCCCTCCTTCGACAACATGATCCGCAGGTACTCCAGGCCGCCCTGCGGGTTCTTGCCCTTCGCCGCGACGACGAAGTTCTCGCCCACGCCGACCTGGATCGCGCCGTACGGCATCTTGTCGGAGGCGGTGACGTCGGGGATGGGGGCCAGGGCGTACTCGAAGTCGAGCGGGATGTCCTTGGTCATCTCGTTCTCCAGCCAGGAGCCGCAGGGGTAGAACAGCACCTTGTTCTGCAACTGCTTGACCTGGGTCTGGGTGTGGTCGAGGCCCAGGTACGCCTTGTCGCCGTACTTCTGCTGGACGTCCAGCCAGGCGGTGACCGCCTGCTTGACCGCCTCGCTCTTCCAGGCGTTGTCGACGAGGTTGTCGATGTCGATGATGACCTGGTTGCCACCGATCTTGGCGGCCGTGTAGAGGACGTTCCAGAGCTGGTAGTACGGGCCCTTCTTGCCGGGATAGGCGAAGAGCACGACGCCTTCCTTCTTGGCCGTCTCGCCGAGCGCGGTGAACTCGGCCCAGGTCTTCGGCACGCTCCAGCCCTTGGCGGCGAACAGCTTGGCGTTGTACCACAGCGCCCGGTGGGAGACGGTGTAGTTGAGCACCAGGTCCTTGCCGTCGAGCTTGCCGTTCTGCAGCACGAGGGGCGTGATCGTGTCGCGGACCTTCTTGGACGGGTCGTCGAAGGAGGGCGCGTCGTAGAGCGGGGTCAGGTCGGCCAGGTGACCTTCGGCGGCCAGCGCGGCCAGGTCGAGCGCCTCGGGACCGGAGTTGTTGATCACGTCGGGCATGTCGTTGCCGACGATGCGCGGCCGGAGCTGGGTGCCGATCTGCTGGGTGGCGGTGTGCTTGACCGTGACGCCGGCGTGGGCCTTCTTGTACAGCTCTTCGTGCAGGTCCTTGGCGTAGGAGTCGCCGTAGCCGCCGCTGAAGATGACCACTTCGAGCGGCTTCTTGACGTCGACGCCGAAGGGGTTCTTGGGGTCCGCCGACGCCGCGATCGACGTGGCGGGCGCCGCCGAGGGCTGGTCGCCGCCACCGCCGCTGGTCGCGCAGGCGCTCAGCAGGCTCGCGCCGGGCCCGGCCACGAGCGCGGTCAGGCCGATGCGGCGGAGCAGCTGACGCCGAGTGATCTCGCCCGGGTGGGTCATGGGGGCTCCCGAAGAGGATTCAGTTAGGAAAGTTTCCTAAACGTTTGCCCGAACGTACGAATGCCCGCCGACACGCGTCAAGGGGGCGCAATCGAGACGTGACCTTGCCGTGATCCCTTGCCTAGAACGACGTTCTAGAAGCAGGGTGGGTCACATGATTATCGAGTACGCGGACCGGGTATGGCGCGGCGAGTCTGACGACAGCATCGTGGACACCGGCATGGAGGGCAAGGGCGTCCAGACCGTGACGGAAGGCGTGGGCTGGTGGGCCGGGTTCGGCAACGCGATCGCCTTCGAGACCGAGGGCGAGCTGCTGCTCTTCGACACCGGCGGGCCGTGGGCCGCCGGACGCCTGCACGAGGACGTCCGCCGCTGGTCCCGGGCGCCCCTGACCACCGCGTTCTACTCACACGGGCACATCGACCACGTCTTCGGCACGGGACCGTTCGAGGAGTCGGGCCCTCGGGCCACGGTTTACGCCCATCAGGCGGTGATCGATCGGTTCGACCGCTACCTGCTGACAAATGGTTACAACACGGTGATCAACCAGCGGCAGTTCCAGAACACCCGCCTGCGCTGGCCCGCCGACTACCGGCGGCCCGACGTCACCTACACCGACGCGCTGACCGTACGGCGCGGCGGGCTGACCTTCGACCTGCTGCACGCCAAGGGCGAGACCGACGACGCCACCGTCGGCTACGTGCGCGAGCACCGGCTGCTGCTGCCCGGCGACCTGTTCATCTGGGTGACGCCCAACTGCGGCAACCCCCAGAAGGTGCAGCGTTACCCGCGCGAGTGGGTGCACGCGCTGCGCCGGATGGCGGCCCTCGACGCCGAGATCATGCTGCCCAGCCACGGCGCGCCCGTCTTCGGCGCCGACCGCGTGCGGCAGGCGCTGCTGGAGACGGCCGAATGGCTGGAGTCGATCATCACGCAGACGCTCGACCTGCTCAACGCGGGCGCCCGGCTCGACGAGATCGTGCATTCGGTGAAACCTTCCGAGCGCCATTCCGACCGGCCCTATCTGCGGGCCCGCTATGACGAGCCGGAATTCGTCGTACGCAATCTGTGGCGCCTTTACGGCGGCTGGTACGACGGCAATCCGGCCAATCTCAAACCGGCCCCCGAGGCGGCGCTGGCCAAAGCCGTGGCGGAACTCGTGGGCGGGCCGCACGCGCTCGCCGACGCGGCGCTCAAAGCCCTTTCCGAGGGCGACGAGCGGCTCGCCGGACATCTCGCGGAAATGGCCGCGCTGGCCGCTCCTGACGACTCGGGAGTACACGGGGTCAGGGCCCAGGTTTTCGCCGCCCGAGCGGCCGGTGAACAGTCGTTGATGGCGAAGGGCATTTTCACCTGGGCGGCCGCGGAATCCGCGGCCCGGACGGACGGGGAAACCCCGGCGCCCCTCGAAGGCGCATAGACGCCGCCGAGGCCGGTGCCGGGGTTCGCCGGACTCAGCCGGGGTTCGCCGGAGTCAGTCGGGGTTCGCCGGAGTCAGGGACGGGCCCAGCCCTTCTGCGGGCGGGCGGCCCGCGGAAGGGAGTCCTTGGGGACGTCGGCGGAGGCCACGGCGGTCACCTGGACCGTGTCCGAGGCGACCTTGATCGCGCTGTCGACGATCCAGTCGTCCTTGACGTGCTCCGCGGCCACTTCGTAACCGCTGCCGCTGCCGTCGGGGTTCGACCACATCACCTCGTACTCGATCTTGAGACCGCGGCGCGACAGCTCGGCCCTGGCGTGCGAGACGGGCTTGCCCACGAGCTTGACGCCCGCCACGCCGTCAGCGGCGATGCCCACCGTGCTCGGCGCGCCGGCGGCGTACCGTTCACCGGGCTCGGCCGGGCGGCCGATCGCGAAGATGACCTTGCCCCGGTACCCGGTCGGCATGGAGATCGTGCCGCACCACACCGACGCGCAGTTCTCGACGCTGCGAACGGTCACGCCGGTCCCCGGCGGGAAGTTCCCGGGGGTGGCGGGGCCGAACAGCATGCCCGCGTACTCGGGCGCGACCGGGATCTTCTCCACCGTGGCGTCCAGGCCGACGGCCCTGAACGCCTCGGTGTAGGCCGCCGCCTCCGCCTCGGGGTCGGTGATGACGACGTCGATGTAGTCGTCGCCGGTCTTGACGGTGACGGCGGCGTTGGCGTATTCGGTGACCGGGCCGAAGATCGGCAGCGTGACGGCGAGCACGGCGGCCAGCCCGGCCGCCACCGCCCCCAGCAGGAACATCTTGCGCGGCGCCCTGCGGCGCGGGCGCGCGACGGGCTCGCGCCCCTCGGCGGTGATCGGCTCGGACGTGATCGGCTCGGACGTGATCGGCTCGGACGTGATCGGCTCGGACGTGATCGACTTCATGAGCGCCCGCGCCCCCGCGCCGGACGCCTGCCCGGCGGGCACGCCCGCCAGCTCCTCGTCGCGCACCCGGGCGAGATCGGCGATGTTCACAACGAGCTCCTTGCCGCGCCTGCGCGCGGGATCGGCGACGTTCACAACGGGCTCCTTGTCGCGCCCCCTCGCGGGATCTGGGATGTTCACAACGGGCTCCTTGTCGCGCCCCCTCGCGGGATCTGGGACGTTCACAACGGGCTCCCTTCGAGGGCGACGGCCTGTGTGCGCTCGACCCCGGCCTCGGTCAGGCGGCGGGCGAAGCGCCGGCGGGCCCGGTACAGGCGGACCCGTACGGCGTTGCGGGTGATGCCGAGGGCGGTGGCGATCTGGCCCGTGTCCAGCTTCTCCCAGGCGACCAGGGCGAGCAGCTCCCGGTCGTCGTCGGAGAGCGTCTTGAACGCCCGGGCCAGCGGCGACAGGTCCTCGACGGACGGCCCGGCGACCACGGGTGCGGCTGCCAGTTCCGCCCGTAACGCCTCGGTGCGCCGCTCGTGGCGGCGCTCACCGCGCCGGTGGTTGGCCAGCACCTTCCTGGCCACGCCGTACAGCCAGAGCCGGGCCTCCTCCCCGCTCGGCACCTCCTCGATGCGCCGCCACGCGATCATGAACGTCTCGGCCACCACGTCGGCCGCGTCGTCGGGGTCGGGGCAGCGGCGCAGCGCGTAGCCGAGCAGGGGTCTGTAGGAGAATGCATAGATCTCCTCGAACCGGCTCTCGGGATCGGCTCCCATCCGGTCTCCTTACGTGAGCATCAACAACACTCACCCCATGTCCGGATTTTTGGCAGCATTACAGCTCTTGGCGGGAGGAGTCGGTTTGACGGTGAATCGCATCGTAGGCGTCGGCGTGCTGCTCACGGACCCGGACGGGCGCGTGCTGCTCGGCGAGCGGGTGAAGGCGGGCGAGCCCCTGTCGTGGTGCCTGCCCGGCGGGGCGGTGGAGCCTGGCGAGACCTTCGAGGCGGCGGCCGTCCGCGAACTGGCCGAGGAGACCGGCATCCGCGACGCCGGACCGCCGGTCGTCACCGGCATGGCCCTGGACCACCCGGAGGGAGCCGTACGGGTGACGGCGGCGGTCGCCATGCTCCGGGGCGCCGACGCTCCGGCGGTGACCGAGCCGCACGTCTTCCGTTCATGGCAGTGGTTCCCGTACGACGGGCTGCCGTCCCCGCTGTTCCCGGCGACCGCCCTCGTCCTGGCCGTCCCGGCCTCCGGCTCCGGCGACGGGCTCTACAGGATCACGCCGCCGTCCGTCGCCCGGCCGTGATCCCGGTCGTCAGGAGAAGACCTGCTGGAGAGATCGTCCGGCGTTCGCGCGGACGGTCCAGGCCACGAGGTGGTCGACCTCAGTACAGGCATCGATCCGCTCACGGACGTCGTCCGGCACCTCGATCCCACGCGCGTCCAGCAGATACAGCACGATTCTCCGTGCGGTCTCGTGACTGCCCTCTGCGTGGCCCACTGCGTGGCCCCTGCCGAAGTGTTGGTGGGCGAAGCGGCTGTGGCCCGGCCAGTCGGTGGACGCCATGATCTCCTCCAAGATGCGACGCGAACGCCTCGATGACCTTCCGCTCACGCCCGTGGATCATGACGGACATGACCGCGAGTTCGAGGTGGGCGGCGGCCTCTTGCGGGTCGGTGATCGCCGGTACGTCGTCGGGGCCCAGCACGTACGCCTGGAGGCGGTAGCCGGTAAGCCCGGTGTCGATCGGCTGGGAGTAGGAGGCGGCGGCTCCCCGGTCCGGACAGACGACCAGGACTGTCACGTCGCAGCGCAGCATCAGCCACTGCGCGGCGGCGTAACGGGCCAGTTGCCGGGGGTCTTTGGACTTGTCCTGCTGGATCTCCACGATGATGGCGTGCGCGGGGCTCTGAGGCGGGCCGAGCACGATGCCGAGGTCCGGCTCGATGTCGTCGGAAGGCCGGGTGTTGAACAGGCGGTCCTCCTGCCGGACCAGCCGCCACTTGAGGCCGGTCGGCGAACATCTGTCTGAGAGCGTCATGTCGGGGGGACGACATGACACTTATTGTCACACGGCGAGCGCTTAGTGTGACCATCTTCCAGAGCCGAAAGCGCCGTTCGCGGCGAGGTGAAGGCGCCGTCCGGGGGGTTCCGCAGGCCCACCCGGTGACCGGGCGAACGGGTGGGCCGTTCGGGTGAGGGTCAGGCGAAGTGGGTGCGGGTTTCGGTGAAGGCTTGGTCGGTGGCTTCCAGGGCGCGGGCCACGTCCTGCTCCGTCAGGGCCGCCGACATGAACCAGTTGTGCCACGGGTGCAGGTACACCCCGTGCCGCAGGCAGGCGTCGCTCCAGTACAGGGCCGTGGACAGGTCGGCGTCGCCGTCGAAGCTGAGCCACGGGATGGTCACCGGGCCGGTCTGGTTCACGACGAAGCCGTTGGACTTGGCCTGGGCGTACAGGCCCTCCCTGAGCTGGGTGCCGGCGCGTTCCATGGCGGCGATGCCGTCCGTGTCGCGCAGGGTCTCGATGGTGGCCTTGGCGGCGGCCATCGCCACGGCCGAGAACCAGAAGGAACCGGTCGTGTAGAGGGTCTGGGCGGCGCCGCGCAGGGCGTCGGTGCCGGTGACGGCGGCGATCGGGTAGCCGTTGGCCATGGCCTTGGACCAGGCGGTCAGGTCGGGACGCACCCCGTACGGCTCCCACGACCCGCGCAGGTCGATCCGGAACCCGGCCCGCACGTCGTCGATCACCAGGGCCGCTCCGATGCGGTCGGCCAGGGCGCGCGCGCCGCGCGCGAAGGCGGGCTCGACCAGCTCCTGGTCCTCGAAGGAGTCGTGCTTGAAGGGGGTGCAGATGATCGCCGCGACGTCGCCCTCGACGGTGGCGGCGGCGGCCTCCAGGGACTCCAGCGAGTTGTAGGTGAACTCGACCAGGTCGGCGCGCTCATTCGGGGTGGTGCCGGCGGTCGAGGGCGTGCACCAGGGGTCGGCGCCGTGGTACGCGCCGTGCGCCATCAGCACCTTCGTGCGCCCGGTGGCGGCGCGGGCGACCATGAGCGCCTGGGTGGTGGCGTCGGTGCCGTTCTTGGAGAACATCGCCCAGTCGGCGCTCGGCACGGTGTCGACCAGCAGCTCGGCCAGCTCCACCATGATCGGCCCTGGGCCGTTGAGGCAGTCTCCGAGCGCGAGCTGGCGCGCGGCGGCCTCCTCCACGCGCGGGTGCCGGTGCCCGAGCACAACCGGTCCCCAGCTGCACATGAGGTCGATGTACTCGCGTCCGTCCACGTCCCACTGGCGGCAGCCCTCGCCGCGCTGGAAGAACTGGGGGTAGCCGGGGGCGAAGATGGCCGCGTTGAGGTGCCCGTACATGCCGCCGGGGACGACCTTCAGCGCGCGCTCGCGGAGTTCGGCGTCAGTCATGCGAGAGTCCTTAGGGTGGATTCGAGGTCGGTGAGGCCGGCGTCGGAGCCGAGCCCGGTGGCCACGCGGGCCGCCGCGGCGGTGCCCCAGCGGGCGGCCTCGACGACGTCGCGGCCGTGCAGCAGGCCGGTCAGGAAGCCGGCGCAGTACGCGTCGCCGCACCCGGTCGTGTCGGCGACCTCCGTCTCCAGCGCCGGCACCCGCTCGGGCCCGCCGCCGGAGGTCAGCACGAGGCTGCCGGCCGCGCCGAGGGTGACGAGCACACCCTTGGGGCCGTCGGCGAGCAGGGTCGCGGCGGCGGTGGCCACGTCGGGGTCGCCGGTCATGAGCAGCGCCTGCGACTCGTTGGGCAGCACGTAGTCCACGTGGGGCAGGAACGCGCGGGCCATCGCCAGCAGGTCGGGCAGCTCCGACAGCAGGTCCATCGTGACGATCGTGCCGGCCGCGCGCACCTCGTCGAGGAGGGCGAAGAAGGCGGGGTCGCCCAGGCCGAAGGTGACGTCCATGCCGCCCAGGTGGATCGCGCGGGCGCGGCGCAGGACGTCGGGGTCCAGGTCGGCGAGGGTGACGCCGAGGTTGGCGCCGGGCACGTGGAAGCTGGGCCGGCCGCCGTCGGGACGGATGGGCAGGATCGAGGCGGCGGTCTGCTCGCCGGCCCTGCGGACCAGGCGGGAGGCGTCCACACCGCGTTTGGTGAGGACGGCCACCAGGAAGTCGCCGAGCTCGTCGTCCCCGATCGCGCCCATGGTGATCACGTCGTTGCCGAGTTTGACCAGGTCCACGGCCGTTCCGGCGGCGGCGCCGGCGGCGGTGAGGCGGATCTGCTCGACGAGTACGGTGTCCTGGCCCTCGGGGATGTGCTCGACGGGCCTGGCGAGGATGTCGACGATGTGCACGCCGACAGTGGCGACGGTCATGGACTAAATAGACAGACGTCCGAATAAAAAGTCAATATGGTGGGAGTCGCCGCGAGAAGAGGGGGATCCCGATGCCGAAGATCGTCGATCACGATGAGCGCAGGGCCGAGGTCCTGTCGGCGGCCCGCAGGGTGATCGTCAGGGACGGCATCGACGCCGCCACCACCAGGGCCATTGCCAAGGAGGCCGGCTACTCCAACGGCGTGCTCGCGCACTACTTCGCCGACAAGGACGAGATCCTGCTGTCGGCGCTGAGCCAGTCGCACCAGCGCATCAGGGAGCGGCTGACGCGCAAGGTCGAGGGCGTGACGGGCCTGGCCGCCCTGCGCGAGCTGCTGCTGGACAACCTGCCGCTGGACGCCGAGCGCACCCAGGAGAGCCGGCTGGAGGTCAGCTTCTGGAGCCGCAGCCTGGCCTCGGACCGGCTGGCGGAGGTTCAACGGGCCGAGGCCGACGAGCTGCGCGCCGCCGTACGGGAGCTGCTGGGCCAGGGCCGCGCGGCCGGCGAGGTGCGCGCGGACGGCAGCCTCGACGACCTCGCCGAACACCTGCTCGCCCTGGTCGACGGCCTCAGCCTGCACCTGCTCCTCTACCCGGGCCGGCTCACCCGCGTCGACCTCGAACGGCTCATGCTCCAGGCGCTCGACCGCCTCTGACAAGGGGAGGCACTGGAAGTATTTCGGACGACCGACTACTGTGCCCACCCATGAGCCTCCGCGAGCAGTTGTGCGAGTACGGCAGGCGCGCCGTCGAGCTCGGCCTGGTCATCGGCACCTCGGGCAACCTGAGCGTGCGTCAGGGCGACCAGGTGGCGGTCACCCCGTCCGGGGTGGCGCTCGACCGGCTGACCCCGGAGGCGTGCCCGATCGTCGACCTGGCCGGCCACCTGGTCGAGGGCGAGCTCCAGCCGTCGTCGGAGACCCCCATGCACCTGGCCGTCTACCAGGCGACGGGCACTCAGGCGATCGTGCACACGCATTCGGTGTTCGGGACGGTCGTGGCCACGACGATGACCGAGCTGCCGCCGGTCCACTACAACGCGCTGCTGCTGGGCGGCGTGGTCAAGGTCGCCGAGTACGCCACCTACGGCACGCCCGAGCTGGCCGCCAACGTGCGGGCGGCGCTGGCGGGCAAGCAGGCCGCCCTGATGGCCAACCACGGCGGGGTGACCATCGGGGCGACGATGGAGCAGGCGTTCGAGGCCACCCGCCTGCTGGAGTGGCTGTGCGAGGTCTACGTGCGCGGGCTGGCCGTGGGCAGGCCGGCGGTCCTGACCGACGAGCAGCTCGCCGCCGTCGTGGACCGCGCGGCCAACCCGCCGGCGTTCCCGCGCCGCCCGAGCTAGCCCGGGGAGCGCGAGCGGGCCGGTCAGGCCAGGGCGGCCTGTTCGGCCAGGCCCAGCGGCAGGCCGCCGGAGCCGGCGATCCGGTCGTGGAACTCGCGCAGCGACCCGGTGAACGACTCCCGGATGCGGTCGATCTCGATGGCCCCCGTCAGGTACGACGGCGCCTGCGTCGGCCAGGCGCAGTAGCGGTTCACCTCGCCCCGGGCGGTGCCGGGCGACAGCGACGCCTTGGTGGCCATGAACGTCTCGGCCTCCTCGATCGACATGTCCTCGCAGTGCAGCGCGGTGTCCACGATGATCCGGGCGGCGCGGAAGAGGCGGAAGTCCAGGTGGGCCAGCTCGGTGGCGGGGGTGTCGAAGTAGCCCTGCTCGTGCAGCACCTTCTCGACGTACAGGGCCCAGCCCTCGGTGAAGTACGGCGTCCTGAAGACCTTGCGGACGGTACGCGGGTTGTCCGCCATGTACGACAGGTGCCAGTGATGCCCGGGATAGGCCTCGTGCACGGCGATCGAGGGCATCTGGGCGCGCGCGTTGGTGCGCAGGCGCTGGCGTACCTGCTCCTCGGTGAAGTCGTCGGGGGTGTAGGGGACGAAGAAGATGCCCGTGCGCGAGCTGCTGAGCGGCGGCGGCGCCAGGTAGTGGGCGACGTACAGCACCGGGCGGGCGTACTCGGCCGAGGGCAGGACCTCGCACTCCTCCCCCTCGG
Source organism: Nonomuraea sp. NPDC048881 (assembly GCF_040649795.1). NCBI lineage: Bacteria > Bacillati > Actinomycetota > Actinomycetes > Streptosporangiales > Streptosporangiaceae > Nonomuraea > Nonomuraea sp. NPDC048881. The sequence goes on from NZ_JBEZGC010000004.1 coordinate 270,772, forward strand.
GGAAGGTGACCAGCCCGCGCTCGCGGACGAACTCGCGGGCCCGCCTGGTCTCGGCCTCGTACTCGGCCCGCATGTCCGCCAGGGTCGGCGGGTGGTCGTCCATGAGGGACTCCATGGCGGCCCGCCAGTCCTCGGCGCCGGTCATGCCGAGGGCGACCCGGCGCATCCGGGCGTCCAGGTCGGCCCAGGCGGCCCTGCCCTTCTGGTGCAGTTCGGCGGCGCCGTACGTGAGCATCTCGCGCTCGCGCAGCAGGGTGGAGTAGAGCTTCTCCCCCATCCGCCAGGTGCCGCCGCACTGGAAGCCTTCGAGGAAGGACACCAGCGCGTCGAACGCGTCGGCGGCGGGTTCGGCGGCCTCGGCCAGCCGGGCGCGCAGCGTCTCGTCGCCGACCATCGCCGGGAGCGTGCGGGTGAGGAAGTTGCGGCCCGTACGGGCCTGGTTGAGCCCGCGCGTGACCAGCAGCGGCGCGGCGAGGTCGGGGTCCAGGTTGGCCTGGCAGGCGGCCAGCACGCCGGGCACCTCGGCCAGGCGGGAGATCGCGGCGGCGACCAGTTCGGGCTCCGGCTTGAGCCGCTGCTGGAAGGCGTTGAACAGCGACCCGAAGACGGCCGAGAGGTACAGGCCCGGGTTGCGCCGCCACTCGGGCCAGGATTCGAGCGCGACCGAGCCCCTCAGCTGGGACAGGACCAGGTCTCTGTCGATGGCGTCGTCGAGCGAGCCGGCCGGGGCGTCGGAGAGGCGGTCGATCCAGCGGATCTCTTCCCGGGCTCTGTTCTCCCAGGCGGAGGCGGTGAAATCGCCGAGGGTGTGGTCGTAGCCGTCGGCTCCCAATTGGCTGGCGACGACGGGACGGTCGGAAAAGTACCAGTTGAGAAACTCGTCCACCTACGCACCATATCCTGACGTTCATGCCCCTGCAGATCACTGGCGCGCTAGGCGACCCCGACCTCATCCGGCTCCCCTGGGACGTCCCGCTGGCCGACTGGCCCAAGCATCATCTGGTCGATCTGCCGCGCGGCATCTCCCGCCACGTCGTGCGGTTCGCCCGGCTCTCCGGCAAGGTCTACGCGATCAAGGAGATCAGCGAGCGGTACGCCAGGCGCGAGTACCAGCTCCTGTGGGACCTGGCCAGGCTGGACGCCCCGGCCGTCGAGCCCGTGGCGTACGTGACCGGCCGCGACGAGGGCCTGGACGCCGCGCTGATCACCCGGCACCTGCAGTTCTCGCTCCCCTACCGGGCCGTGATGTCCGGCACCCTGCGCCCCGACACGCTCACCCGCCTGCTCGACGCGCTCGCCGTGCTGCTGGTGCGCCTGCACCTGAACGGCTTCTACTGGGGTGACTGCTCGCTGTCCAACACGCTCTTCCGCCGGGACGCCGGCGCCTTCGCGGCCTACCTGGTGGACGCCGAGACCGGCGAGATGCACCCGATGATCAGCGAGGGCCAGCGGCTGACCGACATCGACGTCGCCCACACCAACATCTTCGGCGAGATGCTGGACCTGGAGGCCGGCGGGCTGCTGCACCCGTCGATCGACCCCATGGAGACCGCCGAGGACATCGTCACCCGCTACCACCGCCTGTGGGCCGAGATCACCGACAGCGAGATCATCGACGAGGTCGACTGGCACCGCGTGGAGCAGCGCATCCGCCGCCTGAACCTGCTCGGCTTCGACGTCGCCGAGATGATGGTGCGGCGCAAGGTCGGCACCGGCCGCCTGATCGTCCGGCCGAAGGTGGTGGACGCCGGCCACCACCAGCGCCGGCTGATCAGGCTGACCGGGCTCGACGTGGAGGAGAACCAGGCGCGGCGGCTGCTCAACGACCTGGACGGCTACCGGGTCGCCAAGGGCCTGCGCCACGAGGACGAGGCCATCGTCGCCCACCGCTGGCTGGCCGAGGTGTTCCACCCGACGGTCGACGACATCCCCGCGGAGCTGCGCGGCAAGCTGGAGCCCGCGCAGCTCTTCCACGAGATTCTCGACCACCGCTGGTACCTGTCGGAGACGGCGGGCGGCGACGTCGGGCTGGCCACGGCGGTGAAGTCGTACGTGGACAACGTGCTGGTGCACAAGCCCGACGAGAAGGCGCTGCTGCCCGACGACCCGGACGAGGACGATCAGTAGGCGACCGTGATGCGGGTGCGCGGGTGGGCGTGCTCCTCCAGCTCGTCGGCGATCGCCACCGCGTAGTCCTCGGCGGTGATGAAGCTGCGGCCGTCGGCGTCGCTGAGCAGGTCGTCGCGGCCGATCCGGTAGACGCCGGTGCGCTCGCCGGGCGCGATCTCGGCGGCCGGTGAGACGTAGGTCCAGTCGAGGTCGGTCACCTCCCGGTAGAGCCCGAGCGCGGCCCGCGCGGCCCTGGCCTCCTTCTTGTAGATCTCCGGGAAGCCGGGCGTGTCGACCAGGTCGAGGCCGGGGCCGGCCTTGAGGCTGCCCGCGCCGCCCACGACCAGCACCCGGCTCACCCCGGCGGCGCGCAGGCCGTCGATGAGGGCGCGGTTGGCGGCCAGGAACGGCGGCTCGGGCTCGGTGCCGTCACGCGGCGGGGCGATGGCGCAGACGACGGCGTCGTAGCCCTCGGCGAGCGTGGCGGCGTCGTGGACGTCGCCCTTGACGGGACCGCGGCGGCTGACACCGGTGACGTCGTGGCCGCGGCCGGTGAGTTCGGTGACGATGCGCTGACCGATCATTCCGGTCGCGCCGAACACGAGGATCTTCATGAGAAGCACAGTATCCAATGGATACTGGTTACTTCATCGTGCTATAAGTACCTTATGGATACCGGTGATGCCTTCGACCCGAACTGCCCGACTCGGCTGGTGCTCGACCGGATCGGCGACAAGTGGTCGGTGCTGGTGCTGCTCAGCCTCAGCGACGGGCCGATGCGCTTCACCGTGCTGCGCGGGCGGATCGGCGGGGTGACGCCGAAGGTGCTCACCCAGACGCTGCGGGCCATGGAGCTGGACGGGCTGATCACCCGCGAGGTCTTCGCCGAGGTGCCGCCGCGGGTGGAGTACGCGCTGACCGACCTGGGCCGCTCGCTGCACGCGCCGATCTCGGTGGTCGCGCGGTGGGCCGAGGAGAACGTGCACGAAATGCTCCGCCATCGTGAAAAAACCTCGTGAATTGATCATATTTCCGCACGAGTGATGCTTTTCTTCGTCCTGGCCGTATAAAAACGTATCCCTCGGTAAATCGCCTGCCTTCTGGTCTCTTGTGGCCCCCTACGCTTTCCCCGTCCCACGACGGAGGGAGGCTCGCGGTGCTGGGAGTGGACACCTGCCTGGCGGAGGTCATGTCGATACCGGGCGCGCTCGACGCCATGCTGGTCGACGGCACGAGCGGCATGGCGGTCGCCTTCAGCAGCGCGTCCGGCGTGGACGCCGACAGGTCCGCCGCCGCGCTGACCGAGGCGCTGCGCGCCACGACCGACGGGCTGACCCGGACGTGTCCCGGCGAGATCGTGCGCATCGACGACATGCTCGTCACCACCGACCGGGGGCACCACCTGCTCCGGCTGCTGGAGACGGTCTTCGAGGGGCCGCTGGTCATCTACGTCCGCCTCGACCCGGAACGGTCGAACCTGGCCCTGGCCCGTTACCGCCTGCGGGCCATCTCCGACCTGCTGACCACCTGAGCCATGGCCGCGCTCGACTCACTCCTCGCCGGACTCGCCCGCGAACGCGCGTCGGGGGCGCTCCGCGTGGGCCGGAACGGCACGATCTACCTGTCGGACGGGCGCGTGACGTACATGGAGTGCGCCCAGACGCCGGGCGTCGAGCGGCTGTTCGCGGCCAGGGGGCGGGTCCCGGAGTCGGCCCTGCGCGCCCTGCAGGCCGACGGCGGCCGCGCCCGGCTGCTCCAGGACGGCCCCGTCACGCTGGCCGAGCTCCAGTACGCCGTGCTCGGCGTGGTCCAGGACGCCGCCTTCTTCCTGCTGCCGGTGACCGGCGTGCGGCCGAAGTTCCGGCCCGGCGAGGAGCACTGGCTGGGCGGGCAGTGGTTCTTCGACGTCCAGGAGCTGGTGCGGGAGTCCGCCCGCCGCCGGGAGCAGCTGGCCGGCATCTGGCCCTCGCCGGAGGTGGACACCCAGCCCGTGCGGCCGGTCCCGCGCCTGCCCGGACACGGGGTGGCGCTCAGCCAGGTGCAGTGGGAGGTCGTCGTACGGGCCGACCACAAGGCGACCCCGCTGGAGCTGGCCCGGCACCTGGGCCGGTCGGGCTACTCGGTGCTGGTGGCCGTCAGGAGGCTGGCCGCCGCCGGCCTCCTCGTCCCGCCGGACCCGGCACGGCCCGCGCAACCCCGTCCGGACGACGGGGAGGCGCTGCCCAAGCGGGTGCCGGGCGCGGTGGCAGCTCCCGCCGGGAACGGGCGGGCGGGGGCCGCCGGGCCGGTGCCGACGGGCGATCCGACCGATCTGACGCTGCTGCTGCGGCTGAAGAAGGCGCTGGAGGAGATGCCGTGAGGTTCCCCTCACGACGCGGGAGGAGGCCACCCGTGGAGCTACGGCAAGAGGTCCTGGCGGAGATGGAGCTCCTGCGCGGCCGCACGCCGGACGTCACCGGCAGCGTCGCGTGCACCGTCGACGGCCTGCGGATCGCCTGCGACCTGCAAGGAGACACCGGCGAGCAGGTGGCGGCGCTGTCGGCGGCGCTGCTCGCGATGAGCGGCCGGATGCTGACCATGGCGGGCCGCGGGGCGTTCGAGGAGACCCTCGTGTCCGGCACCGCCGGGTTCGTGGCCTTCTACGCCGCGGGCCCCACGATCGTCCTCACGGTTCTGGCGGGACCCGGCGCCAACGTCGGGCTCCTCCGGCTGGAGGGCAGGAAGACGGCGGCCTCCGTGGCCGCCGTGGCACGCAAGCACTGACCATCCCCACCGAAGCGGAGGAAAGCATGGCAGGCATGGACGTCTCCCTCAAAGAGATGATGAGCATCGACGGCACGATCGGGGCGGCGATCGTCGACCACGGCAGCGGCATGGCGCTCGGCACGCTCGGCGGCTCGAAGGAGCTGGACCTACAGGTCGCGGCGGCGGGCAACACCGAGGTCATCAAGGCCAAACTGCGCACGATGGACTCGCTGGGCCTCAAGGACGGCATCGAGGACATCCTGATCACGCTGACCGCCCAGTACCACATCATCCGCCCGCTGACCGGTCGCAGCGGCAAGGGCCTGTTCCTCTACCTCGCCCTCGACCGCAACCGGGCCAACCTGGCCCTGGCCCGGCACATGCTCAAGGTCATCGAGGAGAAGCTGGAGCTCTGACCGGCCCGCGCAGCGAGGCTCCGCGGCGGGTCATGCGGCGGGTCACGCGGCGGGCTCGGGCCGGGCGGGCGTCGCGGAGCCGGTGTGGGCGGTGATCTCGGCGACGATCGCGGGCCAGAGGGCGCGGGGCAGGTCGTGGCCCATGCCGGGGTAGGTGACCAGGCGGGCACCCGGGATGGCGGCGGCCGTGGCCCGCCCGCCGGCGAGCGGCACGAGCTGGTCGTCCTCGCCGTGGATGACCAGCGCGGGCACCTTCAGCCCGCCCAGCGCGGACGTGCGGTCGCCGGAGGCCATGATGGCGGCGAGCTGGCGGGCCGTGCCGGCCGGGTCGTGGCAGCGGTCGAAGGCGAGCCCGGCCAGCCTGGTGACGCGTTCGCGGTCCAGCTCCCAGCCGGGGGACCCGAGCACGGCCCAGGTCGTCAGCGCGCCGGCGACGACCCCCTCGCGGTCGGTCGCGGGCTTGGCGAAGAGCACCGCGGCGGCCGCCTCGGTCGGCGGGGCCGCCTGCGGGCCGGGCGTGGACATGATCGAGGTCAGGCTCAGCACGCGAGCGGGGTGCCGGATGGCCAGCGCCTGGGCGATCATCCCGCCCATCGAGGCGCCGACGACGTGCGCCGCGGGCAGGCCCAGGACGTCCATGAGCCCGGCGCTGTCGTCGGCCAGGTCGTCCAGCACGTACGGCGAGGGCGCGCCCCATGCGGGCACGCCCTCGTCGTGGAGATGGGTGGACAGGCCCGCGTCGCGGTTGTCGAACCTGACGACGTGGTGGCCCTGCTCGGCCAGGAGTTCGCAGAACTCGTCGTCCCAGTGGATGAGCTGGGCGCCGAGTCCCATGATGAGCAGCAGGGGCCTGCCCGCGGGTGAGCCGAAGCTCTCGTAGGCGATCTCGATGCCGTTGGCGGCTGCGCGCTGGATCACAGCGACCAGAATGTCATTCTAGTCGCGAGGCGTAAAGAGCGGTCTGTCCGGAGATCAGTCGTTGAGGAGCTTGCGCAGGCGCTCGCCGCCGAGCACCACGCCGCCGCCGGCCAGCACGAGCACGCCGGCCATGACGGTGCCGCCCATCGCGACGGTCTTCCCGACCTGGCCGCCGGCGGAACCGGCCGCGTCCTCGGCGGGCTTGTCGGCCAGCACCTTGGGAGGCTCGGCCGGGTTGTCGTCGAACCTGCCCCACGCGCCGGTGGAGAAGGCCACGGGGTAGTTCTTCTTGCCCTTGCCGTCGCCCCACTTGGTGATGACGTAGTCGATCTTGATGTGGCCCTGGCCGCCGTTGCCGTCCACGCCGAGCGTGTCGGGGTTGAAGGTGCCGCCGGTCAGCTCGGCGAAGGTCTTGGCGTCGAGGTCGAGCATGACGCCACGGCTGGAGGGCTCGCCGGGGCCGCGGTCGCCCACGAAGAACGGCATCTTCTTGCCGTTGTAGGTCACGTAGCCCTCGGTCATGAGGGGCCAGCTCGGGCTGGCGGCCAGGCCCTTCTGCATGGGCTTGCCGCTGGCGGGGAGGCCGGTGTCGCCGGCCCGGCCGGAGGAGTCGTCCCAGAAGTAGGAGGCCTTCGTGGAACCCTTGAGCAGGATCTTCTGGTCGTCGCCGGTGTCGGCGTGGGCGCCGGTGGCGGAGATCGTCAGCGCGCCCATGGCGGACACGGACAGCAGGGCGAGAGAGCGCAGGCCAAATCGAGACATGAAGCAGTGAAGTCCTTCGCGAGGGGACAGGGGGAACGCGCGTGACTACGGTGCGTAACCGGGCAGAGCGCCGAAAGGGTGGTTACGCGGCGCGTGGGGGAAGTCAGGGAAGAGACCGCTCAGCAGGCGGTCGTCACTACACTGTCCGGGGGTACGACGAGGTGGTACATGCGTGAAGTCCTCTCCATCTCGCCTACCGGGTTAGCTGACGGGTTCGGGCGTGGAGATGCCCTACCGGCACATGGCCGGATTCACCCCAATGAGATGGGTCCCCGGTTCCCGACAAGTCGGGATTCGGCGCCAGCTGTCGTCCCTCTCCTGGTAGGGACTACGCCACCAGCTGGTAATTGGTTAAGACGGTACCCAGAGATTCGGACAAATACAAACGAATCGTCATGAACCGGGTAAAGATCTACCTATCGAGGTAAAGAGAAAGGGGGCACGGCATGCCGTACCCCCTGCTAAATCGGACCTTTCAGCCGCCGCTCTTGCGCCTGAAGGATCTTTTACTCGCTGCCGGACCGTGCGCCCCGTGGATCTTCGACGGGTCCACGCCCCTGCCACCCGCGGCCGAGTCGGCCTGCTGCCCGCGCTTGCGTTCCAACGCCTCGCGGAACTTGCGCTTCATCTCGTCCTCGGGAGTCTCGCTGACTTCCGGCTCCGGTGTTTCCGCCATGAGGACCTCCTGGTTCTGGGGACATCCACAGCTTCGCACGACGTCGCTTACGACGCGAAACCGGCCTCCACTCTGCTTTCCGCCGCGGGCGCCTGCTCCAGCCGCCTGCCAGGCATCATGACCAGCGCGACCAGGGCGATCACCGCGCCCGCCACGCCCAGCGACGGGATGACCACGGCCGCCGCCGAGGCGTGCGCGGCCGCGAGCCCGTGGACCGGCGCGTCCGTGGTGATGACCGACGTGTACGCGGTGCCGGCCAGCGCCAGCGCCACCGAGCCGCCGATCTGCCGGAAGAAGGTGAGGTTGGCCGAGGCCGTGCCGATGTACCGCGGCGCGACGGCCTGCTGCACGGCCACGGTCAGCCCCGACAACATCGGCCCCATGCCGAGCCCGAGCAGCGCCATCCACCCGGCCAGCAGCAGGCCGTCGGTGCGCACGGTGAGGTTCAGGCAGAGCAGGCTGCCGGCCACCAGCAGGAACGGCGCCCCGACCAGCCACGGCTTGTACGTGCGCGTCCTGGACATCAGCGTGCCCATGAGCGCGCTGCCCGCCACCATCGCCAGCGTCATCGGGTAGATCCTCAGCCCGGACTCGGTGGCGCTGACGCCCAGCGCCTGCTGGAAGTAGCGCGGCAGGAACACCACGCCGGCGTACATGCAGAAGGCGGTGAAGAACGAGGTCGCGTTGACCAGCGTGTACGTACGGTCCCGGAACAGGTGCATCGGCATGACCGGGTTCGCCGCCCGCAGCTCGACCAGCACGAACGCGGCCAGCAGGACCAGCGCCAGCAGGATCGGCCCGGCCACGGGCGGGGAGGTCCAGGAGTTGCCGTCCAGGCCCTTCTCGGTCAGGCCGAGCAGCAGGGCGCTGATGGCCACGCTGAACACCGCGATGCCCGCGTAGTCCGGCCGGCCCCCGCCGCCGGTGCCCGGACGGAACGGCAGCCGCAGCACCACGATCGCGATCAGCACGATCCCGAGCGGCACGTTCACGTAGAAGGCCCACCGCCAGCTCGCGTGGTCGGTGAACAACCCGCCCAGGAAGGGCCCGGCCAGGTACGTCAACGCCATCACGCCGCCGAGCGCGCCCTGCACGCGGGCGCCGTTGCGTCCGGGCGGGAACATCTCCATCACCAGGGCCAGCGACAGCGGCAGCAACGCGCCCGCGCCCAGCCCCTGCACGGCGCGGAAGGCGATGAGCTGGGTCATGTCCTGGGCGAGCCCGCACAACGCCGATCCGACGACGAACACCGACATCCCGACGAGCAGCAGCGGCTTCCTGCCGTGCTGGTCGGACAGCCTGCCGTACAGCGGCACGGTGACGGTGGAGGTGAGCAGATAGGCCGTGACCACCCAGGTGTAGAGCCGGGTGCCGCCCAGCTCGCCGGTGATGCGGGGCAGCGCGGTGCCGACGATCGTCTGGTCGAGCATCGCCAGGAACATCCCGCCGAGCACCGCCAGCAACACCAGCCCGTTGCCCTTGGTCTTCATGTCATTAGTCACAGGTGAAGATTGATATGTAAGAGCTGACATGTCAAGCCTTCGCTATGCTGGCGGGCATGTCCCTGCGGATCGCGCTCCTCGGCCTGCTCGCCACCAAAGGCCCGGCCAGCGGCTACGACCTGGCCAAGAAGTTCGAGCACTCGCTCAACCACGTCTGGCAGGCGGGGCACACGCAGATCTATCCGGAACTGGTCAAGATGGCCGCCGACGGCCTGGTGACGGTCGAGCACGAGGGCGCCCGGGGCCGCAAGATCTACGCCATCACCGCCGAGGGCCGCGCGCTGGTCACCGAGTGGCTGGTCGGCCACGACCCGTCGGCGACCGTGCGCAGCGAGACCGCCCTCCAGGCGTTCCTGCTGGCCCTGCTCGACACCGGGCAGGCCGTCGCCGTGGTCGAGCGCATCAAGGCCCACTTCCAGGCCCGCCTCGCGACGCTCGACTGCCGGCCCGGGGGCCTGTTCGGCCAGTACGCGCTGTCCCTCGGCCTGCACCAGGCGCGCTCCGGCATCGAGTGGGCCGACGAGACCCTGGCCGCCCTGCGGCGCGAAGGGTAAAACGGAACTCTGCGGTTCCTGGTGTTGCGTTGGAGAAGCGCCGGATATACACCCAGGCATGATGCTCAACCTCCCAGTGCGGCGATGAGCCTCCTGGGTCGTGACCTGGCGATCGACCTCGGCGCGGCCGGCACGAGGATCTACGCCAAGGGCAGGGGCATCGTGCTGGACGAGCCGTCGGTCGTCCTGCGCGACAGGCAGACGGGCAGGGTCGTCGGCTTCGGCGCCGAGGCCCTGGACGGCGCGGACGGCGCGGACGGCGAGACGTACTGGCCGATCAGCGACGGCCTGCCCCAGGACGGCGAGCTCGCCCGGCGCATGATCAGGCACTTCCTGCGCAAGGTGCACCGGCACCCGTTCCCCCGGCCGCGCCTGGTGATGGCCGTGCCCGACGAGTTCACGCCGATCGAGCGGGTGGCGCTGCGCGACGCCGGCTTCGAGGCGGAGGCCCGCGGGATCCTGCTGGTCAAACACGCGATCGCGGCCGCGCTCGGCGCGGGCCTGCCGGTCCGCGACGGCGCCGGGCACATGGTCGTCGACATCGGCCGGGACGCCACCAGGGTCGCCGTGCTCTCCTGCGGGGCCGTGGTCGCCGCCGGAACCGTGCGCGGCGGCGGGAACGCCGTGACCCGCGCGGTCGCCCGCCTGGTCGAGGACGAGCACGGCCTGCTGGCCGACGAGCGGGAGGCCGAGTCGGCCAAGCTGCGCGCGACGCGGGAGCCGACCGGGAACGTGCTGATCCGCGGCAGGGACGCCGGCACCGGCGAGGAGCGCGCGGTGGCGCTGCCCGCGGCGCGCGTCCGCGAGGCGGCCGTCCAGCCGGTCGAGCACATCGTGCGGGCCGCGGAGTACACCATGGAACGCTGCCCTCCCGAGCTGACCGCCGACCTGGGCGAGCGCGGAATGGTGCTGGTCGGCGGCGGCGCGCTGCTGCCCGGCCTGCGCCGGCGGTTGCAGGAGGGGCTGTCCATGCCGGTGCGGCGCGCGGAGCGGCCCAGCGACTCGGTGGCCCTGGGGCTCGGACGCTGCGTGGAGGACCTGGGGCTGATCGCCAAGCTGAGGCGCCGGTGAGCGACCTGTTCGACCTGGGGGTCTCCGTCGCCGACAAGACCGTCAGGACGATCGCCGTCTACGTGACGATCGCCGTGCTGCTCCGCATCGCCGGCAAACGCGGCATCGCGCAGCTCAACAACTTCGACTTCGTGGTCATGCTGCTGATGAGCAACGTCGTGCAGAACGCGATCATCGGTCCGGACAACTCGCTGATCGGCGGCCTGGTGGGCGTGGTGATCCTGGTGGCGGTCAACTCGGTCGTGGTGCGGCTGGCGGCGACCGTGCCCTCGGTCGGCAGGGTGTTCGAGGGCACGCCGGTCGTCCTGGCCCGCGACGGGCACTTCATCCCCTCGGCGCTGCGCCGGATGGGCGTCCGGCAGGCCGACCTCAACGTGATGCTCCAGCTCCGGGGGGCCGAGAGCGTCACCGACACCGACCTGGTACGCCTGGAGCCCGGCGGCTCGCTCCTGGTTCACCTGCGCCCCGAGGAGGAGGGAGCCGAACGCGGTGACCTGGAGGACCTGTGCCGGCGCCTCGACCGCATCGAACGCAAGCTGGACGAGCTGAGAACCGGCCCCTCCTGAGAATGCGCGGCCGGATTGCCTTTTGATATCGGCCATTAATATGGCGTTAATCCCCTGCGCCCGGAATTGATCTCCGATATCGTCCCAACGTGCGCCTGGCTGGTCGCTCGGTCGTGATGTCCGCGGTGCTTGTATGCGTCGCGGTCGCGGCAGCCTGTACCTCCGGCCGCCAGTCCTCCTTCGAGGAGGCGGCCAGGCAGCTCACCGCCGACACCGACACCCTGCTCACCAGCGCCGCGCTGCATGTGTCGCCGGCCGACCGCTCCGACGAGACCGAAGACCGCTCGTGCGTGCCCGGCCAGGTGCGCCGGCTCGTCCGGGCCGAGGGCGAGGCCGCCGACGCCCCCGACGGCCTGCTGCACACCCTCCAGGACATGGGCTACGACCAGATCGTCGAGGATCTCGACCTGCGTGACGAGACCCCTGTCGTCTCCGTCGTGCGCAACCCCCGGACGAACCTGACGTTCGAGCTCACCGTGCTCGACGGGCCGAACGTCAGGATCGTCGGCAGGACGACCTGCTACTCCCCCGCCCCCGAGGCCACTCTGTCCTGACCCGAGGCGCTTGTCTCAGGGCGCCGACAGCGCCTCCGTCGGCGACAGCCGGGAGGCGCGCACGGCCGGGTAGAGCCCGGCCACCGCGCCGATGAGCAGCGTGGCCGCCAGGCCCCCGACGGTCGCCCACGCGGGCACCACGGCCGGCCACCCGCGGGAGAAGGCGTAGGCGACGGTGACGCCGGCCCCCAGCAGGATCCCGCCCGCGCCGCCCAGCGCGGACAGCAGCAGCGACTCGGCGAGGAACTGGGTGCGGATCTGGCCGCGCGTCGCGCCGAGCGAACGGCGCAGGCCGATCTCCGCGCGGCGCTCCAGCACCGAGATGACCATCGTGTTGGCCACGCCGACGCCGCCGACGAGCAGCGCCACCGCCCCGACGCCGAGCAGCAGCCCGGCGAAGGCCTGGCTGGTCGCCTGCTTGGCGGCCAGCGCGTCGGACGGGCGGGAGACGTCCACCTCGTTGGGCGCCTCGGGGTTGGCCGTGCCGGCCAGGACCGACCGCACGTCCTCCAGCCTCGCCTCCTGCGAGCGGGTGTAGAGCGTGGTCGGATGCCCGTCGAAGTCCAGCCTGGACTCCGCGACCGGCCAGCCGACCAGGGCCGCGCTGTCCAGTTCTTCGGCCAGGGGCACCGGGTCGAGCAGCCCGACCACCGTGAACCGGATGCCGCCGATCACCACCTGCGTGTCGGGGGTGACCGTGCCGATGCCGAGCCGCTGGGCGGCGGCCGAGCCGAGCACCACGGCCGGGTAGCGTTCGGTGGCCGCGTTGAGCCAGGCGCCGCGGCGGACCGTCGCGCCCACGGTCGGCAGCAGGTCGAGGCGGGCGGCGATCGTGACCAGGCCGTTGGTCTGGGGCGTCGGGATCTCCTCGCTCCGGTAGACCTTGGCCTCGGGCACCTTGCCCGTGGACGAGACCGACTCCACCGGGCCGATGCGCTCGATCATCGCCTCGGCGTCCGTCGGCATCTGGGCCGCCTCGCCCAGGAGCGTGGTGCCGGAGGAGACGGTGAGCAGGTTCGTGCCCAGCGCGGACAGCGTACGGTCCAGCTCGGCGCTGGAGGAGGACGAGATGCCCACCACGCCGATCATCGCGGCGATGCCGATCGCGATGCCGAGCGCCGACAGGAACGCCCGCAGCGGGCGCGTACGCAGGCCGACCGCGCCCACCCGCATCACGTCGCGCGGGCGCATCCTGGCCGGGGAGAGCCGGGGACGCTCCAGGGTCGCCATCACGCCACCTCGGATTCGACGGGCTCGCGCACGCACCGGCCACCGCCCTCTTCGCCGCGCCCGCGCCGCTCCGCACCGGGTTCAGATGCCGAGTCGGAGACGATCCGGCCGTCTCGCATGCTCACCTGGCGGGGGAGGCCGGCGGCGATCTCCCGGTCATGGGTGATGATCACGATGGTGGTGCCGCTCCCGTTCAGCTCGTGCAGCAGGTCCATCACGCCGGCGCCCGACACCGAGTCCAGCGCGCCGGTGGGCTCGTCGGCCAGCAGCAGCGGCGGGTCGCCGGCCACCGCCCTGGCGATGGCCACGCGCTGCCGCTCGCCGCCCGACAGCTCGTGCGGCTCGTGGTCGACGCGGTGCCCGAGGCCGACGCGGCGCAGCGCCGTCCCGGCCCGGCGGCGGCGTTCGGCCGGCGGCAGGCCGGTGTAGATCAGGCCGTCGGCCACGTTGTCCAGGGCGGTGACCTTGGCGGCCAGGTGGAAGTGCTGGAAGACGAAGCCGATCGTGGTCGCGCGCAGCGCCGAGAGCTGGTTGTCCGACAGCTTGGAGACGTCGTGGCCGTCGATCTCGACGCGGCCCGCCGACGGACGGTCGAGGGTGCCGACGACGTTGAGCATCGTGGACTTGCCCGAGCCCGACGGGCCGACGATGGCGACCAGCTCGCCGTGCCGGACCTCCAGCGACACCGAGTCCAGCGCGGCCACCCCGCCCGGATAGGTCCTGGACACGTCGGTGAGCACGATCATGCTCCGCCCCGCACCCGCAGGGGACGGGGGGGTGGGTTCGGAGGGAGTCGGGGTGGGGGTCATTTCGGGATTCCCACTGTCATGCCGTCGGTGAGCCCGTCGCCGGAGATCTCGACGCGGCCACCGGCGAACAACCCGGTCCGCACGGCGACGTACCGCGACCTGCCGCCCTCCACCGCCTCCACCCCGAACCCGCCCTCCCGCAACGCGACCAGCGCCGACACCGGCACGGTCAGCACGCCCTTCCGCCGGTCGGCGGTGAACGTCACCTTCACCGCCGCCCGGTCCAGCCCCTTGGCGGCCTTGGCGTTCCCCAGCGAGACCTGCACCTCCAGGCGGGTCTCCGGGTCGGCGTTCTGCCCGTCACCGGGGTCGATGATCGTGGCCACCTCGGTGATCCGGCCGGTCACGTCCTTGCCGTCCGGCATGGTGACCGAGACCTTGGTGCCCTTCCTGGCCATCCGCTGGTCCTCGGCGGCCAGTTCGGCGGTGACGACCTTCTTCGTGCCCGTGTAGGTGAGGATCTTCTGGCCGGGGCCGGTGGGCTGGCCCTGCTCGGCCTCCAGGCTCTCCACCCGGACCTTGCCGGGGGCGAAGACGACCCGTCCCAGCTCCACCACGCCGGTCTCGTCGAGGCCGCGGTCCTCCTGCCACTCCCGCACCGCCTGGGCGGTGTCGTAGGTGTACTCGTCGTCCACGGTGAAGCCGTCGTAGCCGAGCTTGCGCAGGTTGCGCTCCAGGTTCTCGACGTCCTTGCCCTCGCTGCCGATCCGCAGGTCGCGGTAGGCGGGGGTGGTGCCGTACAGGAGCATGACCGGCTTGTTGTCCAGGCGGTACAGGGACCGGCCGCGGGTGATCAGGTCGCCGCTGTCCGGGAGCCAGGTGACGGTGCCGGCCTTCCTGGCCATGGCCGTGGTGACCGGGCCGTAGCCGAGCTCGCCGTCGGCGTCCCTGGTGTCGTTCAGCGTCTGGCGGGTGACCGGGGTGGTGGCCGGCGGCAGCGCGCCGGCCGACGCGGACGGGGCGGCGCCGCCGTCCAGCACCCCGCCTGGATTGACCGCCAGGACCGCCGCCCCCGCGACGGCGGCCACCCCGACGAGAGCGAGGACCGCCCGCCCGCCGCGGCGGCGGCGGGCGCGGGGGGAAGGGGCGTCCGGCTCGGCCTTTCCGTCGATGGTGGCCGTGTCCATCAAGAGCCCCCCTGTCCCCCGCCGATGTTCATCCGGCACTTCTCCTGCGCGGCCTTGAAGTCGGGGTCCTCGCCGACCTCGGGCGTGATGCGCATCATGCCGCCCTCAGGGTCGGGGAACGCCTCCACGCCGTTGTCCCGCATGCACTGCGCCTGCTTGCGCATGTTCTCGGCCTGCTTGGGGTCGCCGCCCTTGCCCAGGTTCATGCCCGCGGGCTGGAGCGCCTTGCAGGCGTCCATCGCCTTCTGGACCTTCTCCGGGCCGCCGGAGCCCTTGTCGAACTTCATCTGGATCCGGCCGTCCGGGCCGGGGTCGGCGATGTCCAGGCCCTGTTCACGCAGGCAGGTGGTGTACTTCACGGCCTGCGCGTTGCGGTCGGCGGTGGCCGGGGCGCCGGCCGTCGGCTTGGCGCCGGTGCCGGTCACCGACGCCACGTCCGATCCGCCTTCCTGGGCACCGCACGCCGTCAGGAACAGCGCGGCCGCGGCCAGCGCCATGAGGGATCGTCCTCGCATGAATGTCCTCCTCCATCGAAGGCCGGTGGCCTTACGAGGGGAGATGCAATACGCGGACGTGTTTCTCCAGCGTTTCCATCTCCGGCTTATCCGGATCAAATACCACCCGCGCAAGAATCGAGCCGGAGGTACGGAATGCGGGTGCTGGTGGTGGAGGACGAGCGCGTGCTCGCCGGCGCGATCGCCGAATGGCTGCGCGACGAGACCCACGCGGTCGACCTCGCGCACGACGGCGCGGCGGCGCTGGAGCGGATCGCGGTCAACGACTACGACGTGGTCGTCCTGGACCGCGACCTGCCGCGCGTGCACGGCGACGACGTGTGCAGGGAGCTCGTCGCCTCCGAGTCCGACGCGCGGGTGCTGATGCTCACGGCCGCCGCCCAGCTCGACGACCGGGTCAGCGGGCTGTCCATCGGCGCCGACGACTACCTGTCCAAGCCGTTCGCCTTCCCCGAGCTGGCGGCGCGCGTCCTGGCACTGGGACGGCGCTCACGGCCGGCCACTCCCCCGGTGCTGCGCCGGGCCGGGATCACGCTCGACCCGGGGCGCAGGGAGGTGTTCAGGAACGGGCGGTTCGTGCCGCTGTCGAAGAAGGAGTTCGCCGTCCTGGCCGAGCTGATGCGGGCGCAGGGCACGGTCGTCTCGGCCGAGCACCTGCTGGAGAAGGCGTGGGACGAGCACGCCGACCCGTTCACCGGCGCGGTGCGGCTGACGATACTCAAGCTGCGCCGCAAGCTGGCCGACCCGCCGGTGGTGGAGACGGTGCCGGGAGTGGGGTACCGGATCGCATGAGACTGCCCCACCCCACCCTCAGGCTGCGCCTCACCCTCGTGTACGGCGCCCTGTTCCTGGTGGCGGGGCTGGCCCTGCTGGGCGTCACGTACCTGCTGTTCAACCAGCAGCTCGCGCAGTCCTTCGAGAACCGGTTCGTGACCAGTGACGGCATCCGCAAGAACGTGATCTTCCTCAAGCAGGACGGCGTCGAGCTGGTCGGCCCCGCCGCCGTCAACTGGATGCGGCAGCAGGAGGAAGGGGTGCGGGAGGCCGCCGTGACCTCGCTGCTCACCCAGGGCGCGATCGCGCTCGTCGTGGTGTGCGGGACCGCCATCGGGCTCGGCTGGGTGGTGGCCGGACGCGTGCTGGCCCCGCTGCACCTGGTGACCGAGGCCGCGCGCAGGATCGCCGCCGCCCCCATGGCCGAACGCGGCCTGCACGAGCGCATCGCGCTCGGCGGCCCCCCGGACGAGGTCAAGACGCTGGCCGACACGTTCGACACGATGGTAGAGCGGCTCGACCACTCCTTCGACGGCCAGCGCAGGTTCGTCGCGAACGCCTCCCACGAGCTGCGCACGCCCCTGACGCTCAACCGGGCCCTGGTGGAGCTGGCGATGCACCGGCGTACCGCCTCCGACGACGTCAAGGAGCTGGGCGAGAGCCTGCTGCAGATCAACGCCCGCCACGAGCGGCTCATCTCCGGCCTGCTGCTGCTGGCCCGCTCCGACCAGGAGATCGCCGACCGCTCCCCGGTGGACCTCGCCGACATCGTCTCGCACGTGGTCGCCCAGACCGCCCGCGCCGCCGCGGAGGCGAACGTCGTCGTGAAGGAGGAAGCCGGGCCCGCGCCGACCGCGGGCGACGCGCTGCTGCTCGAACGACTGGTGCACAACCTGGTCGAGAACGGCATCCGGCACAACCTCGGCGACGGCGGCGGATGGGTCCGGGTGGTGAGCCGGACGGCGCCCGGCGGCCTGGCCGAGGTGGAGGTGACCAACAGCGGGCCGAGCGTGCCGCCGTACGACGTGCCGCTGCTGTTCAAGCCGTTCCACCGGCACGGCGCCGAACGGGTGGTCACCGGGATGAGCGCGGGGCTCGGGCTGTCGATCGTGCGCTCGGTGGCCGTCGCGCACGGCGGCGACGTGACGGCCCGCCCGCGCGAGGGCGGCGGCCTGGTCGTCACCGCCACCCTCCCGGCCGGCTGACCCGGCTACTGGTGGGCGGCCGTGCGCAGTGAGCGGTAGAGCAGGCGCGGGTCGCCCAGGTGGTGGCGGAGCAGCTTCTCCAGGCCGCCGATCGGGACCAGGTTCTGCGGGGCGCGCGGGTCCTTGTAGTCGACGCCGGCCAGCGCCGGCAGGGCCAGCGTGACGGCGTCGGCCAGCTCGACGACCTGCGCGGGGTCGAGCTCGGCGCTGGCCTCGCAGCGGGCGATCCCCGCCCACGGCGCCGTCGACTGGACCGGCAGCCGCAGGTACCAGGCGTGCCGGCGCCAGCTCGTGCCCATGAGGAACACCGGCGTGCGCTGCCCCGGTGTGAGCGCGGCCACCACGGCCGACTGCGGCTGCGGCAGGTACGCCGCGTGGTGCGTCTTGATGTAGCCGACCGTCCGGGGCAGGTGGGTGCGCCCCCGCAGCGGGCCGTCCACCAGCAGCAGGTCGTCGCCCAGCGACCGGTGGCGGACCGCGAGGTCCACCTCCAGCTGGGTGACCTGGCGTTGCAGGGCGAGCGACAGCTCCTCGAAGCTGGAGTCGGCGGCCTTGTTCGGCAGGTAGGAGGCGTGCGCGGTCTTGACCTCGGGCGCGTACGGCGAGGCCGAGATCAGCGTCCTGTTGACCTCGATCGCGGCCAGCTCGGCGCCCTCGCGCCCGCAGCGGACGATCCCGGCGGCGTAGGAGGCGGCGATCCCGGGGACGGGCATCGGCAGGTCGGGATCGTGCACCCACACGCGGGCGTCGATCCGGCGCACCCCGTCGGCGACCAGCAACGTCTCGGGGGCGGCGGCGCCGGGGCCCGGCGTGACCGGCTTCCAGTCGGCGGCCGGCCGCTCGATGTCGAGGACCAGCTCGGCGCTGGTGGCGCCCAGCTCGGACAGGGCCTCGACGGCGATCGCGGCGGCGTACCCCGGGTCCCAGGGGTCGACGGTGAAGCCCGGGTTCACGGCCCCACCTTGCGCACGTGCGAGCCCTTCGCGTCGCGCAGCACCTCGAAGCGCGCCGGCACCCGGTCGGCCAGCGCCGGGACGTGGGTGACGACGCCGATCATGCGCTCCTGACCGGCGGCCAGGCGTTCGAGGGTGGTCGCGACGGTGTCGAGGGTGGCCGGGTCGAGGGTGCCGAAGCCCTCGTCCAGGAAGATCGAGTCGAGCCCTCTGGCGACGGCCCCCGACAGCGCCAGGGCCAGGGACAGCGCGGCCTGGAAGGTCTCGCCGCCGGACAGCGTACGGGCGCTGCGCCGCAGGCCGGCCTCGCCGTGGTCGATGACCTCGATGTCGCCGGTGCGTTCGCCGAGCGCCAGCTCGTACTGGCCGTCGGACAGCTCCATCAGCGTCTCGGACGCCGCGGCGACCAGCACGGCCAGCGCCTCGGCGCACAACCACCGCTCGAAGGCGTTGGCCCGCAGGCGCAGCGCCAGCTCGTGGGCGACCTTGGCCTCGTGATCCTTCTCCGCGACGGCGGTCTCCAGCTCGGCGGCGCGCCTGCGTTCCTCGCGGACCCGTTCGAGGGCGCCGTCGGCCCGCGCGACCGCTCCGGCGACGGCCGCGCCGAGCTGGTCGGGGGTGGCGTTGCGCGGGACGGTGACGCCGTGCTCGGCCAGGCGTTCGGTCAGCCGGTGGCGTTCGGCGGCGAGCCGGGCGGTGGCCTGGGCTAGCTCCTGCTCCCGCTCGGTCAGGGCGGCGCGGGCGGCCTCGGCGGCCCGGTCGCGCCAGCCGAGCAGCTCGGTCCAGGCGCGGTGGAGGTCGTCGCGGGTGAGCGGCGGCGGGGCCTCGCCGGAGGGCGCGAGCACGAGCAGCCGGTCGCGGGTGGCCGAGAGGGTCTGCCAGGCGCTCTCGGCCTGCCGTTCGACCTGTTCGGCGGCGGTACGGGCGCGTTCGAGCTTCTTGCGCGTGTTGCGCATGGCCGTACGGGCCTCGGTGGCCAGGGCCTCGGCCTTGGCGATGGCGGCCAGGCGGCCTTCGATCTCGTTGCGGTCGCCGGGGGCGGGCAGCGCGGCCAGCTCGGCGTCGAGCCTGCCGGACTGCGTGGCCAGCATGGACGCCGACGTCTCGGCCTTGGCCAGGGCCGCCCGGCCACGGGTCGCGTGGTCGCGGGCGGCCGCCAGGGCGCGGTCGGCGGCGCCGAGATCGGCGGGCCGGTCGTGGTGGGGCAGCTCGGTGAGCGGGCGCAGGCAGAGCGGGCACGGCTCCCCCACGGCCAGCCGGTGGCTCAGACCGGCCGCGGTGTGGGCGTCGCGCAGCCGTTCGCGCTCGTGCTCGGCGGCGGTCAGGGCGCGTTCGGCGTCGGCGACCGCGGGGGTGAGGCGTTCCAGCGCCGTGGCGGCCTCGGCCGCCGCCCTGCGGGCGTCGGCGGCCTGGGCGGTGAGGCGCTCGCGGGCGTCGAGGGCGGCCAGCGCGGCCACCGGCTCGGCGCGGTCGCCCAGCGCGGCCAGCGCCTCGAACGCCTCGTGCTCGTCGGCCTCCACGGAGGCCGCCTCGGTCTCCAGCGCGGCGACCGCGTCGGCGGCCTCGCGGCGGGCCGAGGCCAGCGTCGGCACCGCGGGCGGCATGCGCAGCGCGGCCAGCGCCGACTGCCGCTCGGCCACGGACGCGCGTTCCTGCTCGGCCCGCCCGATGTCGGCCTCGCGGGAGCGCAGCAGGTCGAGGTCGGTGTCGATGGTGCCGGCCAGCCGCCGCAGCGCGGCCAGCCGGTCGGCCAGCTCGCGTTCGGCCTCGTCGGACGCGCCGGCCAGCTTGGCGAGCTGGTCGCGGGCGAAGGCGGCGGCGTTGCGCGCGGCCTCCTCGTCGCGGGCGGCCCGCTGCCTGATCAGCTCGTAGACGTCGGCGTCGAGGAGCTGCACCAGCAGGTCCTGGCGCTCGCGCGGCGCGGCGTGCAGGAACTCGGCGAACCGGCCCTGCGGCAGCACCACGCACTGGGTGAAGAACTTGTACTCCAGGCCGGTCACCCGCTGCACCTCGGGCGTGACGTTCTCGCCCTCGGCCAGCGGCTTCAGCACCATCTCGTACGCCGCGTCGAGCGGCGCCGCCGGGTCGAGCTCGTCGATCCTGGCCTCTTTGGTGCGGACGGTCCCCTTGGCGTCGCGGACCAGCGAGCGCACCACGCCGTAGCGCCGCCGGTCGCTCTCGAACACCAGCGCCACCTTGCCCGAGCTCGCCGACGGCGCAAGGGCGTGGGCGATGACGTTCTCCTTGCCCCAGCGCGGGACGGTGCCGTACAGGGCGAAGCAGATGGCGTCGATGATCGTGCTCTTGCCGGCGCCGGTCGGGCCGACCAGGGCGAAGTACTCGGTGTCGGAGAAGTCGACGGTGGCCGGCTCGCGGAAACTGCCGAAGTGGTCGAGGTGCAGCAGCAGGGGACGCATCAGCCGGTCACCTCGTCGTAGAGCCGGTCGAACAGGGCGGCGACCTGGTCGTCGTGGCGGCCGGTCGCGGTCAGGTACTCGCGGAACAGCTCGCGCGGGCTGCGCGCGGCCGACCCCGCCCGGCGCACCGCGGGCACCGGCCGGAACCGCTCGTCGAGGACGACGTCGACCGAGCCGGGCAGCAGGTCGCGCACCTGGTCGGACAGGCCGACGCGGGGCTTCTCCTCCACGATCACCTTGAGCCAGTCGTCGCCCGCCTCCAGGCCCTCCAGCTGCTCCAGCGTGCCGCGCACCGTGCGCAGCCGGCGCGCCGAGGCGAACGTCAGCTCCCGGACCACCGCGGGCCGCCCCGGCGTGACCTCCACCAGCAGCGCGCCCGGCGTGTTGCCCTCCTCGCCGAAGTCGACGGCCAGCGGCGAGCCGCTGTACCAGATCGGGCACGGGCCGGGGATCTGCTGCCTGCGGTGCAGGTGGCCGAGCGCGGCGTACTGGGTGGAGACCGGGAAGGCGTTGGACTCGAAGTAGTAGGAGAAGATCGACTGGGCCTCGCGCTCGCCACCGCCGAACGCGCCGCCCGGCAGGGTGCCGTGCGTGGTGATCAGGTTGACGGTGTCGCTCTGGAAGCCCGCGGTCAGCGCGCCGACCAGCTCGGAGATGCGGGTGGCGTAGTCGCGGTTGTGGTCGGCGGTGGTGCCGGTGAGCACCTCCGCGGCGCGTACGACATAGCGGTGGGACAGGAACGGCAGCACGCCCAGCCGCACCGGCTCCCCCGAGCGCGCGGTGAAGGCCAGCGTGCCGCCCGCGTCGGGGCGGCGGAAGACGCCCACCACGTGCATGCCGAGCTTGCCGAGCACCGGCCGGTAGACCTCGAAGAGCTGCGGGTTGTCGTGGTTGCCGGCCAGCACCACCACGTCACGGCCGTCGCCGCGCAGCGCCATGAGCGCGTTGAGCACCAGCGACTGGGCCTCCGGCGTCGGCGCCGAGGTGTCGAACAGGTCGCCGGCCACCACGACCGCGTCGACGTCGTGGGTGCGGGCCGCCGCGACCAGCTCGCGCAGCACGGCCCGGTGCTCGTCCATGCGGGAGCGGCCCTTGAGCACCTTGCCCACGTGCCAGTCCGCGGTGTGCAGGAATTTCACCGAGCTCCCTTCAGAACGGCGGAATGTCGTCTTCGACGCCCGGCAACCCCTGGAACGGATCGGCCGACGGGCTGGCCTTCGACGCCGCCTCGGCCGGCCGGGTCGCCCAGGCGGGGAACGGGAAGGCGACGGCCAGCGGCACCGGGATCTCCGGCTGGGCGACGAACATGGTGCCCGGTTTGGCGATCGTGGCGCGTTCCCTGACGGCCGGGGGCAGCCAGCCGTACTCGGAGCGGGCGGCCTCGGCCGGGTCGAGGCGGCCGGCGACGCGCACGGCGCTGTTGGAGACGATGCGGCGCTCGACCTCGGAGGCGGTCTGCTGGGCGCCGATGAGGATCACGCCGAGCGACCGGCCGCGCTCGGCCACGTCGAGCAGGATCTCCTTGATCGGCGAGTCGCCCTCGCGCGGCGCGTACTTGTTCAGCTCGTCGAGCACCACGAACAGCAGCGGCTTGGCCGTGCCCGAGGTCTCCTTGCGGTGGAACTCGCCGCGCAGCACCACGCCCACCACGAACCGCTGGGCGCGTTCGGGCAGGTTGTGCAGGTCGACGATGGTGACCTGGGCGTCGGACGTGCGCACCGAGTGGGCCCGGAAGAACGGCAGGTCGCCGCGGACGATCGGGGACAGCGGCTTGACCGCGCTGCGCAGCCTGCGCAGGAAGGCGTTGACCGTGCCGAGCGGGGTCTGGGCGCCGGTCCACTCGATGCGGGTGGCCTCGTCCTGCAACTGGTCGGACAGCAGCTCGACCAGGTCGCCGAAGGTGCGGCAGGCGGTGCCCCTGATCATGACCGCGCCGCCGTCGCCGACCGGCTCGGCCCAGGACTTCAGCCGTGCCGCCACCTGGCCCACCAGCAGGGAGTAGCCGGCGCGCTCGTCGTCGGCGTCGGCGAAGACGAACCGCAGCAGCTCCTCCTCGCACAGCTCGACCAGCGTCCAGTAGAACGAGCTGACGCCCTGGGTGCGGGCGGACACGTGCGGCACGCCGTTGGGGTCGCCGGGCCGCGGCGGCGCGAACACGTGCACGCTGCCGAACGGCTGGGCGGGCAGCCCGAGCCGGGCGTACGCGGCCCGCGCCTGCTCGTCGAGGCGCACGTTGTCGTGGTCGAGGAAGAGCAGGTCCTCGCCCTTGACGGAGAAGATCAGCGCCTTGGTGTTGGCCGACTCGGCGTCGAGCACGCCCGAGTTGAAGATCGAGTAGAGCAGGAACGTGGCGAAGGACGTCTTGGTGGCCACGCCGGAGACGCCGGAGATCGACACGTGCGCGCCGCGGGTGCCGTCGAGGAAGTCGAAGTTGACGTAGAGCGGCAGGCCGTCGCGGCCCATGCCCATGGGCACCCGGCGGTCCATCACGTCGAAGTAGAGCGCCTGGTCGCGGTCGCCGGCCCCGGCCAGGAAGACCTTGGCGCCCGGCAGCGGCGGCACGAACACCTCGGGCTCGACCCTGGTCACCCGCACCTCGGCCACCTCGACCACGGCGGCGGGCAGCGCGCCCTCGGCGATGAGGAACACGTCGGAGTCGTAGGCGGCGCCCTCGTGCCTGGCCTCGACCGTGGTCACCACGCCGGCGACCAGCACCGGGCCGTGGCCGGGCACGTCGCGCCTGGTGACCACGACGTCGTCGAGCTGGAGCACCTTGCCGGGCTCCAGGCCGACCCAGAACGACAGCGGCGAGGCGGCCTGGGTGCCCAGGACCCGGCCGACCGCCTCACCGGCCGCCATCGCCGCAGGAGACGCCTCGCGGCTCGCAGCCCCGTTGACCGTCACGAATCCCTCCACCACCAGACATGCCCTTCCAAAGGAGAGTAGTCGGGGGCCGGGGATGCGTCCGGCTCATTGCCGCCTTCGCCGCGCCGCGTCAGAGCGCGAAGGCCGCCTTGGTCCAGGCGAACTGGGCGTCGAGAACGTCGCCCAGCAGGCCGGCCAGCGCGGGATCGGCCTGCTGCGCCGACTGCCTCGGCCCGAGGCGGCCGCCCTCGGCGCTCCGCCCGGCCACCAGCAGCACCCGCGCGCCCGCCCGGTCGACCGCCAGGGCCGCGGCCGGCTCCCACGCGCCGTCCCGGTGCGCCACGGCGGGCCTGCGCGGCCCCTCCCGGTGCGCCGGAGGTCTCCACGCGGCCTGGCCCTCCGCGGGCGCGAGGGCAGGCGCGGGGGCGACGACCACCATCGCGTCGACCCGCATCGCCGTCGCCACCCGCCGCCGCGACTCGTCGAAGGCCGTCTCGGGCGGCACGGGCTGGGCCCGCATCGACTCGGCCATCGTGCGCAGCAACGCGGGCAGGTCGAGCTCGCCCGCCGGCGGAGCCAGCTCGTACTGCAGGTAGCCGACCAGTGGGAACGGCGGGTCGGGGAGGGTGTTGTAGCCGAGGAACAGCCTCGGCCATCCGGCCGACTCCGAGGGGCCGGTCAGCGCGCCGTGAGCCACCCGCCCGAGCTCGCCGCACCCGTGGTGGGGCAGGCCATTGACTGACCGCAACATCGCCATGCACGAATTGTTGCAGACCGATTACCTTCAGTTGCGCGTTCTCCACGAGAGCCCGGGGCCTCCGCCGTCCAGCGTGATCATCTTGATGGGAGCCATGGATACCACCCGGGTCCGACAGAACCGGCTCCGCACAGCACGTGTTGTCCGGATGTGGACGGTCCGGTCAACCTGTCGCATCCGTCCGCCGTCCCTTCTGTGTCACATCCGTCGCAAAGGGAAAACGTCGTGCGTCTGCCTCTGATCCTGCCCTTGGCCGTCCTGCTGTTCGCCACGCCCGCGCCCGAGAGCGGCACGGTGGCGGCGTACACGTGCAAGACCACCGGTACGAACGAGACGCAGATCGTCAAGATGGACATCAAGCTCACCGTGCCCGCCACCGCCTCCGTGGGCCGGCAGATGACCATCGGCTGGCGCGGCTCGTACGTCGAGGGCGCCGAGCTCCGCGCCCCCGCCGCCGGCCTGGACGGCGAGGTCAACCTCTACGCCTACGCCGCCGTCAGCGGGATCGACCGGCTGACCTCGGCGACGGGCGTCGGCAGCCCCGGCCTGATCGTCCCGGGGGCGGTCATCCCCCTCCCCCGGGAGACGGTCGAGCTGCGGACCACGCCCCGGGATCCGGGAACGGGCACGGTCCGGCCCGCGTCGGTGAACTTCGGGCCGACCCCGCAGCGGCGCCTGATCGAATGCGAACTCCAGGACAAGGACGCGCCGGCGTCGTACCCCCTGACCGTCACCGCGGGCACCGCCCAGAGCCCGGACGCCCCGAGCACCCCGGACACCTCAGACACCTCGGACACCTCGGACACCTCGGACACCTCGGACACGGAGGCCGCGCCCCCGGACGAGACCGCCGAGGACACGCCCACCGCCACGCCGACGGGCGGCGCGAACACGGGCGGCGGGGGCGAGGCGGGCCCCGACGGGCGGGCGCTGGTGCTGGCCGGCTCGCTGGTCCTCGCCGCCGCCCTCACCGGCTTACGCCTCCGCCGCCCGTCCCGCCCGTAGCCGATCCGCGCCCGGCACTCGTCCGTACGGGCCACGTGTCATGCGTGGAGGTACGTGCTCCTATGATCCGATGCGTGGCCAAGTACTTCGACCTGCACCCTGACAATCCCCAGCCTCGCCTGATCGGCCAGGTGGTCGAGTCCCTGCATGCCGACGGGCTGATCGCGTACCCGACGGACTCGTGCTACGCGCTGGGGTGCCGGCTGGGCAACAAGGACGGCCTCGACCGGATCAGAGAGATCCGGCACCTCGGCAGCGATCATCACTTCACCCTGGTCTGCAAGGACTTCGCGCAGTTCGGTCAGTTCGTTCATGTGAGCAACGCGGTGTTCCGGCTGGTCAAGGCGGCGACTCCGGGCGGGTACACGTTCATCCTGCCGGCGACCAAGGAGGTGCCGCGACGGTTGCTGCATCCCCGGAAGAAGACCGTCGGCGTCCGGATCCCCGATCACGTCGTCACCCAGGCGCTGCTGGCCGAGCTCGGCGAACCGCTGGTGTCGAGCACGCTGATCCTGCCCGGCGAGACCGAGCCCTCGACGCAGGGCTGGGAGATCAAGGAGAGCCTCGACCACATGGTGGACGCCGTCATCGATTCGGGGGAATGCGGCGCCACGCCGACGACCGTCGTGGACCTCTCACAGGATGAGCCCGAGATCCTTCGGCGCGGCACCGGAGACCCGTCCCTCTTCGAATAGGCCCGCCCGGCCGGCCGGCCACCCCTTCGGGAGGCCGGCCGAGCCCGCTCTCACCCTGGACGGCCGGGAGCGGTGACCAGGGCGCTCTGTCCCGGCGCGACCTGCGTGACCACGGCGGGGGCATCCGGGAAGCGGGCCTCCCAGCGGTAGGCGGTGTCGCCGGAGGTGTTGGTGAGCGTGGTGGCGGTCCTGCCGTCGTGCCGGACGGTGATCGTGCCGTCGCCCAAGGGGATGCCCGAGACCTCGGCCCAGGCGATGTCGTCGGGCAGGTGGGACAGCGTGGTCACGGCGTTCACGTCGGGTGTGACGCCGAGCAGGCCCTCGACGACCTGGCTGACGAGAGTGAAGGACACCTCCGGGTAGTCGCCGTTGAGCCCGCCCGCGACGTGCGGTTCCGCACGCCGGTCGAAGACGTGCCGCATCCAGCGCCAGGCGGCCGCGTTCCTGTCGTGGCGGAAGAAGGTGTCGGGCAGGTACGTGTAGGCCTCGATGTTGCGGGGACGCCCGGGGCCGGCGGCTTGGGCGTCGATGAAGTCGAGGTAGGCCTCGTTGCGCGGACCCGGCTCGATGAGGTCCTTGAGCGGCATGAACCAGCTGTTCTCGCAGCCCCATCCGGTGACGGGGGCGCCGTCCACGGTGTAGCCGCGCACCAGGTCCGCGGGGTTCTCGCCGACGCTCCAGACCTCGTTGAAGTGTCGCCTCAGCTCGGCGGCCCGGCAGGCGAAGTCCTCGCCGTCCAGGCCGCGGGCCCGGCTCAGGGCGCTCATCGCCAGGTATGCCTGGTACCGGGAGCCGACGGAGTCCCCCGCCTCCGCCAGGTGCTCGCCGGCCAGCTCGTTGTAGCTGGCCACGCCCTGGAAGATCCCCCTTCCGGTGGCACGCGGCACGATCTCCGTCACCGCGTTGCGGTAGTAGGACCACAGCACGGGATCCTCGACATAGGCGCGGTCCCAGGTCCAGCGGTAGGCGGCCGCGGCCTTCTCCACCAGCTCGTACACCGCGGGCAGCTCGCGGACGAAGGAGTCGGGGCCGCGGTAGTCGATGGACAGGTAGGAGCCGTCGAAGTTGAACGCCCACACCGGGTGGAAGCCGTGCTCGGGGGTGGCCGAGGCGGCGAAGCAGCGCAGCATGGTGAGGTTGGCCTCGGCCATGCCGAGCAGGTGCGCGCCGACGATCTGGTGGGCGAAGTCGCGGGCGTAGAAGCCGCTGCGGTGTGCGTAACCCGCCCAGTAGGAGGGCAGGTAGCGGCTCTGTCCCGTCCCCGCGGGCCGGTGCTCGTCGACGTCGACGGGGCCCCACGTGCCGCCCTCGTGCCGCAGGCGCAGCGCCCTCGCCCCGGCCCACTCGAACATCGCGACCAGCTCGGAGCTGGCCGAGCCGATGCGCATCATGGGCCGATGCTGGGACGGATCACCAGCTCCCCGGGCAGCAGCAGCCCCGCCTGAGGGGTCGCGCCGTCCTCCACCGTCTGGATCAGCCGGCCGATCAGCGCCCGCGCGATGCGCTGGAGCGGCAGCCGTACCGTGGTCAGGGCGGGATGGAGGAACGCGGTGAGGGGAAGGTCGTCGAAGGCGGCCAGAGCGAGGTCGGCGCCGATCTCGATGCCCTCCTCCCTGGCCGCGGCGTAGACGCCGAGCGCGAGCCAGTCACCGGCGGCCACGACGGCCGTCGGGCGGTTGCGGCCGCGCAGCAGCTCACGGGTGACCGTGACGAGCTCAGCGGGGCCGTCGCCCGGCGCGGAGAACTCCTGTCCCACCAGGCCGTGCCTGCGGACGCCGGCGCGGAAGCCCTCTCTGCGGTCCTCCATCCACGGTTGCGCGCCGACGGAGGCCAGGAAGGCCACGCGCCGATGCCCCCTGGCGGCCAGCAGCCCGACCAGCTCGATGACCGCCTGAACGCTGTCGACGTCCACCCATGACTGCGGCTGGTCCGGCATCGTCCTGCCGAACGCGGCGAACGGGAATCCCGCCGCGGTCAGGTGCGCGACTCTGGGGTCGTCACGCATCACGTCCGACAGCAGGAAGGCGTCCACGGTGCGGGCCGCGATCACCTCGTCCAGTGCCTGCTCCTGGCTCTGGCCCGGACGCGGCCGCAGCAGCAGGATCCGGTAGCCGACCTCACCGGCCGAGGCCACCACGGCCTCCAGGAACCCGCCCATCAGCGGGTTGGGGTTGGCGGGGTCGTCCACCGGCGTCGGGTAGGCGATTATGCGCCTGGTGCCCGACTTGAGGCTGCGCGCCGACTGGTCGGGCCGGTAGCCGAGCTCCTCGATCAGCCGGGTCACCCGTTCCAGCGTCTCCGGCTTGAGCCGCTGGGGGGCGTTGAGCGCGTTGGAGATCGTCTGGCGGGACACGCCCGCCGCGCGGGCGACGTCCTCGATGGTGATCCCACGGCGTGCCGCCACTCAGTCTCTCCTCACCGTCAGCAGGCCCCCCACGGGTACCTCGACCACGCTCGCGCCGGAGGTGAAGCGCAGCTCGCTCTCGCTCACGAGCCGCCCGCCGCAGTCGCGGACCTCGGCCGTCGCGACACCCCGCCCGTACAGGACGACGCGGGTGTCGGGGGCGGCGTTGGCCACGAGCAGCTCCGCGATCTCCGGCACGTCCACAGGCAGGGCAGCGTACCGGGCCACGACCTCGCTCTCCTCACTGTAGGCCCGCACCAGCGGGTATCCGTGCTCGACCCCGTGCGGTTCCAGCACGCCGAGCTGCAGCGTGGCGAGGTGGCGGCGGAAGACGCCCAGCCAGAACCGGATGGCGGCGAGCTGGTCGGGCCGCTGGGCCGCCAGGTCCACGGAGATCTGCGGCACCGAGAAGAGCACGTTGATCAGGTGGACCGCGACCTGCTCGGCGGACTCGTCCGGATGCCAGAGGATCATGTCCGAGTGCACGGCCTGAGGTCCGGCGGTCAGCCGCAGGTCGATCGTCCGCTGCCGGTTCTCCTGCGGGCTGAGCGGGCAGTCCACCGCCCTGACCATGTTCGCGTACGGCCACAGACCCGGGCTCGTGTACGGCTGGCGGTGCTCGATCAGCACGTCCGGCTTCGCCGCCCGGAGCCTGACGTCGAGCTCGCGCAGCAGCTCGTCCACCCCTTCGTCGGTGCCGAACCGGTCGACGAAGTCGATCTTGAGGCCGTCCGCGCCCCACTCCTCCACCGCTCGCGCCAGCTTGTCGACGAGGAACGCGCGCACCTCGGGGTGACGCGGGTCGAGGACGGCCGCGTCCATGTGGTCGAGGTAGCGCAGGAACTTCCCCTCGAAACGCTCGAACGCGGCGTTGTGCTTGCCCACGAACGGCAGCGCGTACCACAGCAGGTAGGCCATGCCGTCGCTCTGGACCCGCTGGATGTGCTGCCGGATGTCGGGGATGTTGGGCTCCCAGTCGCCGCAGAAGGCGTACCCCCGCGACCGGTCGGCCGTCTGCCACCCGTCGTCCACGATCATCGTGGCGCAGCCCAGCTCCTTCGCCAGACGGGCCTGGAGCTCCACCGACTCGCGCGAGACCTCCTGGTGCATGCTGTACCAGGTCGAGTACACGGGCAGCCTGGCCTGACGCGGCGTGGGCGGCAGGTCGCGGCCCTCCTGCCACCATCCGGCGACCTCGGTCAGCGCCGCGGAGAACTGCCGGTCCGACAGGTCCAGCCGGATCCGCAGCCCCTCGCCCTGCACGGTGAAGACGAACTCGCCGGTCTCCTCGATGACGCCGCCGGTGAAGCTGCCGGTCACCGAGGCCAGGGCCACCGTGCACAGGTTGGCCCCCGCCGTGCCGACGAGGCTGACGACGGGCGCGCCGGAGACCAGCCCGGCCGCCGTCGGAGAGCTCCAGATCGGCGGGATCCAGCGGGCGCCCGAGCCCGGCGTCCAGAAGGCCGCGGCGTCGACGCACGGCAGTCTCCACTGCGCCGCCTTCCCTTCGGGGGCGTCGATCAGCCAGACGTCCGGCGCGACCGGGGTGACCGTGATCGCCTCCGTACCGGCTATCGCCACCTCGACCTCGCCCGCGCGGACGACGGTCGTCTCCCCGAGGGCGTGCGGCTCCCAGATCTGCATGGTCAACCTTTCGTGGCCCCGGCCAGCAGGCCGGAGATGAACTGTTTCTGAAGGATGAGAAAGAGGATCATCATGGGCAGCGCGGAGATCGCGGTGCCCACCATGACCTGGCCGAAGTCGGTCCTGGCCAGCCCCTGGAGGGTGGCCAGCGCGACCGGCAGGGTGAACATCTCGGGCGTGCGGAGCGCGATCAGCGGCCACAGGAAGTCGTTCCACGCGCCGAGGAACAGGAAGACCGCCAACGCCGCGAGCGCGGGCCGCATGACCGGCACCACCACCCGCCACAGCACCCGGAGCTCCCCCGCCCCGTCCACGCGCGCCGCGTCGAGCAACTCGTCGGGTACGGCCTGCAGCGACTGCCGGATGAGGAAGATCCCGAACGGAACGGTCAGGTTCGGCAGGATGAGCGCCGGGAAGGTGTCGATCAGCCCGAGGTCGTTCATCATCTCGAAGATCGGGATGATGGTGACGCCGCCCGGGATCACCAGCGTCGACAGCAGCAGGACGAAGAAGGCGTTCCTGCCGCGGAACTCGAACTTGGCGAACGCGTAGCCCGCCAGCAACGCCACGACCAGCGCGATCGACGTCTGGACGGTCGCCACGAGCAGCGTGTTCCCCAGCACGCGGAGCAGGCCGATGGACTCCTCCAGCTTCGCGGTGTTCGCTCCGAGCTGGTCGCCCGGCGAGAACGTGGGCGTGGCGCCGAAGATGTCGGCGTTGGCGTGCGTGGCCGCCATGGTCAGCCAGTAGAACGGGCCGACGCACAGGGCGAAGCACGCGGCGAGCGCGAAGGTCAGCAGCCAGCCCTTCATTTCCTGCCTCCGGTGAGCTTGAGCTGCACCAGCCCGAAGCCGGCCACGATCAGCGTGAGCGCGTAGGCGATCGCCGAGGCGTAACCGAAGTCGAAGTAGCGGAAGCCGTTCTGGTACAAGTAGAGGGAGATCGTCAGGGTGGAGTTGTCCGGGCCGCCGCCGGTGAGCACGAACGGCTCGTCGAACAGTTGCAGCGTGCCGATCGCCGACAGCACGATCGTCAGCAGCAGGATCGGCCGCAGTTGCGGGACGGTGATCGACCAGAAGCGGCGGACCGCTCCCGCGCCGTCGACCATCGCCGCCTCGTACAGCTCCTTCGCGATGCTCTGCAGCCCGGCCAGGTAGATCACCGCGTTGTAGCCGCAGTAGTGCCAGGTCAGCGCGATGACGATGGCGATTCGCGCCCAGAAGGGGCTGCCCAGCCAGTCGATCGGGCTGACGCCGAAGAGGCCGAGCAGCCAGTTGAGCAGGCCGGAGTCCTTGCTCAGGATCACCGAGAACATCACGCCGTAGGCGACCAGGCCGGTCAGCGAGGGCATGAAGACGCCGAGCCGCCACAGGGCGCGCAGCCGTACGAGCTTGGAGTTGAGGCCCAGCGCCAGCAGCAGCGCGAGGATCAGCATGATCGGGACCTGGACGACGAGGATCAGCGCGGTGTTCCACAACGACGTCCAGAACAGCGGGTCGTTCACCAGCCTGACGTAGTTGTCCAGCCCGGCGAACGAGCGCGCCGCCCCGGCGCCGGTCGTCAGGCTGATGTAGGCCGCCGCCAGGATCGGATAGCCCTTGAAGCAGACGAAGCCGAGCAGCGCGGGCAGCACCAGGAAGTACGGAACGTTTCTCCTGGTGAGCAGGCGGGCGGTCATCCCGCGAGCTTCCTGCCGGACTGCTGGGACAGCTGCTGGGCCGCCTGGCTCAGCGCGGCGGCCGGGTCGGCGCCCTTCAGCAGGACCTGGGTCTGCGCGTCACTGGCGATCTTCAGCGCGCGGGCGTAGTCGCCGGAGTAGTAGGTGGCGTCCGCGCCCTCGCCCAGCGAGTCCACGAAGGTCTTGAGCGCGGGCTGCCCGCCGTAGTAGTCCGTCTTGGCGGTGAACCGCGGGTCGGCGTAGGCGGCGTTCAGCGCGGGGAAGACCCCGCCGTCCTTGAACACCTTGTTGATGACCTCGGGCCTGGTCAGCGCGTACTCAAGGAACTTGAACGCCTCCGCCTTGTGCGGGCTGGTTCCGGAGACCGACAGGTACGTGGAGTTGACGATCGCGGTGCGCTTGCCGCCCGGCACGACGGCCGGCGGCTGCATGACGCGCCAGAGCCCCTTCTGCTCCGGCCACATCTCGGGGATGTAGCCGACCGCCCAGGCCGCCCACGGCAGCACCGCCACCTTGTCCTCGCTGATCAGCTTCTTCCGCGTCCCCTCGCCGGAGGTGTCGGCGACGATCCCGGCGTCGTTCATCTTCTTGATCAGGGTCATCGCCTGCACGGCGGGCGCCGAGGAGAGCGTGACCGCGCCCTGACGGTCGAAGTAGAAGGCGCCCTGCTGCTGCAGCAGCGACTGGAAGAGGTCCATGTCCACGCTGCCGGCCGCCGGCTTGTTCAGGCCGATCAGGTAGGCGCCCGTCTTCTCCTTGAGCTTCTTGCCCGCCTCGATGGCGTCGTCCCAGGTCCTGATCGCCGCGGAGTCGATGCCCGCCTTGTCGAACAGGTCCGAACGGTAGAAGAACCCGACCGGGTTGACCTCCCACGGCATCGCGTACGCCTTGCCGTCCTTGCCGGTGACCGTCGGCCACAGGCCCTTGGCGAAGGCGTCCTTGTACTTGTCGGCGCCCAGCGCGCTCAGGTCCGCCAGCCCGCCGGGGAACTTCTCCATGTATCCGGGCAGGTAGTCGATGCCGATGTGCAGGACGTCCCCCAGGCCCTTGCCGCCCGCGGCCATCCCCACCGTGATCTTCTCCCAGATCGCGGGGTTCCCGACCACCTGGACGTCGACCTTGATGCCGGGGTTCGCCTGCTCGAAGTCCTTGGCCACCGAGGCCAGGCCGTCGGAGGCGGGCTTCCAGCTCCAGACCGTGATCTTCACGGGACCGGTGGACCTCTGGTCGCTCCCGCCCCCGCCGCCGCAGGCGGTGACGGCCAGGGCGAGAGTCGCGGCGACGACCATGACGGCAGGTCGGTTCATGACGATTCCTTTCTCGGGGGGTGCAGGGCGGCGGCCAGACGCTGTACGGCCTCGCCCGAGGTGGTGGCGTGGGGCGAGAGACGGATCCACTCGCCCCGCAGAGTCGTGGTGAGCCCGGCGGCGGCCAGCGCGGCATGGACGGCCGCCGGATCCCGGCCGGGCATCGTGAAGGACCCGATCCCGCTCCACTCCGCGGCGCCACGGCCGGCGCCGGGCGGCGCCGGTCCGCCGGCGCCGGCGGGCGCGTCCAGCAGCACCCGTGCCCCGGCGGCGCGGGCCGTGTCGAGCAGCTCACCCAGCCGGTCGGCCGTCCTGCGGCCGATCTCCGCGACGCCGGCCTCCAGGACCAGCTCGATCGCGACGCCCAGGGCGGCGACGCCGGAACAGTCGGGATTGGTCATCGTGTGCGCGGCCGCTCCCGCGAGCGGCGGCCGGGGCGCGGGGCCCGTCAGCGGGCCCTCGACCCCCGACCACCCGCCGAGCCCTGGCGCCATCAGCCCGGCGACGCGGTCGCGGGCCAGGAAGAGAGCCGCCCCCCATCCGGCGCGCAGCCACTTCTGCCCGCCGCAGACCAGCACGTCGGCGGCCTCCACCTCCAGCGGCACGGCGCCCAGCCCCTGGATCGCGTCCACGACCAGCACGCGTCCCGGCCCGAGCACCTCCTTCAGCGCGCCCAGCGGCGCGGGGTAGCCGGTGAGCGCGTCGACCGCGCTGACCGCGAGAGCCCGCACCGCCGCGTCCAGGTGCTCGGCCAGCACCTGCGGGGTGAGGCGCACGTCGTCGATCCACCGCACCCGGAGCCCGCCGCGCCCCTCGAACCGCAGCCAGGGGTAGACGTTCGCGGGGAACTCACCCCGGGGCACCAGCACCACGCCCTCTCCGGGCAGCGCGGCGGCGGCGGCGAACAGCCCGTGGCTGGTGGAGGAGAGGAACGCCACTTCGTGCTCGGCCGCCCGCAGCAGCCGCGCCGCGGCCGAGCGCGTCCGCGCCGCCTGCTCCTCGAACCAGGCCAGCGGCATGTCGCCGACGCGGCGGCGGGCCGACTCGGCAAGGACCGCCGCGACCGCGCGGGAGAGCGGCCCCAGCCGGGCGAAGTCGAGGTAGCCGGGTGGCTCCGCAAAAATTTGAACGTTCATATCCTCTGACGGCTCATCCAGGCATGACGAAGTGGGGAGTGTGCGGCTGACCGGGGATAACGGGGCTCAGCGATATGAACGTTCATATTACGCAGCTTCCTTCTGGCCGCAAGCAAAGATTGCATAACGGCCCGTGGAAGCAGGGGGCTCGCACCTTCGGCCAGAGCCGCGGGAAAATGCGAAAACCCCAGCTCAGCGTACTGAACTGGGGTTTTCGTGCGGTGCGCCGCCAGGGACTCGAACCCCGGACCCGCTGATTAAGAGTCAGCTGCTCTAACCAACTGAGCTAGCGGCGCTTGCAGAGAGGAATATACCGGTGATCCGCATGTTGGTCGAATCGACCTGGGTCGAGCTCCTGCCGCTAGAATAAAGTTCGGCCTGCAGACAGGGAGCATCGATGTTCGACTCGCCCGCCGACGTGACGGCGCGGCTCGCCGCCGTGGACTACCTCTCCGACGACGCCATCTCCACCTCGGTGTTCCTCGCCGCCGCGCTGGGCAAGCCGCTGCTGGTCGAGGGGCCCGCCGGCGTGGGCAAGACGCAGCTCGCCAAGGCCGTGGCCCAGGCGACGGGCTCGGAGCTGGTCCGCCTCCAGTGCTACGAAGGTCTCGACGAGGCCCGCGCCCTGTACGAGTGGAACTACAAGAAGCAGCTGCTCCGCATCCAGGCCACCAGCGCCGACGACGACATCTTCACCGAGGAGTTCCTGCTCGAACGCCCGCTGCTGAAGGCGATCAGGTCGGCCGCCCCCACCGTGCTGCTCATCGACGAGACCGACAAGGCCGACGTCGAGGTCGAGGGCCTGCTGCTGGAGCTGCTGTCGGACTTCCAGGTCACCATCCCCGAGCTGGGCACGATCGCCGCCACCCGTAAGCCGTTCGTGCTGCTGACCTCCAACGCCACCCGCGAGCTGTCCGAGGCGCTCAAGCGGCGCTGCCTCTACCTGCACATCGAGTACCCGACGCCGGAGCGGGAGCGTGACATCGTGCTCGCGCAGGTGCCGACCATCCGCGCCGACCTGGCCGAACAGCTCGCCAGGACGGTCGCCACCATGCGGGCGCTGGAGCTGAAGAAGGCGCCGTCGGTCGCCGAGACCGTCGACTGGGCCAACACGCTGCTGGCCCTCGGCCGCGCGGAGCTGGACGAGACGACGGTGGCCGAGACGCTGGGCGTGGTGCTCAAGCACGCCTCCGACCAGACGCGGGCGATCAAGGAGCTGGGGCTGCCGGATGCCTGAGCGCGGATCGCTGGTGGACCGGCATGTCGGTTTCGTGCACGCGCTGCGCGAGGCGGGCCTGCCGGTGTCGCTCGCCGAGGGGCTCGACGCGGCCCGCGCGTTGCGGGTGATCGACCTGAGCGAGCGGGAGTCGCTGCGCGCCGCCTACGCGGCCACGCTGGTCAAGAAGCCGGCCTACCGTCCCGGCTTCGACGTGCTGTTCGACCTGTGGTTCCCGTCGTCCACGACCGGCATGTACGCCCCCCGCCCCGCCGAGGCCCGCCTGGACCCGCGGACGGCCCCGGTGGACGAGCTGCGCGAGCGCCTGGCGGAGCTGCTCACCGGCAGCACGGACGCCGAGCTGCGGGAGTTCGCCCAGGCCATGGTCGAGCGGTTCGGCCGCCAGCAGACCACCGGTCCTGGCCGTCAGAACTGGTTCTCCTACAGCGTCCTGCGCGCCCTGTCGCCCGAGACGCTGATGGCCCGCATCCTGCAGAACGTGCTGGCCGGGCAGGAACGCGGCGGACTGGCCGAGAAGACCGTGCGGCAGCGCGTCAACGGCAACATCCGGCGGTTCGAGGAGGCCGTGGCCACCGACGTGCGCCGGCGCATCGCCGAGGACTCGGGGATCGAGCGCATCGCCCGCTCGGCCGTGCGCCCGCCGCTCGACCAGATCGACT
This sequence comes from Nonomuraea sp. NPDC048881, assembly GCF_040649795.1. NCBI lineage: Bacteria > Bacillati > Actinomycetota > Actinomycetes > Streptosporangiales > Streptosporangiaceae > Nonomuraea > Nonomuraea sp. NPDC048881. The sequence continues at coordinate 307,062 of NZ_JBEZGC010000004.1, forward strand.
TCCTCCGCATCACCAGGGCCGACCTGGCCAGGCTGCGCAAGGAGGTCCATCCGCTGGCCAGGCGGCTGGCCGCGCGGCTGACGATCAAGCACAGGAAGGGGCGCAGGGGGCGGCTGGACTTCCGGCGCACCGTACGGGCCTCGCTGCAGAGCGGCGGCGTGCCGCTGACCACGCACTTCAAACCGCCCCGGCCGCACAAGCCCGAGCTGGTCATCCTCTGCGACACCAGCGACTCGGTCTCGTCGTTCGCCCATTTCACGCTGCTGCTGACGTACGCGCTGCGGGAGCAGTTCACGAAGGTGCGGGCGTTCGGGTTCGTGGACCGGGTGGACGAGATCACCCGCTTCTTCGTGCCCGGCGCGGACGTCGTGGAGGCCATGACGCGGCTCGCGGACGAGGCCGACATGTCACGGTTCGGACGCACGAACTACGGCCACGCCCTGGAGGGCTTCGCCGAGCGCCACTCCGACGCCATCGGCCCGAGAACCTCGCTGCTGATCCTCGGCGACGCCCGCTCCAACTACCAGCCGCCGGCCCTCGACGTGCTCAGGCGCCTGACGTCCGGGGCCCGCCACGCCTACTGGCTCAACCCCGAGCCCAGGCAGCAGTGGGACACCGGCGACTCGGTCGCGAGCGAGTACGGCACCGTGGTCGAGATGCACGAGTGCCGCAACGTCGCCCAGCTCACCGCGTTCATCGAGACGCTGGCCTGACGGCGGTCAGACCTTCTGCAGCTCCCTGGCCGCGGTGCGGGCCAGCAGCTCGACCTGCTCGTCGGTGAACACCACGCCGTCGACCGCCTTGATGCGCCTGGCCACCAGGCGCGGCTTGAGCAGCGTGAGCCCCTCGCCGACCACGACGCCGCCGCGCGGCAGCAGCCCGCAGTGGACGGCCAGCATGGGCGAGATCGTGACCTCGATCCCGGTCTCGCGGGTCAGCAGCTCGGCGAAGGCCTCAGCGGTGTCCACCAGCGGTTTGGCCCACTTGGTGCCGTACTTCTCGCTGAAGAACAGCCTGCCGTTGTAGCAGCCGATCTCGGTGTCGGGGCTCCAGGACTCGTTGTCGATGACCCAGATGCCGGTCGGGCCGATCACGAGGTGGTCGATGGAGGCCTGGTCGCGGATCGCGCGGCCGTCGAGCACCTGGTAGCCGCGCCGGGCGAGCTGCCTGCGCAGCAGCCGGCCGGTGATCAGCTCGCCGCGCCGGGCGCCGCGCCAGACGGCCGTCGCGCGGAAGGAGCGCCAGTCGATGTACCAGTCGACGGCGGCCACGAGACCGGCGGTGACGGCCCCCCAGAACAGCATGTACTCCGAGCCGAACCGCAGCGCGAGCAGGATGCCGCCCACCGCGCCCACGCCCGCCTTGACGTACCGGGACCGGCGCCGGTTGGGCGCGTCCTCACGCCAGAACTTCTCGTACCACCACTGCGGGGATGAGCCTGTGTACTTCTCGTCCTGCTGCACGTAGATAGAGCCACCGGGCACGGCAAACTCCCCGAATGAGTAGAAACCCTCAGGATCTGCCACTCCGAAGATCCCTCGCCGGTCTAAGGCATACCCAAGCACGAACCAAGGTGAGCCTAAGGTGACGCAAATAAAACCTGCAAGACCGTCAACCGACCAGTCGGTATGCTATGGCGGGTGACAAGGGGGACGATGTGAAGGAAGAACCCGTCCGGCAGCGGTTGCTCGCCGAGGCGACCAGGCTGTTCGCGGCCCGTGGATTCGAGGGGACCTCGGTCCAGGAGATCGTCCAGGCGGCCGGCGTCACCAAGGGCGCCATGTACCACTATTTTGACTCAAAAGACGATCTGCTGCACGAGATCTACGCCCGTCTGCTCCGCATGCAGATGGACCGGCTGACGCGCATCGCCGACGGCCCCGGCACGGTCCGCGAGCGGCTGCACCGGGCCGCGGCCGACGTCGTGGAGACGACGACCGCCAACCTCGACGACTCCAAGATCTTCTTCAGGTCGATGCACCTGCTCGCGACCGAGAAGCAGAAGACCGTGCGCGCCGAGCGCCGCCGCTACCACGAACGTTTCCGCGACCTGGTGGCCGAGGGGCAGCGCACGGGCGTCCTCAGCGACCGGGTGCCCGCCGAGCTGGTCGTGGACTACTTCTTCGGCTCGGTGCACCACCTGGGCACCTGGTTCCACGCGGACGGGCCGCTGACCGGCGCCCAGGTGGGCAAGCACTTCGCCGACCTACTGCTGAACTCCCTCGGGGCCGGGGACGCCGGCGAGTGAGGCCAGCGCCTCCCGATGGTCGCCGGGCGTGCCGAGCGCGATCTCGGTGGCCTTGGCGCGCTTGAGATACAGATGCACGGGATGCTCCCAGGTCATCCCGATCCCGCCGTGGAGCTGCACCGCCTCCTCGGCGGCGTGCACCGCCACCCCGGCGTTCCACGACTGCGCCACCGCTACCGCGATGTCCCCGGGATCGGCGGCCGCGCCGCGGGCGGCGGCCCTGGCCCTGACCACGTCCAGCCAGAGGTCGGCCAGCCGGTGCTTGATCGCCTGGAACGAGCCGACCGGCCGGGCGAACTGGTGGCGCTCCTTGACGTAGGCGAGCGTCGTGTCCAGGCACCACTCGGCCACGCCGACCTGCTCGGAGGCCAGCAGCCCGGCCCCGAACCTCAGCACGCCGGCCAGGTCGCACTCCCCCACATCGCGGGCCGGCGCCCCGGACAGGGTGACGGTGGCGACCGGCCTGGTCAGGTCGAGCGAGGGCACGACCTCGACGGTGGCGCCCTCGACCTCGTACAGCCTGCCCTCGAAGGGGACGAGGAGCACGTCGGCCACGTCCGCGCCGGCCACCCCGGTGACGGCGCCGGACAGCCGCCCGCCCGCCAGCCGCACCGACGACCCGCGCTCCGGCCGGTACGGCGAGGCCGCGAACGACACGACCAGCGCCGCCGTCCTGCGTCCTTCGGCCAGCTCGCCGAGCAGGGCGTCACCGGTGGGCAGCAGCGCCTTGGTGGCCAGCACCGCGCTGGTCAGGAACGGCACCGGCGCCACGGCCCGGCCCAGCTCCTCCAGCACGACGGCCACCTCGCTGGCCGACGCGCCCGCGCCGCCCAGGTCCTCGGGCACCAGGAGCCCGGCGACGCCGATCTCGCCCGCCAGTGTCTTCCACAGGTCCAGGTCGTAGGGCTGCGACTCGACGCGCCCGAGCACCGCGGCGGGCGGGCAGCGGTCGGTGAGCAGGCCGCGCACGGCCGCCCGGAGCTCCTCCTCGACCTCGGAGTAGAGCAGAGTCATCGCGGCAGGTCCTTCCAGGGCACGTCCTTGTCGACGCGGGGCTCGGAGGGCAGGCCGAGCACCCGTTCGGAGATGATGTTGCGCAGGATCTCGGACGTGCCGCCCTCGATCGAGTTGCCCTTGGCCCGCAGGTAGCGGTAGCCGGGGCCGCGGCCGTAGAAGTCGACGTCCTCCGAGCGGCGGAACGTCCAGTCGTCGTAGCCCAGGTCGCGGCGGAGCTCGACGTCGAAGCCGGACAGCGCCTGGTTGAGCTTGGCGAACGACAACTTCATGCCCGAGCCCTCGGGACCGGGCTGGCCGGCGGCGAGCTGCTCGCGCAGCCGGGCCCCTGACAGGCGGGTGACCTCGGCCTCCACCCACAGCGCCAGCAGCCGCTGGTGCAGGTCGTGGGTGCGCAGCTCGGGGTGCGCGCGCCAGGCTTCCAGCACCGCGCCGACCATGCCGCCGCCGCGCCGGACGGGTGCGCCGCCGATCGCGACGCGCTCGTTCATCAGCGTGGTCTGCGCGACCCGCCAGCCGTCGCCGACCTCGCCCAGCCGCAGGTCGTCGGAGAGCCGCACGCCGGTCAGGAACACCTCGTTGAACTCGGCCTCGCCGGTGATCTGCCGCAGCGGCCGCACCTCGACGCCGGGGGCGTGCATGTCGCAGACGAAGTACGTCATGCCGCGGTGCTTGGGCACGTCCGGGTCGGTGCGGGTGACCAGGATGGCCCAGCGGGAGTGGTGGGCGCCCGACGTCCAGACCTTCTGGCCGTCGATCACCCACTCGTCGCCGTCCCGGACCGCGCGGGTGGCGAGCGTGGCCAGGTCGGAGCCGGCGCCGGGCTCGCTGAAGAGCTGGCACCAGATCTCCTCGCCGGTCCACAGCGGGCGCAGGAAGCGCCGTCTCTGCTCCGGCGTGCCGAACGCCAGGATCGTCGGCGCGGCCATGCCGAGGCCGATGCCCTGGACGCCGCTGTTGATCTGCGGCGTGCCGGCCAGCTCGTGCTCGACCACCTGCTGCAGCTCCCTGGCCGCGCCGAGGCCGCCGAGCCCTTCGGGGAACCAGACCCAGGCCAGCCCGGCGTCGAACCTGGCCCGCAGGAACTCCAGCCGGTCCCCCTCGGGGTCGTGCTCGCCCAGGAACGCGCGCACGCGCTCCTTGATCTGCGCTTCGTTCACATGAACCTCTTCAGCTCGCGATAGGCCAGGGACCGCTTGTGCACCTCGTCGGGACCGTCGGCCAGGCGCAGGGACCGGGCGCCCGCCCAGAGCGCGGCCAGCGGGAAGTCCTGGGAGACGCCGCCCGCGCCGTGCACCTGGATGGCCTTGTCCAGGATCCATTCGACGGTGATCGGGGTGGAGATCTTGATGGCCTGGATCTCGGTGTGGGCGCCCTGGTTGCCCACGGTGTCCATGAGCCAGGCGGTCTTGAGCACGAGCAGGCGCAACTGCTCGATCCTGATGCGGGACTCGGCGATCCAGTCCTGGACCACGCCCTGCTGGGCGACCGGCTTGCCGAACGCCGTCCTGGCCAGGGCCCGCTCGCACATCAACTCGACCGCGCGCTCGGCCATGCCGATCAGGCGCATGCAGTGGTGGATGCGGCCGGGGCCGAGCCTGGCCTGCGCGATGGCGAAGCCGCCGCCCTCCTCGCCGATCAGGTTCTCGGCCGGTACGCGCACGTCCTCGAAGATCACCTCGGCGTGGCCGCCGTGGTCGGCGTCGGTGTAGCCGAAGACGTGCATGCCGCGCTTGACGTGCAGCCCCGGGGTGTCGCGCGGCACCAGGACCATGCTCTGTTGCCGGTGCTTGGGCGCGTCGGGGTTCGTCTTGCCCATGACGACGAAGATCTTGCAGTTGGGGTTCATCGCGCCGGAGATGAACCATTTGCGGCCGTTGATGACGTACTCGCCGCCGTCGCGGACGATCGAGGTGGCGATGTTGGTGGCGTCGGAGGAGGCGACGTCGGGCTCGGTCATCGCGAAGGCCGACCGGATCTCGCCGTCGAGCAGCGGGCGCAGCCACTCCTCGCGCTGCCACTGGCTGCCGAACATCGACAACACTTCCATGTTGCCGGTGTCGGGGGCGGCGCAGTTGGTGGCGGTGGGGGCGATGCTGGGGCTGCGGCCCATGATCTCGGCCAGCGGGGCGTACTGGAGGTTCGTCAGGCCGGCGCCGTGCGCGCCCGGCAGGAACAGGTTCCACAGGCCGCGCTTCCTCGCCTCGTCCTTGAGGTCGTCGAGCAGCGGTGGCGGGCTCCAGCCGGCGTCCGCGGCCTGCTCCTCGAAGGCGGGCTCGGCCGGATAGACGCATTCGTCCATGAAGCGGAGCAGGCGCTCGCGCAGGTCCTCGGTGACGGTGTCGAAGGCGAAGTCCATGCCGGTGAGCCTACCGACCGGCCGGTATGGATGTCGACAGGTGGTTCCCCGCAAAAAGGGCCAGGTGGCCGTCAACCTGCGACGGGAGCGCCGCCTATCGTGGCGGCATGACCGCCAAGCTGCCCGCGCCCGTGGTGCTGGAGAACGACGTCGTGCGCCTCGAACCGCTCACCCTGGACCACGTCCCCGACCTGTTCGCCGCCGGCGGCGGGGACGACGAGCTGTGGCGCTGGCTGCCGATCGCCACCCCGCGCACCGAGGAGGACCTGACCAGGACGGCCCGCGCGCTCATCGGCGACGACCAGCACGTGCCGTTCGCGGTGATCCCCAAGGAGACCGGACGGCCGGGCGGCTGGACGACCTACATCGACGTGCCCGGCTTCGACGACAGCGTCGAGATCGGCTGGACCTGGTACGGCCGCGCCCACTGGCGCACCGCGGTGAACACCAACTGCAAGCTGCTGCTGCTCGACCACGCCTTCGGCCTCGGATTCAACCGGGTCCTGCTCAAGACCGACGTGCTGAACCTGCGCTCCCAGGCCGCCATCCGGCGCATCGGCGGCGTGCACGAGGGAACCCTGCGCCGCCACCGCAGAAGGCCCGACGGCACCTGGCGCGACACGGTCTATTTCGGCATCCTCGAAGAGGAATGGCCGGAGCACCGGGCTCGACTGAACCGCTGAACGGAAGGCGGCATCTAATCCCGCATGACTGATCGGCTGGGAGGCTACTGGCTCGGCGCCCGGCTCGACGGCGGCGGGCGGACCACCGTCCGCGAGGCCTACGACGAGTCGGGCGGTCGCCATGCCCTCCACCTGCCCGGACCGGGCGCGTACGCGACGGTCCCGCAGGTGCGCTCGGTGCACGCGGCGCGACTGGTCGAGGCGTGCCCGCAGGGCGATCCGCCGTATCTGGTCAGCGAGTACATCGAGGGGCCGACGCTGCGCCAGGTCGTCGAGCGGCACGGCCCCTTCGCCGGTGACGACCTCTACCGCCTGGCCGCCGCCACGGCCACCGCGCTGGCCGCGGTGCACGAGGCGGGCGCGGTGCACGGGTCGCTCACGCCCGACAAGATCATCTTGGGCGCCGAGGGGCCACGCCTGGTCGGGCTGGGGCTGGCCGACGCCGAGGCCGGCCCGGCGGACGACGTGCGGGCGTGGGGGCGCGTCCTGCTGTTCGCCGCGTACGGGCTCACCGAGCGATTAGGCAACGGGGAGCGCCTCGACCGGCTGTTACGCGGCCTGGTCGCCGCCGCGCTCCACGACGACCCCGAGCGCCGCCCGGACGCCCGCCACCTGCTCATGTCCCTGCTCGACGCCCCGCAGTCCCAGCTCGGCCGCCTGCTGCCGCCGGAGCCCGTCGACGACCCGCCGCTCGGCGTCCGCGCCGAGGCCCTCTACCTCCAGCTCTGCCGGGCGGACCAGGATCTGGTGCCCGAGGTCTTCCTGCGCCTGGTCGGGCTCGACGAGTCCGGCGGCGACACCGTGGCCCCCGCCCTCCGTGACGACCTGGTCGCCGGACGCGCCCCCGACGAGGTGGCCGCGATCGACCGGGTGCTGGAGGCGTACGGGAAGGCCGGAATCCTGACGATCGGCGACCGGGGATCCCTCACGATCACCTACACGGCCCTGCTGCGGGCCTGGCCGCGCCTGCACGAATGGCTGGACGGCGAGCGGGACGGCCTGGCCGTGCACCGGGAGCTGGCCAGGGCGGCACGGGCCTGGGAGGCGGGCGGGCGCCGCGAGTCCGACCTCTACCAGGGCGAACCCCTCGACCGGGCGATGGCCTGGGCGGCCGGCGGGCGGCGGCGGGTCACCCTGAGCCCCGGCGAGCAGACCTTCCTGGACGAGGGGCTCGCGCGGGCCCGCGGCGGCGCGCGCAGGCGCCGGAGGCTCATGGTCGGGCTGCTGTCCGGCCTGTTGTCGGTCGCGCTGCTGGCGGCGCTGCTCGCGGTGTGGCAGCGCGGGGCCGCCGACGGGCGGCTGGAGCAGGCGATGGCCAAGGTCGCCGCGTCGCGGGCCGAGGCGCTGCGGGTGGCCGATCCGGTGACCGCGCGCCGGCTGAGCCTGGCGGCCTGGCGGCTGGCCCAGGTGCCGCAGGCGCGGCGGGCGCTGACGGCGGCGGCCGCCGACCCGGCCGTGGACGTCTTCACCGACCCGCAGGCCGGGCCGCGCTCGCTGTACGCGATCAGCGACGACGGCTCCCGGCTGGCCGCGCTGACCGACGACACGGTGCGCGTCTACGACGTCCCCGGGCACCGGCGGCTGGCCGAGACGGCCGGTCCCGAGCAGAGCGTGCGGGCGATGGCCTGGTCCCCCGACGGGCGCACGCTGGCCTTCGTCGGCGTGGACCGGTCGTACCTGTGGGACACCGCGTCGGGGCAGGGCGTGGGGCCGCCGTTCGGGAGGGGGCTGGGGGCGCCGGGCGAGCAGTCGGCGTGGTTCAGCCCGGGCGGCGGGCTGCTGTTCGCGGCGGCCCGGCAGTCGGGCGAGCGGTGGGCCTGGGACCTGCGGGCCCGCCGAGCGGCCTTCGTCGGCGAGTACGTGGTGGCCGGTCCCGGTGACCGGGTGGCGCTGACGTTCGAGGGCCGGCGCTCGGCGATCAGGCGCGGCGGCCGCGTCACGCCTGCGCCGTGGCTGGACCGGATGCCGTGGGAGTACACGACGTTCGCGCCGGACGGCGAGCGGGTGGCCATCGCCGAGGAGACCGGCATCCAGATCTACGACCTGGACGGCGTGCCCGTGCTCGGCACCCGGCTGCGCCCCTCCCCCGGCCACCTGCGCTTCAGCCCGGACGGGCGGCTGCTGGCCGGGACGGACAACGACCGGGTGCGGGTGTGGCGCGTCCCCGACCGCGTGCTGCTGGCCGAACGCCAGGTGCCGGTGGGCGGCGCGGACCGGCCGCCGCGGGCGGTGCTGGCGGACGACGGGCGTACGGCCCGCGTGCTGGCCGCCGGCGGGACGGTGCTCACGCTGGACCTGGCCCGGTCGCCCGCGGCCGGTGATCCTGCGTCGGCGGTGTGCGCCCGCTACGGGGGCCTGTCGGCCGCGGACTGGGCCCGGCATCTGCCCGAGGTGCCCTACCGGGCGACCTGCCCCGGCTGACGACGGCTGATCGCGGCTGATCCCGGCCGATCCCGGCTGATCACGGCGTTACGCGAATTCTTCTCGAATTCGTGGCGTGGATCTTGAACCAACCCCCTTGCCGGGCGCGTAACCGTAGTCATACGGTCACCGTGAGCTGTTGGTCGAAGAGAAGGAGAGTTCCCCCCGTATGGGCAGGCATGAGGCACCCCCCAAGGACGAGTCGCCGGAGGCCGGGTCCGGCGCGGCCGACGGCCACCGGGAGCCTCGCGGCAAACACGCGAGGGACGGCGAGGACGCGGGCGGCGAGGAGTAGGCCGCCCGAGGCCACGCATGGCCGACACGGGCGCCGGCGGTCCTATCCGCCGGCGCCCTCGTCACGCAGCATGCCGGTCAGCAGGTCGCGCAGCGCGAGGGTGAGCTCCTCCACGGAGGGCACGGAGCCCGCGCCGGCGATCGCGTCGAACATCAGCCCCTCCCCGAAGGCCACGAGCTGGCGGGCGTGGCGCACCGGGTCCTTCGACCCCAGGGCGGCCAGCATGGCGGGCGCCGGGTCGCGGAAGCGGCGGCCCGCCCGGTTGTAGATCTCGCGCAGCTCGGGACGCCTGGTGGCCTCCAGGGCCAGCTCGTAGCGGGCCAGGGTGCGCCTGCGGTCGTCGAGCTGCACGCGCACCGCCTCGGCCAGCCGGGCGGGCAGGTCGTCGAGGGTGAGCGGCACCGGCTCGTAGGCGATCGCCATGGCCTTCATCTCCAGCTCGGTGAGCCGGGACAGGGTCAGCTCCAGCAGGGCGGCGCGGGTGCGGGCCAGGTTGGACGTGGACCCGGGCGGCAGCCCGGCCGCCTCGTCCACGGCGCGGTGGGTGAGGCCGCGCATGCCCCGCTCGGCCAGCAGGGTGATGGCCGTGTCGGCGACGGCGTCAGCTCGTTTCACGGACCGAATACTACAGGGGTAGTGCGAGCGAACTACAGGCGTAGTACGCTGACACTACAGACGTAGTAACCAAGGAGGCGTCATGCCCAAGGCTGTGGTGATCGGTGGCGGCATCGGAGGGCTGGCCTGCGGCGTGGCCCTGCGCCGCAAGGGGTGGGAGGTGAGCGTCCTGGAGCGGGCGGCCGCCGTCGAGCCCGTCGGGTCGGGGCTGGCGGTCGCCGCCAACGCGCTCAAGGCGCTCGACACGCTGGGGTTGGGCGACCGGGTGCGCGAGCTGTCCACGGTGGAGGGGCCGCTCGGCGTGCGGCGGGCGGACGGCCGCTGGCTGACGCGTACCACCACCGATCACGCCGACGCCCGGTACGGGGACTCGGTGGTCGTCATGCTGCGGGCGACCCTCATGGACGTGCTCGCCGACGCCCTGGAACCGGGCGTCCTGCGGCTGGGCGTCACCGTGACGGGCGTGGACGCCGAGCGCGGGATCGTCCGCACGGACGCGGGCGAGATCGAGGCCGACCTGGTCGTGGGCGCCGACGGCATCCGGTCGGCGACCCGGCGGGCGCTCTTCCCCGGCCATCCGGGGCCGGTGTACTCGGGGGTGACGGCGTGGCGGGCGCTCGTCCCGCGGAACGGGCTGGAGATCCCCCGGTCGGAGAGCTGGGGCAGGGGGCTGGTGTTCGGCGTCCATCAGCTCACCGACGACCTGGTCTACCTGTACGCCACCGACCTGTCACCCGCCGGCGCCGCCCACGGGGACGAGCGGGAGGAGCTGCTGCGCAGGTTCGGCGGCTGGCACGAGCCGATCCCGGCGCTGCTGCGGGCCGCCGACCCGGCCCGGATCATCCGCAACGACGTCCACTACCTGAAGACGCCGCTGCCCGCCCTGCACCGGGGCAAGGTGGCGCTGGTGGGCGACGCGGCCCATCCGATGACCCCGAACCTGGGCCAGGGCGCCTGCCAGGCGCTGGAGGACGCCGTGGTGCTCGCGCACGTGGCGGACGGCGACCTGGCCGCCTACACCGCCACGCGGCTGGCGCGCACGTCGGGGGTCGTGCGGCAGTCGATGACGATCTGCCGGGTCACCAAGCTGCGCAACCCGCTCGCGGTACGGCTGCGCGACCTCGCGGTGACCGCAGCGGGCCGGCTCAGCCCGGAGCTGATGCTGCGTTCGATGGACGACGTGCTGGCCTGGCGTCCGCCGGTGGAGGCGGTCACTGACCGGACGCGGGCCGCCGACCGGTGACCGCGCCCTCGGACGCCGTCTCGGAGGCAGCCTCGGCGGCCACGGTCGCCGAGGTGAGCACCGGGGGCACGGGCGCGGGGGCCGGGGCCGGCTTGGAGTGGTCGGGGGTGAGGCGGCCGAGGGTGATCGTGCCGCCGATGGTCAGCGCCCCGGCCAGCAGGGCGGGGATGGCCGTGGACGGACTGGCAGGCAGCGGTTCGCCGAGCAGGATCGCCCCCGCCAGCACCGACGTGATCGGGTCGATGACCTGGACGCCGGCGTAGGCGATGCCGAAGTAGCCGACCGCGTACGAGCGCTGGAGCAGCACCACCGCGCAGACCAGCAGCACCGGCACGGCCAGCGTGAACCAGTGGATCAGCCGTCCCCAGTCGCCCTCCAGCCCGCCGCCGACCACCCGGACGAACGTCGAGACGCTCGCCGTCACCACACCGGCGCCCACCGAGAGCAGCAGCGCCCGCGCGGGCCCGTGGAAACGCCGCGCGAGCACCTGCGAGACCAGCGCGATCGCCGCGATGACGCCCAGGAAGGCGAGCGCGGCGCCGCTGCTCAGCCGGGGCGTGACGTTGTGCTGCGGCACCAGCAGCATGAGCCAGAGCAGGCCCACGGCCACGGCGATCGAGCCGAGGATCTCCGCCCGGTACGGCCTGCGCCCGTACATGAAGGCGGCCAGCGGCACCGCGAACACCAGGGTGGCCACGCTGATCGGCTGCACGGCCACCAGCGGCGCGAAGCTGAGCGCCACGGCGTGCAGGCACGCCCCGGTGAAGCCGATGACGCCGCCGATCCACCAGCGGGGGCGCCGGACCAGCTTGAGCGAGGCGCCCGCGGCCACGGCCTCGTACTGTTGGAGGGCGGCGCCGAGCGCGTATCCCAGCGCTCCGGCCAGCGCGATGAGCAGCCCGATCCAGGTCATCGGCGCCCACGCAGGGGCAGGGGTCCGTGCAGGAGCATTGCTCCAGCTTAAGAGCCGAGCGGAGCACTACCATCATTCTTTAGGCTGATAATTCGCCCAATTGGGGCCGCCACCTGCACGAACTTGTGGCTGATCCTTGAGCCCCCGCAGGGGCGTCGCGGCCCCTACGATTGCTCGGGAACCACGCAGAACAGGTGGCCCTCCGGGTCCTGCAGCACGATCCAGCGCGTGCCCTCCTCGGTGACGCCCGGCTGGAACTCCGGCTTGACCGCCCCGAGCGCGGTGTACTCCTCGACCGCCTTGTCCAGGTCGGGCACGCGGAAGTCGAGATGGAACTTCTTGTCGGCGCTGGGCCACTCGCCCGGCTTGTAACCGGGGACGCGACCGAAGTAGATGTTCGTGGAGCCGTCGCCGATCGCCGCGTACTCCTCCTCCGAGTACTGGATCTCGAAGCCGGTCACCTCGTGGTAGAAGGCGGCCAGCTTCCGGGGGTCGTCGCAGTCGATGGTGAAGGCGATGAGCTTGGCTTTCGTCGTCATGCGTCCATGCTCGCAGGCGTACCTGTCATCTTCTGTCAGGTACGCCCGGCATGTTCAGCCGCGGCGCGTGGCGGCGGTCACCCGCTTGAGGATCCGGTCCCATTCCGTGCCGAACGGGTTGTCCTGCACCAGGTACGTCCAGGTGGCCGACGGACGCTTGAGGTCGGGCTCGGGGGCCTCGAACGACTCCAGCGAGCGGCGTTCGACCTCGGCCTGCAGCGCCTTGTACTCGGCCACGGCCTCCCGCTGGAACTCGTCGACCGGGCTCATCCGGCCCAGCGCGCGCAGGTGGATGCCCTCGCGCAGGTCGTTGAGGAAGGCCAAATGCTCGGTCCAGCAGGTGTCGATGGCGTGCAGGACGATCTGGCGGGCCGTCTCGTCCCTGGTGTCCTCGGGCAGCTCGGCCCAGCGCTCGGGGTCGGCCTCGGCCAGCGCCTTGGCGGCGGCGTCGCCGTGGAGGACCTTGTCGCGCCATTCGAGGATCAGCTCACGCTGGTGTTCGAGCAGGCGGGTGTAGCGCCAGGTGTTGCGGTGGATCTCCAGGTTGACGCCCTCGGCCACCCGCTGGGCGTGGCCCACGATGTACGCGCCGCGCCGATGGCGCACCAGGCCGTCGGGGTCGGGGGCGGGCGGCCGCTCGTCGGGGACGAACTGGGTGATCAGGTCGTCGGTCATGCTGACGAAGAAGACCGAGCCGCCCGGGTCGCCCTGGCGGCCGGCCCGGCCGCGGAGCTGGTCGTCGAGGCGGCTGCTGGCGTGGCGGCCGGAGCCGATCACGTAGAGGCCGCCGAGCTCGGCCACGCCCTCGCCGAGCCGGATGTCGGTGCCGCGACCGGCCATCTGGGTGGAGACGGTGATCGCGCCGCGCTCGCCCGCCCTGGAGATGATCGCGGCCTCTTCGGCGTCGTTCTTGGCGTTGAGGACGACCGGTTCCATGCCGCGGCGCTGCAGGAGCTTGGCGAGGTTCTCCGACTCGGCCACGTCGAGGGTGCCGATGAGGATCGGCCGGCCCGTCTCGTGCACCTCCTGGATCTCCTCGACCAGCGCGGCGTCCTTGTCGGGGACGGTCGGGTAGATGCGGTCGGGCTCGTCCTGCCGCACGCACGGCCGGTTGGACGGGATGACCGCGACCTTGAGGCCGTAGAACTCGCCGAGCTGCTCGTTGACCGCGACGGCGGTGCCCGTCATGCCGCAGATCTGCGGGTAGCGGCGGATCAGCCCCTGGACGGTGATCGAGTCGAGGATCTCGCCCTTCTCGCTCGGCGGCAGCGCCTCCTTGGCCTCCACGGCCGCCTGGAGGCCGTCGGGCCAGCGCTGCAGCAGCGCGACCCGGCCGCGCGAGGGGTTGATCAGCTGCACCCTGCCGTCGCGCACGATGTAGTCGACGTCGCGGGCGAGCAGCGCGTGGGCGTGCAAGGCGAGGTTGAGCTCGATGAGGGTGCCGGGCTCGTGCTCGTCGTAGAGCTCGACGCCGAGGATGTTCTCGACGCTGTCGGCGCCCTTGGGGGTGAGGTAGACGTTGCGCGCCTGCTCGTCGATCTCGTAGTGGTAGCCGCGGACGAGCGTGCGCACCAGCGCCGCCATCTCCGGCACCGCGCTGCCGGGGTCGGCCGCGCCGGCCATCACCAGCGGCACCCTGGCCTCGTCGACCAGCACGGAGTCGGCCTCGTCGATCAGCGCCACCTCGGGCGCGGGCACGACGATCTCGGCCGGGTCGGTGCGCAGCCGGTCGCGCAGCACGTCGAAGCCGATCTCGCTGACCGGCCCGTACGTGACGTCCTTGGCGTAGGCGGCCCGGCGCTCCTCCGGGGTGGAGTTCTGGTCGATCCAGCCCACGCTGACGCCGAGCGCCTCGTAGAGCGGGCCCATCCACTCGGCGTCGCGCCTGGCCAGGTAGTCGTTGACGGACATCACATGGACGCGCTTGCCCTGCAACGCGTAGCCGGCGGCGGCCATGGCGCCCGACAGGGTCTTGCCCTCGCCGGTCGCCATCTCGGCCACCTTGCCGTCGAGCAGGGCGAGCGTGCCCAGCAACTGCACGTCGTACGGCCGCAGCCCGAGGGTGCGGTCGGCGGCCTCGCGCACGACGGCGCAGAACTCGGCCAGATCGTCCATGGCCGGCGTCGGCAGCTCGTCGAGCTTCCCGACGCGGCCGGCGCGCTCTTCGGCCGCCTTGACGATCTTCAGATAGGGGCTCAGGTTCACGCCGCCTGGACGATCCAGGAGGTTTCTGAATATTCCCTTTATCGAGGCCACAGTTCCTCCAACGCACGTTTCGCCGGCGCCGTTCCGTTATGCCGAAATGAGAGAACGGAGCGACGATACGGCAAGCGTCGCCGTACCGGACCTTAACTCATCACGGGCCCTGGACCTCACATCTCCGTTTCCGCTTTCATCGCGAGAACGGCGACCGCGGCGAGCAGGAGCGCGCACCCGCCCCAGGCGAGCGGGGTCAGCCGCTCGCCGAACAGCAGGACGCCGATCAGCGCCGCCCCGGCCGCCTCGCCCAGCGAGATGATCGAGACCGTGGTGGCCGGCAACGCGGTGAGCGCCCGGAAGAACAGGCCGTAGGCCAGGGCGGTGGGCACCGCGCCCAGGTAGACCAGCAGCGCCACCGACGACACGGTCAGCTCGGGCAGCACGCCCGCCGGCAGGGCGAAGGGCGCCAGGCAGACCGCCCCGACCGCGAACCCGCCGACCGCGGTGCCCTGCGGGTCGGCCGCCCTGTGATGCCGGGAGAAGAGCGTCACGCCGGCGTACCCGGCCGCCGACAGCAGGGCGTACCCGATGCCGGACAGAGAGCGGGTCTGGACGACGGACTCCCAGGTGAGCAGGACGAGCCCGACCGGCGCGGCGGCCAGCGAGGCGCGGGCGACCGGGCCGAGCGGCTCGCGCAGCAGCAGCCGCCCGCCGAGGGCGGTGATGATCGGCGTGGCGCCCATGGTCACGACCGTCGCGACCGCGACGCCGGACCCGGCGATGGCCGCGAAGTACGCGGTCTGGTAGACGGCCATGCCGGCCCCGACCGGCAGGACGTGCCAGGTGAGCCGGCTCGGACGCGCCGCGCGGCGGGTGAGCGTGAGCAGGAAGGCGGCGCCGAGCAGGTAGCGCCAGAGCGAGACGCCGACCGGGCCGAGGTGGCCCGACTCGAACAGCAGCGCGCCGGCGGCGCCGCCGGTGCCCCAGGCCGTGGCGGCCACGGAGACGTAGACGGCGCCACGGCGGGCGGAGACAGGGGTCATGACAGGAGTTCTCCGGATGGAGTGGTGGGAATGGGCCCGTATGCGGGCAGCAACCACCCCCGGATCGGTCAGACCCGGAGAATCCTGAAACGCCGCCGCCCGCTAGGGGGCCGGCGGCGGGGAGCAGACGAGGAATCGACGCGGCATGGGCGCCACCCTAGCCGTCCGTCCGCCGCGAAGGCACCCGGGTTTCATGGCTTGCGGGCCACGCCGCCCAGCAGCAGCTCTTCCCACGGGGCCAGCGGGCCGGGCAGCCGCTCGTCGGGGTGCCATTCGGGGAAGTGCACGACCCCGGGCTCGACCAGCACGAGCCCGTCGAAGTACGCCTCGATCGCCGCGCGCTCGCGGAAGTGGCCGGTGCCCATGGTGGCCTGGAGCAGCGCCTCCAGGGCCTTGGCCTTGGGGTTGCCGGAGGCGAGCATGTTGGAGACGGCCAGGTGGCTGCCGGAAGCGAGTTCGGCGACGTACCGCCGGACCAGGCCGTGGGGGTCGTCGGCGTCGGGGAACAGGTGCAGCAGCCCGATGGCCAGCAGGGCCGTGGGCTGGTCGAGGTCGATCAGGCGGCCCAGCTCGGGGTGGCCGAGCACGGCGTCGACGTCGCGGGCGTCGGCGGTGATCGCGGTGGCGCCGGGGTTGCCGCTCAGGATGGCGCGGGCGTGCGGCTCGACCATGGGGTCGATGTCCACGTAGACGACCCTGGTACGGGGGTCGGCGAACTGGGCGACCTCGTGCGTGTTCTCGATGGTCGGCAGCCCGGCGCCGAGGTCGATGATCTGCCTGATGCCCGCCTCGCGGACGAGGAAGTCGACGATCCGGCCGATGAAGGCCCGGTTGCACCAGACGAGGTCGACCACCTCGGGCACGGCGTCCTTGAGCCGGCGCGCCACCGAGCGGTCGACGGAGAAGTTCTCCACGCCGCCGAGCAGGCAGTCGTGCACGCGGGCCACGCTGGGACGCGTGACGTCGACGCCCGGAGGGGCCCACTCCTGCGCCTCGCCGACGGTCATCCGGCCCCCTTTCCAGTGCGTGACGCGGATCGTAGCCGCCGCCACCGACGCTTTGTTGGGGGTTTACCGGAGTCTGTCCGGGTAGCGGAAGTCTTGCCCGAGAAAAGACGGAAGAAGAGAGGAAGAGAGCCCGATGGAGCTCTGGAACTATCGTCCTGACGTCTATGACCGCGGCCAGAGTCTGGATCTCGTGGGGTACCACGTCCAGGCGACCGACGGGAAGATCGGGTCCGTCGACGAGGCGACGTACGAGGTCGGCGAGAGCTACATCATCGTCGACACCGGTCCCTGGATCTTCGGCAAGAAGGTCATGCTGCCGGCGCAGGTCGTCACGCGCATCGACCCTCAGGAGCGCAACGTGCACGTCGCGCGCACCAAGGCCGAGATCAAGGACGCGCCCGAGTTCGACGAGGGCAGCTACAAGGAGACCGAGTACCGCACGCGGCTGGGTGACTACTACGGCCGCTACGGCGGGTGACCCTCGCAGTCTGCCCTAGAGGGAGGGCCGCGTCCGATCGGGGCGCGGCCCTCCGCCCGTTCCGGACCGCCCTCCTCAGGGCCGCCGGGTCAGGGCTGCCGAGTCAGGGCCATCGGCTCTCGCCGCTGGCCACCACCGGCTCGCTCAGCACGCCCAGCCGCTCCAGCAGCGTCACGAACGTCGTCGCGTACGGCGAGTCGGCCACCACCGCCACCACCCGCGGCCAGTCCACCTGCTCGCGCAGCGCCCGCACCTGGGCCAGCAGGGAGCCGTAGTCGCAGGCGTGCTCCGACAGCGGCAGCAGCCACGAGATGACCAGGTCGGTGGCCTCCAGCACGGGCACGATCACCGCCGACGCCTTC
This sequence comes from Nonomuraea sp. NPDC048881, assembly GCF_040649795.1. NCBI lineage: Bacteria > Bacillati > Actinomycetota > Actinomycetes > Streptosporangiales > Streptosporangiaceae > Nonomuraea > Nonomuraea sp. NPDC048881. The sequence continues at coordinate 324,481 of NZ_JBEZGC010000004.1, forward strand.
AACGGCTCGGCCCGGTCCAGCAGCTCCTCGGTGATCTCGTGGTCGGAGACCCGGAAGATCAGATCGACCAGCCGGCCCTCGTCGTACGCCTTGACCAGCCAGTCCTCCGGCGGTTTGGCGGTCTCGAAGCCCAGCCCGCGCAGGGCTTCCAGGGCGGCGGGCACGTCATGCTCGGTGAGCACGAAGTCCACGTCGTGCAAGGAGGGGGCGGCGCCTCTGGCGTAGGCCGCGCAGCCGCCGGCCAGCGCGAACTTCACCCCGGCGTCCTTCAGCCCGGAGCTGGCGCGCTTCAACGTGTCAAGGATGGCGTCAGTGACCGCATGACCATGGCTGCTCATGGTTCCGGGCTACCCTCACGATCGTCATGTAGACGTCGGGAACAGCCCAAGAGACAGCCCCGGGGACGGCGCGTAGAGGCAGGGGTTGAGGGTAGCGCCACACCCTATGACCGAGATGCTGGAGAAGACGGAACGGGCCTACGGCAACGGGCATGATCGTCCGCTGGGCGGCTACCTGGGCATCCTCGCCACGTACGGCGCGGGGGTGGCCGGGGCGGCGGCGGCCGCGGTGCTCACCAAGCGGAAGCTGCCCGAACGGGTCGGCGTCCTCGACCTCGCGCTCATGGCGGCCTGCACGCACAAGGTCTCCCGGCGCCTGGCCAAGGACCCGGTCATGAGCCCCCTGCGGGCGCCCTTCACCAGGTACGAGGGCCAGGGCGGCCCGTCGGAGGTCCAGGAGGAGCCGCGCGGGCCGATGGGCGAGCTGCTGGCCTGCCCGTTCTGCCTGGCCCAGTGGGCGGCCACCGCGTACGCCGTCGGCCTGGTCTTCGCCCCCAGGGTGACCAGGCTCGTCGGCGCCACGATGACCGCGGTGGCCATCTCCGACTGGCTCCAGCTCGGGTACGCCAAGCTGATGAAGTCGGCCGACTAGCGCACCCTGGGGAGCACCTCGCGTTCGTAGAAGTCGAAGAACGCGTCCTGCTCCGTGCCGATCTGGTTGACGTAGACCTCGTCGAACCCCGCGTCCACGTACTCCTTGAGCGCCCGCGCGTGGACCTCGGGGTCGGGGCCGACCGGGCTGCCGCCCACGGCCTCGTCCTCGGTGACCGACTCGGCGAGCTGTTCGAAGTGGCGCGGCAGCGGCAGGATCTGCGACGCCTCCCCCTTGATCCCCTGCGTGGGCCACAGGCGGTGGACGGTCTTGCGCGCGGTGACCTCGTCGGCGGCGTAGCACGCCTTGAGGCCGCCGAGCGCCGGTTTGCCCGCGCCGCCCGCCTCGCGGAACCGCGTGACCGACTCGGCGTCCGGGCCGGTGGAGATGTAGCCGTCGGCAAGCCGGCCGGCCATCGTCGTGGACTTCTCGCCGAACCCCGACATCAGGATGGGCACCGGCTCGTCGGGGAGCGTGTAGAGCCGGGCCGTGTCCACGCGGTAGTGGGCGCCCCGGTGGGTCACCAGCTTGCCGGTGAACAACTCGCGCATCAGCCCGACGGCCTCTTCGAGCATCTCCAGGCGTTCGCTGAGCGGGGGCCAGCGCGACTCGACGACGTGCTCGTTCAGCGCCTCGCCGGTGCCCACGCCGAGCCGGAACCGTCCGCCGGTGAGCGCCCCGGTGGTGGCGGCGGCCTGGGCGACGACGACCGGGTGCGTACGGATGAGGGGGCAGGTGACGGCGGTGGTGATGGGCAGGGAGGTCGCCTCGGCCAGCGCGCCGATCACGGACCAGACGAAGGGCGCCTGGCCCTGCTCGTCCAGCCAGGGGTGGAAGTGGTCGGAGATCCACAGAGCCTCGAAACCGGCGCGTTCCGCGGCTTTGGCCTGACGTACCAGTTCTTTGGGTCCGTGTTCCTCACACGACAAGAAATAGCCGAATGTCGTCATGAATCACCACCTGCCCGTTACGGCGGAGGAAAACATGTTACTGAGTCGCGCGTGGGGGCAGTTGCAGTCACATGGCTACTTTGCTTTGGATCATCGCCGTAATCCTCGTCATCTCCGGGATCTACGTGATTCTGGCCCGTCGCGACCTCCTCTGGGGGATCGTGCTCATCGTCCTCGGCTTCCTCGTGGGCCCGGGCGGGGTCAGCATCTTCAATGTGTAGGGCGCACGCCGCCCCGCACTCCGTCCGTGACAACCCGCTGGGCCGAACCTCGAGAACGGCCCAGCGGTCCACCTAATTTGGCCGAAATATCAGCACCACCAGCCCTCAATCCCGAATGATCGGGCATGGGGAGCGAGTGAGCAGATTTCCGCCGTTCAGCCGCTACGAGATGAACGCGGCTTCGGCACGGGTCCGTGAGCAACTTGTTCACGTCCGCCGCCACCTGCGTACCCAGGCCATCCTCGACGAGGCCACGGCCCGCCTGGCCACCCGGCTCAACATCCGCCCAGGCGAGGCCGCCGAGCAACTCGCCAGGATGGCCCAGCACAGCGGTCTGGACCTGACCGAGGTCGCGAAGGGCATCGAACGGCCGTCCGAGCAGGTGCTCGAACGGCCCGAGGTGCCCGAGTGGGTACGCGGCATGCTGGCGGGCGTGCACGCCTCGGCCCTCTTCCTCACCCCCGTCCACGACGACGCGGGCCGCGTCGTGGACTTCCTCGTCCTGGCTGCCAACAAGCACGCCAGGACCCCCGCCGGGCGCACGGCCGACGACCTGGCCGGGCGCCGCCTGCTGTCGGTCAGCCCCGGCGTGGCCAGTTCCGGCCTGCTGGACGACTACATCGGCGTGTACGAGTCGGGCGAGTCCCTGCACCACATGCCGCTGGAGTTCGTCGAGGCCATGGACTACCGGCTGTGGCCGGCGACCCTGGCCGTGCGCGCCGCGCGCGTGGACGAGGGCCTGCTGGTGAGCTGGCGCATCCTCGACGACGAGGAGCTGCTGGTCTCCGGCTGGGAACGCGCCCAGCGCCTGGCCGAGCTGGGCTGGGGCGAGTGGAACCTGGCGACCGAGCGCACCCTGTGGACGCCGCAGATGTACGAGATGTTCGGCCGCGCCCGCGCCGACGGCCCGATGCCCCTGGAGGAGCTGCCCGCCGTGGTGGTCGCCGAGGACCTCCCCGTCATGGACGAGCAGATCCGCACGCTGCTGGAGTTCCGCGAGGCCGTGGAGAACGAGTTCCGCATCCAGCACCGGCACGGCGTGCGCCACCTGTGCGTCTACAGCGAGCCGATCCTCGACGGGGACGGCGTGCCGGTCAAGGTCCGCTGCCTGGTCCAGGACGTCACCAAGAACCGCCGCAGGGAACGCGCGCTGGCCGTGGCGCACGAGCAGGCGACCAAGGAGAAGGAACGGGCCGAGCAGGAGCATCGGATCACCGTCCAGCTGCAGAACACGATCCTGCCGATCCGCCGGGGCCTCATCCAGCTGCCGGGGCTCGCCGTCGGCGTGCGTTACCTGCCGAGCGAGGACCTGGCCAGGCTCGGCGGCGACTGGTTCAAGGCCCGGCTGATCACCGACGGCCGCGTGCTGCTGGCCATCGGCGACGCCATGGGCCACGGCCTGACCGCCGCGAGCATCATGTTGCAGATGCGCTCGGGGCTGGCCGGCCTGGCGTACACCGGCGCTCCCGCCGGTCAGCTCGCCACCTGGCTGAACGACCTCATCGTGCACTCCAACGAGGACGTCACCGTCACCGGAACCGCGATCATCGGCCACTTCGATCCCGAGCGCCGCACGTTCGCCTGGACCAACGCCGGGCACCCCGCGCCCGTCCTCATCAGGGACGGGCACGGGCAGGCCATCGACGGGGTCACCGGCACGCTGCTGGGGGCGTTCGACGCGGCCGAGTACGACATGACCGTCACCCAGCTCGAACCCGGCGACACCCTGGTCCTGTACACCGACGGCGTCGTGGAGCGGCGCGGGCAGGACCTGGACGTCGGCATGGCCGCGCTCCTGCGGGCCTCGCGCTCGTGCGTGGGGGACGATCCCGAGCAGATGATCGACTGTCTGTTGCGGCGGCTCGGCGCCGACGACTCCACCGACGACGTGTGCGTGATCGCCGCACGCGTGTTGTGACGCCTCCCGCGGGGTCAGTCGTCCGGGGTCAGTCGTCGTAGTCGTTGCCCGGCTCCTCCAGGCAGTAGACGCCGTACGCCCTGCCGAGGACGGGCAGGGCGACGTTGCGCACCCGGATGCCGCCCGAGGTCATGCCCTTCTCCGTGCCCTTGTGGGCGTGCCCGTGCAGGATGAGGTCGGCACCCGCCGTGTCCACCGCCTCGGCCAGCAGGTAGCTGCCGAGGAAGGGGTAGATCTCCAGCGGCTCGCCCTCCAACGTCTCCTTGATCGGGGAGTAGTGGGACAGCACCACGCGCTGGTCGGCCACGAGCTCCTTGAGCGCGACCTTCCACGCCTCGGCGATGTAGCGCGTGTGGGAGATGAAGTTCTTGATCTCGCGCTCGCCGAACTCGCTGGCGCTCTTGCCGGCGAACCCGCCGCCGAACCCCTTGCCGCCGACCACGCCCAGCTTCCGGTCACCGCACTGGATCACCGTGCCGTCGTCGTCGAGCACGATGACGCCGGCGTCGCGCAGCTCGGCGGCGATCTCGTACTGCAGGTCGGAGTGGTAGTCGTGGTTGCCCAAGACCGCCACGGTGGGGATGGGCAGGCCGCGCAGCTCGTCGGCCACGACCCGGCCCTCCTCCAGCGTGCCGTGCCGGGTGAGGTCTCCCGCGACCATGAACACGTCGGCACGTTCCTCGATGCCCTCAAGCCTGCGCCGGTACTGGCCTCTGACGTCCTCGCCCAGATGGATGTCGCCCACCGCCGCGATTCGCAGGTCAGTCAAGATGCTCATCCTCCCCCAGCACCGAGACGTCGACCACGCGTATCTCGTTGTGCAGGTGCAGCTGGGGCGCGATCTCCCGCGCCACCTGGCCGAGCCTGTCGCGCTGCTCGGCTCCGCTCACCTGACCACGCAGGAACAACTGGTCGCCGCGGACGTCGACCCGGATGCCCAGCTCGTTCGTGCGTCCGTCCTCGGCCAGCGCCTGTTGGACGCGGGCCGCGACGTACTGCGGAGCTTCCATCGCTTGCCTCCTTCTATTGTCGCCGCATGCCCGGGGATTAACGGCTCAAACGGCGCGAATAAGGTCTATAACGGCCCGTTCCACCGTCCCGTGGGTGGCGAGCTGCCCGTAATCGGCGTCCGCTCCGAGCTCGGTGAGGGCCCCGGCGATCGTCCTGTCCTGGTCGTACGCCTCCACCACCCGCGGGTCCACGTACGACGCCCGCGCCACGGTCGGCGTGTTGCCCAGATACTCGGCCACCTCCCGCATCACCCGGGTCACCGCCCGCTTCCTGGCGGTGCCGTTCCCCCGCGCGTGCTTGGAGACCGCCAGGCCCACAGCGGCCAGGACGGTCGCGTGCCAGGTGCGGAAGTCCTTGGCGCTGACCTCGCAGCCGAGCAGTTCGCGCAGGTAGTCGTTGATGTCCTCGCTCTTGACGTCACCCCAGCCGCCCTCCGGACGGCGGTACCGGAGCAGTTCGCCCTCCGCGCCGAGCGCCTTGAGCGAACGCAGCACCGTGCAGGCTCCGGGGTCGGCCACCACGACCTCGCGGGAGATGTCCCCCTTGGCCTGGTAGGCGCAGGTCACGACGCCGTTGCTGCAGGTCACGTGGTCCATCCGCAGGGTGGCCAGACCGTAGGTGTCGTAGCTCTCGCCGCCGATCCTGAAGAAGCCGACGTCCAGCAGGCGGGCAGCGGCGGCCAGCACCCGGTCCCGGGTCAGGCCGCGGCCCTTGAGGCGGTCGTCCACGGCCTTGCGGAACGCGGGCAGGCGCTCGGCCACCTCCAGCACGTGGTCGAACTTCGCCTTGTCCTGCTGCTCGCGCCAGAGGTCGTGGTAGCGGTACTGCCGGCGTCCGGCCGCGTCCACGCCGACGGCCTGGAGGTGGCCGTACGGGGAGGGACAGATCCAGACGTCCTTCCACGCCGGGGGGATGACGAGCGACCTGATGCGCTCCAGCGTCGCCTTGTCGCGCACCGGCCGCCCGTCCGGTCCTTCGTAACTGAACCCGCGCCCGCGACGGCGCCGGACGATCCCCGGCTCACTCTGGTCACTGGGATGTAGCTCGGGCACGCAGGGCGGCTACCCAGCACGTTAGGCAACAAACAGGACGGGCAGGTGAGCGGCATGCCTGAGAACACGGATGACGGTAGATGGCACGAAGAGGGTGACCGGAAGGGCCACCCCATGGTGCCCGCCACACCGCGCGACGTGGTGCACATCAGGGTGGGATCGTTCATCCTGGTGTTCCTCTTCGCGTTCACGGTGCTGGGACTCATAGCAGGCGCGCCGGTGATGGCAGGGATCGCGATCGTGCTGTTCATCATCACGATCGTCGACATCGCCCTGGCGATCCGGCGGCAGAAGGACCGAAACACGGGAGAGGCAGGCTGACAACCGACATGGCATCCCTTCGAGGACGCGTGGTAGTGGTGACGGGCGCGAGCGGCGGGGTCGGGCGGGCGGTGGTGCGCGAGCTGGGCGCTCGCGGCGCTCGGGTGGCCCTGATCGCCCGCGGCACGGCGGGCCTGGGCGCGGCCGCCGTGGACGTGGGAACCGCGGGCGGGGACGCGAAGGTCTACGAGGCGGACGTGGCCGACTACGAGCAGGTGAAGGCGGCGGCGGAGCGCGTCGAGGCGGAGATGGGACCGATCGCGACCTGGATCAACACCGCCTTTTCCTCAGTCTTCGCCAAGTTCACCGATATTTCGCCAGATGAGTACGCTCGTACCACTTCGGTGACGTATCTCGGTTATGTGTGGGGAACCAAGGTCGCCCTCGACCTCATGGGCCCCCGCAACGCCGGGACCATCGTCCAGGTCGGCTCGGCCCTGAGCCATCGCGGCATCCCCCTCCAGTCGGCGTACTGCGGGGCCAAGCACGCCATCAAGGGCTTCACCGAATCGCTGCGCACCGAGCTCCTGGCCGACCGGAGCGGCATCGACGTCACGCTGGTCCAGCTCCCCGCGGTCAACACCCCTCAGTTCGAGTGGGTCCTGTCCAAGCTGCGGCGGCACCCCCAGCCCGTACCCCCGATCTACCAGCCGGAGGTCGCGGCGCGCGCCATCGTGTACGCCGCCGAGCACCCCGGACGCAAGGAATACTGGGTGGGCGCCAGCACCGCGGCCACCCTCATGGCCCAGCGCGTCGCCCCCGCCCTGGTGGACCGGTACCTGGCCAGGACCGGCATCCAGTCCCAGCAGACGGACGAGAAGCAGCCGAGCGGGGTGTCGAACCTCTGGGAGCCGGCCGACGAGGACAAGGACTACGGGGCGCACGGCACGTTCGACCGGCGCTCCCACGGCCACAGCCCGCAGGTGTGGCTCTCCCAGCACCGGCGGGCGGTGATGGTGGCTGTGGGGGGTGTGGCCGCGGCGGTCACGGTGGCCCGCCGGCTCGCTCGCTGACCGGGGGCCTTTCTCTGGCCCCCGCCCGGCACCTGGTTACCGGGTGGGCAGCGGGAGCCCATCCCGGACCAGGCGCGCAGCGACGTGTCCTCTGCCGATGTGCCGGCCATGCCCCTACCGTCCGACCTGGCAGCGGACCTACTCCTCCTCCACCAGCCGCCCCAAAGATCACTGGCCGGGCAACGGGAGCGTCCTCCAACCACTGCGATCTTCAGAGCCGCAGCACTCGGCTCCAAGGGGCCCCGCGGATCAAGGCAGTTCGGCTCGCCCCGGCAAGGCTCGCTCCAGCTCGATCAAAGCCAGCGCAGGCCCCTCCTCGAACTCGTGGTCGTGGGTCCTGCCGGTCTCGGTGAAGCCGTTCTTGGCGTAGAAGCGGCGGGCCTGGGCCGAGTCCCGGAGCGTCCACAGGTGCACGTCGTCGTACCCGGCGTCGCGTGCCGCGTCCAGGACGGCCCTCAGCAGAACGCCGGCGATGCCGCTGCCCCAGACGTCCGGATGGGCGAAGAAGGTATAAATCTCCGCGGAGCCGGGACGGGAAGTGGAGGCCCCGAACCGGGCGAAGGCCCCGGGCCGCTCGTTCAGGCGCGCCAGCAGGATCGGATCCCCGCCCTCGGCCAGGATGCCGTGCCACTTGCCGCGCCGCTCCTCGATCCCGGCCGCGGCGACCTTCGGCGCACACAACGGGCCGTGCGAGACGCCCCAGGACAGGGCGTGGATCTCGCCGAGGACGTCCCCGTCGCCGGGTTGCGCGGGGTGGACCGTGATCACGTCAGGCATGACCTGAACACTAGTGCCGGCTACCGTTGCCGACTCGGCCGGGGCTGAAGGGCCGATCCCTCAGCCCCACGGTCAGCCACCGCACCCCTTCAACGAGTTCACGAGAACGCATTCGCAGAAGGTGACGCACCGACGACATCCGGAACCAGGCCCGTCCGCTCATCCGGCTTTCAGGATTTGGACTTCGGAAATCTGGGCCCCGGCCCGTACTTCACGCCCGCTCCCCCACGCGCGTCGCCGATCTTGTCGATGATCTCGCGCTCCCGCAGACTGTTGAGCAGGTCCCGGGCCGCGTAGACATGCAGATCGAAGAGGCGGCGTATCGTCTGGTTGGTGACGAAGCCGTACTCCCGGACGTGCTCGATCACCTTTCGATCCATGTCGTCCACGTCGACATGTCGATACGAAACCGAGCGGGACATGGCCGCTAGCACCTCTGCTCGCAGCCGATATGTGGGGAACTGCTTGGAGGCGCTTCGCTTGGTGGGCGCGATCAGACTGTAGTCGTCAAGCATCATGCGCAGCACTTCCTGCGCTTCGACGGGCGCTCGCTGAATGATCTCAGCCAGCTCGAACGCGTCGATGCTTCTGCTGTGACGCAGGTGCGTCAAGGAGAGCAGGATGTTGATGTCCCTGCTCGCCCTCAGTGGCAGATCACTGATGAACCGCACGAAGGCCGCGTTCCCGATGCCGCCCGCGAGGGTCGCGCGGACCAACGTTCCGTGGTCCTCGAAGAGCGGTGGCTCCTTGCCGATTCTGAGCATCTCACGGTAGGCGCGGTCCACCCCTTGTCCTGTCCGCTCGGCGAGTTGCAGGACGGACACGGTCTCCGTGAGGAGCCGGTTCCTGGGAGTGGACGGATGGGTGAGGATGTTGGCGGGGGTCACTCCCGACACCAGGCCACCGGGGCTCGTGATGATCATTCGCTCGGGAGAGTGCTCGATGTCGACGGTTCCGCCGGTCTCGTACGACCGATGGATGAAGGCGTTGATGACCAGCTCTCGTGCGGCTTCGCTGGGATAGTCGGTGAGCTGGAGCTGCACACCACCTGCCAGATTGAGCGGCCACACCTCTCTACGGCTCTCCATGGCGTCGGTCATGGCTTGGATCGCCGCGATCAACGGCCTGGTTCCTCTCGTCCGCCCGGTGGCTTCGCTGCCCGAGGTGGGGCGGAACTGGTAGGAATAGCCATAACTCGGGATTACTCGCGGAATCAGCTCTTCATCCGCCAGCAGCAGCACTGCCGCATTCGTGACGCTTCCGTTGGGGGCGATCAGGCGAAGCGACTCCAGGAGAGCGCGGTCCGCCAGCTCGGCCAGATGATCGCGTCCGCTGGCGATCAGCAGCCGCCGTAGCCTCTCGAACTCCACCGCGCTCAGTTGGCTGACGCTGAGGCTGGAGGCGTCGGCCGACCAGTCGACCTGGCCGCGAGCGATCATGACCTCGCGCTGCTGATGCGGAGGGAACGGCAGGCACTCCTTGCCGAGACGACGGGTGGCGAGGCCCGCGGCGTTGCTGTGCGGCATCGCCCCCTGCGGGACAGTGATCAGAATCAGCCGCGCGCCTTCGACGACCCGCTCTTCCACGAAGGCGGTGATCGGTGGGCTCGTCCGGTCGAAGATCCCCTTCCGGACGCCCTCCACCGTGTAGCTCTCGGGCACACCGCGAAGTGCCTGGACACGGTCGGTCGCCTTGTCGTCGACCCCCAGGACGAGGGTGCCGCCGTGGGCGTTGACGAAGCAGACGAGGGCGTCGGAGATGAGATTGAACGTGGCCTTCGGCGACTCGGCCACCAGCTTGAAGTCAAGCGTCTCCGACTCCAGGGAGTCCGCCTTGACGCCCTCTCCGACCACAGCGAGCGCCGCGTCCACCTCGTGATGCTTCACTTCACTGAGGATAACTGAGAAGTGGGGTTTCAACGACGTTTCTCAGTTGCTCTCAGTACGTCGCACGTCCCTTACGGGAGGATCGCGGTGGCTTCGACCTCGACCAGGTGGTCCGGGACGGACAGGGCCGCGACGCCCAGCAGGGTCGCCGGTGGGGTCGCCGTCGTGCCCAGTTTCGCCTTCGCCCGGGAGATCCCGTCCAGGAGCGCGGGCATCTTGTCGGGGGTCCAGTCCACGACGTGGACGGTCAGCTTCGCCACGTCGTCGAACGACCCGCCGGCCCCGGCGACGGCGGTGGCGACGTTGAGGTAGCACTGTTCGACCTGCGCGGCGAGGTCGCCCGCGCCGACGGTCGTGCCCTCGGCGTCCCAGGAGACCTGGCCGGCGACGAAGATCAGCCTCGTTCCCGACGCGACCGCCGTCTGGTGGTAGACGTCGATCTCGGGCAGGCCCTCGGGGTTCAGCAGGGTGACGGGCATGGCGTGCGCCTCCTGACAGGGGGCCGGAACGCGCGTACGGCCCCCAAGACTCTCTTGTGGTTACTGAGGAACTGTAGGAGAGTGTTCGCTGACGTGGAAGAACGCACTTTTCAGTGACTGGGGAACCTCATGGTGACCAAGCAGTTCAAGGGCTCGGACGGCGCGGCGGACCTGAGGCGGGCCGACTCCCTGGCGCGGGAGATCTTCACGGACGTCGCCAACAAGTGGGCGTTCCTGATCATCGAGGCCATCGGCGAGGGCACCCTGCGGTTCGGCGAGCTGCGCGACCAGGTCGAGGGCATCAGCCACAAGATGCTCACCCAGAACCTGCGCATGCTGGAGCGCAACGGGCTGGTCGAGCGGACGGTGTATCCGACCGTGCCGCCGCGGGTGGAGTACACGCTCACCGAGCCGGGGCGGGCCCTGCGCGCGACGGTCGACGCGATGTGCGCGTGGACGCAGCGCCACCTCGGCGACATCGAGGCCGCCCGCCGCCGCTTCGACGCCTGACGCCGCCCGCGAACCGCCCAGGGACCGCCCAGACGGGGACCGCCCAGGGGAACCGCCCATAGGGGACCGTCCACACGGAAACCACGCACGCGCGGACCACCCAGGCGAGGGAGGTTTCAACTGCCGACAAATGGGGTCAGCTGACGTCAGGCCCGAGTTAAGCGCCGCGCAGGGGGTAGGCGGCGTGAAACTCACGAGGAGGGTCTTGATGCCTGAACGCGATCTCCAGTACTTGACCGAACTGGCCGCGCAGCTGCGCGTCGACTCCGTGCGCGCCGCCGCGGCGGCCGGTTCCGGACACCCCACCTCGTCGATGTCGGCCGCGGACCTGATGGCCGTGCTGTTCTCCTGCCACCTCAGGTACGACTTCGACCGCCCCGACAACCCCGGCAACGACCACCTGATCTTCTCCAAGGGCCACGCCTCCCCCCTTCTCTACTCGCTCTACAAGGCGGCGAAGGTCATCGACGACGAGGAGCTGCTGTCGTTCCGGCGCCGGGGCAGCCGGCTGGAGGGGCACCCCACCCCCCGGCTGCCCTGGGTGGACGTCGCGACCGGCTCGCTCGGTCAGGGGCTGCCGGTGGGCGTGGGCGTGGCCATGGCGGGACGGCTGGAACGGCTGCCGTACCGGGTGTGGGTGCTGTGCGGTGACAGTGAGCTGGCCGAGGGGTCCATCTGGGAGGCGGCCGAGCACGCCGGGGCCGAGGGGCTGGCCAACCTGGTCGTGATCGTGGACGTGAACCGGCTGGGGCAGCGCGGCCCGACCCGGCACGGATGGGACACGGGGGCGTACGCGCGCCGGTTCGGCGCCTTCGGCTGGCACACGATCGAGATCGACGGCCACGACCCCGGCCAGATCGACTTCGCGCTGGGGGACGCCTGCAACACCCGCCGGCGTCCCACCGTGATCCTGGCCAAGACGCGCAAGGGCGAGGGCGTCGTCGAGGTCGAGAACCGGGAGGGCGCGCACGGCAAGGCGCTCAAGGACCCCGACAAGGCCATCGACGAGCTGGGCGGGCCGCGCAGCGTCCAGGTGGACGTGCACCGGCCGGAGGGCGAGGCCGAGCCGTTCCACTTCGACCCGCGCCCGGCGACGTTGCCGGAGTACGAGGTCGGCGCGAAGGCGGCGACCAGGGCGGCGTTCGGCGCGGCGCTGACGGCGCTCGGCGCGGCCCGCGGCGACGTGGTGGCGCTGGACGGCGAGGTGGCCGACTCGACCAAGACCGAGGAGTTCGGCCAGGCGTTCCCCGAGCGCTTCTTCGAGATGTACATCGCCGAGCAGCAGCTCGTGGCGGCGGCCGTCGGCCTGTCGGTGCGCGGCTGGACCCCGTACGCGGCCACCTTCGCGGCGTTCCTGACCAGGGCGCACGACTTCATCAGGATGGCCGGCGTGAGCCAGGCGTCGATCCGGCTGGTCGGCTCGCACGCCGGCGTCTCGATCGGCGAGGACGGCCCCTCGCAGATGGGCCTGGAGGACCTGGCCATGATGCGGGCGGTGTACGGCAGCACGGTGCTGTACCCGTGCGACGCCAACCAGGCGGCGGCGCTGACCGTCGAGATGGCGGACGTGTCAGGGGTGTCCTACCTGCGCACCACCCGCGGCGAGACGCCGGTCATCTACCCGCCCGGCGAACGTTTCCCGGTGGGCGGCTCGCGGGTGCTGCGGCGCTCGCCCGACGACCGGGCCACGATCGTGGCGGCCGGGATCACGGTCCACGAGGCGCTGGCGGCGGCCGACGAGCTGACGGCGGCCGGCATCCCGGTCGGCGTGATCGACCTGTACTCGATCAAGCCGGTGGACGCGGCGGTGCTGGTGGAGGCCGCCACGACGACGGGCAACCTGATCACGGTCGAGGATCACCGGCTGGAGGGCGGTCTCGGCGACGCCGTGCTGGACGCCGTCAGCGAGCTCGGCCCGCGGGTGGTGAAGCTCGCCGTGACCGGGTTGCCCGGGTCGGCGACGCCTGAGGAACAGCTCGCGGACGCCCGCATAGACCGCCACGCGATTGCCGAGGCGGTCAAGCGGTTGTTGTGAAGGAACTAGCGGGCTTTCGCCGTGGCCTTCCTGTTGGCCTTCTTGATGGCGTCCACCAGCTCCTTCTTGGTCATCCTGGATCGGCCGCGCACCCCGAGCCTGGACGCCACGCCCTGCAAGTGCTCCTTGCTGGCGTTGGCGTCCACGCCCTCCTGGGTCCTGCCGGAGCGGTCGGTCGCGCCCTGGTCGGACGGTCCCTTCTGCCCCTTGGGCTCCCAGTGGTCCCCGACCTTCTCGAAGGAGTGCTTGAGTGCGGCGAACGCGGTCATGTGCGCGCGCCGCCCCTCTCCGTACTCCTTCACGGCGGAGTCGTGCGCTTTGATCCACGTGTTCTGTGCCTTCTTCGGCGAACGCTTGATGGTCGACGGCAGCTCGTCAACGGCTGGCATGTCGATTCACCTCCTACAGCGGCGGCTCGTCGTAGTGGCGGCGCTCCTCGTACACCGTGGTCCTGCGGGTCTCGGGCTCCTCGTAGATCTCGTGCCGGTGCACCGGCTCGTCGATCGGGCCGACCGCCCTGCGGGTGACGCTGATCCGGTAGATGCCGAACAGCAGCCCCGCCAGGCCACCGAGCATGAGGATGACGCCGACGACGTTGATGTCGAGACCGGCGAGGTCGAACTCGACGGCCCAGGTGAGGATCGCACCGAGCATGATGAGGATGATGCTTCCGGCGATGGTCATCAGATTTACCTCCTTGACACGAAGGAACCTCTATCCACATGTCGAAAAACAAACCAGTCGTGGTGATCGGGCTGATGGGATCGGGTAAGACGACCGCGGGCCGCCTCCTCGCCACCGCGCTGGGGATGCCGTTCACCGACAGCGACCCGTTCCTGGAGAGGGAGCACGGCGGCACGGCCGCGCAGATCGCCGTCCGCGAAGGGGCCGAGGCGCTGCACCGGTACGAGGCCGAGCACGTGCTGGCGGCGCTGGCGGGCGAGCCGAAGGTGATCGCGGCGGCGGCCAGCACCGTGGAGGACCCCCGGGTGCGTGAGGCGCTGCGCGAGGCGTTCGTGGTCTGGGTGGACGCCGCCGACGCCGTCCTGGCCCGGCGCATGAGCTCGGGCGCGCACCGTCCCGAGTTCCAGCCGGCGGAGATGCGGGCCCGGCGGGAGGGCTACTTCCAGCAGGTGGCGGACCTGACGTGCGACGTCGGCGTGCTGACCCCCGAGGAGGTGCGCGACGCGGCCCTGCGGAAAATGGGTTTGCCCGCCGATGAGCAGGACTGATACCCAGAGGGGATGTTCGCCGAGAAACCCACTTTGACGGGTGAGCGCGTCACGTTGCTCCCGGTCGGCCCCGAGCACGTCGAGGGCCTGATCACGTTGATCAGCGATCCGGAGGTGCAACGGCTGACGGGCTCGCACGGCGAGGTCGACCATGAGGTGGCCCGCCAGTGGTACAGCACGAGAGGCGAGCACGCCGACCGGCTCGACCTGGCCGTCATGGCCGGCGGCGAGTACGTCGGCGAGGTCGTGCTCAACGAGCTCGACCGGCACAACCTGTCGTGCAACCTGCGGATCGCGCTGATCGGCGCCCGGGTCTTCGGCAAGGGCTACGGCACCGAGGCGATCGAGCTGGTCCTCGGCCACGCCTTCGCCACCACGCCGCTGCACCGCGTCGGCCTCGGCGTCTTCACCTTCAACGACCGGGCGCGGCACGTCTACAAGAAGATCGGGTTCGTGGAGGAGGGCGTGCAGCGCGACACCCTGCTGTGGGAGGGCGAGTGGCACGACTCCGTGACGATGTCGATGCTGCGGCCGGAGTGGCAGTCAAGATCCAGAAGCCTGGCATAATGATCATGACGCATGGGTCCCCCGAGGCGCGCGGGGGACCTGTGGTCGTTCACCGACAACCAACGGCCGGTCCGGCGCATCTAAGCATCAGTGACGATGCGCTTGGTGCCTGGTGATCCCGAGAGGCTGGGCGGCTTCTGGCTGGCCGCCCGGCTCGGCGCGGGCGCGCGCGGGGTGGTCTACGACGCCTACGACGACGAGGGCCGCCGCTACGCGGTGAAGGTGCCCCGGGTCGAGGTCGAGCCGGTCGCGCGGGTGAGCTGCCCGCATCTGGCGGAGGTGGTCGCGTCCGGGGTCGATCACGGCGTCCCCTACGTGGTGAGCGAGTTCGTCGACGGGCCCGACCTGCGGCAGGCGGTCGAGCGGCACGGGCCGTACCGGGGCGAGGAGCTGGCGGCGCTGGCGGCCGCGCTGGCCGGGGCGCTCCGCGCGCTGCACGCGGCCGGGCTGACGCACCGCGACCTGCGGCCGGAGAGCGTGCTGCTGGCGGCGGGCGGCCCCAAGGTGATCGACATGGGGGTGGCGGTCGGCGGCTCGCTGGGGGCGACGTGCACGTACCTGGCCCCGGAGATCCTGACCGGCAGCGGCCACGAGACGGCGACGGACGTCTTCTCCTGGGGGGCCGTGGTGCTCTACGCGGCCACGGGCGGCGATCCGTTCTCCGGGCGGAGTCTCGGCGCAGTGCTGCACCGGCTGCTGACCGTCGATCCCGACCTGAGCGCCCTGCCCGACGGGCTGCGCGAGCTGGTCGGGCGGGCGCTGGCCAAAGACCCCGCCGCCCGCCCGGCGGCGGACGAGCTGCTGGTCGAGGCCGACCCCGCCGTGTTGCGCCCGCCGGCGGGCGTGGCCGGGCACCGGTCGCTCGGCGAGCTGGCCGAGCGCGTCTACGCCGGGCTCACGCCGCGCCAGCAGGAGGCGGTGCCGGGCCTGCTGCTGCGCCTGATGGACGGCGACGACCCGCACGACGAGGGCGGCGTGCTGGCCCCGCTGATGGACGCCGGGCTGCTCGTACGCCGGAGCGTGCGGGTGCCGCCGACCGAGACCGCGGTCGGCAAGCTCGTGGCGGTGCGCGACGACCGGGTGGCGCCGGCCAGCGCCGC
Source organism: Nonomuraea sp. NPDC048881 (assembly GCF_040649795.1). Taxonomy (NCBI): domain Bacteria; kingdom Bacillati; phylum Actinomycetota; class Actinomycetes; order Streptosporangiales; family Streptosporangiaceae; genus Nonomuraea; species Nonomuraea sp. NPDC048881. The sequence goes on from NZ_JBEZGC010000004.1 coordinate 340,483, forward strand.
GCTCTACCGGGCCTGGCCTCGCCTGCGCGGCTGGGTGGCCGACGAGCAGGACGGGCTGCCCGTCCACCGGGAGCTGCGCCTGGCGGCCGGCCGGTGGTCACGCCACCGGCGCGGGCACACGTACCTCTACCGGGGCGACCGGCTCGACACGGCGCTCGGCTGGGCCGCGGCCAAGCGCCGCCACCTGCGGCTCAACCAGCTCGAACGCGACTTCATCGGCGCGAGCGTGGCCATGTCCAAGCAGCGCAGGCGGCTGCTGCGGCCCTCGATGGCGACCCTGGCCGCCGCCCTGGCCGTCGCGGTGTCGATGTCCGCCGCCTCGCTCAACGGCGAGCGGGAGCTGCGCGGACACCTCCTGGAGGCCAACGCGCGGGCCGTGGCCGCCCGCGCCGAGGCGCTGCGCTCCTCCGACCCGCGTACGGCGATGCGGCTGAGCGTGGCGGCCTGGCGGCTGTCGCCGGTGTTCGAGGCGCGGGTGGCGTTGCAGGCCTCCCTGGCGCAGCCGGAGCTGGGCGTGTTCACCGACCCCGCGGCCGACGAGCGGGCCGGCTACCTGCTGCGCGGCGACGAGCTGGTCAGGTGGCGCGACCGCACGCTGACCGTCTGGGACGTGCGCAGCGGCCGGCAGCTCGCCGCGCACGCGCTCCCCGAGGGCAGCGCCGCGCTGAGCGACGACGGCCGGTACGCCGAAGGCCCCGGCGGGCTGCCCGTCGAGGTGGCCACCGGCCGGGCCCCCGCGACCGGGACGTACACGATCACCAGCGGCAACCGCACCAGGGTCTACCGGGGCGCCGAGGTGCTGCTCGACGTGCTCGACCGCCGGGTGGCGGTGTCCCGCGACGGGAGCCGGGCCGCGGTCTCCGACCTGGACGGACGGGTCGAGCTCTGGTCGCTGCCCGGCCGGGTCAAGGAGCGGGAGTTCACCGTCCGGCCGCAGACCGGGCCGGACCGGTCGGCGCCGCCCCTGTCGTTCAGCCCCGACGGCCGCACCCTGGCCGTCGCGGGCCGCGACGGCGTGACCCTCCTCACGCCCGGCGCCGAGCCGCCGCGGGAGGCCGCGACCGGCACCGCCGCCACCGCGTTCGCGGCGGAGGCGGGCGACGCGGCGATGCCCGCGGAAGGCTCCGCCGGCACGCCCGTGTTCAGCCCCGACGGCAGCCTGCTCGCCCTCCCCGGCCGGGACGAGGTGCGCCTGTGGAGCGTCGCCGAGCGGCGGCTGGCCGGCGCCTACCGCTTCCGCGGCGACCAGCACGGCGACCTGGCCTTCTCCGCCGACGGCCGGACCCTGCGCTACCTGAGCGGCCTGGGCTCGGTCGTCTCGCTCGACGTCTCCGGGCTGCCGGCGCCCTCCTCCGGCGTCCGCACCGCCGCGCTGTCGAGCGACGGCCGGGTGGCGGCCAAGGACGTCGGGAACGCCATCCGGCTCACCGACGTGGTGGCGCGCAAGCCGCTGGCCGAGATCGCCGCCACCGGCGACGTGGCCTTCGACGCGGCGGGCAGGCTGCTGGCCGTGGCGGGCGACCCGGTCACCGTCTGGGAGGCGTCGGGAGGCAGGAGGGTCGCCGTCATCGACGCGGGCGGCGACGTGCCCGCCGTGGCCCTGTCCCCCGGCGGCGACACGCTGGCCACCGCGCGCGGCCGGCTGCTGGAGACCTGGGACGTGCGCGCCGGCCGCCGGATCAGGGCCTACGAGGGCGCGGGCGACCTGGCGATGGCCTTCAGCCCCGACGGCTCGACGCTCGCCTCCGGCACGAACCTGCTCGACCTGCGTACCGGCGAGGTCACCCCGCTCGCCCCGGCCGCCGCCCGGCCCACCGCGCTCGCCTTCTCCCCCGACGGCCGCACGCTGGCACTCGGGCTCGGCGGCGGACGCGTCGAGCTGTGGGACGTACGCGGGCGCGAGCGGGCCGGCTCGGTCGAGACCGGCCCGGCCCCCGTACGCGACCTGCGCTTCTCCCCCGGCGGCGACCTGCTCGCGATCGACGCGGAACGCACCTCCCTGTGGGACGCCGGCACGCTGCGCGAGGTCGGCCAGGTCGGGTCGTGGGCCGAGGGCCTGGCCTTCAGCCAGGACGGCCGCAGGCTGCGTGGCGTGGCGGCGGACGGCAGCGTCCGCGAGAGCCCGGTGGACCCGGCGCTGACGGCGCAGGAGGTGTGCGCCCGCGCCGGCGGGCCGCTCAGCCAGGACGAGTGGAGCCGGCTGATCCCGGAGAGCGGCTACCAGGGCGGCTGCTGAGCCGGGCGGCCGGTCAGGAGGCGGGGTAGGTCTTGAGCACCCTGCCCTGGGGGTCGGCCACCAGGTAGCCGGTGCGGTAGGCGTCGCTGAGGTAGACGAGCAGCACCTGCTTGGTGCTGGTGAAGACGAAGTTCGGATCGACGATGAGGTAACGCGCGGTGGGCTTGCGCACCCCGAGGACGCTCTGGGCCTTCTTGAGCAGGCCGGGCAGGGCGTCCCAGTTGTACTTGGCCAGGTCGACGGCCGGGGTGCGGACGGTGGAGCCGGTGCCCTCGCGGGTGGCCTTGCCGTCGCGGTAGGCGTAGCGGTCGTAGACGGCCGGGTCGCCCTTGACCGGGGCCTCGGCGGAGATGAACGTCGGGTAGACGACCATCCGGACGACCTTGGTGCCGCCCATGACCGGCTTGAGCGCCTTGATCGCGGTGCGGATGCCGTCGGCGGTGAGCAGGTTCTCCGGCTGCGGCTCCGGCTCCTCGCTCGCCTTCGGCTCCTCGACGTCGGTGGTCTCCACCGGGGTGATCTGCGGTGTGTTCGGCTGGGTCGGCTCCTCAGCGCCGCGCACGCCGGGCAGCAGCGTGTAGACCAGCACGCCGGTCACCGCCAGCGCGCCCACGGAGGCCGTCACGGCGGCGACCGGCGAACGGCGGGCGCGGCGCGACGCCACGGTGCCGGCCTGCGAGAACGACGGCTCCGGCCCCCAGGGCTGCGGCGCCCCGGGCGGCACGGTGGCCCCCTGCCGCGCCCCGGGCGGCACGGTGGCCCCGTACGGCGGGCCTTGCTGCAGCGGGCCCGGCGACGACGGGAAGTAACCCTGGTGGAGCGGTCCCGAGGGTGCGGACGGGGGGCCGGGCTGGAGCGGGACCGGGGCGGGGGGCGGGTAGGCGGGCGGGGGCGAGCCGGGGTCGGCGGCGGCGGCGAGCATCCGGTCGAGGGTCTCGGCGTCGGGACGGCCGGCCGGGTCGCGGCGCAGCAGCGCGCCGAGCACGGGACCGAGCGGCCCGGCCCGCTCCGGCGGCGGCACGTCCTGGTTGAGCACGGCGGCCAGCGTCGCCAGCGTGGTGCTCCTGCGCAGCGGGTGACGGCCCTCGACGGCCACGTACAGCAGCATGCCGAGCGACCACAGGTCGGAGGCGGGGTCGCCCTCGTGCCCGTTGATGCGCTCGGGCGCCATGTACTCGGGCGAGCCGATGAACGACCCGGTCGCCGTCAGGCTGGTCGACTCGCGCACGGCGGCGATGCCGAAGTCGGTGAGCACCGAGCGGCCGTCCTCGCGCAGCAGCACGTTGGCGGGCTTGACGTCGCGGTGCTGGATGCCGACGGCGTGCGCGGCGCGCAGCGCGGACAGCACCTCGCGGCCCAGCCGGGCGGTCTCCCAGGGCGTCATGGGCCCGCGCGCGAGGCGGTCCGCGAGCGAGCCGCCGGTCACCAGCTCCATGACGATCCACGGGTAGCCGTCGCCGCCCGGATCGACGATGTGGTGGATGGTGGCGACGTGCGGATGGTTCAGCCGGGCCAGCGCGCGGGCCTCGCGCAGCACCCTGGCCCGCAGCTCGCGGGCGGCCTCGGGGTCGTGCTCCTCGAACGCGGGATCGGGCGGCCGGACCTCCTTCAGCGCGACCTCGCGGTGGAGGGCGGTGTCCCAGGCGCGCCACACCAGGCCCATGCCACCGCCGCCGAGCCTCTCGGTCAGCTCGAAGCGGTTGTCGATCACGCGTTTGTGCATGGGAAGCAGCGTAGGGCCGCGTCGCGGTCGCCGTCATCAGGGTGGTCGCGGCGGGGACGGGCGGGCTGGTTGGATGGGCGCCATGAACGCAGGCGATCACCAGCTCGGCATCTACCTGACGGGCATGCTCGAAGGCCGCACGCCGGAGCTGACCACCGATCTGTCGGCCCTGGAGGGCGCGGCCGCGCGGGTGCTCCCGCCCGAGGCGCTGGGCTACATCGTGCCGAGCGCGGGCAGCGGCTCGACCGCGCGGGCCAACCTGGAGGCGTTCGAGCGGCGCCGGATCGTGCCGAGGATGCTGCGCGGCGTCGCGCGGCAGCGTGACCTGTCCTGCGAGGTGCTGGGCACCCGGATGGCGGCGCCGGTGCTGGTGGCGCCCATGGGGGTGCAGACGCTGGCGCACGAGGAGGGCGAGCTCGCCACCGTGCGGGCCGCGGCCGCGGTCGGCGTCCCGTACGTGCACTCGACGGCCGGGACGCGCCGCGCTGGTACCAGCTCTACTACCCGACCGACCGGGACGTGTGCCTGAGCTTCCTGCGCCGGGCCAGGGCGACCGGCCACTCGGTGCTGGTGGTCACGCTGGACACGACGCTGCTCGGCTGGCGTCCGGCCGACCTCGACCGCGGCTTCCTGCCGTTCCTGGCCGGCACGGGCATCGCCAACTACCTGAGCGACCCGAACTTCGCCGGGGTCGAGAACCCGGTCGCCCACTGGGCGGGCATGTTCCCCAACCCGGGCCTGAGCTGGGACGACCTGCCGTTCCTGCGCGACCACTGGGACGGCCCGATCGTGCTCAAGGGCATCATGAGCACCGAGGACGCGCGCCTGGCCGCCGAGCACGGCGTGGACGGGATCGTGGTGTCCAACCACGGCGGCCGCCAGGTCGACGGCGCCCTGGCCGCGCTCGACGCGCTGCCCGGCATCGCCGAGGCGGTCGGCGACCGGCTGACGGTGCTGTTCGACTCGGGCGTGCGGACCGGGGCCGACGTGGTCAAGGCGCTCGCGCTGGGCGCGCGGGCCGTGCTGGTCGGCCGTCCCGTGCTGTACGGGCTGGCGCTGGGCGGGCAGGCGGGCGTCGAGCACGTGCTGCGCTGCCTGCTGGGCGAGCTGGACATCACGCTCGCCCTGTCCGGCTACTCCACGACGGACGAGCTGGGCCCCGACGCGCTCGCCTGAGTGCACATCGAGGTCCGGAAGTGACCGCGATTGCCCCTACCTTTGTCCCCATGGATCCCCTCATCTCCCAGCGCGCGCTCAACCGGGCCACGCTCGACCGGCAGCTGCTGCTGCGCCGCGGCGGCGGCAGCGTACAGGAGGTCGTCGAGCGGCTCGGCGGCCTCCAGGCCCAGACCCCCCACACCTGGTACGTCGGCCTGTGGAACCGCATCGAGGGGCTCAAGCCCGAGGACGTCTCCGGCCTGCTGGCCGGCCGCGAGCTGGTGCGGATCGCGTTGCAGCGCTCCACCATCCACCTGGTCACCGCCCGCGACTGCCTGGCCATGCGGCCGCTGCTGCAGGCCGTCACCGAGCGCATGACCCGTACGACGTTCGGCAAGCGGCTGGCGGGCGTCGACCTGGACGAGCTGGCCGCGACCGGCCGGGCGCTGCTGGAGGAGCGTGCGATGACCTTCGCCGACCTCGGGCGGGCGCTGGCCGAGCGGTGGCCGGAGCACGACCAGCACGCGCTCGGCCAGGGCGTGCGCTGGCTGCTGCCGCTGGTCCAGGTGCCGCCGCGCGGGCTGTGGGGCAGGAGCGGGCCGGTCGCGCACACCACCGCCGAGTCGTGGCTGGGCCCGGCGCAGGCGCCGCCGATGACGCCCGCCGAGCTGGTCCGGCGCTACCTGGCCGCCTTCGGCCCGGCCTCGGTGCAGGACGCGCAGACCTGGTCGGGCCTGACCAGGCTGGGCGAGGTCGTCGAGTCCATGGACCTGGTCCGCTTCAGGGACGCCGCCGGCCGCACCCTGTACGACCTGCCGGAGGCCGTCCGGCCGGCGGAGGACGTCCCGGCGCCGGTGCGGCTGATGTACGACTTCGACAACCTGTTCCTGTCGCACGCCGACCGCTCGCGGGTGATCAGCGAGCGCGGCGCGGCCGTCATGCAGGGGTCGTTCATGGGCACGAACGTGATCCCCCGGATCATCCTGGTGGACGGCGTCACCGCCGGCGACTGGACGGTGACCAGGGCCAAGGGCGTCTCCACGCTGAACGTCCACCAGTGGACGCCGATCGCCGAGCCGGACGAGGTCGAGCGGGAGGCGCGGCTGCTGCTGGAGTTCCTCGCCCCCGACGACGAGCACGACGTCTCAGTCCTTGACCGCCCCTCCAAGCCCTGACACGAGCCGCCGCTGCACCGCCACGAAGAAGATCAGCACGGGGATCGTCATCAGCGTCGAGGCGGCCATGATCCCGCCCCAGTCGTTCTCGTCGGGCTTGAAGAAGACGAGCAGCGCCGCGGGCAGGGTCTGGTTGTCCTTGGCCGAGACGATGAAGGTGCGCGCGAAGACGAAGTCGTTCCAGGTGGTGATGAAGGAGAACACGCTGGTCGCCACCAGGCCGGGCGCGACCAGCGGGAACAGGATGCGCCACAGCACGGTCGCGCGTCCGGCCCCGTCGATCATCGCCGCCTCCTCCAGCGCCTCCGGCACCCCGGCGACGAACCCGCGCAGCATCCAGATCGCGAACGGCAGCGTGAAGGCGAGCTGCACCACCACCAGCGAGGCCAGCGTGTTGAGCAGGCCCAGGTCCCGGACCACGAAGAACAGCGGGATCGTCAGCGCCTCGACCGGCACCATCTGCGCGACCAGGAACATGATCAGCACGGTCGTCCTGAACCGGAAGGCGAACCGGGTCACGGCCACCGCCGCGAGGAAGGCGACCCCGGCCGACAGCACCACCACGACGAGCGCCACGATCGCGCTGTTGAGCAGGTAGCGGGCGAAGTTCTCCCCGGTCAGCACCCGGACGAAGTTGTCCAGCGTCGGGTGCGAGGTCCAGGGCCTGACCTCCAGCGACTGGATCTCCCCGGCGGGCTTGAGCGCCGACAGCACCATCCAGTAGAGCGGGAACGCGGTGAGCAGGGCGACCGCCAGCGCGACCGCGTCGGGCAGAAGACGTCGTCGGTTCACAGGCGTTCCCCACTGCGCCGCAGCGCCCGGATGTAGAACAGGGTGATCACCAGCAGGATCAGCGTCATGACGACGGCGACGGCCGAGCCGAGGCCGTACTCGGAGGAGCCGAAGGCGATCTGGTAGGCGTAGACGTTGAGCACGGTGTTCTGCCCGGCCACGCCGCCGCCGTTGGTCATCACGTAGATCTGGGTGAAGAGCTTGAAGTCCCAGATGACCGACTGGATGACCACGATCGTGACCAGCGGCCGCAACATCGGCACGATGATCCGCCAGAACCCCTGCCAGGCCGAGGCGCCGTCGAGGGCGGCCGCCTCCAGCACCGAGGCGGGGACGGCCCGGATGCCCGCGTACAGGGTGATCATCACCAGCGGGAACGAGTGCCACACGACCGTCGCGCCGACCACGCCGAAGGTGACCCACCGGTCGTAGAACCAGTTGAACCCGTCGGTCCCGAGCACCTGGTTGACCAGGCCGAGGTCGGCGTCGAACAGGAACATCCACACGGTGGAGCCGGTCATCGCGGGGGCCGCCCACGCGCCGAGCGCGGCCAGCGACAGGGCCGTCCGCGGCAGCGGCCCGGTCCTGGTCAGCAGCACGGCCAGGGCCGCGCCGACCGCCAGCGTCGTGACGACCAGCGCCGCCGCGAACCCCACGGTCTGGGCCAGCACCTCCCAGAACCGCCGGTCGCCGAGCAGCGCGGCGTAGTTGCCGAAGCCGACGAACGTGCTCGGCTGCCCGCCGCTGACCTGCGCCTGCCGGTAGTCGAAGACCGACAGCAGGCCCAGCATGTAGACCGGATAGCCGAACATGGGGACCAGCACGGCCGCCGCGGGCAGCAGGTAGAGCCAGGGGCGCCCGCGGCGGACGGTCGTACCTCGGCTCACGAGCGGCCGAAGGCCGTCTTGACGGCCGCGGCCGCCTCGGCGGTGGCCTGCTCGACGGTGGACTGCCCGGTCGCGACCTTCTGCAGCATCGTGGGGATGACCTTGCCGTTGTCGATCTTCACCCAGGCGGGGTCGATCGGCACGAACCGGGTGCCCTTGGCCACCGTGTCCAGGAACGGCCGGACGAACGGGTCCTTGGCCACCAGCTCGTCGCGGGCCGAGGTGAGCGTCGGCAGGTTGCCCATCGCGTCGTACATCTTGGCCTGGTACGCCTTGCCGCCCAGCAGCTTGACGAAGTCCGCGGCCAGGGTGCGGTGACCGGCGTTCTTCAGCACGCCCAGGTTGTTGCCGCCGGCGAAGGCGGGCGCGATCGAGCCCTCGGCCGCGCCGGGCAGCGGGACGACGGCGTACTTGCCGGCCGCCGCGCCGGCGTCCACGGCCGAGCGGCTGAAGTTGCCGAGTATGCCCATCGCGGCCTTGCCGCCGGCGAACAGCTCGACCGTCTTGCCGCCGGTCAGCGAGACGCACGCCTGCGGCGGGCAGACCTCGTCGGTCAGCAGGTCCGTGTACGCCTTGACGCCCTTGCGCGACTGCGGCGAGTCGAGCGAGGTGATGTCGCCGCCGGCGTCCCAGACGAAGGGCAGGGCGCCGAAGGTGTACTCGCCGCCGACGGCTATGCCGTACAGGTCGGGCTTCTTCCTGCGGATCGTGCGGGCGGCCTCGGTCAGGGCGCCGATGGACGTGGGCGGTTTCAGGCCCAGCTCGTCGAAGACGTCGGTGCGGTAGTAGAGGGCCCGGATGCCGATGAACCAGGGCAGGCCGTACTGCTTGCCCTGGACGGAGGCCGACTTGACCAGGTCGGGGGTCAGGTCCAGGCCCTTCAGGTCGGCGGTGAGGTCGGCGAAGCCACCGGCGGCGGCGTACTCGGCGAGGTCGGTGTTGCCGTACTCGGCGACGTCCGGGGAGCTGGCCGGGTCGTTGAAGGCGCCCTTGAACTTCTCGTGCCGGGCGGGCGTGGTGGGGATGTAGGTGACCTCGACCTTGACGTCCGCGTGCGCGGCGGTGAACTCCTTGATCGCCTCGTTGACGACCTTGTCCTTGGGGGCCCGGTTGGGCTCGTCGAAGAGCCAGACGCGCAGCGTCCCCGTCCGCTCGTCGCCGCCGCCGGAGGCGGGAGCGGTCGAGGGGGCGCAGGCGGCCAGCGTGAGCAGGGCCGTTCCGGCCGCGGCAAAGTAAAGAAACTTCACTATTACCTCCTGCGCAGACACTAGGAATTCGCCCTGGAGTCGAGAAGACCTGTCAGGAGATGTTGTGCAGTGCACAACAGCGTGCTGCATTTCGCGAAATTTCATCGAATATGGTGACTTGCGTGCCTGACCGCAACCAGTCCGCCTCGCTTCGGCGCGCCCTGGCCGTCCTGGACCACGTACGCGGCCACACCGGCCTGTCGCTCACCCAGCTCGCCGAGGCCGTGGGCCTGTCCAAGAGCACGGTGCTGCGGCTGACCGTCCCGCTCGTGGAGGCCAGGCTGCTCGAACGCGACCGCAGGACCGGGGCGTACCGGCTGGGGCACGGCACCCTCCAGCTCGGGCAGGCGTACCTGGCCACGCTGGACCTGCGCGCGGTCGCCGCCGAGGAGTCGCACCGGCTGATGAGCGAGGTGCGCGAGACCGTCCACCTGGTCGTCTACGACCACCCGCACGTCGTCTACATCGACAAGGTGGAGAACGAGACGAACGTGCGCATGGCCTCGCGCATCGGCAGCCGCGGCCCGGTGCACGCCACGGCGGTGGGCAAGGCGATCCTGGCCTGGCAGCCGGAGGAGGCGCTGGCCGGGCTGGCGCTCGACCCGATCACCAAGCACACCATCACCGACCCCGACCGGCTGCGCGCCGAACTGACCCACGTCCGGCGGCGCGGCTACGCGGTGGACGACCGCGAGAACGAGCCCGAGGTGCGCTGCGTCGCCGCGCCGATCTTCAACCACAACGACGCCGTCGTCGCCGCCGTCTCGGTCTCCGGGCTCACCTCGCGGATCACCGCCGCGCGGGTGCGGGAGCTCGGGCCGCTGGTGGCCGGGGCGGCGTCGCGGATCTCCAGAAAGCTGGGCAGGCCGACCACATGACCGAACTGGTGACCTTCGGCGAGACCATGGCGCTGTTCGGCGCCCGGCGTACCGGGCCGCTGCGCTTCGCCCGCGACTTCGACCTGGGCCTCGGCGGCGCCGAGTCGAACGTGGCGATCGGCGTGACCCGGCTCGGCCACCGGGCGACGTGGGCCGGACGCGTGGGCGACGACGAGTTCGGCGACCTGATCCGGGCCACGCTCGCCGGCGAGGGCGTGGACGTGCGCGCGGTCACCGACCCGGACGCCCCCACCGGGCTGATGATCAAGGGCCGGCGCACGGCCGACCTCGTGGACGTGCGGTACTACCGCAAGGACAGCGCCGGCTCCCGGCTGCGACCGGCCGACCTGGATCCGGCGCTGATCTCCTCGGCCCGCGTGCTGCACGTCTCCGCGATCACCCCGGCGCTGTCGGCGTCGGCCCGGGAGACCGTGGCGCACGCCATCGCCGTGGCGCGGGCGGCCGGCGTGCTCGTCTCGCTGGACGTCAACTACCGGCGGGCCCTGTGGACGGCGCAGGAGGCGGGCGCCTGGCTGCGCGAGACGATCGGCGGCGTGGACGTGCTGTTCGCGACCGTGCCGGAGGGGCGCCTGGTCGCCGACGTCGAGGACCCGGCGGAGCTGGCCAAGGCGCTGGCCGCGCTCGGGCCCTCGTACGTGCTGGTCAAGTCGGGGTCGGCGGGCGCGCTGGAGCTGTCCGGCGGGGTGCTGCGGCGGGCGCGGCCGTACCGGGTGACCGAGGTGGACCCGGTGGGCGCCGGGGACGCGTTCGCGGCCGGCTGGCTGGCGGACTGGCTGGCCGGGGCCGCTCCGGAACGGCGGCTGGACAGCGCCTGCGCGGCGGGCGCGTTCGCGGTGACCTCGCAGGGCGACTGGGAGAGCCTGCCCCGCCGGTCCGACCTGGGCCTGCTCGGCCGGGCCGCCGACGACGTGAGCAGGTAGCCGCCCGAGGACGAGGTTTTGCCCGTTTTCGACCCGTTCTTGAGGGCAGCCGGGGAAGATCTCGTCCGGGGAGAGGAACAGTGCGATGACAGACGTCTCCAGCAAGGGTCCGCAGTCGAACGACGAGCGCGAGGTGCTCACCAACCGACAAGGGCATCCCGTCTACGACAACCAGAACCAGCGGACGGTCGGCCCGCGCGGACCGGCCACGCTGGAGAACTACCAGTTCCTGGAGAAGATCAGTCACTTCGACCGCGAACGCATCCCCGAACGGGTGGTGCACGCCAGGGGCGCGCTGAGCTACGGCTACTTCGAGGCGTACGGCAAGATCGGCGACGAGCCGGTCAGCCGCTACACCAGGGCCAAGCTGTTCCAGGAGGCCGGCAAGCGCACCGACGTGGCGCTGCGCTTCTCCACCGTGATCGGCGGCCGGGACTCCGCCGAGACCGCCCGCGACCCGCGCGGCTTCGCGATCAAGTTCTACACCGAGGACGGCAACTGGGACCTGGTGGGCAACAACCTGGCCGTCTTCTTCATCAGGGACGCCATCAAGTTCCCCGACGTCATCCACTCGCTCAAGCCCGACCCGGTGACCTTCCGGCAGGACCCGAACCGCATCTTCGATTTCATGTCCCAGACGCCCGAGTCGATGCACATGCTGGTCAACCTGTTCAGCCCGCGCGGCATCCCCGCCGACTACCGGCACATGCAGGGATTCGGCGTGAACACCTACAAGTGGGTCAACCAGCAGGGCGAGACGTTCCTGGTCAAGTACCACTGGATGCCCAAGCAGGGCGTGCGCAGCATGACCGCGGCGGACGCGGCGGTCGTCCAGGCGGGCGACCTCGGGCACGCGACGAAGGACCTGCACGACGCCATCGAGCGCGGCGACTACCCCGAGTGGGAGCTGCTGGTCCAGCTGATGACCGACGAGGAGCACCCCGAGCTGGACTTCGACCCGCTCGACGACACCAAGGTGTGGCCGGAGAACGAGTTCCCGGCCAGGCCGGTCGGCCGCCTGGTGCTCAACCGCAACGTCGAGAACCAGTTCGCCGAGAACGAGCAGGCCGCCTTCGGCACCGGCGTCCTGGTGGACGGCCTGGACTTCTCCGACGACAAGATGCTGGTCGGCCGGACGTTCTCCTACAGCGACACCCAGCGCTACCGGGTGGGCCCGAACTACCTGCAACTCCCGGTCAACCAGGCCAGGAACGCGCCCATCAGGACCAACCAGCGCGACGGCCAGATGGCGTATTTCGTCGACACCGGCGGTGAGGACCCGCACATCAACTACGAGCCCTCGCTGCGCGGCGGCCTGCGCGAGGCCGAGTACCCGACCCTCGACGAGGAGGGCCCGGTCATCAGCGGCCGGCTCATGCGCAGGCGCATCCCGCGGACCAACGACTACAAGCAGGCCGGCCAGCGCTACCTGCTCATGGAGCAGTGGGAGCGCGACGACCTGGTGCACAACTTCGTCGACGCGCTCAGCCAGTGCGACCGGCGCATCCAGGAGCGCATGGTCTGGCACTTCCTGCTCGTGGAGGACGACCTCGGCCTGCGCGTCGGCGAGGGCCTCGGCATCACCCCGGACGACGTCGCCCACCTGGAGCCGCTGGCGAGCCAGGACCTCACCGACGAGGACCGGGAGCGCCTGGTCAAGCTCGGGCGCAACGGGCCGCGCGACGTGGAGGGCCTGAAGATGACCCACTGCGTGCCGAACGAGCGGGCCGCCCACGCCGACGGCCTGTGAAAGGCGGCCCCTGACCCGCGGCGTCCGAGCGGCGGCTACAGCAGCCCGGCGGCGGCCAGCAGCTTGCCGACCCGGCCGGTCTCGTCGTCGTTCAGCGGGATCTGCGGCAGCGCGGTGAGCGGGCAGTCGATGACGCCCCGCAGGTGCAGGGCGGCCTTGAACGCGCCCAGCCCCGCCGAGCTGCCGCCCATGCGGCCCGCGCCGACCCGGACGATCTCGAACAGCCTGACCAGGCGTTCCTGCTCGGCCCTGGCCGCCGCCCAGTCGCCGCGGGTGGCGGCCCGGTACAGCTCGGCGTACCCGTGGGGGTCCACGTTGCCGAGGCCGGGCACGACGCCGTCGGCGCCCATCCACAGCGCGGAGTCCACGGTCACCTCCGACCCGGTGAGCACGCTGAACGGCGCCCGGCGGCCCAGGATGACCTGGCGCAGCCCGCCGTCGTCGCCGCTGGAGTCCTTGACCCCGGCGAGCGCGCCCTCCGCGGCCAGGTCGAGCAGCAGGTCGGCGCTCAGCTTGGTGTGCACGCTGACCGGCAGGTCGTAGGCGTAGACCGGCAGGCCGCCGCGGGCGGCGATCGTCCGGAAGTGGGTGCGGATCTCCTCGGGATGGGTGCGCGTGTAGAACGGCGCGGTCGCCACCAGCCCGGACGCCCCCGCCGCCGCCGCGACGCGGGCGTGTTCGAGCACCCGCGGCGTGGTCATGTCGATCACCCCGGCCAGCACCGGCACCTGGCCGCCGACGTGCCCGACGACCGTGTCCAGCACCACCCGCCGCTGGGCGTCGGTCAGGTAGGCCACCTCCGAGGAGGAGCCGAGCACGAACAGCGCGTCCACCCCGCCCTCCAGCAGGTGGTCCACCAGCCGGGTCAGGGAGGCGGCGTCCACCTCGTGGCCGGGGGTGAACGGGGTGCAGACCGGGGGGATCACGCCGGTCACCGTCGCGGCCCCGGCGACATCGGGATCTGTCATGAGTGCTCCTGGATCAGCTCTAGGTCGGTGGCTCCGGCCGCCACCGGGTGGTGGCAGTGGAAGAGGTGGTCGTCCCCGGCCCGCGTGGCGGCGGGCATCTCGGCCGCGCACAGATCGTCGGCCCGCCAGCACCGGGTGCGGAACGGGCAGCCGCTCGGCGGCCTGGTGGCCGACGGCACCGCGCCGACCAGCGGGATCGGGGTGATGGGCGAGATCAGCCCGGGGGTGGCCGAGAACAGCGCCCGCGTGTACGGATGCCTGGCCCGCCCCGGCACCGACCGCGCGGGCGTCTGCTCGACGATCCTGCCCAGGTACATGGTGACCACGCGGTCGCTCATCCGGCGCACGGTCTGGATGTCGTGCGAGATGAACACCATCGCCAGCCCGAGCCGGTCCTTGAGGTCGAGCAGCAGGTTGAGGATCTGGGCGCGGACCGACACGTCCAGGGCGCTGGTGGGCTCGTCGGCGACGACCAGCCGCGGTTCGAGCGCGAGCGCCCTGGCCACGGCCACCCGCTGCCGCTGACCGCCGGAGAGCTGGCCGGGCAGCGCGCCGGCGACGCCGGCGGGCAGGCCGACCAGGTCCAGCAGCTCGCGCACGCGGGCCTCGCGCTCGCCGGGGGTGCCCCGGCGGTGCACGTCGAGCGGGTCGCGCAGGATCCGCCCGACCGGCAGCCGCCGGTTGAGCGCCGTGGACGGGTCCTGGAAGATCAGCCCGACGCCGCCGCCGACGAGCGCGCGCCGCTCGTCCTGCTTCAGCGTCCACAGGTCGCGGCCGTTCAGGCGCACGTTGCCCGAGGTCGGCCGCTGCAGCCCGACCAGCACCTTGGCCAGCGTGGACTTCCCGCAGCCCGACTCGCCCACGATCCCGACGGTCTCGCCGGGCGCGACGGTCAGCGAGGCGGCGGTCAGGGCGTGCACGCGGTCCCGCGCGAACAGCCCTCCCGAGCGGGCCTTGTGCACGACGTGCACGTCGTTCAGCTCAAGCACGTGTCTCACTCCCTGCGAGTTCGACCGCCGGGTGGTGGCAGGCCACCGCGTGCCGCCTGGCCTCTCCGGCCAGCACCGGGGTCTGCGTACGGCACACGCCGGTGGCCATCGGGCACCGGTCGGCGAACCTGCATCCGGCCGGGAAGTCGGCGGGCGCGGGCACCACGCCGGGGATCTGGGTCAGCCGCTCGGCCCCCGACTCCAGCGACAACACCGAGCCGAGCAGCCCCCGCGCGTAGTGGTGGGCGGGCTCGCCGACCAGGGCGGCGGTGGCGCCGGTCTCGACGATCTGGCCGCCGTACATGACGACGACGCGGTCGGTGACGTCGGCGACCAGGGCCAGGTCGTGCGAGACCAGGATCAGCGCGAACCCCAGCTCCTCGCGCAGCCGCAGCAGCAGCTCGATGACCTGCGCCTGGACGGTCACGTCGAGCGCGGTCGTCGGCTCGTCGGCGACGATCAGCTTGGGGTCGCGGGAGAGCGCCATCGCGATCAGCACCCGCTGCCGCTGGCCGCCCGACAGCTCGTGCGGGTAGGCGGACAGGGTGCGGCGGGCGTCGAGTCCGACGAGTTCCAGCAGCTCGGCCGGGGTACGCCGGCCGCCCCTGCGGGTGAGCTGCCTGAGCTGGGCCCTGATGGTCATGGCCGGGTTGAGCGAGGACAGCGCGTCCTGGTAGATCATCGCCATCTCGTGGCCGAGCAGGCGGCGGCGGGCCCGGCGCGGCAGCGCGAGCAGCTCCTTCTGGTCGAAGCGCACGTGGCCGCCGACCCGGGCCTGGCGCGGTTGCAGGCCCATGACGGTCAGGGCGGTCAGCGACTTGCCGCAGCCGGACTCGCCGACCAGGCCGACGACCTCGCCGGGCCAGACCTCGAAGCCGACGCCGTCCACGATGTCCACGCCGGGGTCGAAGCCGATTCTCAGGCGTTCGACGCTGAGGATCGGCTGTCCTTGCGGCAGCGGGCGGGCGCGTCCGGCCAGCCGGCGGGCGGCCTCGGCCAGGCCGGGCAGCTCGACGACCTGGCCGGTGCCGGGGGCGGCCTGCTCGTAGGCGTCGTCCTTCTTGGGGGCGGCCCTGCGGACAGGGGCGGCCCAGGCGTCGGAGATGCCCTCGGACAGGATGTTCAGGGCCAGCACGGTGAGCAGGATCAGCAGGCCGGGGAAGACCGTGGCCCACCAGCCGCCGAGCAGCACCAGGTTCTTGCCGTCGGCGATGACGCTGCCCCACGACGGGTTCGGCGGGCGTACGCCGGCGCCGATGAACGACAGCGACGCCTCGAACACGATCGCGTCGGCCACCATCACCGTGCAGAACACCAGCACGGGCGCCGCGCAGTTGACCGCGACGTGCCTGAGCACGATGTACGGCGTGCGCGCGCCGATGACGCGCTCGGCGGCCACGTAGTCCTCGCCGTACTGGGCGATCACGTTGGCCCGCACGACCCTGGCCACGGACGGCATGTAGAGGAAGGCCATGGCCATGACCAGCACCGGGATGCTGCCGCCGAACACCGCGACCAGCACGGCGGCCAGCGCGATGCCGGGGAAGGCCATGATCACGTCGAGCACGCGCATGACGGTCTCGTCCACCACCCGGCGCGAGGTGGCCGCGACCGCGCCGACGACCGCCCCGGCGACCAGGGCGAGGCCGGTGGCGCCGAGGCCGATGATCAGCGACCAGCGGGCTCCGTACAGAAGCCGGGACAGGATGTCGCGGTTGGCGCTGTCCAGGCCCATCCAGTGCGCGGCCGACGGGCCGCCGCCGGCGGCCTCCTGGAAGTACGGCGAGTGCGGCGCGATCAGCGGCGCGAACAGGGCGGCCAGCACGACAAGGACGACGACGGCGACCGCCGGCCACGACGTCGCGGGCAGCCGCCGGAAGGCGACGCCGGGCCTGCCGGCCAACACGACCAGGCGTTCGGTGAGTCCGCTTCTCATCAGGCGGCACTCCTCAGGCGGGGGTTGACCAGCAGGTAGAGGATGTCGACGACCAGGTTGACCACCATGAAGCCGATCGCGATGGTGAGCACGACGCCCTGCACCACGGCCGGGTCGCCGTCGCGCACCGCGTTGATCATGAGCTGGCCCATGCCGGGCAGGCCGTAGATCGTCTCGATGACCACCGTGCCGCCGATCAGGTAGCCGATGCGCAGGCCGAGCACGGTCAGCGGGTTGATCAGCGCGTTGCGCAGCACGTTGCGGCCGACCACGACGATCATCGGCAGGCCGCTGCCGATCGCGGTGCGCACGTAGTCCCGGTCCAGCTCCTCGACCATCGACGTGCGGATGATGCGGGTGAGCTGGGCGGCGATCGGCAGCGACAACGACAGCGCGGGCAGCGTCATCGACTGCAGCCAGCCGGTGAGGGAGTCGGCGGGGTTGATGTAGCCGCCGGTCGGGAACAGCCCCTCGCCGACCGCCAGCCACTGGATCATCAGCAGCGCCAGCCAGAACGCCGGAGCCGCCACGCCGACCAGCGACACCACCCGGATCGCCTGGTCGGGCCAGCGGTCGCGGAACAGCGCCGCGGTCACGCCGAACACCAGCGAGAGCACGATCGCCACGGCCAGGCCGAGGAACGTGAGCTGCAGGGTCAGCGGCAGCGCGGTCGTCACCGACTCGACGACCGGCTTCTTGGTGAGCACGCTGGTGCCCATGTCGCCCTGGGCGAGGTCGGCGACGAAGCGCACGTACCGCAGCGGCAGCGGGTCCAGCAGGCCGTTCTCCTCCTGGAAACGGTGGATCTGCTCCGCCGTGGGGTTCGCGCCCTGGAAGTAGGCGTACTCGGGCTTGACGCCCGAGAAGCGCATCACGACGAACACGAACGCGACCACGCCCAGGACCAGCGGGATCAGGATGAGGAGCCGCCGCAGCAGCATCCTGAGTACGAGCGTCATGTCCTCTTGGCCTGCAGCAGGTTGATGCCGGGGTACGGCTGGGCGCGGATGCCGGAGAGCTTCTTCGGGTCCCAGGCGGTCATCAGCTCGTTGTGGACGACGGGATAGAGCACGGCCTGCTCGGCGACCAGGTCCAGATATTTGTGGATCTGCTCGCTCTTCTTGGCCTTGTCCGTCTCCTTGGCGGCCGCGTCCATCATGGCGAACAGCTTCTCGGCGTCCTTGCTGCCGTCCCAGTGGCTGTACTTCATCCACAGGCCGCCGGGCACGTAGTTGTAGTGCAGGATCAGGTCGGCGTCCATGCCGAACTGGTTGGGGTTTGAGGCCGCCGCGACCACCTGGTAGTCCTGGAACTGGTCCATCTTGGTGAACAGCGCGGCCGTGTCCTGCGGCTCCAGCGTGGTCTTGACCCCGACCGCCTCCCAGGAGGCGGCGATGGTGGGCAGGCAGTCGGCGATCCAGCTCACGTTGACGGCCATGAGGTTGACCGTCAGGTTCGTCACGCCCGCCTCCTTCAGCAGCGCCCTGGCCTTGTCGGGGTCGTAGTCGTAGACGACCGAGGCGCGCCGGTGGTCGGGGTGGCCCTCGTTGAGGAAGGAGCTGGAGGCCGTGCCGTGGCCCTTGAGCGCCACGTCGATCATCTTCTGCTTGTCGATGGCGTAGTGCAGCGCCTGGCGGACGCGTACGTCGTCGAAGGGCTTGGCGGCGGTGTTGAACATCAGGAACATGTGGTTCATGCCCTTGCCGCCCTCGACCGTGAGGCCCTGCTGCTTGAGCTGGTCGACGTTGGCGTACGGGATGTTGTCGGCGATCTGCGCCTCGGCCGAGCCGCCGGAGATCTTGGCCACCCGGGCGGAGGCGTCCACGATGGTCAGCCAGTTCATCTTCTTGACGGTGGCCGGGCGGGGGCCGTTGTAGCCGTCGAACGCCTCGAAGGAGGTGTTGGATTTGGGGTTGTGCGCCGCCTGCTTGTACGGCCCGGAGCCGACCGCCATGCCGCTCTTGGCCTTGTCCCACGCGCCCGGCTGGCTGAACACGTGCTTCGGCATGATCTTGGCGATGGTCAGCCGGGGCGCCGCGTCGGGGAAGGGGAACTTCAGGACCAGTTCCACGGTCCGGTCGTCCACCTTCTTCACCTCCTGGAGCCAGGGCTTGAAGAAGTTGCCGGTCAGCACGTTGTCGGGGCCGAGGATGCGCTCGAAGGTGAAGACCACGTCGTCGGCGGTGACCGGCTGCCCGTCGTGCCACTTGGCGCCCTCGCGCAGGGCGAACGTCCACGACGTGGCGTCGGCGTCGGCGGGCAGCGCCGTCGCCAGGGCCGGGTAGGGCTCCCGGGTGACCGGGTCGGTGTCGAGCAGCCCTTCGTAGACGTGGCTGATCCCGGCCATCGCGAACGCCGACGCGGTCTGCGTCGGGTCCCAGCTCTGGTCGTTGCCGTAGCCGATGACGGCGGTGATCAGGTCTTTGTTCGATCCGGCGCCGACCGAGCCGGTCGAGGCCGGGCCTCCGGAACAGGCGGAGAGGGTGGCCGCGATGAACGCCGCCGCACCCGTGGCCCCGCTGTAGCGCAGGAAGTCACGGCGGCTGAACTCAGAGCTCACGGATGCCTCCTGGGGGGAACAGGTAGAACGTAGGACATCCCATGTCCTATCTTGTGCGTAACGTGGACGCTAAACGCCAGAGCGTCTTGAGGTCAACAGAGGATTTCCGGAATGTTACCTACGATGAAAGGAAGCTTCATGGCCGCAGTCCCGCGTCCGGCACGTCCCAGCCGGGCCGTCGAGGCCCAGGAGGGCGTCAAGGACCTGATCGTCAGGCGCGGGCTGGTCGCGGGCGACCCGCTGCCCACGGAGTCGGAGCTCATGGAGGAGCTCCAGGTCAGCCGCAACTCCGTCCGGGAGGCACTGAAGGCTCTGCAGGCGGTCGGCATCGTGGACATCCGCCACGGCTTCGGCATGTTCGTGGGCCGGATGTCGCTGGCCGGGCTGGTGGACGAGCTGGCCTTCCACAGCCGCATCACCCTGCAGAACGGCCGCAACCACCTGGCGCACCTCATCGAGATCCGCGAGATCCTGGAGAGCGGGCTCGTCCAGCGGCTCATCGACCTCGGCCCGGAGGCCGACCTCGCCCCGGTGGCCGACGTCATGGCCCGCATGGACCACGAGTCGCAGGTCGGCGAGGTCTCCCCCGAGACCGACCGGCTCTTCCACGACCTGCTCTACCGGCCGCTCGGCAACCCGCTGGTCAGCCAGCTCCTCGGCGCCTTCTGGGACGTCTACCACCAGCTCCGCGACCACCTCGGCGCCCCCGACGAGCCGCCCGGCGACGTGGCCAGGCGGCACCGCGACATCTACGCCGCGGTGCTGGCCGGCGACCGGGCCGCCGCGGTGTCGGCCGTGTACGCGCACTTCGACGGCGTGCGCAACCGGCTGGCCCGGCTGGGGGGCTAGTCCGGGTAGCGGGCCACGCGCCTGGCCCAGGGCCGCCGCCATTCCTCGTACCACTCGGCGAACCACGGGTGGGGCGCGGCCAGCGGCACGATGTGGGCGACGGTCTCGTGGTAGTAGCGCTTCTGGAACCGCCAGTGGAGGCGCTGCAACTCCTGCACGTTGCTCACCCGGTCGGCCAGCTTCACCAGCACCGCCTGCGCCGGGGCCTTGGCCAGCGCGGCCAGGTGGTCGGCCTTCGCGCGCCCGGCGGGCCTGGTCACCCAGCGGACGAGCCCGGTCACCTCCGCGCCGAACCGCCGGGCCAGCTCCCGCTCGGTGCACGCGGTGTCCTCCAGCACGTCGTGCAGCACGATCGCGGTCAGCACGTCGGGGTCGCTCACCTGCGCTCCGGCCACCGCCACCTCCAGCGCCTCCAGCAGATGCTCCACGTAGGGCCGCCCGGTGGGACGCTGCTGCACGCCGTGCTGCGTCCGGGCGAAGCGCACCGCCTCGCGCAACCCTGTGACGGTCTGCGACGGGAGCGCCTCGGCCAGGGGGCCGGCGGCCTGGCCCCACGACATCCAGCTCGTGAAGATCTTCATCGGGCTCCTCTCGACGTCCTAGGCTGAGAATATGACCGAGATCGCCGTTCCCGACGGCTCGTGGACGTTCAACGGAGAGATGCTGCGCGTCGTCCCTGGCGGCGACAAGAACGTCCACGAGCTCCGCAAGGTGCTCGGCGAGGTCGCCGTGCCGCTGGAGGCCATCGCGACGTGCGCGTTCGAGCCCGGCCGCAAGGGCGGCCAGCTGCGCCTGCGCCTGCGCTACGGCGCCGACCCCCTGTCCGACCTCGTCGCCGGGTCGCTGGCCGCGCCCGCCGACCCGTACCGGCTGGCGGTGCCCAAGGAGCGCGCCGGCGCGGCCCAGTACTTCGCCGACGAGGTCCGCGACACCCTGGAGATCAACCAGACGCCCAGCGGCCCCTGCGAGCACTACCTGCTCCCCGGCCCCGCCATCCCCGTCTCGGCCACGGCGGGCGACGGCACCGCGATCTTCGACGGCGAGCGCGTACGCCTGGAATGGACGGGTTTCGCCAGCACGGAGAAGGAACGGGCGGGGTCGCAGGAGTTCCCGCTGGCCGAGCTGGTGGGCGTGGAGTGGAAACCGCAGTCCGGCCTCGGCTACGGCACCCTCCGCTTCCGGCTCAAGGGCGACGGGCCCGGCGCGTCCCCGCAGAAGGACCCCCACTGCGTGTCCTGGGGCATCCAGCGCTTCGGCGGCGCGACCGCGCTGGTCGGGGCCGCGGTGCTGGCCCGGCTGCCGCGCGAGCAGCCCGAGGAGCTGGAGCCGGCGGCCTCCGTCGGCGACGCCCACGACGCGGTGCTGCGCCGCCTGGCCGAGCTGGGCGAGCTGCACCGGTCCGGGGTGCTGACCGACGAGGAGTTCGCGGCGGCCAAGCAGGCCATGATCCGCCGGCTCTGACCGGCGACCGGCCGTGACGGCGGACGGCCCGGAGGACGAGCCCCCGGGCCGCGGCCGGTCAGGCGGCTATCGGGTCAGCACCATCAGCGTGAAGAAGCCGGTGTACTGGCAGAAGTACGACAGGTAGGTGCCCTTCGCCTTGAGCTCCTTGCCCTTGGCGATGCACTTGGCCTCACTGCTGTAGTCGCCGTACTTGATCCAGGTGGAGGCGGCGACCGAGGCGGCCGAGGTGGTGGCGGAGGCGGCGGGCGCCGTCACCGCGGTGCACGTCGCGGCCAGGGCGACGGCCGCGACGGAGGTGGCGGCGGCGCGGGTGAGCTTGGACATGGACGTCCCTTCGGGGGTCACGGGGTCATGGCGGAGAAAACTAGATCATTTCCCTCCAGCATGATCATAATCATCCGCCGGCCTAATCGGCTTGGCCGGCGTCCGTCCCCTGTGGGACGGTTGAGCGGTGTCCGACCAGCTTCCCCGTACCGTTGACGAGGCCGTCGAGGCGGAGCGGAACGGCCGCCGGCCGCGCTACCTCTACTTCTGGGGCCACCGCCCGGCCCGCGACGGCGGCCCCGGACGCGGCTGCCTGTCGCAGTGGTGGCCGGTCACCTTCACCGAGGGCGGCCACACCTTCGCCTCGGCCGAGCACTACATGATGGCCCACAAGGCGTGGCTGTTCGGCGACCACGACAGCGCCGGCCGCATCCTCCTGGCCGCGACCCCGGGCGAGGCCAAGAAGCTCGGCCGCACCGTGCGCGACTTCGACGAGGCCGTGTGGGACGCCCACCGGCTCGACATCGTCACCCGCGCCTCGCTCGCCAAGTTCGGGGCGCACCCGGACCTGCGGGAGTTCCTGGTCGGCACCCGCGCGCACGTGCTGGTCGAGGCCAGCCCGCTGGACCGGGTCTGGGGCATCGGCCTGGCCGCCGACGACGAGCGCGCCGCGTCCGCGGCGACCTGGCGCGGGCTGAACCTGCTCGGTTTCGCGCTGATGGCGGCCCGCGACGAGCTGGACGCCTGATCAGGTCAGCACTTTGGTGATCTTCGCCAGGTCCAGCAGCCGGAACTCGGCGGGCTCGTGGCACCACACGTCCAGATCCACGCCGCGCACCTCCGGGCCGCTGACGGTGAGCTCCTCGCCGTCGTGGACGATCCGGGCCGTGCCGTGGTACTGCAGCTCCATCGCCACCCGTTCGCGGGCCTTGGGCGACAGGGCTGTGGCGTACCGGGCGAAGAGGTCGCGCAGGCCGTGGTGGCCCGGCAGCGGCTCGCCGGCGGTGGTGGCCAGCCAGGCGGCGGCGCGTTCCGGACTGAGGACCCCCTGCTCGCGGCCGGACGGACGGGCCGGGGCGCGCCGGGGCGCGCGGCCGGTCACGGTGAGCGTGCCGTCGGCCTCGCGGGCGACCGGCGCGTACCCGGCCTCCCTGAGCAGGGCCAGGGTCTGCGCCGGGTCGAGCGCGCTGGCCAGGACGGTGGGGGCCAGCAGGCGCGGACGCAGCTTGGCCAGCCTGCGATGCGCGGCCAGCTCGGCCAGCAGGGCCTCGTCGTCGCCCACCACGCAGCAGCCCACCGCGACCACCTCGATCTCCCCGTGCCGCCGGGCGACGTCGTGGATCAGGTACGTCAGGGGCTGCGGCAGCGGGCCGGCGGCCACCTCCTCCAGGGCCGAGACGAGTTCGGCGGCGGTGTGACCGGCGTCCAGGGCGCGGCGCACCGAGGACGCGCCGAACCGCCACGAACCGCCGGGCTCGCGGTCGGCGGCCCGGTCGAGGACCTCCGTCAGGGCGGCGGCGGGCGGGCCGGTGACCACGGCGGTCAGGTCGGTCCCGAACAACGCCTGCCGCCGGGCGGCGGCCAGCAGCCCGGCGGCGGCCTCGCTCACCCGTGGCCCGGACGGCGTCCGGAGGGCCAGGCCGGGCGGGCTGAGGGCGTCCGCGCCGAGCAGGCCCAGCAGCCTCGACTCGGCCAGCACCGCGAGCACGACCTCGCGGCAGCTCGCCCGCTGCAACAACGGAAGGTGCCAGCTCGCGGCCGCCGCCACCTCCTCCGCGTCCGGCACGGCCGCCGCCTCTCCCGTCGCCGTTGCGCCCGGGAGCAGCCCGAACACCACCTCCCGGATGACGCTGGACGGTGTCCCGGTCCCGGCCGGGGCGAGCGGGGTGCGGGGCTTGCCGTCGTACCGGCGGGTCGGGCTGATCGGCAGCCGCCACCACGCCTCGGCCAGCGCGGCGTAGCGGTCGGCCGGCGACAGGCGCAACCACGCGTCGTAAGCCCTGGTCGGCGAGACCCCGGCAGGCCGGGTCTCGGTCGCGCGCCGGGTGCGCACCTGCGTGAGCGGGTTGGCGGCCAGCAGCCCGGCGGCGTGCACGAGGTCGAGCAGCAGACGGACCTCGTCCTCGGCGCAGCCCAGCCGGCCGGCCAGGCGGCGCACCTCCTTGACGCCGACGCCGCCGCCCTTCAGCTCGGGCAACGGCTGCGCCGCCGCGTCCTGCAGCAGGGCCGCGGCCCGGTCCAGGAGGCGGAGGGCGGCCACGGACGCCTCGTGCGCGACCAGGTCGGCGGCGACCGGCCGGGTACGGACCGCCGGCTGCTCGACCGGCAGGTCGATCCGGTGGTCAGGCCCGCGCAGCGCGAGCGCGACCTCCATGGGCATGACGTAGGTGCGCTCCCAGTCGACGCTCCAGACGAGACCGTGGTCGCGGGCCCACCGCGCCGGGGTCGCCGGCCGCCGCGGCTGGTGCTGGCCGCGGGGCGGGAACTCGTCGAGCACCCGCGCGGGTCCGCGTTCGAGGAAGTCGTCGAGCAGCTCGCGGGTGCCCGCCGGGGCGCGGGCGACCAGCCGGGCCAGCCTGCCGGGATCGCGGAGGGCCGTGGTGATCGACTCGATCAGCGCCGCTCTGCGCGGCGTGCCCGTGCCGCCCAGCCGCCGGTGCACGTCGATCAGCTCGGCCACGGTGACGTGCGCGACCACCCCGGCCAGGTCGGGCCCCAGCCCCAGGGGCGTCGGCAGCACCGCGGGCAACCCGGCGGCCAGGCGCAGCGCGCCGCCCTCGCCCCGCCGTACGAGCGCGACGCGTTCGAGCCGGTCGATCAGCCCGGGCAGGTCGGCGCCGGCGGTCACCAGGTCGGGCAGCGGCCGGCCGCTGCGGGCCGACACCAGGATCGCCTCCACCAGCAGCAGACAGGGCAGCGGTGTCCGGGACAGCGCCAGGTGCACGGACTCCGGCGCGTCGAGCCGCTCGGCCAGCTCGGCCGGCCGCCGCGGCGGCACGGGCCGCAACACGTCGGGCCGCGCCGCCAGCAGCTCGGTCAGCCGCTCGCGCCCCAGCCCCGCCAGCCATTCCGGAAACGTCTCGTCCACCGACCGATTGTCGCAAGCCGCGGGAAGCGAAGAGGCCAGGAAAGCGGAGAGCGAAGGGGCCAGGAAAGCAGCGAAACCGCCTGGTGAACCAGGCGGTTTCGGTGTGGTGCGCCGCCAGGGACTCGAACCCCGGACCCGCTGATTAAGAGTCAGCTGCTCTAACCAACTGAGCTAGCGGCGCAACAGGGTTAACTGTATCAGCCGCCGGACGGTGCCCGCACATCAGCCGAGCCGCTCCCCAAGCCGCCCGTACGCCCCCAGCACCAGGTCCCAGAACCCCTTCACGTCCACGGACGTCGCCACCAGCGCGTTCGCCGGCCGTCCGCGCAGGTCGAAGTCGGTGACGGTCATCCCCCGCGTGTACGTCCCGGCGGTCTCCACGTTCACCACGGCCGGCACGCAGGTGAACAGCGACGGATCCAGCACGTACGCCACCGCGCAGGCGTCGTGGATGGCCGGGCCGCCCTCGGCCGTCACCACGCCGTAGAACTGCGCGGCGGGCACCAGCAGCTCCGACAGCCGGCCGAGCGGCCGCATGCGGTCGAGCACGTCCGCGGTGACCAGGGCGGACAGGGTCACGTCGAGGCCGAGCTGGCGGACCTGCCAACCGGCCTCGAAGACGATCGCCGCGGCCTCGGGGTCGGCCAGCATGTTGAACTCGGCCGCCGGGTTGTGGTTCCCCCGGGTGTACGAGCCGCCCATGATCACCAGCTCCCGGGCCCACTCCACGACGCGGGGCTCGCGGCGTACGGCGAGGGCGATGTTGGTCAGCGGGCCCACCGCGACCAGCGTGATCTCGCCCGGCGCGGCACGCAGGGCGTCCACGATGAAGTCCACCGCGTGCCCCTCCGACAGGGGACGCACGGGGGCGGGCAGGACGACGTCGCCGAGACCGGTGTCGCCGTGGACGTGTCCGGCACGGACCGTGCGGTGCAGCAGGGCGCCCGCGCTGCCGGGCGTGACCGGCACGTCGCCGAGGTCGAGGAACTCCCGCAACGCCAGCGCGTTCGCGGTGGTCAGCTCCAGGTCGACGTTGCCGCCCACGGTGGTGACGCCCACGACGTCGAGGTCGGGGGAGCCGGCGGCGAGGGCCAGGGCGAGGGCGTCGTCGATGCCGGGGTCGCAGTCGATGAGAACTTTCTTCACACCACAGGACAATACGCATGGCCGATGGCAGGTGAGGCAGCGCCTGTGCCGGCTGCGGGCATGGATCGGGGCCGGGCAGTTCCCCCAAATCTGCCCGGCCCCGATCGGTGGCGGTCCAGGCCGACGTCTTCCCCCAAAAACGTCGGCGGTCCCGCACTCGCGGACCGCGGTCCCCCTCCGCGTCCGCATCGGTGAAGGTCTGTTGTGGCCTCTCGACCTGCTACAACGCTACCGAGACGAATGCAACGGTCGCGTCATAACGGGGTCGAATAAGCGTTTAATCCGACTAGGGAAGCTCCAATCGAACCTCTGTACCGTCCTGCAACGATCTGCTCACCGTGCAGTACTTGTCGTGCACCCGCCCGGCCACCGCCCTGAAGACCTCGTCGGCCGCCTCCGACGGCAGCTCCACGTCGTAGGTGACCGTCACCGGCCCGAGCTTGTTCGGCTCGACCTTCTCCGACTCCACCGTCATGGCCAGGCGCACCAGCCGGTGCCCGCGCTTGGCCGTGAGCGGCTCGACGGTCACGATGTTGCAGCCGCCCACCGCCGCGAGCAGCAGCTCGACCGGGGTGAACACGCCCTCGTCGTCGCCGCCGCCGATCTTCACCTCGGCGCCGCGGGCGTTCGTGGCCCGGAAACCGCCGTCTTCTGTCCGCTCAACACGCACGTTAGCCATGTTTCAGACCTTACTCAGAAAGCTCTCATGTTCCTTCAGCATCGTCGTAGACATGGCTAGTGAGGTGAATGCGAGTCACGGTCCCATCCTCTTCTGGTGCGGGGTCGCGGTCGCCGAGTTCGGCGCGATCCAGCCGGGGTTCGGCTACCCCTGGCGGCCCACCGCCTACGCCGCCGCGGCGTTGCTCGTCGCGCTCGGCTTCGTCACCGTCAAGGCCGCCGACCTGCTCCGCACCGAGCAGGCCCGGCAGCGGCTGCGGCTCGGCGGCTACCTGGCCGGCGCGCTGCTGGTGGCCCACGAGCTGAGCTCCACCGCGTACGTGACGGAACTCAGCCGCGTCGGTTCGCTGCTGCTGTACGCGATGGCGGCGGTCATGGCGGTCCGCAGCCACACGGTCGTCCCGCAGACCAGGGGCAGGGTGCTGATCGCGTCCGGCATGGACCCGGACACCCTGCGCACCCGGCTGGCCGGCGCGAGCACCAGGACGGACACCGTGGCCGTCTACCGGGCCGAGCGCGCCACCAGCGAGCTGCGCGACCTGGAGACCAGGTACGGTCTCATCCTCGTCACCGGCGCCGAGCACGACCCGAGGGCCAAGGAGCGCATCAGCGCCTCCGGGCTCAGCCGCGAGATCCCTGACATCGCCGAGCGCGAGGTGGTCGTCGAGGGCCCGCGCCCGTTCACCCGGTACGTCGGCGGCGCATTGTCACGCCTCGCGATCCCGAGATCACAGGTCCATTTCAAACCAGGGCAAAAGGTTTAGCCCCACGTTACGGCCGACGTGAGAGCGTGGGCAGCGGACAAGGAGGCCAGGTGACGATTTTCCCCGGAAGCGCCCGTGTCGACACGGTCATGGGCATGCCCGTCAGTGTGGACATCCGCACGGCTCTGCCGGCCCGAGAGCTCACCCCCCTGCTCGACGACGCCTTCTCCTGGTTGCGCTGGGTGGCCGACACCTTCAGCCCGGCCAAGGAGGACAGCCAGATCTGGCGCCTGAACCACGGCCTGACCATCAGGCAGATCCCCGAGCTCGTCGAGGTCCTGCACCGCTGCGAGGAGCTGGGCGAGGCGACCGGCGGCTGGTTCGAGCACCGGATCAACGGCGTGATCGACCCGTCCGGCTACATCAAGGGCTGGGCCCTGGAACGCCTGTCGCGGGCCCTGTGCAACGCGGGCGCCGGCGACCACCGCATCAACGCGGGCGGCGACATCAGGGTGCGCGGCTCGGCCGCCCCGGGCAAGCCGTGGCGCGTCGGCATCCGCGACCCGCGCACCGACGTCGTCAGGAAGGCGCTGTTCGCCCACGACCTCGGCATCGCCACCTCGGGCGGCGCGGCCGTGGTGGACCCGCGCACCGGGGAGCGCCAGCAGACGCTCGGCTCGGTCACCGTGATCGGCCCCGACCTCGGCGTGGCCGACGCCTACGCCACCGCCATGTACGCCATGGGCCCCACCCTGGCCAGGCGGTTCGCGGCCGACCTGGCCGAGGCCGGCGCGTACGACACCATGATCGTGCTCCGGGACGGCCAGGAGGTCAGCACGCCGGGCATCTCGGGCATCGCCGCGGGGGCGCGCCTGGCCGGCTGAGGCGCGGCCCAGGCAGCGGGTTTCAGGCGCCGGGGTTCAGGCGTCAGGCGTCGGGATGATCGCGCAGATATTCCAGGTAGATCGGGCGCAACGCCTCGCCCAGCTCACCCTCGCCCGCCGCGAGCGCGTCGCTGAGCAGCGCGGACACCCGGCTGAGGTCGTTGGCGGTCTCACTCTCGTGACCGCTCGCGGCCTCGGCGGCCGGGATCACCTTCAGCAGGTTCCACAGGAAGCCCAGATCCCCATGGCGTACGGCGTACCGCACCGCTCGGTCGTGCAACTCCGCCGCGGGCAACGAATCAAGACCATTAGCGTCCATCCCGCTCCCTTTCCCGACATGAGTCACAGGTAACCGCCGCCACAGTGCGTGCTCGATCGGCTTCGCGCGGTCGATCTATCGCGCCGGCGATCGCGAAGTGGGAGGATCAACCAGCGTGAGATTCATCATCAGAACCGTGGCCGCGGCCGCCGCCCTCTGGGTCGCCATCCAGCTCCTCGACGGCATCAAGATCACCGCCCCGGAGAACTCGGCCAAGTACTGGGGCGTCCTGCTCCTCGTGGCCCTGATCTTCGGTGTCGTCAACGCCATCGTGAAGCCGATCGTCAAGGCGCTGGGCTGCGCGGTCATCGTGCTGACCCTCGGGTTGTTCCTCCTCGTCATCAACGCGGCCATGCTGCTGCTGACGAGCTGGATCGCCGGCCAGTTCGACATCCCCTTCCACGTCGACAACTTCTACCCCGCCGCCTTCTGGGGCGCGATCATCATCAGCGTGGTCAGCTGGCTGCTCGGCCTGTTCATCCCCGACAACGACTGATCCCCTCCCCATGCAGCTCAACGGCGCCGGCCTGACCTGCGCCCAGGTGCACGAAGCCGCCCACGGCCGAGCCCGGGTCACGATCGGTCCCCTCGATCGGGCCCGGGCCTCGTGGGCCACCGCCCAGGGGCTGACCGGCCCCGTCTACGGCCGCAGCACGGGCGTGGGCGCCAACCGGGACGTCCGGCTCGACTCCCCCGGCCTCGACCTGCTGCGCAGCCACGCCTGCGGAGCAGGTCCCCTGGTGGCCGACGAGCGCGCGCGGGCCATGCTCGTCGTGCGGCTCAACCAGCTCGTCGCGGGCGGCTCGGGCATCGACCCGGCCGTGCTGCCCGTCCTGGCCGAGGCGGTCACGGGCGGGTTCACGCCGCCGGTCCGCACGTACGGCGCGATCGGCACCGGCGACCTGACCGCGCTCGCCACCACGGCCCTGTGCCTGCTGGGCGAGGTGCCCTGGCGGCGGGCGGGCGAGGAGACGGCCGGGCCGCGCTTCGCGCTCGCCTCCGGCGACGCGCTGCCCTTCATCAGCTCGGGCGCGGCCACGCTGGCCGACGCCGCGCTGGCCTGCCACCGGCTGGGCGCGCTGCTGGAGGCGGCCATCGACGTGGCCGCCCTGTCCTTCACCGCGGTGGACGCCTCCGCCGAGCCGCTGGCCGCCGCCGTCCAGGAGGCCAGGCCGCATCCGGGCCAGTCGCGCGTGGCCGGACGCCTGCGCGGCCTGCTCACCCACGAGCTGGCCACCCGCGTCCAGGACCCGTACGGCTACCGCGCCTTCGCGCAGGTGCACGGCGCGGCCGTGGACGCGTTGGAGCGTGCCAGCGCCACCGTCGAGACCGACCTGAACGCCGCCACCGAGAACCCGCTCATCACCGGCACCCTGGCCTGGCACAACGGCAACTTCCACTCGGCCCCGGTGGCCCTGGCCCTCGACGCGCTGCGCGCCGCGCTGGCCCAGACCGCCCAGCTCAGCACCGCCCGCCTGGCCACCCTCATGAACCCCGCCTACACCGGGCAGCTGCCCTTCCTGGCCGACCGGCCGGGCGCCTCCGGGCTGATGATCCTGGAGTACGTGGCCCAGGACGCCCTGGCCGAGCTGCGCCACCTCGCGGCCCCCGTGACGACCGGAACCGCGGTGATCTCGCTGGGCACCGAGGACCACGCCGGTTTCGCCACCCAGGCCGCCCGCCACGCGCTGCGCTGCCTGGAACCGCTGGAGATCGTGCTGGCCTGCGAGCGCGCCGCCGCCGTGCGGGCCCGCAAGGGGGCACGGCCCGACGGGCAGCTCACCGACGAGCTGGACGAGGCGCGGGCGGCGCTTGCGCGACCGAGCCCCGCTCCCTGAGCGTCGGCTCCTGGACCACCCGGCGGCGGCGGGTGCCGCCGTCGGCCGCGGCCGCGATGAGCCGCACCGCGGCCCTGACGATGCCGTCGATGTCCCAGTCGACGGTGGTCAGGCCGGGAGTGAGCAGCCCCGACATGGGATGGTCGTCGTAGCCCATGACCGACACGTCGCCCGGGATGGACAGGCCCAGCTCCTTGGCCGCGGCGTAGACGCCGTAGGCGATGGAGTCGGCGAAGCAGAAGACCGCGCTCGGCCTGGACGTGGAGAGGATCTCGTGGGCCGCCGAGGTGGCCGCCGCCAGGCCGTGGGGGGCCGTGACGACCTCGATGTCGAGCCCCAGCCGGTCGGCCTCGGCCAGGACGTGCACGTCGGCCGGACGGTCGGGGGTGCTGGCCTGGGTGGGCGTGAGCACGGCCACCCGGCGGTGACCGAGGCCGGCCAGGTGTTCCAGGGCCAGCGTGACGCCCCGGCGGTTGTCGAAGACGACCTCCCCGGCCGTGCCCGCCAGTGAGTCGCCGATCGCGACGACGGGCAGCGACTCGCACAGCTCGGCCCAGAACGGCGCGGCCGGGTCGACCGGCTGCACGATCATGCCGTCGACGCGCTGGTCGCGGAGCTGCTGGGCGAGCACGCGCTCACGGTCGGGGTCGCCGACCGCGTCGAGGATCAGGGCATAGCGGTCTTTCTCCCGCAGGCCCCTGCTGATGCCGACCGCCAGCGACTGCTGCCACAGGTCTTCGAGCGATCCGCAGAGCAGGCCGATCATGCCCGTGCGGCCGCTGGCCAGGGCCCTGGCGATGGGGTCGGCCTCGTAGCCGAGCTCGGCGGCGGCGGCGCGCACGCGCTCCATGGTCTCCTCCGAGACCTGCATGCCGCGCAGCGCATAGGAGACGGCCGCCGGAGACAGGCCGGTCGCGCGGGCCACTTCCCGAATCGTCGCTCTCTTCCGCGGCATCCCGCCAGCCTATTGCCTGCCACCGACAGAAGCCGGACTACCGCACGGGCTCGCGGGGTTCTTCTCGGACCGCCCTCGACGTGCGAACCGTTGACAAATAGGGCAGTGAAGCGGTTCACTGAACCGTATCACTGAAACGGTTCACCTGCTTGATTTCGCAGTACAGTTCGTTTACCTGTAATCTCAGTAGGAAATAGAGGGAGGTGTGATCGTGAGCATCGACGTGCACCAGCACCTGTGGACGGGTTCGTTCGTCGCCGCGCTGCGCGCTCGCACCGTCCCGCCCCGGCTCGACGGCTGGACGCTGCTGCTCGACGGCGAGCCGCCGTACGAGGTGAACCCGGCCGACCACGAGCACCGGGACACGACCGGGCTCGACCTGGCGCTGGTGTCGATGTCGAGCCCGCTGGGCGTGGAGTTCCTGCCGCCGGAGGAGGCGTGGCCGCTGATCGACGCCTACCACGAGGGCGCGCTCGGGCTGGGCGAGCCGTTCGGGGTGTGGGCGGCGACCTGTCACAGTGAGCCCGATCCTGAGCGGCTGGCCAAGGACCTCGACCGGGGGCTGGCCGGGCTGCAGATCCCGGCCACCGCCGTACCCGACGACCGGCTGCTCGACGTGCTCACCGAGCGGGACCTGCCGCTGTTCGTGCATCCCGGGCCCGCCGCCGTGCCGCCGCCGCCGGGGACGCCGCCGTGGTGGCCGGCGCTGGTGCCGTACGTGCAGCAGATGCACGCGGCCTGGCACCACTTCCACGCCGTGGTCCGGCCCCGGCATCCTCGGCTGCGGGTGTGCTTCGCGCTGCTGGCGGGGCTGGCGCCGCTGCACTCCGAACGGCTCATCGCCCGTGGCGGCACCGGGCGCGGCCTGGTCGATCCCGGTTTCTACGTGGAGACGTCCTCGTACGGGCCGCGCGCCATCGACGCGATCGTCCGCGAGCTGGGCGTTGACGTCGTCGTCAACGGCTCCGACGCGCCGTACGCCACGGCCCCCGACCCCGGCCTCGGCACCGCCGCCCACCACGCCATCCACTCCACCAACCCCCGCCGCCTCCTGGGCCTCCCCCCACCATGACCCCCACGAGCGAGCGCCGGCATATGGCGACCGAGCCCGCCTCACGGAGTGAGGCCATTAGACCCGCGAGGGAGCGCCGGCGTCTGGAGGAGCGTCGGGAGCGCAGCGACCAGAGCGGGGGAAGACGCCGGCATACAGGCGACCGAGCCGCCTCACGGAGTGAGGCAATGAGATACAGAAAGGAGACTCGTACGTGAGTGACATCCAGATCCAGGGCGGGGGCGTGTGTGCCGGGCTGCCGGAGCGCACGCTCGACCGGCGTGAGCTGCGCGACCTGGTCGACGAGCTGGCCGCCAACCCGCAGGAGTGGCGTGACATGGTCGACTTCCCGGCCGACGGCGGACGGCATTACGCCTCCCTGTACCGGGACGCCTATGTGGAC
This sequence comes from Nonomuraea sp. NPDC048881, assembly GCF_040649795.1. NCBI lineage: Bacteria > Bacillati > Actinomycetota > Actinomycetes > Streptosporangiales > Streptosporangiaceae > Nonomuraea > Nonomuraea sp. NPDC048881. The sequence goes on from NZ_JBEZGC010000004.1 coordinate 373,366, forward strand.
GTCTGGGTGCTGTGCTGGCGTCCTGAGGACGACACGGGCTGGCACGACCACGACATCTCCTCGGGCGCGGTGCACGTCGTGCAGGGGGCGTTGCAGGAGTGCAATCCGCGCATCGGCGGCGAGCACCTGGAGACCGTGGTGCCGGCCGGTCAGTCGTTCTCGTTCGGGCCCGACCACATCCACCGGCTCGGCGGCGCGGAGGGCGAGAGCGTCTCGATCCACGCGTACTCGCCGCCGTTGTGGCGGCTCGGCCAGTACTCCATCGACGACAGCGGCGTCATGCGCCGGGTGTCGGTGAGCTACGCCGACGAGCTGCGTCCTATGGACGAGCCGGTGGCTGTGGCCTGAGCACGCAGCAGCTCCCGCACGCCTCGACGTCGGGCAGGGTGATCCACAGGCAGCACGTCCTGCGGAAGTAGCCGTCGTCGGCGGGCTCGACCAGCCCGTCGACCGGGCTGCCGAGCTCGGCGAGCAGGGCCATGTAGTCGCCCTTGACGATGCAGGTCAGCGGATGGGCGAACGCCTCGGCGGTCGAGCCCCACAAGGTGCGCTCGCCGACCTTGGCGAGCGCGCTGATGGCCTTGACCAGCGGCTGCTGCGCCTCGGCCAGCGACTCGCGGATGGGTTCGACGCCCGTGCCCCAGCTCACCCGGCTGGCGGCGATCGTCACGCCGGCGTCGGAGACCTTGAAGTAGGTGTCGGCCAGCCGCATGACGGGGACGCGGCCGTCGAGGGCCCAGCCGAGCGCCATGGGCAGGCTGTGCCAGTAGCCGAAGGTCTTCCAGAACAGCGCCGCGCCGACGTGCCGGGGCGCGTTCCAGCGTGCCGCCGTCTGCTCGACCAGGCCGGCCAACAGCGTGTACGGCTCCCGCGCCAGGTCGGCGGCGGCCGTCCAGCTCTCGTCGGGGTCGATGACGAGCTCTGGCTCGACCCCGATGACGCCGCCCCGGCCGTCGGCCAGACGCTGGAGAGCCTCGGTCAGCACGCTTCGTATCCCTTCTACAGGTTAGCCTTACCTAAGGTAGCAGGGCGTCCGGCGAACCATCCAGCCACCAGCTGAGCCCCGAGAACCCCGAGGCCGACCGTCAGCGGCACGGTCCAGCCGCCCGAGACCTCTCTCAGGTAGCCGAACAGCAGCGGGCCCAGCGCGGCCACGACGTACCCCACCGACTGGGCCACGGCCGACAGCGCGGTCACGCCGGCCGGATCGGCCGGGCGCAGGGCGATGATCAGCAGCGCCAGCGCGAACGAGGCCCCCTGGCCGATGCCGAGCACGATCATCCACAACCACGGCACGGTGGCCGGGGCCAGCAGCACGCCGAGGTAGCCGAGCACGGTCAGCACGCCGGCGCCCACCACGTACGGCACCTGCGAGGCCCGGCGGCCGGCCAGCACCGGCACCGCGAGCGAGGTCGCGACCTGGACCAGGTTCGTCAGGCTGAGCAGGTAGCCGGCCTGGTCGGCGGGCAGGCCGGCGTCGAGGAAGATGGTCGGCAGCCAGGCCAGCATGACGTAGAAGGTGAGCGACTGCAGGCCCATGAGCGCGGTCACGTACCAGGTGACGCGGCTGCGCAGGACGGCGCCGAACGGCCTCGGGCCGCCCTGCTCGGCGGGCCCGCCCCGGACCGCCTGCGGCAGCCAGAGCAGGGCCGCGAGCACGGCGGGCACGGCGAGCAGCGCCGAGACGCCGCGCCAGTCGAAGCCGGTGGCCCGCTCCAGCGGGATCACCAGGGCCGAGGCCCCGGCCGCGCCGGCCACCACGGCCGCGACATAGACGCCGGTGAGCAGGTTGACGCGCTCGGGGAAGTGCTGCTTGACGATGCCGGGCATGGAGACGTTCATGACGGCGATGGCGGTCGCGGCCAGCGCCGAGCCCAGGTAGAGCATGGGAACGCCGTCGAGCCCGCGCAGGCACTCCCCCGCCGCGACCACGAGCAGGCCGGCCAGCAGCGTCCTGTCCAGACCGATGCGCCGCGCGAGCAGCGGGGCCACCGGGCCGAACACGCCCAGGCAGACCACCATGACGGTGGTGATCGCGCCGCCGCCCGACGGCGACAGCCCCAGGTCTTTCATGATCTCGTCGAGCAGCGGTGACAGGCCCGCGATGGCGGGCCTCAGGTTGAGCGCGGCCAGCACGAACCCGGCCACCAGCAAGGCGTGTCGCAACGACATAGGGCACCTACTCTGGCACAGGCGTCTGACAACGTTGTCCGCCCGGGTGCAGTAGGACATGATCCATGCGTGAGACCGACGATGAAGGACGTCGCGGCGGCGGCGGGCGTGGCGCTCAAGACCGTCTCGCGCGTGGTCAACGGCGAGCCCGGCGTCCATCCGGCCACCGCCGAGCGGGTGCGGGCGGCCATCGACCGGCTGGGCTACAGCCGCAACGAGAGCGCCCGGGTCCTGCGCACGGGCATGACCGCCACCATCGGGCTGGTCATCGAGGACGTCGCCGACCCCTTCTACGCCGGTCTCAGCCGGGCCGTCGAGGACGTCGTCATCGACCACGGCTGCCTGCTGCTCAGCGGGTCCTCGGGCGAGGAGCCGGGCCGGGAGCGCGAGCTGGTCGAGACGTTCTGCGCGCGCAGGGTGGACGGGCTGATCGTCGTCCCGGCCGGTGACGACCACGCCTACCTGCGGGGCGAGCTGGAGGCCGGCACGCCCGTGGTGTTCGCCGACCGGCCGCCCGAGCCGGGGATCGAGGTGGACACCGTGCTCGCCGACAACGCGGGCGGGGCCGAGCAGGCCGTCCGGCACCTGCTCACGCACGGGCACCACAGGATCGCGTTCCTGGGCGACGATCCGGCGATCTACACCGCGGCGCGGCGGCTGGCGGGTTACCGGCGGGCGCTCGGCGGGCTGTTCGACCCGCGGCTGGTGGCGATGCGCCCGCCGTCGCTCGACGACGTACGGGCCGACCTGCGGCGCATGCTGGCCCTGGACGCGCCGCCGACCGCGCTGTTCACCGGGAACGGGCGGCTCACGGTGACCGCGTTGCGGGCCCTGGAGGGGCGGCCGCTGGCGCTGGTGGGGTTCGACGACTTCGAGCTGGCCGACCTGCTGCGGCCAGGGGTGAGCGTGGTGGCGCAGGATCCGGCCTGGATGGGCCGGGTGGCCGCCGAGCTGCTGTTCCGGCGCCTGCGCGGTGACGGCGGGCCGCCGGAGCACGTCGAGCTGCCCGTACGCCTCATCCCGCGCGGCTCCGGGGAGCTTCCCGTGACGTGACCGCAACAGAGGAACCAGCAGGGCCGGAGGGCTTGGCAGGGCGTAGGGGCCCAAGCAGGGCCAGCGCGACCAGGACGCCGGCCGCGCCCGCCGCGACGATCGCGCCCCCCGGCCCGATCGTCTCGCCCAGCACGCCGACCAGCGCCGCCCCGGCCGCCTGTCCCGTCATCAGCCCCGCCGACTGCAGCCCGAACGCCTGCCCGCGCCCCTCCTCGGGCACCGCGTCCACGAACCGCCGCTGCAACCCGAGCTGGTACGACAGCCCCGCGGCCGCGCACGCGGCCAGCACCGCGGCCCACCCCACGCCGGGCCCGAGCGCGAACCCCAGCCACGGCACCCCGAGCAGCACGGCGAGCGGCGCCGACAGCCGCTCCCGCAGCGGCGGCGCGGCGAACCTGCCCACGGTGAACTCCCCCACCGCCATCCCGGCCGCCGCCGCGGCGAGCACCACGCCCGCCCGCCCCTCACCGCCCAGGTAGGGCACGATCATCGCCTCCGCCCCGGCCAGGCACATCGTCGGCAGCCATCCGGCCAGCAGCAGCCCGCGCACCCGCCGGTCGGCCAGCAGCGACCGGTTCACCCGCAGCGTCTGCCGCACGGCCCCCGTCCCGCCGCTCCCCGCGGCGGCGCGGGCGGGACGGTCGGGCAGGCCGAACCGCAGGACCACCGCGCCGAGTGCCGACAGCGCGGCGGTGGCGGCCAGCGCGCCCGGCGCCCCGGCGAAGGCCAGGAACGCGCCTCCGGCCGCGAGCCCGCCGACCTGGGAGGCCGCCGAGGTGACCCCGATCACCGACCGGCCGAGCACGAACGCGTCCCCCGGCAGGACGTCCGGCAGCGCCGCCGACCTGGCCGCCCCGAACACCGGCGAGAACAGCCCGCTGACCAGCACGAGCGCCAGCATCCCCCACACCGGCAGCCCGGCGTAGGCGAGCAGCAGGCACACCGCCGCCCTGACCAGCTCGCCGGTCACCATCAGCGCCCGGGGCCGCAGCCGGTCGGCCAGCGACAGCAGGAACATCCCGCCCACGATGTACGGCAGCCACCCCGCCATGTACGCCGCCGCCGACAACCCCGGGGAGCCCGTCCGCGCGTACACCAGCACGGACAGGGCCAGCATCTTGATCGATTCCCCGGTGACCAGCAGCGCGAAGCTGCCGAACAGCACCCGGAACTCCTTGACCGCGAACACGTCGCCGTACGTCGCCGCTCTCACATCCCCGATGCTGCTGAACCGGCGCCCGGCCCGGCCATGGTTTCGGATATAACCGAAAGGTGGCACTGAAGATCCAGGTGACCCCGCAGGACCTGGTGGCCAGCAGGTTCGCGATCTCGCCGCTGATCGAGACCATGCACGCCCACTGGACGCTCGACGGCAGGAACGAGCCCGGCGTGCACCGGCGGTGGGTGGAGCGCTGGCGCGGCCCTTACCTCGACCTGGTGCGACGGCATCCGGCGCTGCGCGCGCTGGCGGCGATCAGCGGCAACAAGGGCTACGCGAACGTCGACTTCATCGCCCCGCCGCCGGCCGGGATGAGCGTGCCGTTCGAGACCGAGCTGGCCTCCATGCGCCGGACCCCGGTCGCCCAGGCGCACGAGGAGATCGCCCGGGTTCTGGCCGCGCTGCCGCCGGTGCCGGAGCCGATCCGGGACCTGCTGTTCTCGCCGCGGGTGGTGGAGGTGCTGGCCGACGCGTACGAGGCGCTGTGGCGGGAGATCATCTCGGTCGGCTGGCCGCGACTCCACACGATCCTCGAACGCGACGTGATCCAGCGGGCCGGACGCCTGGCCGCCTACGGCTGGGCCGCCGCGCTGGACGACCTGAGCGACCAGGTGCGCTGGCGTCCCGACGGGCACATCGAGGTGCGCCTGCACACCCGCCACGGCTCGCACGTGCTGGGCGGCGGGGGCCTGCTGTTCGTGCCGACCGCCTTCTCCGGCTCGGTCGGCGTGTACCTGGAGGCGGCCTGGCCCAACGCGCTGGTCTACCCGGCCCGCGGCACGGGCGCCGCGGTCGGCGTGCCGGACGGCGACCTGGCGCTGCTGATCGGCCGCACCAGGGCGCGCCTCCTCACCGAGCTGGCCGTGCCCGCGACGACCACCCACCTGGCCGCCCTGCTCGGCCAGAGCCTCGGCGCGACCGGCGGGCACCTGGCCGTCCTGCGCAGGACGGGCCTCGTCGTCGGCACCCGCACCGGCCGTTCCGTCCTGTACGCCCGCACGCCGCTGGGCGACGCGCTGGCCGGCCGGTCACCGGCGTAGCGGGCCCCGCGTCAGCCCTTCAGCGCGCCCGCCATCAGGCCGCGCATGAAGAACCGGCCGAGCAGCACGTAGATCAGCATGGTCGGGATCGAGGCCAGGACGGCCGCGGCCATCTGCTGGCTGTAGGGGGTGGCCTGGGCCCCGGCGATGTTGTTGAGCATGACGGTGGTCGGCCAGCTCTGCGGGCCGGTGATGAAGACGGCGAACAGGAAGTCGTTCCACAGGGAGGTGAACTGCCAGATGATCACCACCGCGATCGCCGGCCACGACACCGGGAGCACGACCGACCAGTACGCGCGCAGCATCCCCGCGCCGTCCACCCGCGCGGCCTCGATCAGCTCGTCGGGGATCGTGACGTAGTAGTTGCGGAAGATCAGCGTGCAGATGGGGATGCCGTACACGACGTGCGCGAGCACCAGGCCCGGGATGCCGCCGTAGAAGACGCCCTGCAGCCCGGTCTGCTCGTTCAGCCAGACCATGAGCTTGACCAGCGGGATCATCACGCCCTGGTAGGGGATGAACATGCCGAACAGGAACAGCGTGAACAGCACGTCCGCGCCGGGGAAGCGCCATTTGGACAGCACGTAGCCGTTCATCGACCCGAACGCGCACGACAGCAGCGAGCCGGGGACGGCCAGCAGCACGCTGTTCCACAGGCCGGGGGCCAGCTTCTCCCAGGCCACCCGCCACGCCTCGGTGGTCCACGTCCTGGGCAGGTTCCACGCCTGGCCGGGGTCGGCCTCGGTGAGCGGCTTGAAGCTGGTGGCCAGCAGCACGTAGATCGGGACGAGGACGACGACCACCAGGGCGAGCAGCAGGCAGAACCGCACGATCCCGAACCCGGTCCTGCGCCGGGCCGCGACGGCCGTCATGGCCTGCGCTCCTTGCGCACCGACCAGATCAGGTACGGGATCACGAAGACCGCCACGCTGAGCACGATGTACGAGGCGATCGTGGCCCCCTTCGCCGGGTCGTGCGAGTCGTAGACCGCCACCCACATGAACACCGCGGGCACGTCGGTGATGATCTGCTTGCCGGACACCGCCACGATGAGGTCGAAGACCTTGAGCGAGATGTGTCCCAGGATGATCAGCGCCGACAGGGTGACCGGCCTGAGCATGGGCAGCACCACGTGCCGGTAGACGCCCCACTCGCCGGCGCCGTCCACCCGCGCCGCCTCGCGCAGCTCCTCGGGGACGCCGCGGAAGCCCGCCAGGAACAACGCCATGACATATCCGGACATCTGCCAGATCGCTGGGAGCGCCATCGCGGCCATCCCCCAGTCCGGATCCCTGAACCACTGCCACTGCGGCAGCCCGATCGCGTCGAACAGCCGGTTCAGGCCGACCGCCCGCTCACCCGTCCCCGAGTTCATCAGCCACCGCCACACGATGCCGGTCGCGACGAACGACACGGCCATCGGGAACAGGTAGATCGCCCGGAACGTGCCCTCCCCCCAGATCCCCTTCTCCATGAGGAACGCCAGGAACCAGCCCAGCACCAGCGCCCCCGCCACGAACGCGATCGTGAACACGATCGCGTGGTCGACCGACAGACGCCAGCGCGCCTGGTCCCAGATGTCGACGAAGTTCTTCAGCCCCACGAACGTGCCCTCGGACACCTCATCGTGCTGGTCCGTCATGGCCAGGCGGAAGTTCCAGCCCAGCATGCCGTACACGAACACGCCGATCGCCACGATCGACGGCGCGACGAGGAGGAGTCCGGGCAGCCAGGTGCGTGCCCGCCTCACAACCGTTTCCCTTCGCGCGGGTACGGCGGGAGCGTCCCGCCGTACCCGCATGCGTCACTGAGCGTTGGCCTTGGCCGCGTCGGCCAGGCCTTGTTGCAGGCCCTTGACGTCCTTGCTGCCGATGAACAGCCCGACCGCCTCGTTGATCGAGGCCAGCCACGGCTGGCTCACCGAGACGCCGTGCTGGATGGAGCCGGCCAGCTTGTCGCCCGACCAGTCCTTCAGCGCGTCGGCCAGGTAGTCGGTGTAGAGCGACTGGTCGGCGTCCTTGCGGGCGGGGATGGAGCCCTTCTTGGGGTTGAAGGCGTCCTGGCCCTCCTTGCTCGCCGCGACCTTCAGCCAGGCGACGGCCCCGTCCCGGTTCTTGGCGCCCTTGGGCAGCGTGAAGCTGTCCGACAGCCACATGTAGGTGCCCTCGGTGCCGGGCGCGGGCGCCCAGTCGAAGTCCGTCTTGGACGTCTTGCCGAGGCCGCCCTCCGGCGGGTTGTGGAAGTAGCCGTAGGCCCAGTCGCCCATGATGTTGAACGCCGCCTCGCCGTCGGCCACCTGCTTGGCGGCGGGCTGCCAGTCGTCCTGCGGGTCGCCCGCGTACGACATGATCTTGGCGTAGTTCTCCAGCGCCTTCGTCATCTGCGGGCCGCTCCAGTCGGCGCCCGGCTTGAACAGCGCGTTGTAGGCGTCGGTGCCGAGCGAGCCGAGCAGCACGTTCTCCAGCAGGTGGGTGGCGGTCCACTCCGAGCCGACGGAGATCGGGATCTTGCCCTTGGCCTTGACCTTCTCCAGGTCGGCGATGAACTCCTCGATCGTCTTGGGCGCGGCCGCGATGCCGGCGTCCTTGAGCACCTTGGGGTTGAACCACAGGACGTTGGACCGGTGGATGTTGACCGGCACCGAGTAGATCTTGCCCTCGACGCTGATCTGCTCGACGAGCTGGGCGGGGAAGACGTCCTTGAGCTTCAGCTCGTCGTACAGGAACGTCAGGTCCTCCAGGTTGCCCGCCTTGATGTAGCCCTGCAACTCGGCGCCGGCGTGCCCCTGGAACGTGTCGGGCGGCGTGCCGGCCTGCAACTTCGACTGCAACAACGCCTTGGCCTTGTCACCCGAGCCGCCCGCCACGGCGGCGTCGAAGAACGTGTAGTTCGGGTTCTTGTCCTCGAATATCTTCTTCATCGCCGCGAGGCCGTCGGCCTCACCGGGGCCCGTCCACCAGGAGAAGACCTCCACCTGCTGCTTGCCGCCGCTCGACGAACCCGGCTCAGAAGTCTGGCCGCCGCTGCCTCCGCCGCAGCCCGCCAGGCCCAGAACGCCCGCCATCGTGATCGAGACGGCCGCTAACCACCGTCGCATCGCACACCATTCCCTTCGCGATCCCCCGAAGTTGGTGACCTTTGACAACGTTGTCAACAACGGCTATCAACCCACTTCGCGCGCGCCGACGTCAAGGGCGGGGCAGGTAACAGGTCCGCATACTCAGCCCACGCGCTCCAGCGTGCCGGCCGGCCCGGTGAGCACGGTGACGCCCGCGTCGTAGCCGGATCCGGGCAGGTCACCGGGGCCCGCGGCCACGACCAGCGCGCCTTTGGCCACGGCCAGGCCGACCAGGGCGGGCAGGTCGGCGCCGGCGCCGGGCGGCCACGTGCACAGCACGACGTCGGACTCCCTCAGGCCGACGGGCACGTCGAGCTCGGCCATCCTGGCCAGCAGGTCGGCATGGGTGAGCCGGGCGCCGCCGGGCAGCGCCAGCGCGTCCTGGCGCTTGGCGTCGAGGGCGGGCAGCGCGGTGGGCTCCAGCACGAGCAGGCCGCGGAAGTCGATCGTGTCGAGCGCCGGGCCGAGCGAGACCACCTGGCGCACGCGGGAGCCGTCGGCCGCCGCGATCGCCGTCTCCGCCAGGTCGGGGGTGGTGATCAGCATGCGGGCGTCGCACTCGCGCAGCAGCGCCGCCACCTCCTCGACGCCGAGCCCCGGACCGATCGGCGCGGCCACCCCGCCCGCCGCCAGCACGGTGTGCAGGGCCACCGTCTGGGTGCCGGTCGTGGAGACGTGCACCCCCACCACCTGGTCGCGGCGCGCTCCCCTGCGCACCAGCCCGGACGCCGCCCTGGTCACCTCGGTCACCAGGCTGCGGTAGCCGTAGACGTGGCCGCCGCGCAGATCGATGAGCGCCGGCCGCTCGCCCCGCTCGTAGGCCCGGCAGAACACCTCGTGGATCACGGTGCCGGAGGACGAGGCGGACGGCGTCATGCCCGTCAACGTACGGTCGCCCGCGCGCCGGCCGCATCCACCGATCTATGTAGAGCGGTGTGCATTTCCCCAGCCCAGGGCCGAGGTGGGCGGGCCCGAGCCCTGCGCGACTCGAGCCCGCTGTCACGCGCCCCGGAACCGGGCCCCCACCCCTCCGAGAAGGCCCGGCTCCGTCGGGACGCGTGACGTCCCTCGGTCGATCGGCCGCCGCGGCCCCCGGCGCGAGGACGGGAAGCGCGGGGCGCGGTCGATCACACGCAGAACGGTAGGCGTTCGGACCGGGGCGGCACATGCGCTGACATGGCCATTTGACGATGTAAGCGGCGGGCGGCGGCGATGTGTAGAGAACCCGCCGGGATCAGCGTCCGCCGATCACCCATGCGGCAATCTGTGTACGTGTGGAGAAGCCCAGCTTGCCGAGGATGTTGGCGACGTGCCGCGCGGCGGTGGCCGGGCTGATCACCAGTTCGTCGGCGATGGCCCGGTTGCTCAGCCCGCGGGCGACCAGCTCGGCGATCTCGCGTTCCCTGGCCGTCAGCCTGCTGTCCTGGGCCGCCGGGGCGACCGGCGCGGCCGGCAGCTCGGGCAACGGGCCGCCGAGCGCGCACGAGACCGCCTGGTCGGCCGTCATCGCCAGGCCCTCGGCCCACAGCAGCGCCACCACGGCCTCGCCCAGCCGTTCGCGGACGGGGGCCAGCAGCTCTTCGGTGCGGGCGTCGGGGCGGCGGTCGCGCAGCCCCAGGGAGGCGGCGGCCAGCAGGACCGCGCGCCGGTCGTCGCCCTCGGCCGCCACCAGGCGCGCCCAGGCCGCCAGCCGCCGGGCGATGCTGTCACGCAGGCCCGCGTCGCGGCTGAGCACCAGCGCCTCGGTGAGCCGCGCGCGGGCCTCGGCCAGGTCGCCCTCCTCCAGCGCGACGCGGCCGAGCCCGGCCAGGCAGCTCACGATCTGCTGCCGGGCGTCGATGTGCCTCAGCAGGCGCAGGCCGGCCTCGTAGTGCCGCCGGGCGGCCGACCGGTCGCCGGTGCGCCGGGCGATCTGGGCCAGGCCGACGTGCCCGTAGGACTGGCCGAGGTGGTTGTCCAGCCGTTCGCTCAGCGACAGGACCTCCTCGAACGCGCGCCGCGCCTCGTGCAGGCGGCCGGCCCGCAGGCCGAAGTCGGCCCGGGTGCCCTGGGCGAGCGACTCCAGGATCGGGTCGCCGCGCCGCCGCGCCGCCTCCAGGGCCGGGGTCAGGGACTCCTGGTCGCCGGTCGCCTGGGCCAGCATGATCAGGCCCACGGCCTCGCCGTAGGCGTCCTGGGCGTCGACGCACAGCGCCAGCCCGATCTGTACGCACCGCGCCGCGAGCCCCGTCTCGCCGGCCGCGAGCGCCAGCTCACCGCGCAGGATCATCGCCTGCCCGCGTAAGCCCTCGGGCACGTCGGGGGCGTCGAGCGCGAGCAGCCGGTCGAGCCGCTCGGCGATGTCCAGCCGCCGCCCGCTGGCCATGAGCAGGTAGCGCACGTCGGTCAGCAGTTGCAGGGCGGTCTGCGGCGACCCGCTCGCCACGGCCCAGTCGCAGGCCGCGCCCACCTCGGCCTTGAGCCCGTCGAACAGGTTGACGTAGCGCTCGAGCACGGGCCACGACGTGCGCGTGCCCGGCGCGAGGACGTCCTTGAACCGCCCGGCCAGCCCGGCGAGCGCGGCCAGGTGCGCGCGGCGCAGCGCCGCCTCCTCGCCGGACTCCGCGAGCCGCTCCAGCGCGTATTCGCGGACGGTCTCCAGCAGCCGGTAGCGGGCCTGGCCGGCGACCTCGCCGTCGAGCACCACCAGCGACTTGTCCACCAGGTCGCACAGGCGCGGCAGCACGTCCTCCTCGGGCAGGCCGGAGCCGGCGCACACCGCTTCGGCCAGGTCGAGCGTCCAGCAGGAGCGGAAGGCCGCCACGCGGCGCAGCAGCAGGCGTTCCTGGGGGCTGAGCAGCCGGTAGCTCCAGTCGACGGCGGCACGCAGCGTACGGTGCCTGGCGTGGGCCGTACGGGCGCCGCCCGCCAGCACCCTGAACCGGTCGTCGAGCCGCTCGACGAGCTGCCTGACCGACAACACCCGCACCATGGCGGCGGCCAGCTCGATCGCCAGCGGCAGCCCGTCGAGCGCCTGGCACAGCTCGATCGCCAGCGGCAGCGTCTCCTCGGTCAGCTCGAAGCCAGGACGCGCGGCGGTGGCCCTGGTCACGAACAGGCGCACGGCCTCGCTCTCCTCGCCGACGAGCGAGAGCGGCGGCACCCGCCAGACCGTCTCGCCCGGCACCCGCAGCGGCTCGCGGCTGGTGGCCAGCACGGTGAGCCGCGGGCAGGCGCCGAGCAGGTCGCGGCAGAGCTCGGCGCACTCGCCGACCACCGGCTCGCAGTTGTCCAGGACGAGCAGCACGCGGCGGCCGCCGATGGTGTCCGCCAGGTCCTCGGCGATGCCGAGCGCGGCGCGGACCCGCTCCCGCAGCTCGCCCTTCTCCACGTCGGCCAGCTCGACCAGCCACACGCCGTCGGGGTGCTCGGCGGCGACCCTGGCGGCCAGGCGCAGGGCCAGGCGCGTCTTGCCGATGCCCCCCGCGCCGCACAGCGTCACCACGCGCGAGACGCGGCCGAGATGGGCCAGCTCATCGAGATCGGACTCCCGGCCCACGAACAGGTTGGGCTCGGCCGGCAGGTTGCGGAAATCGGCGGTTCGCAGCATCACTGTGAGTGTGGCATCAACTACCGTTCGCGCCCAGACTCAATCGGTGGCGAACTCGGCGGCCCGCGGTCAAGCCAGCGCGGCCTCCAGCACCGCGCGGGCCACCTGCGCCACCGCGCCGGCCCGGGAGCCGGGGTGCTCCAGCACCACGCCGACCGCCACCTCCGGGGCGGTCGCCGGGGCGAACGCCGTGGCCAGCGCGTGCTCGCCGCCCGCCGTGGCGATCTTGGCGGCCACCTCGACGCCGGGGACGGCGACGGCCGCGCCCGGCCCGCCCGCGTGCGTCCCCGCGGTCATCATCGCGGCCAGGTAGCGGGCCTGGACGGTCGTCATGGTGGTGCGGTACGGCTGCGGCCCCGCCTGGCCGAGCAGCGAGCCGTCCGGCAGGCTCACCTCCTCCACCAGGTACGGCCGCATCAGCACGCCGTTGTTGGCCACGGCCGCCGACAACATCGCCACCATCAGCGGCGTCGCCCGGTCCTGGTCCCGGCCGACGGCCGACAGGGCGGTCCGCGCCCGGTCCATCCCCTGCGGGTACGTGCTGGGCGCCGGGGCCATCGGCACGCGCAGGTCGCCGTCGCCGAACCCGAACGCCTCGGCCTGGTCCCTGAGGATGTCCTGGCCGAGCTGCACCCCGATGCCCGCGAACGCGGTGTCGCACGAGGTCTGGAAGGCGCGTAGCAGCGTGGGCCGGGGCCTGCCGCACGAACCGGCGAGCGAGGCGGGCAGCCGCGGGCGGACGACGGCGTCCACGGGGGCCGTCGGCGTGTACTCCCCCGAGGCCAGCGCCGCGGCCGTGGTCACCACCTTGAACGTGGCCCCCGGCGGATAGACCTGGTCCAGCGCCCGGTTCAGCAGGGGCCGGCCGGGGGCGTCGCGCAGCCGGTCGAGGGCGCCGTCGAGCCGGGCGGGGTCGAAGGTGGCCAGCGTGTTGGGGTCGTAGGACGGGTAACTCGCCAGGGCGAGGATCGCGCCGGTGGCCGGGTCGATGGCCACGGCCGCGCCGGGCACGCCGGCGGCCTCCAGGGCGTGGTAGGCGGCCCACTGGGTGCGCTGGCCGATGGTCAGCCGCACGTCGGCGCCGGCCACGTCGCCGTCGCTGACCATCGAGCGCACCTTGACCTTGGCGTCGTCGCCGGACAGGACGCCGTCCTCGGCCTCCTCCACGCCCGTGGACCGGTAGAGGGACAGGTAGCCGGTCACGGGGGCGTAGAGCTCGCCGTCGGTGTAGACCCGCTGGAACCGGTACGGGCCGCCGCCGGGCGTCGGGCGGCTCCTGGCCACGGTCGCGCCGTCGTAGGTCAGGATGTCGCCGCGCGGACGGGCGAACCGGGAGATGAGCGAGCGCTCGTTGCGGCGGTCGGCGTTGAGCCCCCGCGTCCCGAACGCCTGGACGACCGTGATGTGGGCCAGCAGGACGAACAGCAGGGCGGCGCAGAGCACGGCCATGCGGCCCAGCGGGACGTCGATCTGCTTCGCCCTGGTTCCCGCCATGGTCCTTGGTCTAACAACCGGACCACCAAGGCAGGGCTACAGGACGCTGCGGTAGTAGGAAATCTTGCGGTGGATGTAGTTCTGGCGCTCGGCCAGGTTGGCGATCTGGGCCTGAACCTGCCGGTCGTGCTCCTCCAGGAGCCTGATGCGGTCGGGGATCGTGTCGTCGCCGCCGCGGACGAGCTCGGCGAAGCGCAGCAGCATGGCGATGGGCATGCCGGTGTCGCGCAGGCAGCGGATCATGCCGAGCCAGCCGACGTCCTCCTCGCTGAACCTGCGCTGACCGGCCGCGTTGCGCTCCACGCGCTCCAGCAGGCCGATCTTCTCGTAGTAGCGGAGGGTGTCGAGGCTGAAGCCGGTCTCCTCGACGACCTCGGCGGGGGTGTACACGCTCACGCGTCCCAGTCTTTCACCTGGAGCGCACTCCAGGTCAACGGCTTGACATGGAGTGCGCTCCAGGTCCGAGGGTCTGCCCCATGAACATCGCACTCGGCACCATCCCGTTCGGCACCGGCGTCGGCCTGCGGGAGACCTTCGCCATCCTCGACCGCTTCCAGGACGCGGCACCATGAGCGCACCCGTCTGAACGCCGTCGCCTGGGGGATCAGGGCAGGTGGTCGGCGAGGTAGCGGCGGACGAGCTGCTTGCACTCGGCGATCAGGTCGGCGTCGCCGCCGGGATCGGCCCGGAAGGCGAGCTTGAGCACGGCGTCGGTGGCCTCGACGGCGACCACGAGCGCCCGGTCGAGCCCGGGGCCCGCGGGCGCGTCGAGCAGGGCGAGGGTGAGGGCGCGCAACCGGTCGGCCACGATGACGTTGTTGTCGAGGGCGCTGTCGAGCGTGCGTTTGGTGCCCTCCAGCGGCGGCCCGCCCGGGGTGGGCAGGACCTCGCCGAAGTCGACCACCGCGAACCCGGGGGTGGTGCGCTTCATGTCGACGAACTCGTCGATGGCCAGGTCGACCAGGTCGGTCCAGTGGCTGAGATCGGCCTCGGCGATGCGCTGGGTGACCCGCTGGAGGAACGCCTCCAGGTTGCGCAGCGCGAGGGCGCGCACCAGGCCCTGCTTGTCGCGGAAGAACTGGTAGAAGGTGCCGATGGGGACCTCGGCGCGGCGCGCGACCTCCTTCGTGGTCAACGCCTCGTAGCCCACCTCGTCGAGCAGGAGCGCGCACTCGTCGAGCATCCGCTCCACCCGCTCCACGCTCCGGCGCTGGGCGGGACGGCGGCGCAAGGTACTCGTCATGCTCCCCATCCTGGCTTATTACCAGCAGGTACAGACCGGCCACTTTGCCGTCCGTTAACATGAGCCATACTCGCATAAAGGAGCCGAGATGTTCTTATGGGGTACGGCGACCGCCGCCTACCAGATCGAGGGCGCGGTGGCCGAGGACGGCCGGGGCGCGTCCATCTGGGACACCTTCGCCCACGAGCCCGGCCGGACCAGGGACGGCCACACCGGGGACGTGGCCTGCGACCACTACCACCGCTGGCGCGAGGACGTCGCCCTCATGTCCGGCCTCGGCGTGAACGCCTACCGCTTCTCCATCGCCTGGCCGCGGGTGCAGCCGCTCGGCGCCGGCGAGGTCAACCCCGCGGGCCTCGACTTCTACGAACGCCTCACCGACGGCCTGCTGGCGGCCGGCATCCAGCCCGTGCCGACGCTCTTCCACTGGGACCTGCCCCAGGCGCTCCAGGACCGCGGCGGCTGGACCGACCGCGACACGGCCGGCCGCTTCGCCGACTACGCCGCGATCGTCGCCGAGCGCCTGGCCGACCGCATCCCGCTGTGGATCACCCTGAACGAGCCGTTCGTGCACATGGCCTTCGGCCACGCCATGGGCATCCACGCCCCCGGCCAGGCCCTGCTGCTCGACGCCCTCCCCGTCGCCCACCACCAGCTCCTCGGCCACGGCCTGGCGGTCGCGGCCCTGCGCGCGGCGGGCGCGCGGCAGGTGGCCATCACCAACAACTGCACGCCGGTCTGGCCCGCGTCGCGGGAGGAGGCGGACGTCAAGGCCGCCGACGCCTACGACGTCCTGCACAACCGGCTGTTCAACGACCCGGTGCTGCTCGGGAGGTATCCGGATCTCTCGGCCTACACAGCCGACCTCGACTTCGTCCGCGACGGCGACCTGGAGACCATCTCCGCCCCCCTGGACGCCCTCGGCATCAACTACTACAACCCCACCCGGATCGCCGCCCCGCCGCCCGGCGAGGTGCTCCCGTTCAGCGACACCGGCGTCACGGGGTATCCCACGACCGCGTTCGGCTGGCCGGTCGTGCCCGACGGCCTGCGCGAGCTCCTGACCGGCCTCAAGGCCCGGTACGGCAGCGCGCTCCCGCCGATCCACGTCACCGAGAACGGCTGCTCCCAGCCCGACGAGCTCACCCCGCGGGGCACGGTCGAGGACCAGGCCCGCATCGACTACCTGCGCGGCCACATCGACGCCGTCATGGCCGCGCGGGCCGAGGGCGTGGACGTGCGCGGCTACTTCGTCTGGTCGCTGCTGGACAACTTCGAGTGGGCCGAGGGCTACCACCAGCGCTTCGGCCTGGTGCACGTGGACTTCGCCACGGGACGCCGCACCCCCAAGGCGTCCTACGCGTGGTACCGGGAGCGGGTCGCTCAGAACACCGAGACGTGAACGTGGTCGTAGTGGTTGGCGGTCACGCCGCCCCGGTCGGACATGGGGTCCCAGCCTCCGCCTGACCGGATGTCGTAGTAGCGCTGCTTCCAGATGATGTACATGACGCCGATCCGCGCGCCGTTCTTGATGAGCCATTCGGCCAGGGCGTCCCCGCGGTCGGCGTCGGCCCCGGAGGCCATGGTGCCGCCGCGGGACATCATGAAGTCGCAGGCCCGGCCCTTGCCGTGCTCGCCGGGGTCGCCGGGGCGCAGGCAGCCCACGCCGTACTTCATCGGGAAGTTCTGCATGATCTCGGCGCGTACCGTGATCATGCGCTGGGTCAGGCCCTCGGCGCCGCCGGGCTGCTGGAAGCCGTACTTGGCGAGCAGGCGCTCGATCTCGCGCCGCTTGCCCTGAAGGGTCCTGATCTCCTTCTTCAGCTTGTCGATCTTGTCGTTGGCGTTGAGCTTGGCCTCTTTGGACTTCGCGATGAGCTTCTGGATGCTCTGGACGCGCTCGGTCCGCTCGGCGGCCATGTACGACATGTTCGCCGCCTGCCCGAGCGCGATGGCCGGGTCGACGCTGAGGCCGAACAGCTGCATGCCGTCGAGGGGGCCGTTGACGTACGCCTGGCGCGCGATCTCGGCCACGCCGGCCTGGGCCGCGGCCAGGCGCGCCGCCAGGTCGCCGGAGGTGTCGGTGGCGTTCTTGGCCTGGATCCTGATCTCCTCCAGGCTCTGGATCTGGCCGCGGTAGAGGTCGTTGAGCCGGGACGCCTGTTTGGTGAGTCTGCGCAGCTCGTCGATGTTGGGATCGGCCGACGCCGGCTGCGGGGAGGCGAGCCCGAGCAGCCCGGAGAGGACGACGAAGACCGCGGCGAGCCGCCAGATCCTCACACCCGTCCCCTCCTCGCATAGACGGACCGAAACTATAGAAGATGATCTTGATGGCTGTCATCCGAACCAGCCAACTGACGCACCTTTGGCGAGGTACATGGTCCTTTGTCGGAAATAAGGAAGATCTAAAAGATTGGGCCTTGTGGAGGACTTGATCCCGGTCTGAGATGGCGATCGAACTCGTCTCTGCGAAGGGGCAGATCGTGTCTCGAACCATGACCATCGCCGCGGCCGTGCTCCTCGGCCTGGGCTCCTCCCTCGTCCCCCTCACCGCCGAGGCGTCGGTCGATCCGCTGCCGCCCGGCGACCGCATCGACCTCTACCAGGTGGACGGCGAGCCGGGCACCGCCCAGTTCCTGCGGGAGAAGGGCTTCGACGTCGTCCAGCACGACAACGGCGGCGACAAGGAGCACGTCGAGCTGACCGCCGCCCAGGCCGACCTGGCCGGGCTGGCCAAGCTCGGCCTGCGGCCCGAGCCCGTGCGCAACCCGCAGGGACAGAGCAACCTCCAGGCCGCCAAGGCCCAGGCGGCCGGCGGCTACACCGTGTGGCGGTCGTACTCCGAGCGGGGCGGCATCGCCGACCAGCTCAGGGCGATCGCGAACGCCAACAGGGACATCGTCGAGCTGCAGTCCATCGGCAGGACGCTCAAGGGCCAGGACATCCTCGCCGTCAAGGTCTCCACGGGCGCCCGGCTGCTGCCCGACGGGCTCAAGCCCGCCACGCTGTACTCGGCCACCCAGCACGCCCGCGAGTGGATCGCCGCCGAGGTGGACATGCGGCTGCTGAAGTACGTGATCGCCAACAGGTCGGCGCTGCGGGACCTGCTCAACCGGACCGAGCTGTGGTTCGTGCCGGTGGCCAACCCCGACGGCTACGACTTCACCTTCACCGAGGGCAACCGCCTGTGGCGCAAGAACCTGCGCGACAACGACGGCGACGGGAAGATCACCAACGGCGACGGCGTGGACCCGAACCGCAACTTCCCCACGAACTTCCGCTACGACGAGGAGGGCTCGTCGAGCATCCCGAGCAGCGAGACCTTCCGCGGGACCGGCCCGGCCAGCGAGCCGGAGACCAGGGCCATGGACGGCCTGCTCAACCGGGTCAGGTTCGAGATGAACCTGAACTACCACTCCTTCGGCCCGCTGCTGCTCTACCCGAGCGGGTTCCAGATCGCCACGAAGACCGCCGACAACCCGATCTACGAGGCCCTGACCGGCGACGACGACGCCCCGGCCGTCCCCGGGTTCGACCCCGACCTCGGCGCGGAGCTCTACACCACGAACGGCGACACCAACGACCACGCCCACGCCAGGTACGGCACCCTGTCCTGGACGCCGGAGCTCGACGAGGGCTGCGACGGCTGCGGGTTCGTCTTCCCCGACGACGAGGCGGCCGTGCAGGCGGAGTTCGAGAAGAACCTGCCGTTCGCGCTCGACGTCGCCAGGTCCGCGGCCGACCCGGCCGATCCGGTCAGCCATCTGGGCAACAGGACACCCGACTTCGTGCTCGACCCGTTCGAGTTCAGCTACGGCACCGACCAGGCCGTCCAGGTCACCGCCAAGCGGAGGATCGGCCCCGTCCTGCTCAACTACCAGGTCAACGGCGGCCGGACGAGGATCGCGCCGACCGGCGAGTGGAAGGGCGGCGAGCGGTACGGCAAGGGCTACGACCGCTACTACCACCGGCTGCGCGGCACGATCACCGGCACCCGGCCGGGCGACAAGGTCAAGGTCTGGTTCAGCTCGCTCGGCAGGAAGAGCGGCGACTTCACCTACACCGTGCAGGACGACATCGGCGGCAAGGTGCTCGTGCTGGCCACCGAGGACGTCACCGGCCTGAGCCCGGCCCAGGGCGGGACCGAGGCCAAGTACGCCGCCGACTACGTCAAGGCGCTCCAGGACGCCGGCTACACGACCGACGTCTACGACATGGACAAGATGGGCCGCAGGGCCCCGCACCCGCTCGGCGTGCTCAGCCACTACAAGGCGGTGGTCTGGGAGACCGGCGACGACGTCATCCCCCGCTCCCCCGGGCAGGTCGCCGGCACCACATCGAAGGGCGGCGTGGACACCGAGCTGGCGGTGCGCGACTACCTGAACGAGGGCGGCAAGCTGCTGCACGCCGGCAAGTACCCCTCGTACGCGGCCAACAACAACGGCGCGTACTACTACGAGCCCGACCAGCCCGGCCACCCCGAGTGCACGGTCCCCGACGACCCGCCGTGCATCCAGGTGTTCAACGACTTCCAGCAGTACTGGCTGGGCGCCTACGTCTTCTTCGACGACGGGGGCGCCGACCAGGCGAGCGGGCAGCCGTTCGCGCTGAAGGGCAACGGCGGCAGGTTCGACGGCTTCGCCGGCACGCTGGAGCCGAGCCACACCAACTCGTTCGTGGCCACCTCGGCCATCCTGCCCCCGGCGCAGTTCCCGCTGTTCGCGAGCTCGGCCCAGGTCAAGTGGGTACGCCCCGGCGGCCCCTTCGACCCCCACACCGGCTCCTGGGACGTCTACAGCGGCATCGCCGACGTCTCCTGGAAGCGGCTGACCACGACCGTGGACCTGACCGGCAGGAGCTCCGGCGACCTGTCGTTCTGGACCTCCTACGACACCGAGGCCGACTGGGACTTCCTGACGGTCGAGGCGCACACCGCGGGCGCCGACGACTGGACCACCCTCCCCGACGTCAACGGCCACACCTCGCAGAGCACCGGCGAGAGCTGCAAGGCCGAGAACAGCGGCGGCTGGCGGGTGATCCATCCGTTCACCCGGCACTACCAGGGCGCGGCCTGCGAGCCGACGGGGTCCTCCGGCGCGTGGCACGCCGCCTCGGGCAACTCCGGCGGCTGGCAGCAGTGGAGGGTGGACCTGACCCCGTACGCGGGCAAGCGGGTCGAGCTGTCGATCTCCTACGTCAGCGACTGGTCCACCCAGGGCGCGGGCGTCTTCCTCGACGACGCCAAGGTCACCCTGGACGGCGCGGCGGCCGGTGACACCTCCTTCGAGTCCGACCTCGGCGGCTGGGCCGTCGCCGCGCCGCCGGCCGGCTCGGCCCCGTCGATCAACAACTGGTTCCGCACCGACCAGGTCTTCGAGGAGGGCGGCGGCATCGTCACCGCGGACACCGTCTATCTGGGCTTCGGCGTGGAGAGCCTGACCGGGCAGGCCGCGCGTACGGACCTGGTCAAGCGGTCGATGCGGCACCTGCTGGGCGACCCCCGCTAGCGACGCCCCGGGGGGCGCGGCACACCGCTGCCGCGCCCCTCTTGCGCGCCCGGACAGAACATGGTTCGGTCGCCTTGAGGCGTACGCCCAGCAAGCAAGCATTCGGTCAAGCAGGAGGCTCACGACATGCGCCAGCACGACAAGCTGTTCATCGGGGGCGAATGGGTGACCCCCGCCGGCACCGGGACGATCGACGTCATCTCCCCCCACACCGAGGAGGTCGTGGGCCGCGTCCCCGACGGCGCCGCCGAGGACGTGGAACGCGCGGTGGCCGCCGCCCGCCAGGCGTTCGACCACGGGCCGTGGCCGCGCATGACGTTCGCCGAGCGAGCCGCCGTGATCGAGCGGCTGGCCGCGATCTACAACGAGCGCCAGGGCGAGATGGCCGCCCTGATCACCGAGGAGATGGGCTCGCCGATCACCTTCTCCAACCTCGCGCAGGCGCCGCAGCCGCTCGGCATGCTGCAGTTCTACGCCGGGCTGGGCAAGGAGTTCGCCCAGGAGGAGGAGCGTCCCGGGCTGTTCGGGCCGATCACCGTGCGGCGCGAGCCGGTCGGCGTCGTCGCGGCCGTCGTCCCGTGGAACGTGCCCCAGTTCGTGACCATGACCAAGGTCGCGCCCGCGCTGCTGGCCGGGTGCACGATCGTGCTCAAGCCCGCGCCCGAGACGCCGCTGGACGCGTACCTGCTGGCCGAGTGGGCGGCCGAGGCCGGGATCCCGGCGGGCGTGCTCAACATCGTGCCCGCCGGGCGCGAGGTGAGCGAGCACCTGATCTCCCACCCCGGCGTCGACAAGGTGGCCTTCACCGGCTCCACCGCCGCCGGCCGCCGCATCGCCTCCATCTGCGGCGAGCAGCTCAAGCGGGTCAGCCTGGAGCTCGGCGGCAAGTCCGCCGCGATCATCCTGGACGACGCCGACCTGCAGGCCAGCATGGGCTTCCTGGCCATGGCCACGCTGATGAACAACGGCCAGGCGTGCGTCGCCCAGACCCGCATCCTGGCCTCCCGCAGCCGGTACGACGAGGTCGTGGACGCCGTGGCGAACATGGTCAACTCCCAGCCCGTCGGCGACCCGGCCGACCCGGCGACCGGCATCGGCCCGCTGGTGGCCAAGCGCCAGCAGGAGCGCGTCGAGGGCTACATCAAGATCGGCATGGACGAGGGCGCCAAGGTCGTCGTCGGCGGCCTCGACCGTCCCCGTGACCGCGGCTGGTACGTCGCCCCCACGGTCTTCGCCAACGTCAGCAACGACATGCGCATCGCCCGCGAGGAGATCTTCGGCCCGGTCCTGGCGGTGATCCCGTACGAGGACGAGGCCGACGCCCTGCGCATCGCCAACGACAGCGACTACGGCCTGGCCGGCACGGTCTGGACGGCCGACGCCGAGCGCGGCATGAACGTCGCCCGCCAGGTGCGCACCGGGACCTACGGCGTCAACTGCTTCATGCTGGAGTCGAACGCGCCCTTCGGCGGCTTCAAGGCCAGCGGCATCGGCCGCGAGCTCGGCCCCGAGGGCCTGAACGGCTACCTGGAGTACAAGACGATCGCCCGGCTGGGCTGACGGCGGGCGAAGAGGGGCCCCGCGCGCCGCGGAGCCCCTCTTACGGGCCGGGTAAGGCACCCAGCGTGCCCCCGCGACGCCAGGTGCCGGATCCGCCGCCTACAGTCGGCGACTGCCCGGCTACTGAAGTATGTCCCACGGTCACCGCGAAGGCGGTTTCCGTCCCCGAGGACTTTTCTCCTGGCGGATCCTTTCCATCCGTCTTAGATAGACGGGTATTACTCACGAAAGGTTCGAGGAGATCCATTTACCGATACGCCGGATGAGTTCGGGGCTGGCGGCCGACTCCGCGTGCCCGTAACCCGGCTCGATCCACAGCTCCTTGGGCTCGCGGGCGCCGTCGTAGAGCTGGTGGGCGTGGTCCAGCGGGAAGAAGGCGTCGGCGTCGCCGTGCACGACCCGCAGCGGGGCGGGCGAGACCAGGGCGGCGGCCTCGTGCGGCGGCATCGGGATCGGGTCCCACTGGCCGCTGGCGATCCTGGTGCGCTTGGCCAGCCGGGCGGCGAACCTGCCGAACGGCTGCTCGATGGCCCAGTGGACCTGGCGCATGGGCTTGGTGCCCCGGTAGTACCAGCGCGCCGGGCCGCTGACCGCCGCCACCGCGTCCACCCCCCGGCGCAGCGCCGCGTGCCGGACGGCCACCGCCGCGCCCATGGAGAAGCCCACGACCGCGATCCGCCGGTAGCCGACCACGCGGGCATGCCGTACTGCGGCCTCCACGTCGAGGATCTCCAGGTCGCCGACCGTCGTCTCGCCGCCCGAGCGCCCGTGGCCGCGGAAGTCGAAGGCGAGCACGCCGCCGTAGCCGCTGAGCACGTGCGCGATGCGGCGGGCGGTGCGCTCGCGCCAGGATCCGGTGAAGCCGTGCGCCATGACGATCCCGATGTCCCCGGCCGCCGAGGGGGTGTGGGCGGCGTCGATGCGGACACCGTCCTCGGTCCTGAGCATCACCGGGAAATGTGGCGCGAAAGGCATGAATACCAGCTTATTCGTGGTGCGTTTCCAGGCCGTGCCCGGTGGCCCACACCGCGATCTGGGCCCGGGAGGCGAAGCCCAGCTTCTCCATGATGTTGGCGACGTGGCGGGCCACCGTGGCCGGGCTGATCACCAGCTTCAGCGCGATGGCCCGGTTGCTCAGCCCGCCCGTGAGCAGCGCGGCGATCTCCAGCTCCCGGCCGGTCAGCCCACCCTGCCAGGCCCCCGGCGACGGCCCGGACGGCCCCGCGGGAACGGCCTGGCCGGGATCGAGCACGCGCCTGGCGACCTCGTCGGGCGACTGCCGGGCCCCCTTGGCCCACACCAGCGACACCCGGCCCTCGCCGAGCCCGGCCCTGGCCCGCGTGAGCAGCTCCTGGACCGGGCCGGGGACGCCGTACTGGCCGATGGCCTCGCGCAGCGCGGTCGCGGCGGCGGCGGCCAGCACCGCGCCCTCCAGGTCGTCCTGCTCGGCCGCCAGCGCCGACATGGCCGTCAGCGCCCGCACCACGCCCCTGCGCTGGCCGGTGCGGGTGCTCAGGGCCAGGCTGGCGGCCAGGTGCAGCCGGGCGGCCGGATAGTCGTGCATCCGGGCCGCCACCCGGCCCAGCTTGGCCTGGCAGCGGGCCAGCTCGACCCGGTTGCCCATGTCCTCCAGCAGCGGCAGGGCCGAGGTGTGGCAGGTCATGGCGGCCTCCAGGTCGCCCGCCGCCTCGGCCACCGCGCCCAGGTGGGTCAGCGCCCTGGCCAGCGTCCAGTGGTGGCCGGCCTCCCTGGCCAGGGCCAGCGCCTGCTCGCCGCGCCGGCGGGCCTGGCGGAGCTGACCGCGGAACAGCGCCAGGTTGAGCTGCGCGATGCGGACCGTGGCCAGGTTGAACAGGTCGTCGTGGGCGGCGGCCGCCGCCTCCAGCTCCTCCAGGTAACGCAGCGCCTTCTCGCTCTGGCCGGTGCGGAAGAACACGGCCAGCGCCACGCTGTAGGTGACGCCCAGCCAGTGGGTGTACGGGTGCCTCTTCTGCTCCTCCACCCCCTGCACGACCAGCTCCTCGGCGCGGGCCAGCTCGTCGCAGATCTCCAGCCCGTACGCCAGGCCGCCCTTGGCCACGGCGACCACGTCGGAGGGCACCCGGGACAGGTCGAGGGCGAGCAGCCGCTGGTGCCAGCCGACGGTCTCGCCCAGCTCGCCGCGTACGGCCAGGATGGCCAGGGCGGCGCGGGCCAGGCGCAGCCCGAGCACCGGGTCGGCCGACTCCACCGCCCGCTCCACCGCCGCCCGGCAGTCGTCCATCAGCGCGCGGCCCCTGACGAAGTGCGGGACGCGGGCGGACCAGGGCATGCGCGGGTCGAGCGTGCCGGCCCGGTAGCAGTGCTCCATCTCCTCGCAGATCACCCGCAGATGCCGGTCGCGCAGCCGGGTCAGCTCGCCCGCCTCGGCCAGCCGCTCGGCGGCGTACTGCCTGATGGTCTCCAGCAGGCGGTAGCGCCCGTCGTGGTGGAGCACCAGCGACTTGTCGACCAGGCCGTTGAGCAGGTCGAGCAGCTCGGCCCTGGGCACGATGCCGCCGTCGGCGCACACCCGTTCGGCCACGGTCAGGTCGAACAGCCCGGCGAAGACCGACAGGCGGCGCAGCAGCACGCGCTCCTTGGGCCGCAGCAGGTCGTGGCTCCACTCGACGGTGGCCAGCAGGGTGCGCTGGCGGGCGGGCGCGGTACGGTCGCCCCTGGTCAGCAGGGTGAACCGGTCGCCGATGCGGTCGGCGATGCGGCCCGGGCTCATCAGGCTCGTGCGGGCCGCGGCCAGCTCCAGCGCCAACGGCAGGCCGTCGAGCGCCCGGCACAGGCGCACGACGT
Source organism: Nonomuraea sp. NPDC048881 (assembly GCF_040649795.1). Classification (NCBI taxonomy): domain Bacteria; kingdom Bacillati; phylum Actinomycetota; class Actinomycetes; order Streptosporangiales; family Streptosporangiaceae; genus Nonomuraea; species Nonomuraea sp. NPDC048881. The sequence goes on from NZ_JBEZGC010000004.1 coordinate 398,187, forward strand.
CGTCCATGCTGCCGGTCACCGACCGGGCCCCCGCCGCCAGCGCCCGCTCGACGAACAGCAGCACGGACTCGGCGTCGGGATGGTGGTCGTCGGGCAGCTCCAGCGGCGGCACCCGCCAGACCAGCTCGCCGGGGATGCGCAGCGGCTCGCGGCTGGTGAGCAGGAAACGCAGCTGGGGGCAGTCGGCGATCAGGCCGGCGACCAGCTCGGCGCAGCGGTCGACCAGATGCTCGCAGTTGTCGAGCACGATCAGCGCCCTGGCCTCGCGCAGCCGTACGCGCAGGCCGTCCAGCAGCCGCCCCGGCGCCTCGTCGCGGACGCCGAGCACACCGGCCATCTCGTTGACGATCAGCGCGGGGTCGGCCAGGCGGGCCAGCTCGACCAGCCAGACGCCGTCGGCGAAGCCAGGCGCGGCCCTGGCCGCCACCCGCAGCGACAGGCGGGTCTTGCCGATGCCGCCGACGCCGCTCAGCGTGACCACGCGTTCGTCGTGGACCAGCGTGCTCAGCTCGGTCAGGTCGCGCCCGCGGCCGACGAAACGGTTGGGCTCTGCGGGCAGGTTGTGCGGAACTGGCGGAGTCATGTCGGCGCCCAGGGTCAGCGGAGGATCACAGGTGCGCTCAGTCTCCACCTCCGGCCGACCGCGCGCGATCACTTTCCGTGGACTGTCCGCGACTGCGCGGATACGGATGCCGCCCGCCCAGCTCGGCCACGCTCATCACGATCCGCACCCGCGACTCCTCGGCCGCCTCCACCGCCTCCGGCACGTCGGAGATCATCACCCGGGCGCCGCTGGCCCGGATCCGCTCGCCCAGCCCGGCCCGGTCGAGGTCGGCGGGCACCGGCCAGACGACGCCGCCCGCCGCCATCACCGCGTCCGCCGCCACCAGCAGGTCGGGCCCCACGGGCAGGCAGACGAGCACCGTGTCGCCCGCGCGCACCCCTCTGCGCCGCAACTGGGCGGTCGCGATCGCCGACCGCTCGTCCAGTTGCTTCTCGGTGAACTCCACGCCCGTGCCGGAGTCCACCATGACGATGTGCTCATCCATGGCGTCCACGGTAGGGAGGGGGTCACGTGCCTACATGGGGCGGAATATGCAGATCCCTATGCAGAAGCGCTGGGGTGCTCGGCGGCCCACACCGCGATCTGCGCGCGCGAGGTGTACCCCAGCTTCTCCATGATGTTGGCGATGTGCCGGGCGACCGTGGCCGGGCTGATCACCAGTTCCTCGGCGATGGCCCGGTTGGACAGGCCGCGGGTGAGCAGGCCGGCGATCTCCAGCTCGCGCACGGTCAGCAACGAGTGCCTGACCGGCTCGGCCGGCGCGGGCGCCGGCGCCGCGGGCCGCTCCCCCGCCAGCACCTGGCGGGCGGCGGCGTCGGGGCTCATCGCCCGGCCGCGCGACCACAGGGAGGCCGTGCGGCCCTCGCCGAGCTTGGCGCGGGCGCGCGAGAGCAGCTCCTCGATCCGGATCGTGGCCGAGTGCTGGCCGATCGACTCGCGCAGCGTGGCCGCGGCAGCGGCGGCCAGCACCGCGCCGTCGAGGTCGCCCTCGTGCTCGGCCAGCACCGACAGGCCGGCCAGGCACCGGGCCACCCCTTGCCGCTGGCCGGTCTGCCGGCTCAGCGCGAGGCTGTCGGCCAGCCGCTCCCTCGCCGCGGCGAACTCGCCCAGCATGGCCGCGACCCGGCCCACCCTGGCCAGGCAGCGCGCCAGGTCCGAGTCGCTGCCCAGCTCGCACAACCACGGGACGGCCAGCTCGTAGCGGGACTTGGCGGTCTCCAGGTCGCCGCGGGCCTCGGCCACGGCGCCGAGCTGGGCGGCCATCCTGGCCATGAGCCAGCGGTGGCCGTGCTCGCGCGCCCGTGCCAGGGCCTCGTCGCCCAGCCGCTGGGCCTCGCGCAGCCGGCCCCTGGTCAGCGCCACCGCCGACAGCCCGGCCAGCCCCGCCGCCTGGTTCCAGGCGTCGCCCGACTCGGTGGCCTCGGCCAGGCCGCGCTCGGCGTGGTGCAGCGCCTCGTCGATGCGGCCCATGCGGAGCAGGACGACGACCACGAGGCTGTGCATGACGCAACGGGTGAACACGTTCTCCTCGCCCAGCCCCGCCAGGCTCTCCGTGGCCACCTCCAGCGACCGGCTGAGCTCGTCGCGGGCCTCCAGCCCGTAGGCGAGGTACGCCTTGCCCTGCGCGACCTGCCCGTCGGGCACGGGTTCGAGGTCGAGCGAGAGCAGCCGCTCGATCCAGCCGACGATCTCGGTCAGGTTGCCGGAGATGGGCAGCAGAGCGGTGCTGGCGGCGCACAGGCGCAGGCCCAGCCGCGCGTTGCCGGACTCGGCGGCCCAGTCGAGGGCGGCCCGCTGGTCGTCGAGGAGCTGCTTGCTGGCCGTCAGGCACTCCAGCCGCTCCGGCCAGGGCACGCCCGGCCGGACCATCTCGGTCGTGAAGTGGCGTTCCTGCAGGTCGCACAGGACGGTGAGATGCCGCTCGCGGACGTCCTCGCGCTCGCCGGCCCGCTCCAGCCGCTTCATCGCGTACCGCTTGATCGTCTCCAGCATGCGGTAGCGCCTGCGCTCCTCGTCGCACAGCACGAGGGACTTGTCGACCAGGCCGCCGAGGAGGTCGACGATCTCGTCCCGGGCGATGGGCCGCTCGGCGCAGACCTGCTCGGCCAGGTCGAGGTCGAAGTCGCGGGCGAAGACCGACAGCCGGCGCAGCAGCACCTGCTCCTTGGCCGACAGCAGGTCGTAGCTCCAGTCGACGGTGGCCAGCAGCGTGCGCTGCCGCGCCGGGGCGGTACGGCCGCCCGTGGTCAGCAGCGAGAACCGGTCGTCGAGCCGGTCGGCGATCTGCCCGGGGCTGAGCAGGCTCGTACGGGCCGCCGCCAGCTCCAGGGCCAGGGGCAGCCCGTCGAGCGCCTGGCACAGGCGGACCACGTCGGGCAGGCTGTCGGGGCCGAGCCGGGTGCCGGCGGCGGCGGCCCGGTCCATGAACAGCTGCACCGACTCGGCGTCGGCGTACCCCATCTCGGGCAGGTCGAGCGGCGGCACCCGCCAGATCAGCTCGCTGGCGATGCGCAGCGGCTCCCGGCTGGTGGCCAGGATGCTCAGCCGGGGGCAGCAGGCGACCAGCTCGGCGGCCAGCTCGGCGCACCCGTCGACCAGGTGCTCGCAGTTGTCGAGCAGCAGCAGGCAGCGCAGCTCGCTCAGCCGGGCGGTGACGGTGTCGAGCAGCGGGCGCCCGCTCTCCTCGCGCACCCGCAGCGCCCGGGCGATCTCCTGGACGATCTGCTCCGGACGGCTGACCCTGGCCAGCTCGACCAGCCACACCCCGCCGGGATAGCCGCCCACCAGCCCGGCGGCCACCCGCAGGGCCAGCCGGGTCTTGCCGATGCCGCCGACGCCGCACAACGTGACCACGCGCGTCTCGCCGAACAGCCCGCGCAGGTCGTCGAGGTCGCGTTCGCGGCCCACGAACCGATTGGGCTCTGCTGGAAGATTGTGCCGGGGGGCCTCTGGCATGTGTTCACCCTGCGTCGCCGAAGGATCACACTCTTCCACAGTGTCGCACTTTTCACAGGCCAAGCGAGCTGACGATCGCCCTTTCGTCCACAACGCGCAGAATGGGGTTTCCCAGCAGCCGCCTGGCGACGTCGTACGGCGCCACGACCATGGTGGCCCTGCGCTCGGCGGCCAGCACCCGGCAGCCGATGACGGTCGGCTCATTGGCGGCGATCACCACGTGGGCGCCGGACATCAGGGCCAGGTCGAGCACCCGCAGCCCCTTGAGCAGGTCGCCGGCCGCGTTGACGACGACGTCGTCCTTGCCGACCACCAGGCGGGCGGCCAGGTTGCGCAGGTCGGCGGCGAGCTCGTCGTGGTCGAGCACGCGGCCGCCGCCCGGCGCCAGCGCCGCGCCCGCCAGCGGGCCGAACTCCAGCGGGCTCGCGTTGAGCAGTCCGGCGAACGGCAGCGCGCCGGGTGAGGGGCGGAAGGCGTAGACCCGGTCCGCGGCGGGGCCGCCGGGCTCGCGGGGGCCGCGGGTGATCACCATGCGGACCGGGCCAGGGCCGCCCAGCACGGCGACGCCGCCCGCCCAGGCCACCGCGTGGACGGCCACCACCAGCGACGCGCCGAGCGGCAGGTCGATGAGGACGCGGTCGCCGTAGGCCAGCCCGTCGCGCCGCAGCCCGCCCGCCGCGCGGGTGACCCGCCTGGCGAACTGCGCGTACGACAGCACCTCGCCGGTCCTGACGTCGCTCACCGCCGGCTGGTCGCCCTTGCTCGGTGCCGAGCCCATAACCAGCTCTGTCCACGTCATGACGACAATGTAGGGACCGCGACGGCTCCTGCCATGCACACAAATGTGCAACCTGCTATGTACGTCCCGGCTCGCGCTCGTACAGCTCGGCGAGGGGGGCGAGCCGGTCGGCGGGCACGTTCAGGCGCAGGCCGGCGCCGGGCTCCTCCGACCAGGAGCCGCCCTCCCAGGCCAGCTGCTCCCGGGCCACCAGCCTGCTGCCCTTGAGCCGGCGCCTGATCAGGGTCTCGACCAGCCAGGGGGCCCGGCCGCCCGGACCGCGCTCGTACCCGAAGAGCCCCAGGAGCAGCGCGAACTGCCCCCACGCGGCGAGCAGCACCAGCCCTTCGTCCCTCACGGTTGCTCATTGCCCCGCCGCCCGTGGTCCATGCGGGACGCCGGGAATCAGACGGGCCGGCCGATGCGTTCACCCCTACAGCGCCGCAGACGCCTTGTCCCGCTCTTGTCACGAGAGGGGATCAACTAGACTTGGTGGGTCGCGACTTCGCGCGGCCGCCCCCACGACACAGAGCGAGAAGTCATCATGCCTTTGAACAGCCGCGACGACCTGCGGAACATCGCGATCATCGCGCACGTCGACCATGGCAAGACCACACTGGTCGACGCCATGCTCTGGCAGTCCGGGGCCTTCCGCGCGAACCAGGACGTCGACGACCGGGTCATGGACTCCAACGACCTGGAGCGCGAGAAGGGCATCACCATTCTCGCCAAGAACACCGCCGTCCAGCACGGCGGCATGACCCTGAACATCATCGACACCCCCGGCCACGCCGACTTCGGCGGCGAGGTCGAGCGCGGCCTTTCCATGGTCGACGGTGTGGTGCTGCTGGTCGACGCCTCCGAGGGCCCGCTGCCGCAGACCCGGTTCGTGCTGCGCAAGGCGTTCGCCGCCAAGATGCCGGTCATCCTGTGCATCAACAAGGTCGACCGCCCCGACGCCCGCATCAAGGAGGTCGTCGACGAGGTCTACGAGCTCTTCATGGACCTCGACGCCACCGAGGAGCAGATCGACTTCCCGATCGTCTACGCCTCGGCCAAGGCCGGCCGCGCCTCCATGAACCGTCCCGACGACGGCGGCATGCCCGACTCGGAAGACCTGGAGCCGCTGTTCGACATCATCAAGTCGACGATCCCGGCGCCCACGTACGACCCCAACGCCCCGCTGCAGGCGCACGTCACCAACCTCGACGCCTCCTCCTACCTGGGCCGCATCGCGCTGTGCCGGATCCACCAGGGCGTCATGCGCAAGGGCCAGCAGGTCGCCTGGTGCCGTACCGACGGCACGATCCAGAAGGTGAAGATCACCGAGCTGCTGATGACCGAGGCGCTGGAGCGCAAGCCGGCCGAGGAGGCCGGCCCCGGCGACATCATCGCCATCGCGGGCATCCCCGAGATCATGATCGGCGAGACGCTGGCCGACCCGGAGGACCCGCGCCCGCTGCCGCTGATCACGGTCGACGAGCCGGCGATCTCGATGACGATCGGCACCAACACCTCGCCGCTGGTCGGCAAGGTCAAGGGCTCGAAGGTCACCGCCCGCATGGTCAAGGACCGGCTCGACAAGGAGCTGGTCGGCAACGTGTCGCTGCGCGTGCTGCCCACCGACCGTCCCGACGCCTGGGAGGTGCAGGGCCGCGGTGAGCTGGCGCTGGCCATCCTCGTCGAGCAGATGCGCCGCGAGGGCTACGAGCTGACCGTCGGCAAGCCGCAGGTGGTCACCAAGGAGATCGACGGCAAGGTGCACGAGCCGGTCGAGCGCCTGACGGTCGACTGCCCGGAGGAGTACCTCGGCGCGGTCACCCAGCTCCTGGCCGTCCGCAAGGGCCGCATGGAGCACATGACCAACCACGGCACCGGCTGGATCCGCATGGAGTTCGTGGTCCCGGCCCGCGGCCTGATCGGCTTCCGCACCGAGTTCCTGACCGAGACCCGCGGCACCGGCCTGGTCCACCACGTCTTCGACTCCTACGAGCCGTGGTTCGGCGACCTGCGCACCCGCAACAACGGCTCGCTGGTGGCCGACCGGTCGGGCCCGGTGACCGCGTTCGCCATGCTCAACCTCCAGGAGCGCGGCACGCTGTTCGTCTCGCCGACCACCGAGGTCTACGAGGGCATGATCATCGGTGAGAACTCGCGTTCCGACGACATGGACGTGAACATCACCAAGGAGAAGAAGCTCACGAACATGCGCTCGTCCACGAGCGAGGAGACCGAGAAGGTCATCCCGCCGCGGACGCTCTCGCTGGAGCAGGCGCTGGAGTTCATCCGCGAGGACGAGTGCGTGGAGATCACGCCCGACGCGGTCCGCATCCGCAAGGTCGTGCTCGACGCCGCCGCCCGCGGCCGCGCCGCCGCCCGCGCCAAGCGCGCCTGATTCATTCTCTCCGCACCACGGCCGCGTGTCACCTTTCCCGATGGCACGCGGTTTCCGTGTCAGAGGGGCCTGTCAACGGGCGGCCCGAGCACGCGCGATGGAACGCCTCTCCCGGGTCACGGTGTAAAGAAATGTGGTCATGAGACCATCTGTGATAACACCGTGACCCTATGCCATAGAACATTTCGGCATGCCGGAGAATCATCCCAATTGTGGGAAAGCTCCGGATGGCACTTTCATTCGGGCTGGCTCTGGTGTCGTTCGGGGCGATTGTTTGGTGCACCATCGCAGCCAGACCCGTGACCGGGTCCGACAGGCCCAAGAGCACCGTCGTGACCAACCCCTGGGCGGCCGCCGCCGCCCGCGCCGACCCGGCCGCCGGATGGGCCCGTACGGCCGCCACCGAGGTCTCGGTCGCCCCGGCCCGCGCGGCCGACCTCGACGCCGTCCCCGAGGGGCGGATCGACCCCCGGCAGCGCCAGGTCAGGATCACCGTCAGGCACCGGCTGAACCTGCGCCCCGACGACCCGCTGGCCGAGGCGCTGCGCCAGGGCGGCGGCTTCCCCGGCACGCTGCCGCAGGTGACCGACTCCGGGTTCGGCGCGCTCAAGGCGGACGGCCAGAGCCTGGCGCCCACCACCCGGCTCGCGCCGCTCATCGTCTCCTCGCCGGGGCACGTCACGGCCGAGTTCACGGTGACGCTGCTGCGCCAGGTCAGGGTCGACGGGCTGCTCCGGCTCGACTTCGCCTCGCCGACCGCGCTCCCGCTGATCGTCGTGGAGCGCGCGGTCACCGTGCTGCCCGGCGAGTGGACCGTGCTGCGCGTCGAGGGCATCCAGCCGGAACGGCAGGAGCGCGGCCTGCTGCGGTTCTCCGTCGGCGCCTACCCGGTGAGCCTGACGCTGGCCCCCGGCTCCTACGGCTTCCCCGACGTCGCCGAGGAGGACGACTTCTCCTGGGCCACCGCGCTCGGCGTGCTCACGGCGTGCGCGCTGGCGGTGTTCCTGGTGCGCTCGCTCGGCCGGCGGTGGTGGCAGCGGGTGCCCAACAGGGAGCTGGTCGTCGGCCTGGCCATCGCCGCGCCGGCCCTGCTCATCCCGCTGGTCGCCGCGGAGTGGTCGCCGGTCGGGTACGTGATCCTGTTCGTCGCCGTGCCGGTGATGGCCCTGCGGCACGCCGGACGGGTGCTGCCCACCAGCCCGCCGTGGACCGGCCGGGACCTGCTCACGGTGACCGGGCTCGGCCTGCTGGTCGGGATCGGCATGCTGAGCTGGTCGTGGCTGCACGGCCAGCTCCCCGGGCGCGTGCTGCTGACCGGCGGAGCCGTCGCGGCCCTGGCGGCGGCGGGCGCGGCGGTCGGCTTCAGCGTGGACCTCGGGGTCAGGCCGGTGGTCGTCCGCCTGGCCGCGCTGTGGGCCGAGGCCGCGGTCGGGCTGCTGGCGCTGGCCCTGTGGCTGCGGGCGCTGCTGGATGGGGTGTACCCGCCCGACAGCGTCCGGCTGCTGCTGGCGCTGAGCTGGGCGATGATCCCCGTGGCGGCGGTGACCGTGGCGACCAGGCGGTGGAGCCGGAGCGCGGTGGTGGGCGCGGTCGTGGTGAGCCTGCTCGTGCAGGGCTGGCCCACGGAATGGCTGGACGCGGGGTCGTGGAGCCTGGCCGTGCCCCGCGCGGCCGTCCCGACGATCGGCAGCCTGCCGCTGGACCCGCTGGTCCGCGGGGTGCTCGGGCTGCTGCTGCTCGGGTTCGTGATGCTGGTGCTGCGGCTGTGGCGGCTGGGCTGCCGGGTGGCGGCCGTGCGCGACCCGGCCGCCGAGTCGACGATGGTCGTCGTGCTGATGGTGCTCTACATCACGCCCGGCGGCAGCACGACGCTGGCCGACATCGACGTGCCGCTGCCGCTGCTGGCGATCACCTCGCTCGTGGCCTGGCTGACCGCGCGCTGGCTGCTCGCCGGGCCGCCCGCGTCCGTCGTGGAGCCGGACACGCAGGAGGAGCACCGGCAGTTCGTCCGCGCGGCCCTGCACCGGCGCCTGCTGCTGCTCGCCGAGCAGGAGCTGTACCGCGCCGGACGGAATAGGCTGGCCGCGGACATGTCGATGGCCGAGTTCGACCAGCGGCGGCAGGCTCTGGAGTCGGCGCTGCGCGAGCACGGCCGCCATCCCGAGACCGCCTTCGCCACGGCGGCCGGCTGCACGCCCTGGCACAACGGCGTGTCGGCGTTCACCGTCAGCCTGCTGCTGAGCCTGCCCTTCGCGCTGGTCTACGGCCGGCCGGAGGGCGCGGACCTGACCAGCTTCCTCTTCGACGGCCGCTACCTGCTCACCCTGCCCGCGTTCGGCTTCCTGTTCGGCTACTTCTACCCGTGCGTCCGGGGCACCCAGCCGATGACCAAGGCGCTGCACCTGGCCGTCGCGGCCCTGCTGACCAGCCTGGCCGGTTACCTGTCGACGCTGGTCGAGCCGGACATCGGCGCCCTCGACAAGGCGCAGGTCGTGGCCATCGTGGTGGGGCAGGTGATGATGGTCTGCGTCGGGCTCGGGCTGTTCTGGGAGTGGCGGATCATGCACCTGGCCGGCGAGCCGTGGGCCAGGGTGCGCAACCTGCGCAGCGTGCGCAGCCTGGCCGCGCCGACCCTGGCCCTGGCGCTGGCCGTGGGCACGACGGCGGCCAGCTCGGCGGCCGGGCAGACGGTCGACCGCATCCTGAAGGGCGACCAGGTCACGACGGGCCAGCGGTGAGGCTCAGCGGCGCGGCAGCTCGCTGCCCCTGACGTGCGCGCACTGCCAGTCGATGAGCGCGGCGAAGTCGCGCCAGGCCCGCTCGACGCGCCCGCGCACCTCGGCCGTGTGCACCCACGGCTCCGGCTCGTGGCGGACGCCCGCGAAGAGGGACCTGTGGCGCAGCAGCTCGATGCGCGGATGGTCCTCGTCGAAGCCGCGCGGCCTGGTCTTCAGCCGGTCGCCGCCGATCGTGTAGCCGGCGTCGGCGAGCCGGGCGACGATCGACTCCAGCGGCTTGCCGGTGACCTCCTCGTCCACGGCCGCGCGGTAGCGGGCGATCTGGTCGGGGGCCTGGGTGTAGCGGCCGCCGGCGACGTACAGGCCGGCGGCGCTGATCTCGACGTAGTAGCCGATGCCGGGCATCAGGTCGACGAATGCGCCCTGATGGGTCTTGTACGGCGTCTTGTCCTTGGAGAAGCGCACGTCCCGGTAGGGCCGGAAGAGCTGGGCCGGGCCGAACTCGGCGGCCAGCTCGTCGGTGAGCTCCGTCATGGGCGCGCGGACCGCGTCCTCGTAGAGGTGCTTGTGGCGGGTGAAGTAGTGCTTGGAGTTGTCCGCCTCAAGGCCCTCGTAGAAGATGAACGCCTCGTCGGGGAAGCCGGTGAAAGCCATGGCCCAAGGGTGCCATGCCGCTCACCGTGCGGTGTACGTGCGGCCCGGCGTGGGCGGGCGGCCGTACAGTTCCGAGATCGTGACGAACGTGTAGCCCTTCTTGGCCAGCGTGTCGATCACCTTCGGCACGGCCTCCACCGTGGTGGGGTGGATGTCGTGCATGAGCACGATCGACCCGGCCTTGGCGGTGTCGGCCCGCCTGACCACGGCGGCGGGCTCGCGGTGCAGCCAATCGAGGGTGTCGACGTCCCACAGGATCTGGGCCAGGCCCTCACGGCGGGTCTCGGCGGCGACGGCCTCGTCGGTGCTGCCGTACGGCGGGCGCATCACCCGCATCTTGACCCCGGTCAGCCGGTGGACGAGCTCGTCGGTGTGCCCCAGCTCGTTGCGCACCCCCTCGCGGGACAGGCCGGTCAGCGACGGGTGGGACCAGGAATGGTTGCCGATCTCGTGGCCCTCGTCCACGATGCGGCGGGTGATCCGGCCGCCGCTGTCGGCGGCCACCATCTCCCCCAGCACGAAGAACGTGGCCTTGACGTGGCGCTGGCGCAACAGGTCGAGCAGCTTGCCGGTGTAGGGCCCTGGACCGTCGTCGAAGGTCAGGGCCACACACTTGATCTTGCCGCAGTCGAACCGGCGGCTGCGCGGCCAGTCGGCCTGCTGCGCGATCAGCCGCTTGGCCAGGACCTCAGGACTGACCTGTGGCCGGATCATGGCGGAATGTCGGCGCGGCACCGGCTGGGCGGCGCAGCTCACGAGAACGATCAGGACGAATGGCAAAGCCCAAATGCGCATGTTTTCCCCCGAAACACCGCACGCGGGGGCCTTACGGATAGTCCTGGACCGGTCTCCCCCGTAGTTCCCTGGCCAGGTCGTCCCACCAGAGTGGGATATCCGCGTGCAGCTCCTTGTAGCGGCGCGCCACGCGCATGGCACATCCAACCGGATCCGTACCCAGATGACGACGTTTAACCGGACCTTCCTGCCAACGGTAAAAACCGTCCCTGTAGTGCACGACGAGACCTATCCAGACCGAGATGGTCGCTCCGTCCCCCACCTCGTACGCGCTGGTGACTCCCAGCCCGTGCAGCTCCGCCTGGAGTTTCTCCGCCGCCGCGCGGGCTTCGGTCACACGCCACCCCCTGCCGACGTTTCCGTACACAACAGATGTACCCAGCAACGGGCATCAGCCGTCCAAGACATGGAGTAATCATCAAACTCCGCGGAGTCACGTGCAGGCAGTTCGACGTTATTGGTCGGCTTCCGCCGTTGCGCGGCCGGGCCGCCCTTGTTACGTTTCGGCCGTGCGCCGTGAGCGGGCACAGTCGCTGAAGCACGTCGCGGTACCGTACGACTCCGATCGGGCCTTCCTCGACCTCGTCGTGCCGCGCGTGCGAACCGCGCTGGACGAAGACCGGCGCGTGCTGGTCGTCAACCGCCCCGACCGGCTGGCGCTGCTGGCGGAGGCCCTCGACGGCGACGCGCGGCGCATCGACAGCCGCCCGGCCGGCGCCTGGTACGGCCACCCCCACCGGATGCTGGCCGCCTACCACGAGTACACGCGCGGCCGGCCCACCCTGGTCGTCGGCGAGCCCGTCTGGACCGATCTCAGCGAGCCGCGGATCCAGGACCTCATCCGCTACGACTCGGTCGTCAACGCCGCCCTGGCCGCGGCCCCGTCCGTCATGTTGTGCCTGTACGACCTGCGCGACGTCCCCGAGCCCGTCCGCGAGCTCACCCCGGTCGTCCATCCCCTGGTGCTGGGGGCGGGGGGTGAGGCGGCCAGCGGGCGGTTCGTGCAGCCCCACGAGCTGGTGCTGGACGGCGACGACGCGCCGTTCCCGGAGCCGGGCCCCGGGGCCTGCCTGGTGCGGTTCACGGCCCGCGAGCTCAAGCGCCTGCGCCAGGCCGTCGGCGACTACGCCAGGACGGCCGGCATGGACCGCAACCTCATCTCCTCGCTGGTGCTCAGCGTCTCGGAGATCGCCGCGAACTGCGTCGAGCACGGCGCCGGGTTCGGCACGATCACGATGTGGGTGGAGGAGCGCGACCTGGTCTGCGAGATCGCCGATCCCGGCGGGGCGCTCGACGACCCCCTGCCGGGCTACATACCGCCGGAGCCCGAGTCCCCGCGGGGGTACGGGCTCTGGATCAGCCGGCAGCTCTGCGACCGGGTGCAGCTGCGCGACGAAGGCGGCCTGTTACGCGTCCGCCTTCGCCTGTCCCTGGACTCTCCCTAGGCGGCGGCGCGGGGGGCGGGAAGGCGCACGGCGCCCTCCTCCCGCGCGTAGTCCTCCAGCATGCCGCGGAGCTGGCGGCGGCCACGGTGCAGACGGGACATCACGGTGCCGATGGGCGTCCCCATGCGCTCGGCGATCTCCTTGTACGCGAACCCCTCGACGTCGGCCAGGTAGACGGCCACGCGGAAGTCCTCGGGCAGGGAGCGCAGGGCGTTCATCACGACGCTGTCGGGCAGCCGGTCGAGCGCCTCGGTCTCGGCCGAGCGCAGGCCCGTCGAGGTGTGGGACTCGGCGGCGTGCAGCTGCCAGTCCTCGATGTCCTCGGCGGCCGACAACTTCGGCGAGCGCTGCTTCTTGCGGTAGTCGTTGATGAAGTTGTTGGTGAGGATGCGGTGCAGCCACGCCTTGAGGTTGGTGCCCTCACGGAACTGGTGATAGGACGTGTACGCCTTGGCGACCGTCTCCTGCACCAGGTCCTCGGCATCGGCGGCGTTACGGGTCAGGCGCATGGCGGAAGCGAACAGCTGCGACGTCACGGGCACGACATCGCGCTCGAACCAGTCCTGACGCTGCTCATCGGTCATAGTGATCAATTCATTCCCCCTTGCGCTATCCCCCGTTCGGCACAAGCCGCCTGACAGCGTTCCTCATCCTCGCAACTCCCAGGTAAGGGACGCGTTAGGAGAGTCCGCATAGGTCAGAAGGGGTTTGTCGTCCATCTGCTCGCGGCGTGCGTGGTCACGTCCACGGCCGGACAAGTCTCATTATCATAACACTACCCACCCAATTTCGTAGGAATAGTGGCCAGAGTCACAGGGGATAGCGTATGGACATGGAATCTGTGGACCGTCACGACACGGGGACACGTCGGTGGGTGGCGGAGGCCATCCGCAAGGTGGAGGCCGACGCCAACCGAAGTTGTGACACTCACCTGCACGTCTTTCCGCTTCCCTCGCACTGGGGCGTAAACCTCTATCTGAAAGACGAATCGGTGCACCCGACCGGTTCACTCAAGCACCGGCTCGCACGGTCCCTGTTCCTGTACGGCCTCGCCAACGGCTGGATCGGCCCGGCCACCACGATCGTGGAGGCGTCCAGCGGCTCGACCGCGGTCAGCGAGGCGTATTTCGCCCGGTTGCTCGGCCTGCCGTTCATCGCCGTCATGCCCGCGTCCACGTCGCCCGAGAAGTGCCACCTCATTGAGTTCTACGGCGGGAAATGTCACCTCGTCGCCGACCCCGGGGCGATCTATGACGAATCTCACCGGCTGGCCGCCGAGACCGGGGGCCACTTCATGGACCAGTTCACCTACGCCGAACGCGCGACCGACTGGCGTGGCAACAACAACATCGCCGAGTCGATCTATTCCCAGATGTCCATGGAGCCGCACCCCGAGCCCGCCTGGATCGTCGTGGGCGCCGGCACCGGCGGCACGTCGTCCACGATCGGCCGCTACATCCGCTACCGCCGCCACCCCACCCGCCTGGCCGTGGTCGACCCGGAGGGCTCGGCGTTCTACCCGGGCTGGGTCTCCGGCGACCCCGCGGTGACGGCCTCGGGGTCGCGGATCGAGGGCATCGGGCGTCCCCGGGTGGAGCCGTCGTTCCTGCCCAGCGTGATCGACCGCATGATCGCCGTCCCCGACGCCCGCTCGATCGCCGCCATGCACTGGACCCGCGAGGTCACCGGCCTGGACGTCGGCGGCTCCACGGGGACGAACATGGCCGCGTGCGTCGAGCTCGTCAGGGAGATGCGCGAATCGGGCGTCCAGGGCAGCGTCGTCACCCTGATCTGCGACCGCGGCGACCGTTACAAGGGCACCTACGACAACCCGGAATGGCTGGCCGGCCAGGGGCTCGACCTCGAACCCCACCTGGCCGACCTGCGGACGTTCCTGCCGCGCTGAGCGCCGGAGCCTAGGCGGCCTTGGCGGGGTCGACCGAGAAGGTCTTGGCCAGGTCGTCCAGGATGGCGTGGGCGCCCTGGACGCCCACGGCGCTCATCCAGGTCAGGTCGCTGACCTCGTGCTTGTCCCCCTTGAGCCGGCCCCACAGCGGGTTGCCGACGAACTTCTCCTTGGGGCCGTCGCTGGCCGGGTCCGGGTAGGTGGCGACGAAGATGTGGTCGGCGTCGAGGTCGGCGATGCGCTCCTGGCTGACGTCCACGGCGATGGCGTCGTCCTTGGTCGGCTGGCCCTCTGGGCGGGGGAAGCCGACGTCCTTCAGCACCACCCCGGAGTACGACTTCTCGACATAGAGCCGGACGGTGGGCTCACCGGCGAAGCGCACGATCGAGACGGTCGGCAGCTTCCCGCCCGCCTTCTCCTTGATCGCGGCCCCGATCGTGGCCGCGCGCTGCTCGAACGCCTTGATCCGGGAGTCGGCCAGGTCCTCCTTGCCCAGGGCGCGGCCCATGAGGCGCAGGTTCTCCTTCCAGATGGCGCCGGTCGTCTCGCTGAAGACCGTCGGCGCGATCTTCGACAGCTTGTCGTACAGGGCCTCGTGCCGGACCTTGGCCGAGACGATCAGGTCGGGCTTGAGCGCGGCGATCTTCTCCAGGCTGGGCTGCTCCAGGGTGCCGACCGGGGTCGCCTCCTTGCCGTACTGGGCGACGAGCGGGCCGAGGTAGTCGGGCAGCTTGGTGTCGATCGACCGGTAGGTGGTGTAGCCGATCACGGGGGTCTCCAGGGTGAGCACCGCGTCCACGAAGCTCTGGTCGAGCGCGACGACCCGCTTGGGCTGGCCGGAGATCTTGGTCGAGCCCATCGCGTGCTCGATCGTCCTGGCCGCCGGGTCGGCCGACGGCGTGGCCGCCGGCTCCGTCGAGCCGCACGCGGCCACCCCCGCCACCAGCAGCACACCGGCCAGCACCCGCCACGCTCTCATCGGAACCCTTTCTCGAAGTAAGGCGAACCTAAATTAGGTTAGCCCTGCCTAACCTGGCATACTTCACCACGATCGGGCAAACAAGGGGAGGAAACTGGTGACCGCGCTCGCGCCCCGCCTCCACGGCATCCGGCGCCGGCGGCTCGTCCTCCTGCTCCTCCTCCTCGCCGCCGTCGCGGCCGGGGTGGTGCTGAGCATCACGGTCGGCTCGAAGTCCGTACCGCCGGGCGACGCCTGGCAGGCTCTCACCGCGCCCACGGGCAGCGAGAACGACATCATCATCCGCTCGCTGCGCGTGCCGCGTACCGTGCTCGGGGTGCTGGCCGGGATCGCGCTCGGCGTCGCGGGCGCCCTCATGCAGGGCCACACGCGCAACCCGCTGGCCGACCCCGGCCTGCTGGGCGTCACGCAGGGCGCGGCGTTCGCCATGGTGGCCTCGATCATCCTGCTCGGCGCCTCCAGCCTGCTCGCCTACATCTGGTTCGGCCTGGCGGGCGCGCTGGTGGCCAGCGTGGCGGTGTTCGCGCTCGGCATGACGGGCGGCAGGGGCGGCCCCACCCCGGTCACGCTGGCCCTGGCCGGCACCGCGGTCAGCGCCCTGCTGTACGCCATGACCTCGGCCATCGTGCTCCTCGACGAGCAGGCCATGGACGTCTTCCGCTTCTGGCAGTCCGGCTCGATCGCCGCCAGGGGCCCGGACGTGGTCTGGCAGGTGCTCCCGTTCATCCTCGCCGGCCTGCTGCTGGCCCTGGTCAACGCCCCGGGCCTGAACGCCCTGTCGCTCGGCGAGGACGTCGCCCGCTCGCTCGGCCAGAACATCGCCCTGACCAGGACGGTCGGCGTCGCCGCCGTCACCCTGCTGTCGGGCGCGGCGGTGGCGGCCTGCGGCTCGCTGGCGTTCGTGGGCCTGATCGTGCCGCACCTGGCCCGGTCGCTGTCGGGCACCGACCACCGGTGGCTGCTGCCGTACTCGGGGCTGGTCGGGGCGGCGTTGCTGCTGGTCGCCGACGTGATCGGCCGCGTGGTCGCCCCTCCGGGCGAGCTGGAGGTCGGCGTGGTCCTCGCGCTGATCGGCGCGCCCTTCTTCGTCGCCCTGGTCCGCCGCAGAAAGCCGGTACGGCTATGACCGCGCTCCCCCTGCGCCTCGGCGCCCTGTCCTGGCGGCTGCGTCCACGCGCCGTCGCCGTCGGCGTGACCGGCCTGGCGCTCCTGGTCGTGCTCATGGCGCTGAACATGCGCATCGGCGACCTCCCGATGAGCCTGGCGGAGGTGCTCCAGGGCACCTTCGACGTCAACAGCCCGGCCCACTTCGTCATCATGGAGCTGCGCCTGCCGCGCGCCCTGACCGGCGCCCTGGTCGGCGCCGCGCTCGCGCTGTCGGGCGCGATCATCCAGTCCATCGCCCGCAACCCGCTGGCCAGCCCCGAGATCCTCGGCGTCACGACCGGCGCCTCGGTCACCGTCGTGGCCGGCGTGGTGGCCAGCGGCAGCGTCTACGGCGGCACCAGCGGCCTGCTGGCCGACCTGGGCATCCCCGCGCTCGCCCTGCTCGGCGGCCTGCTCGGCGCGTCCGTCGTCTACGGCCTGGCCTGGCGGCGCGGCCTGGACGGCTACCGCCTGGTCCTGGTCGGCATCGGCGTGGCCGCCGTGTTCACGAACGTGAAGTTCTGGCTGCTGACCGTCGGCGACGTCAACGACACCGGCCGGGCCATGGTCTGGATCAGCGGCTCGCTCAACGGCCGCGGCTGGGAGCACGTCGTGCCCGTGGCGCTCGCGCTGGCGGTGCTCGTCCCGGCCACCCTGCTCGGCACCCGCTCGCTCGACGCGCTGCGCTTCGGCGACGACGTGGTCACCGCCCTCGGCGTGCGCGTGAACGCGGCCCGCGCCCTGCTGATCCTGGCCGCCGTGCTGCTGGCGGCGGTGGCCACCGCCTCGGCCGGGCCGATCGCCTTCGTGGCCCTGGCCGCGCCGCAGATCGCGCTCCGGCTGACCCGCTCGGCCCGGCCGCCGCTGCTGTGCTCGGCGGTCACCGGGGCCGTGCTCACCGCGGGCGCCGACCTGATCGCCCGGACCGTCTTCTCCCCGATCGAGCTGCCCGTCGGCATCGTCACGGCCGTGCTGGGCGCACCGTACCTGATCCACCTGATCTGGAGGGCACGCAAATGAGGCTGCAGGCCGCGGGCGTCAAGCTCGGCTACGGCGACCGGACCATCGTGGACGGCCTCGACCTGGGCGTCGAGGCGGGCACGGTGACCACCATCATCGGCCCGAACGGCTGCGGCAAGTCCACCCTGCTGCGCGCGCTCGGCCGCCTGCTCAAGCCCCAGGGCGGCCAGGTGCTGCTGGACGGCAAGCGCATCGACGCCATCCCCACCCGCGAGGTGGCCAAGATCCTCGGCGTGCTGCCGCAGGCGCCTTCGGCCCCCGAAGGGCTCACCGTGGCCGACCTGGTCGCCAGGGGCCGGCATCCGCACCAGACGTGGTACCGGCAGTGGTCCTCCGACGACGAGTCGGCCGTCGCCGCGGCGCTGACCATGACCGGCCTGGCCGACCTGGCCGAACGCCCGCTCGACGAGCTGTCGGGCGGCCAGCGGCAGCGGGCGTGGATCTCCATGGCCCTGGCCCAGGGCACCGACCTGCTGCTGCTCGACGAGCCCACCACGTTCCTCGACCTGGCCCACCAGGTGGAGGTGCTGGAGCTCGTCCGGCACCTGCACGAGCAGGCCGGCCGCACGGTCGTCATGGTCCTGCACGACCTCAACCTGGCCGCGCGCTACGCCGACCGGCTGGTGGCCATGCGCGCCGGCAAGGTCGTGGCCGCCGGCGCCCCGCACGAGGTGCTGACTGAGGAGCTGCTGCGCGAGGTGTTCGAGCTGGACGCGAAGGTCATCGAGGATCCGGTCGCGGGGACCCCTCTCGTGGTGCCGATCGGGCCGCTCGCAGCCGCGCGAGGCTGACCCGGCGCATCGGCGACAGCGCCACGCCCGCCGCGATGGCCAGCCAGCTCACCCCGGCGAAGGCCATCAGCGCGTACGCGTTCCGCACCGCCGACTCGAACACCCCCGTGACCAGCGAGGCGATCGGGATGGAGAAGAACGCGATCATCCTGGCCGTGCCGAGCACCCGTCCGAGCAGGTGGTCGGGGACGAGCAGCTGGCGTACGGTCATGCTCGCCACGATCGAGGTCCCGGCGGCCGCGAACTGCCCCATCCAGGCCAGCCCGATCAGCACCGGCCCCCTGGCCGGGATCATGGCCAGCATCGACAGGCCCCCGGCCACGATGGCCCAGCAGATCAGCGGGCCCGGCCGGCACCTGGACACCAGCCTGCCGCCCAGCACCGCCCCGAGCACCGCGCCCGCCCCCTGGAAGGCGTAGACGACGCCGATCTCCCCGGGCGTGAACCCGTGGTACGAGCTGAGGTAGTACACCAGCCCCGCCAGCAGCAGCCAGACGCCGAAGTTGCAGGCCGCGGCGGACAGGGCGGTGGTGAGCACCACCCGGTCGCCGCCGGTCAGGAAGCGCAGGCCCTCGCGCATGTCGGCGACCACCGACCACCCCCGCACCGCCGCAGCGGCCGCGGGCGCGGTCCTGATCAGCGAGATCAGCAGCGCCGACAGCAGGAACGTGCCCGCGTCGGCGTAGACGGCCACCTGGTAGCCGAAGTTCACCACCAGCGCGCCGCCGATCACCGGCCCGGCCATGTTGACCGCGTGCTCGCCGATGTGCAGCCGGGCGTTGGCCTGCGGCAGCCGCGCCACCTCCACCAGCGAGGGCACGATCGACCGGAACGCCGGCTGGTAGAGCGGGTCCACGCAGGCCAGCAGGAACGCCACCACGTAGATCGGCCACAACCGGGACACACCGGCCGTGACCAGGACGGCGAGCACGACGGTGACGGCCCCCGACGCCAGGTCGCCCAGCACCAGCACCCGCCGCCGGTCGAACCGGTCGGCGATCACCCCGCCGAACATCCCCAGCAGCAGGTACGGCAGATACTCGGTCACGTAGACCAGCCCCGTGCCGAGCGCCGACCCGGTCAGGTCGTAGACGAGCAGCGGCAGGGCCAGCCGGTAGATCCAGGTGCCGAGCGAGGAGGCGAGGAAGGCTCCCAGGAGGAGCCAGTACCGGCCGCCCATCCCCTCACCCCTCGGCCAGCGCCCGCCCGACGTCCGGATCGCCGGGGGCCAGCTCGGCGGCTCTGAGCAGGTCCTGTCTGGCCTCCTTCGCCCGTCCCAGCTCCCGGTGGACCATCGCCCGGTTGAACAGCAGCTCGGCCGTCTCGGTCAGCTTCAGCGCGCGGGTCAGGTCGGACAGCGCGCCGTCGGGGTCGCCGCGTTCGAAGGCGAGCACGGCCCGGCTCCCCCACGCGGCGGCCAGGTCGGGATCGATCTCCAGCGCGGCGTCGAAGGCCGCGTACGCCTCCGGGTGGCGGCCCTGGGCCGTCTCCACCTGGCCGAGCACGCAGAACAGGTGGGCGTCGCGCGGCCGGAGCGCGAGGCCGCGCTCCACGTCCCGCCTGGCCTGCTCGTACTCACCGTGGAGGGCGAGCAGGCCGCACCTGTTGACGTACGCGGGCGCGAAGTCGGGGTCGAGCTCCAGCGTGCGGTCGAGGTCGGCGCGGGCGCCGTCCAGGTCGCCGGCCGCGAACCGCAGCTCCGAGCGGTTGTAGTACGCCTCGGGGAAGGGCGGGCTGAGCCGCATGACGGTCTCGTAGTCGGCCAGGGCCTCCTCCGGTCTGCCCAGCTTGTTCAGCAGGTTGCCCCGGTCGAGGTAGTAGTCCGGGTAGCCGGGATCGGCGTCGATCGCCGCCGTGTAGTCCGCCAGCGCCTCCTCGTGCCGGCCGGCCCCGGCCAGCAGCTGGGCCCTGTTGGCACGCAGCACGAGCCGGTGGACCGGGTGCTCGTCCGCCAGGTGCTCGTCAGCCAGGGCGATGGCCTGCTCGACCAGCCGCAGCGCGGCGTCCGGACGGCCGGCGCGCAGCTCCACCAGGGCCTTGCCGTTGAGGTCGAAGCCGAGGTGGAAGGCGCGTTCGCGGGGGTCGGGCAGCAACGACGTGATCGTGACGGCCTCGTTGATCCACGCCATCGCCTCGCCGGGGTCGCGGCGGGCGGGGTCGTGGTGGCGTACCAGGATCATCGCGGTGGCGTAGGCGACGGTGGCCCGGTGCTTGGGGTCGGTGCTGAGGCGCCTGGCCCGGTCGTAGAGCTCGCGGGCCTCCTCCTCGCGCTCCACCGCCTCCAGGGCCGCGGCAACGCGCTGCACGAGGGTCCGCCACCCTTCGGGGTCGTCCTCGTACGCCATGCCGCGCAGCGCCTCCGTGCCCGACTCCACCATCGCGTGATGGAAGCCCTCGTCGCGGTAGCGGTCGAAGTCGGCGCACAGCGGGCCCTCGCCGGGCGACGACGGGCCCTCCTCGACGCGCAGCAGCCCCGGGTCGAGCCGGCGGCGCAGCACCTCGACCAGCTCGCGGTCGGTGTGGTCGGCCTCGCCCAGGTTCGACACGACGAGCGTGAGCGGCCCGGTGACGACCAGCAGCTCGCGGACGAACTCGGCCAGCCCGTTGGCGATCCTGAGGCTGCGCCGCGCCCCCGGGATGAGGATGCGCTGCCCCCTCGGCAGGTCGTCGGCCAGGGAGCGCCTGCGCACCGGCACGAGCGGCCGCAGGCGGGGCGCCGCGACCCGGAGCTCCACGTCGTATGCGGCGACCAGGTCGGGCCGCCGGTCGAGCGCCTCGGGGACCAGAAGGTCGAGCAGCGCGGCGGCCAGCGTGTACGGCCCGGCTGCCCGGCGGTCGGCGTCCAGGGCGATCGTCCTCACGACCGCCCCTTTCCCAGCGGTCGGCGTTCCCGCGTGGAAACGCCGACCCAGAGACAGGTCAAATGCCGTGTCGCGGTGAGGCGAGCGTGGAGGGCCTGACAGTCCCGGGACGATGGACGACGATCTTCTTCATGGGCATCCCTTACGTGATCGCGGATAACCCGAACATGTCAGCACAAAGCTAACTAGCGACTCAAGACTTTTCTGGTAAGGGCCATTTCGGCATGAATTAGGACATGGCCGATAAACAGGGTCAGTCGCCCAGGATCGCGTCCACGAAGACATCCGGGTCGAAAGGCGCCAGATCGTCGGGCCCCTCGCCGAGCCCCACGAGCTTGACCGGCACGCCCAGCTCGCGCTGCACGGAGATCACGATGCCGCCCTTGGCGGTGCCGTCGAGCTTGGTGAGCGCGATGCCGGTGATGTTGACCACCTCGGCGAACACCTGGGCCTGGCGCATGCCGTTCTGGCCGGTGGTGGCGTCGAGGACGAGCAGCACCTCGTCGACCGTGGCCTTCTTCTCGATGACCCGCTTGACCTTGCCCAGCTCGTCCATCAGGCCGGTCTTGGTGTGCAGGCGGCCCGCGGTGTCGACGATGACCACGTCGACCTTGTCCTCGATGCCCTTGGCCGTGGCGTCGAAGGCCACCGAGGCCGGGTCGCCGCCCTCCGGCCCGCGCACGGTCTCGGCGCCGACCCGCTCGCCCCATGTCTGGAGCTGGTCGGCCGCCGCCGCGCGGAAGGTGTCGGCCGCGCCGAGCACGACCGTCTTGCCGTCGCCGATGAGCGAGCGGGCGAGCTTGCCGGTGGTGGTGGTCTTGCCCGTGCCGTTGACGCCCACGACCAGCACCACGGCGGGCCGCTCGCCGTGCTTCTGCACGTGCAGGCTGCGGTCGAGGTCGGGGTTGACCTGGGCGAGAAGCTGCTCGCGCAGCAGGCCCCTGACCTCGGCGGGCGTGCGGCTGCCCAGCACCTTGACCTTGGTGCGCAGCTCCTCGACCATCGCGCGGGTCGGGGCGACGCCCACGTCGGCGGTGATCAGGCTCTCCTCGATCTCGTCCCAGACGTCGTCGTCGAGCCGATCGCGGGACAGCAGCTCCAGCAGGCCGCGGCCGAGGGCGCTCTGCGAACGCGCCAGACGCGAGCGCAGCCGCACCATCCGCCCGGCGGACGGCGGCGGCACCTCGACCTCGGGGGCGATGACCATCGGCTCGGCCGGCTGGACCGGCGGCGGCACCGTGGTGACCGCGCCGTCGGCCTCCTCGACCGGGCCGGCGGGCCGCTTCTCCTCCTCGGGAAGCGGCGGCGCCTCCGGCGGCGGCACGGGCGGCGCCGCCTTGCCACCCGGCCTGAACAGCAGGAAGAGGCCGCCGGCCGCCAGCAGGGCGACGACGGCCACGATCACTATGACGCCGAGGTAACCATCCACAAGATGTCAGTTTTCCAGATCGACCGGCATGGTCATGCCCAAGGCACACGGATGATGACAGGCCGGATCAGGCGGATTCGCGCTCCCGCAGGCGCTGGCTGACCACCTGCGTCACGCCGTCGCCGCGCATCGACACGCCGTAGAGGGCGTCGGCGATCTCCATCGTGCGCTTGTTGTGGGTGATGACGATGAGCTGGGAACTCTGCCGCAACTCCTCGAACAGGGTCAGCAGCCGCTGGGTGTTGGTGTCGTCGAGGGCGGCCTCGACCTCGTCCATCACGTAGAAGGGCGAGGGCCGCGCCTTGAAGATGGAGATCAGGAACGCCACCGCGGTCAGCGATCGCTCGCCGCCCGACAGCAGGGACAGCCGCTTGACCTTCTTGCCCGGCGGCCTGGCCTCGACCTCGATGCCCGTGGTGAGCATGTCGGTGGGGTCGGTGAGCACGAGCCGCCCGTCGCCGCCGGGGAAGACCCGGGTGAAGATCTGCTCGAACTCGCGGGCGACGTCCTCGTAGGCCGAGGCGAACATCTGCTCGACGCGGTCGTCGACCTCCTTGACCACGGTCAGCAGGTCGCGCCGGGTCTTCTTGAGGTCCTCCAGCTGCGAGGTCAGGAAGGCGTGGCGCTCCTCCAGCGCGGCGAACTCCTCCAGCGCCAGCGGGTTGACCTTGCCGAGCTGGGTCATCTGCCGCTCGGCGGCCCTGGCCCGCTTCTCCTGCTCCTCCCGGACGTACGGGACCGGCGGGTCGCCCGGGACGGGCGCGTCGGGGCCGTACTCGGAGACCAGCGCCTCGACCTCGACGCCGAACTCCTCCATCGCCCGCTCCTGGAGCTGCTCCAGCCGCAGGCGCTGCTCGGTGCGGGCCACCTCGCTCCCGTGGACCCGGTTGACCAGCTTGTCGAGCTCCTGGCCCAGCTCGCGCACGCGCACGCGGACCTGCTTCAGCTCGGCGTCGACGGCGACGCGGGCGAGGTCGGCGTCGTCGCGCTCGCGGGAGGCGAGCCGGATCGACGAGGCGAGCGCCCCGAGCACCTGCCTGGCGCCCTTGCTGACCGCCTCGGCCAGCACGGCCTGCCGCCTGCGCCTGGCCCGCTGAGCGGCGGCCTGGGCGCGTTCCTGGCGCTCGCGCTGGGCGGCCCGCAGCAGGCCGTCGGCGCGGCCCTCGATGCCCTTGACGCGCTCCTCGGCGGTGCGCACCTGCAGCCGGGTGTCCATCTCGCGCTGCCGGGCCGTCTCGCACGTGGCGGCCAGGTCGTCGCGCAGGTCGGTGGTGGGCTCGGTCTCCAGCTCCTGGGCGTATTCGGCCTCGGCCAGCCGGATCTCCAGCTCGGCCAGCTCCTCCAGCCCCTCGGTGCGGGAGTCCTGGGCCGCGGTGACGCTGCGGGCCAGGCGTTCGGCCTCGGCGTGCGCGGCGTGCGCGGCGGCCTCCAGCTGGGCCAGCCGCCTGGCCGCCGCCGCGTTGCGCTGGTCGGCCTCCCGCTGGCGGGCCCTGACCTGGTCGAGGACGCCCTGCGCGGCGCTCACCCCGGCCTGGGCCGCGGTCACCGCGCTCTGGGCCTCGTTGACGTGCGCCTGGGCCGCCTCGACGGCCGTCTGGGCCGCCTGCTCGGCCTCGATCGCCTGGTCGAGCGCCTCGGCCGTCGCCTCCGCCGTGGCCTCGGCCACCCGCAGGTCGTGCACGGCCTCGTCGAGCGCCGCCCGCACCTGCAGGACGGAGGTGCCGCCGGCCGACCCGCCACCGGCCAGATGGGCCCCGAGCACGTCGCCGCCCTCGGTCACCACCCGCAGCTCGGGACGCCGCCCCACCAGCTCGCGGGCCGCTTCGAGGTCGGCGACCACGACGACCTTCGCCAGGACGTGGTCGAGCGCCGGCCGCAGCTCGTCGGGCACGGTGACCAGGTCGGCGGCCCACCGCCCGCCGTCCGGCGCGGCGGGCCGGGATCGCGCAACCTGGGAGTGGTGCGCGGTGTCCGAAACTCCGGTCTCTGCCACCAGCAGCGTGACCTGCCCCGCGTCGGTGCTGCGCAGCAGGCCCAGCGCCTCGACGGCGGTGTCGAGCGTCTTGACCGCGACGGACTCGGCGACCGGGCCGAGCACGGCGGCGACGGCCAGCTCCGCGCCCGGCGTGACCTGCATCGAGGCGGCCAGCGGGCCCAGCACCCCGGCCAGGTCGGCGTCGAGCAGCGCGGCGCCGCCGTCGCCCTTGGCCAGGCCCAGCTCCAGGGCGTCGCGGCGGGCCCGCAGCGCGGCCACCGAGCGCTGGGCCTCCTGGTCGGCGGCGCGGGCCGTGGTGACCCCCGCCTTGGCGGCCTGGACGGCGGCCCGCGGCGCGCCGAGCCCGGCCTTGGCCTCGTCGGCGGCCACGCGGGCCGCGTCGGCGGCGGCCCTGGCCTCCTCGACCACGGCCTGCGCGGTGGCCAGCTCCTCGGCCAGCGCCGGATCGGCCGCCGGCTCCTCGGCCCGCTCGTTCTCCAGGTCGGCCAGGGCCTGCCGTTCGCGCTCGGCGGCGTCGGCCACGGCCTTCTCCAGCCGGCCGATCTCCTCCTCGGCCGCGCGTGCCCTGCTGCGCACGGAGTCGACCTGGCCGCGCAGCCTGGCCAGGCCCTCGCGGCGGTCGGCGGCGGCACGGGCGGCCATCGCCAGGCGCCGCTCCTCCGCGCCCAGCTCGGCCTCGGCCGCGGCCCGCCGCTCGACGGACTCCGCCAGCAGCTCCTGGGCGTGTTCGAGCTCGGCCCGCAGGATGTGCTCCTGCTCGCGCGCCTCGCCCGCCTCGCGTTCGAGGTCTTCGGGGTCGCGGCCGCGGCGTTCGATGGCGGCGGCGTCGAGGGCGTGGCGGTGGCGTTCGGCGGCGAGCTGTTCCAGGCCCGTGATGCGCTCGCGCAGGGAGGAGAGCCTGAAGAAGGTCTCCTGGGCGGCGCTCAGCCGGGGCTGGGTCTCGGCCTCGGCGGCCTCCAGGGCGGCCTCGCGCTGCTGGCCCTCGGCCAGCTCGGCCTCGACCTGGTTGCGCCGGGCGGTGACGGCGGCCTCGTCGGCGGCCTCGCGTTCGAGCGTGGCGCGCAGGATGCACAGGTCGTCGGCGAGCAGCCGCAGCCGGGCGTCGCGCAGGTCGGCCTGGATGACGGCGGCCTTGCGGGCGATCTCCGCCTGGCGGCCGAGCGGCTTGAGCTGGCGGCGCAGCTCGGTGGCGAGGTCCTGCACCCGGGTGAGGTTGGCCTGCATGGAGTCGAGCTTGCGCAGCGCCTTTTCCTTGCGCTTGCGGTGCTTGAGCACGCCCGCGGCCTCTTCGATGAAGGCCCGGCGGTCTTCGGGGCCGGCGTGCAGCACGGCGTCGAGCTGGCCCTGGCCGACGATGACGTGCATCTCGCGGCCGATGCCCGAGTCGGACAGCAGCTCCTGGATGTCGAGCAGGCGGCAGGTGTCGCCGTTGATGGCGTATTCGCTCTGCCCCGACCGGAACATCAGCCGGCTGATCGTGACCTCGGTGTAGTCGATCGGCAGCGCGCCGTCGGAGTTGTCGATGGTCAGCGTCACCTCGGCCCGGCCGAGTGGCGGCCTGGAGGAGGTGCCGGCGAAGATGACGTCCTCCATCTTGCCGCCGCGCAGCGACTTGGCGCTGTGCTCGCCCATGACCCAGGCCAGGGCGTCGACGACGTTGGACTTGCCCGAGCCGTTGGGGCCGACGACGCACGTGATGCCGGGTTCGAGGCGCAGGGCGGTCGCGGAGGCGAAGGACTTGAAGCCGCGCAGGGTGAGGCTCTTCAGGTACAAACGCCGACCCTCCTCCCCGGCCTCGGCTGAACGGGCTTCGGAAAAGCCTACTGGTCCCGGCCGCCGCTCGTGGGCATGTCGATGACCAGCGCTTTTTCACCAGGGAAAATAACAAGGGACGCCTCTTCGAGACGTCCCTGGGTCTTGCGCTCCGATCACTCTCAGGTGAGTGCCGGCTCGCGCTCCTGCAAGCGACTGAGCGCTTCGTCGCGGGTTTGCGCCGCAAGAGCGTCATTCGTGGCCTGAAGTCGGATGAGTTCTGCCTCCAGATCCCGGATACGCTGCTGCAAGCGGCGCATCTCCGAGACCATCCGAGGGTCAGGACCGCCGACGTGGCCGAGTAGAGCCTTCGCCATGGTAAAGGGTCCTCCACGCTGAGTGACCAGACTGGTTCGCGCACTTCTATTCCGCGGGAGGGGTGCGCGTGGTACTTAACAAGAGTCGCACCGGCAGTGTGGGCGGTCAAGTCGATCCAACCGCAACGCCCTACTGATAGGCACTCCCGACATACAACTATACCCTATTTGGGCCGTTTAGCAAAAGCGACTACCGCTCTACAAAACCGCCCAAACTACCTCGGGGTTCGCTCCATCGTTCCACTACTCCATCGACCCTTCCCGGCGTGTCGCAACCTTTGAGCAGCTCCAACAGCTTGACGCACGCCTCCCGCGGGCCCTCGGCGACGACCTCGACCCGGCCGTCGTCGGTGTTCCGCGCCCAGCCGGTCAGGCCGAGCTCCAACGCCCTCGCGCGCGTCCACCACCGGAAGCCCACCCCCTGGACCCTCCCCCGCACCCAGGCGGTTACTCGGACGTTTTCCGAACCTTTGTCGCCATTACTCTTCGTATCCGTCATGCCGCCACCGTCTCATGCCGCCGTACGACTTCCATGGCCAACTCGTTGAAGGCCAGGATCGAGGCCGTACGTCCGGCGCGCAGCCAGGCCAGGCCCAGGATCGACGGAGGCAGGCCGTCGACCGGCACGAACGCGATGTCGGGACGGCGATGGTGGTCGGCGCTCGGCTTGCAGAAGAGCATGCCGCCGCGGTTCAGCGCGACCTGCGTCAGGCCCTCCTGGGTGGTGGCCACCGAGCCGGCCCGCGCGATCGGCCGCCCGGACGGGGTGAGGGTGGGGGCGATGTGCTCCTGCCAGCGGCGCGGCGCGGGGTCGTCGAGGCCGAACAGGGCGACCGAGGCCAGCTCCTCGGCGTCGACGCCGGCGCGGCCGGCCAGCGGGTGGCGTACCGACAGCCCCAGCTCGACCGGGCAGTGGTTCAGCTCGGCGCCGCCCTCCAGGTCGGGCTCCTCCAGCGGCAGCAGCGTGAACGTCAGATCCACCCGCCCCTCGCGCAGCTTGCTGAACGGGTCGGAGAGCGGCACCTCGACCAGCTCGACCATGCAGCCGGGATACCGCCGCTCGAACGCCGCCACGCTGCCGGTGACGATCTCGGTCGGCGTGGCCAGGAACCCCACCCGCAGCAGGCCCGTCACCTCCCGCGCCGAGGCCGTCGCCCGCGACACGGCCGCCGCCATGCCGTCGTAGGCGGGCCGCAGGTCGGCCAGGAAGCGCCGGCCGAGCGGCGTCAGGCGCACCCGCCTGCTGGTGCGGTCGAACAGGCGGCCGCCGATCCGGGTCTCCAGCGACCCGATGAGCTGGCTCACCCGGCCGGGCGACAGATACAGGCGCTCGGCCGTGCGCGCGAAGTGCAGCTCCTCGCTCAGCACGACGAAGCACTCCAGTTCCCTGAACTCCATGCCACTCCCCGGACGCGATCGCTTAGCCTGCCTAAAGCAAGGCTTCGAGCTTCGTCATTGTTCCGTCCCCGGCCGATGAGGAGGCTGAACGGCATGACGACTCTTGAGACCTCCACTGTCGCGCGGGCCCGCTGGCTCGCCGTCCTCGCGGTCGCGGTGGGCACCTTCACCATCGTGACCAGCGAGATGTTGCCCGTCGGCCTGTTGACCTCGATCGCCTCGACCTTGGGCGTGTCCGACGGCACCGCCGGGCTGATGGTGTCGCTGCCGGGGCTGGTCGCGGCCGTCTCGGCCCCCGTGCTGGCCCTGGCCACCCGGCGGCTGGACCGGCGCGTCCCCCTGCTCGGCCTGATGGCGTTGCTCGCGGTGGCCAACCTGGCGGCGGCGTTCGCGACGAGCTTCCCCGTCATGCTGGGCGCGCGGGTGCTGACCGGGATCAGCATCGGCGGGTTCTGGGCCTTCGCGGCCGGGCTGGGCCTGCGGCTGGTGCCCGAGCGCTCGGTGGGCAGGGCCACGTCGGTGATCCTCGGCGGCGTGTCGGTGGCCTCGGTGCTCGGCGTGCCGGCGGGCACGCTCATCGCCTCGGCGGCGGGGTGGCGCACGTCGTTCGCGGTCATGGGCGGGCTGGCGCTGGTGCTGCTCGGGCTGCTGGCCGCCGTGCTGCCGCCGATGCCGGGCGAGGACGCCTCGGGCGGCGCCCGCGCGCCGCTGCCGGGGGCGCTGCGGGTCGTGCTGGCGGCGACCGTGCTGATCATCACCGGGCACTTCGCGGCCTACACCTACGTCCGGCCGTTCCTGGAGCAGGTCGCGGACGCCGGTCCCGGCCTGGTCAGCGTCGCCCTGCTGGTGTACGGCGCGGCCGGCGTCGTCGGCAACTTCGTCGCGGGCGCGAGGGCGGCCCGCGACCCCAAGCCGGTGCTGATCGTCCTGGCCCTGCTCATCGCCGCCTCCACGGCGGCGCTGGCGCTGGTCGGGCTGCCCCTGGTCATGCTCGTCGTGTGGGGCCTCGGTTACGGCGGCGTCGGCGTGGCGCTGCAGCTGTGGATCATGCGCTCGGGCGGGGGCGAGCTGGGCACCGCGCTGTTCGTGGGGGCGTTCAACGTCTCGATCGCGCTCGGCTCGTTCGTCGGCGGCCGGGTGGTGGACGGCGTGTCGATCTCGTCGGTGATGTGGCTGGGCGCCGCGCTGGCGCTGCTCACCGCGGCTTTCGCTGGCATTTGGGGCAGGAGTACGACGACCGGTTCATGAACGCCTCGCGCCTGATGGGCGTGCCGCAGCGCGAGCACGGCAGGTCGCGGCGGCCGTAGACCTCCAGCGAACGGTCGAAGTAGCCGCTCTCGCCGTTGACGTTGACGTAGAGGCTGTCGAAGGAGGTGCCGCCCTGCTGGAGGGCGGCGCCCATCACCGTGCGCACGCCGGCCAGCAGCTCGGCGACCTTCGGACGGGTCAGCGTCTCGGTGGGACGGGCCCAGTGGAGCCGGGCGATCCACAACGCCTCGTCGGCGTAGATGTTGCCGACGCCGCTGATCAGCGACTGGTCCAGCAGCGCCCGTTTGATCTCGGTGCGCCTGGCCCTGAGCCGGCGGGTGAACTCCGCCTCGTCGAACGACGCCTCGAACGGGTCGGGCGCGATGTGCGCGATCGGCGCGGGCACGCCGCCGACGAGCGGGGTCAGCATGACATGGCCGAACGTGCGCTGGTCGACGAAGCGCAGGTCGGGGCCGCCGTCCTCGAAGCGGAGGCGGACGCGCAGGTGCTTCTCGGGCGGCGTCTGCGGATCGACGACGAGCAGCTGGCCGCTCATGCCCAGATGGGCCAGCAGGGCCTCCTCGCCGCCCGACAGGGGCAGCCACAGGTACTTGCCGCGGCGCTCGGCCGACAACACCGTACGGCCCTTCAGGCGGGCGGTGAACTCGTCGGCCCCGGGGACGTGCCTCCGGATCGCGCGCGGGTGGAGCACCTCCGCGGCGGCGATCTCGCGGCCGACGACCCATTGCGCCAGGCCGCGCCTGACGACCTCGACCTCTGGCAGCTCAGGCACCGTGCACCCACCGTCCTCTCGACTTCCCCGGCCGCCGGGCATGCCGCGGCGGGGACGGATCCGCAGTCACAACGCCGGACGCGGGCCGGGGCTTCCCGTGCGCCGGGGTCAGCTCGCGGGCTGGCTCTCGCGCTGCTCGCGGCGGGCCCGGATGCGCGTCCAGGCCGCCTCGGCCGCCTGCTGCTCGGCCTCCTTCTTGCTGCGCCCGCTGCCCGAGCCGTAGGACTCGCCGCCCACGCGCACCATGGCCGTGAACGACTTGGCGTGGTCGGGGCCGCTCTCCTCGACGTGGTACTCGGGCACGCCGAGCGCCTCGGAGGCGGTGAGCTCCTGCAGGGACGTCTTCCAGTCGAGCCCCGCGCCCAGCGACGCCGAGCGCACGATCAGCGGGTCAAACAGCAGGTGGACGACCCGGAACGCCTCGTCGAGGCCCTTGTCCACGTAGATCGCGCCGATCAGCGCCTCCAGCGTGTCGGCCAGGATCGAGGACTTGTCGCGCCCGCCGGTGCCCTCCTCGCCCCTGCCGAGCCGCAGGAACCGGCCCAGGCCCAGGTTGCGGGCGACGTCGGCCAGCGCGCGCATGTTGACCACGGCGGCGCGCAGCTTGGCGAGCTGCCCCTCGGGCAGGTCGGGGTGGTTGCGGTAGAGGGTGTCGGTGACCACGAGCCCCAGCACCGAGTCGCCGAGGAACTCCAGGCGCTCGTTGGTGGGCAGGCCGCCGTTCTCGTACGCGTAGGAGCGGTGCGTCAGCGCCCGCTCGAGGATGTCGGGGTCGAGGCCGACGACCAGGACCCGCTGCAGCTCTTCCCTGGCGACCTCCACGGCCACCGGCTTAGGACCTGCGCCCACGTGTTTCCTCCTCGGACATCTTCACAAGGCGGCCGCGGAAGATGCCCGAAAACGTGGTGGGCGTCGGGGTAACGGGTAGCCCCGGCGTCCACCACGGCCGCGGGCGAACCGCCGCCGTACGCATCTACAGACGTTAACGCCGACCGAGGCACAATGGCACCCGGTCGGCATCACGTCAACTGCTGACGGTGAAACCCGCCCAGAACAACGGCGGGCGGGCCTGCTGTCAGTGTGATCAGGCGGACGGCTCGATGACCTGACGACGGTTGTAGGTGCCGCAGGTGGGGCACGCGATGTGCGGCTGCTTGGGCGAACGGCACTGCGGGCAGCTCACCAGGGCGACAGCAGTCGTCTTCCACTGGGAGCGACGGGCGCGGGTGTTGCTCCGCGACATCTTTCGCTTCGGGACGGCCACGTCACTTCTCCTGATCGTTATCGTTCTCGGAAACCAGACCTTGCAACGACGCCCAGCGGGCATCGATCTTCTCGTGCCGGTGATCGTCGCCGGCCTCGGCCAGCTTGATCCCGCACTCCGTGCAGAGCCCCTCGCAGTCCTCGCGGCACACGGGGCTCAGCGGCAGTGCGAGCACCACCGCGTCACGGAACGTCGGCTCGAGGTCGAGCAGCTCTCCGTCGAGCAGCGAGTCGTCCTCCGAGGCGTCCTCGTCGGAGTAGAAGAACAGCTCCTGCAGATCGACCTCGATGTCCGAGGTGATCGGGTCAAGGCACCGCGCGCACTCCCCGGCGAGCGGGGCGTGCGCCGTGCCCGAGACGAGCACGCCTTCCATCACTGCTTCGAGCCGGAGGTCCAGCTCGACTTCGGCGTCTTTGGGGACACCGATCATGTCGACGCCGAGGTTAGCCGGTGCCGGAAGGGACAGGGTCATCTGCCGCATCGTGCCCGGTCGCTTCCCCAGATCATGAGTGGAGAGCACCCAAGGGGAGCGGGGGTCGAGGTGCTGAGTCATCCTGCTCTCGCTAGGCATGGCGAAGACGCTCGCCGTCGTACAAGGCCGAAATGAAAGGATACCAGGTCGCGGTCAGCCCCTGAGACGCTCGATGAGCAGCTTGTGCACCAGGTCAGGGACCAGGCCGGACACGTCGCCACCATACCGCGCGATCTCCTTGACCCGGCTGGAGGACAGGAAGGAGTACTCGGGATTGGTGGGCATGAAGAGCGTCTCGACGCCCGAGAGACGGTAGTTGAGCTGGGCCATCTGCAGCTCGTAGTCGAAGTCGCTGACGACCCTGATGCCCTTGACGATGGCGGGGATGTCGTTGTGCTTGCAGAAGTCCACCAGCAGGCCGTGGAACTTCTGCACCTTGACGTTGGGGTACTCCTTCGTCACGGTCTGAAGGATCTCGATCCGTTCGTCGACCGTGAACAGGCTGCTCTTCTCGATGTTGATGAGGACCGCCACGACCACCTCGTCGTACAGGCGGGCCGACCGGCCGATGATGTCGAGGTGGCCATTGGTGATGGGGTCGAACGACCCCGGGCAGACAACGCGGCGCAAGACGCCTCCCAGGTCTACGGGTTCCCGGCGGCGCGACCGTACCAAACGGATGCTTCGCCGTATCTACGGACCCTCTCCTCAACATAACCTTCCGGCCACATCAAGGACTTTCCCCTCGTTTCCCGCTCGAATGCCACCAGCCCCTCGTCCATCAGCCAGCCGTTGTCGCGCAGCAGCTCCAGGACCCGCGTGACCTCGCCGTCACCCAGCGCGTACGGCGGATCGGCGAAGACGATGTCGTACGGCTCCTCCGGCGGCCGGGCCAGGACCCGCTCGACCTTGTCGGCCACCAGTTCCGCGCCTTCCAGGCCGAGAGACCGGATGTTGGCCCTGATCGTCCGGATCGCCTTGGCGTCGGACTCGACGAGCAGCGCGTGGGCCGCGCCCCTGGACAGCGACTCCAGGCCCACGGCGCCCGAACCGGCGTACAGGTCGAGCACGCGGGCCTCGCGCAGGCCGTACAGGGAGTCGAGGGTCAAGAAGATGCCTTCCCTGGCCCTGTCGCTGGTCGGCCTCGTGCCCCGCCCCGGCGGCACGGCCAACCGCCGCCCACCCGCGCTCCCCGCGATGATCCGAGTCATAAGGCCCATTGTTCCGCATGTTCGCCCAGGTCAAGAGTGGACAAGTGTCGGCCTCGACTGCGCAAGGGTGATTCACATCGGCCGGATCGGCCCGCATGATGAGTCTGCGGCCTTCAAGGTGACCCACATGAAGGCCGACCGGCGTGATCGTGAGCCCTTCCGCACGCCGGTTCCCTCGGCACCTGACCCGAGGGTGGGCCCAGCCGGGGACGGCATTCGGGGGGAGGCCGTCCCCGCGGCTGGGCCTTTTAAGATCTTTATCTTTTACGGCTTCGCGTGGTTTTCCCACTCGCCGTACTTCGGCTGACGGCCCTCCACGCAACGCCCTCTGACCCTTCACCGGCTCGCCGCCGTCACGCGAGCCTTCGTCGGCCTGTTCCGTGGTTCTCCGGGCCCCTCACGTCTTCTCCAGGTACTCGGCCTTCTCGTCCTCCAGCAGGCGGGCTATCTCGGCGCGCAGGCCCTCATGGTGGGTCAGTTCGGGATCGTCCGACAGGAGCTGTGCGGCTTCGTCCCGCGCCGCGCTGATGACGTCCTCGTCGCGCAGCAGTTGCAGGAGCTTCAGCGAGCTGCGCTTGCCCGACTGGGCCGCCCCCAGGACGTCGCCCTCGCGGCGCTGTTCCAGGTCGACGCGGGACAGCTCGAAGCCGTCGAGCGTGGCGGCCACCGCGTCGAGGCGGGCGCGGGCCGGGGTGCCCTCGGGGAAGTCGGAGACCAGCAGGCACAGGCCGGGCAGGCCGCCCCGGCCCACCCGCCCGCGCAGCTGATGGAGCTGGGAGACGCCGAAGCGGTCGGCGTCCATGATGATCATCACCGAGGAGTTGGGCACGTCGACGCCCACCTCGATGACGGTGGTGGCGATCAGCACGTCGAGCTCGCCCTTGGTGAAGGAGCGCATGATCGCGTCCTTCTCCTCCGGCGGGAGCTTGCCGTGCAGGGTGCCGACCCGCAGGTCCTGGAACGGGCCCTGGGTGAGCAGCTCGGCGACCTCCAGCACGGCCAGCGGCGGACGGCGGTCGTCGTCGCCCCCCGCCGCCGCCAGGTCGCCCTCGTCGCCCTCCAGGTCGCCGATCCGCGGGCACACGATGTACGCCTGCCTGCCCAGCTCCACCTCCTCGCGCACCCGCTGCCAGGTGCGTTCGAGATAGTGGGGCTTCTCGGCGGCCGGCACGACGTGCGTGGTGATGGGCGCGCGCCCCGACGGGAGCTGCGACAACGTCGAGACCTCAAGGTCGCCGAAGACCGTCATGGCGACCGTGCGCGGGATCGGGGTCGCGGTCATCACCAGCACGTGCGGACGGCCCCCGCCCGCCTTCTCGCGCAACGCGTCACGCTGCTCCACGCCGAAGCGGTGTTGCTCGTCGACCACGACCAGCCCCAGATCGGCGAACTGCACGTGCTCCTGGAGCAGGGCGTGCGTGCCGACCACGATGCCCGCCGTGCCCGAGGCCGCGTCGAGCAGCGCCGCACGCCGCGCCGCCGCGCCCATCGAGCCCGTCAGCAGCGTGACCGCCGTGCCGCCGAACATGCCGCCCTGGGCCAGCTCGCCCAGCATGTTCGTGATCGAGCGGTGGTGCTGCTGGGCCAGCACCTCCGTCGGGGCCAGCAGCGCGGCCTGGCCGCCCGCGTCGACCACCTGGAGCATCGCGCGCAGCGCCACGACCGTCTTGCCCGCGCCCACCTCGCCCTGCAGCAGCCGGTGCATCGGATGCTCCAGCGCCAGGTCGGCCGCGATCTCCTCCCCCACCTGCGCCTGCCCCTCGGTGAGCGAGAACGGCAGCCGCCCGTCGAAGTCGGCCAGCATGCCGTCGGAACGCCTCGGACGCGGCCTGGCCGGCCACGCCGTGGCCGCCTGGCGGCGCTGGAGCAGCACCGCCTGCAGCACGAACGCCTCGTCGAACTTCAGCCGCTTGCGCGCCCGGCCCACGTCGGCGAGGTCCTTCGGCCGGTGGATGGCCACCAGCGCCTCGGCGAGCGGCTGGAGGCCGTGCCTGGCCCGCAGGTCGGCGGGCAGCGGGTCGTCGAGCGGGCCCAGCGTGTCGAGCACCACGCCGACCGCCCGGCGGATCGCCCACGGCGTGACGTCCTTGCCCGCCGGGTAGATCGGCACCGGCGCGGACGCGAACTCCTCGGCGCTCGCCTCGGCCTCCTCCTCGAACAGCTCGAACTCGGGGTGCGAGAGCTGCCAGCGCGGCTTGGAGCGCGCGCCGAACAGCCCCACCTTGCCGGCGAACATGCCGCGCCGCCCCGGCTTGAGCCGCGACTCGGCCACATGGGAGCCCTTGCCGAAGAACGCCAGGTAGATGCGGTTGCCGTTGCCGTCGACGACCTCGGCCTCCAGCCACGTGCCGCCGCGGTTGCGCATGGGCTTGC
Source organism: Nonomuraea sp. NPDC048881 (assembly GCF_040649795.1). Classification (NCBI taxonomy): domain Bacteria; kingdom Bacillati; phylum Actinomycetota; class Actinomycetes; order Streptosporangiales; family Streptosporangiaceae; genus Nonomuraea; species Nonomuraea sp. NPDC048881. Next base: position 433,528 of record NZ_JBEZGC010000004.1, read on the forward strand.
GCATCAGCCTGGTCACCTCGCCGACCACGGTGACGTGCTCGTCGACCTCCAGCGCGTCGAGCGAGGTCAGCTCGCCGCGCTCGGCGTAGCGGCGCGGGTAGTGGCGCAGCAGGTCGCCGACCGTCTCCAGGCCGAGCACGCTGTGCAGCAGCTTGGCGGTCTTCGGGTCGAGCGCTTTGGTCAGGGGCTCGTCGAAACGGCTCACGGGATCCAGTTCTACCGCCTGCGGCCGACAGGAATCCCGCACCGGGCCCGGGAGTCGCCCGCGGAAGGGGCCGCGCCGGGCCCCGGAGTCGCTCGCGGAGAGAGTTCGCGCCGCTACTCGACGCCGATCAGCAGCGGGTAGCCGCCCTGCTCGCCGTCGTAGACGACCAGGTCGACGTCCGGCCGCGTGCGCCGCAGGTGGTCCTCCAGCCGGGCGGCCAGCCGTTCGGGCAGGTCGGCGCCCGTGACCAGGGTCACCAGCTCGCCGCCGCCGGCCACCATGCGGTCGATGATCAGCCTCGCCACGCGCTCCAGGTCGCCGCCGATCACCGCCACGTCCCCGTCGATCAGGCCGAGCACGTCGCCCGGCCGGCACACGCCCGCGCTGGTGAACGCCTCCCTGTCCGCCACCGCCAGATGTCCGTACCTGGTGTGGCCGGCGGCGTCCGTCATGGCCACCACGTCGTCGTCGAACCGGCGCAGCGGGTCGTGCACGGCCAGCGCCGACAGCCCCTGCACGGTCGCCCTGGTCGGCAGGACGCTGACGGCCACGCCGTCCTCGCGGGCGATCTCCGCCGCCGCGACGGCGATCGCGAGGACGCCCTCGTCGTTCGGCAGCACGGCCACCTCGGCGCCCGCCTGCCTGATCGCGGCCAGCAGCTCCGGCAGCGCGGGCCGGGTGCCGGGCGCGCGGCGCACCACGACCGCGCCGCTCTCCTCGAACAGCGCCGCGATCCCGTCGCCGGCCGCCACCGCCACCACGCCCCTGCCCGCCCTGCCCCGGTGCGTGCGCTCGGCCAGGTACGTGATCCTGACCCGGTGCGGACGTCCCGCCCGCAGCCCCGCCTCCACGGCCGCCCCCGCGTCGGCCACGTGCACGTGCACGTTCCACAGGCCCTCGCCGCCCACCACGACCAGCGACTCGCCCATGGCGTCGAGCTCGTCGCGCAGCGCGGCCACCGCGCGCTCGTCGGCGTCCAGCAGGTACATCACCTCGTAGCCGGCGCCCACCTCGGTCATCGGCGTGACCCGCCCGGTCGGCGCCGGCACGTCGTAGTGGTCGCTGTAGGAGTCGGTGAGCACGGCGGCCAGGGTCTCCAGCACGATCGCCGCCCCCGCGCCGCCCGCGTCCACGACCCCGCTGCGGGCCAGCACGTCGAGCTGCCCCGGCGTGCGGCGCACCGCGGCCCGCGCCTCCCGCGCCGCCTGCCGCGCCACCTCGCCCGCGTCGCCGTCGGCGTCCCGGGCGGCGCGGGCGGCCGACTCCAGCACGGTCAGCACCGTGCCCTCGACCGGCCTGGCCACGGCCTCCCTGGCGAGCGTGGCCGCCCTGACCAGGCCGGCGCGCAGGTCGGAGCCGTCCTTGAGCACCTCGGCCAGCCCGCGCAGCGCCTGGCTGACGATGACCCCCGAGTTGCCGTGCGCCCCCACCAGCGCCCCGTAGGCGAGCGTCTGCCACACCACGGCCGCGTCGACGTCGTCGGGCAGGGACTCGACGGCCTCGGCCGCCGACAGCATGGTCAGGTGCAGGTTCGTGCCGGTGTCGCCGTCGGCCACGGGGAACACGTTGAGCGCGTCGATCTCCGGTCTCGCCCGGCCGAGGGCGTCGGCGGCCAGGCGGGCCCAGCGGCGCACCGCGGGCGGGTCGAGGGCCTTCATCTGCGCTCCTTCGACCTCCCCGCATGCGCTACCTTGTTGGAGGAGAATATCCCCGCACCGGCCCCCGTCCAGTGCTCTGGTTCGCGCCCAATGGTGTGGATCAGATATTCTCGTCTGGCTGGCCGGTTGTCCCGGCATGCCCTCCGCCCGGAAAGCATCAGCGGACAGGGCTACATCGACTGTTATAAGGAGCGATACCGTGGCTTCCGTCTGCGATGTCTGCCGCAAGGGGCCGACCTTCGGCAACAACGTGTCCCACTCGCACCGCCGTACCCGTCGTCGTTGGAACCCCAACATCCAGACGGTCCGCGCGGTCGTCGGCGGCACGCCGAAGAAGCTGAACGTGTGCACCTCGTGCATCAAGGCGGGCAAGGTCACCCGCTAGTTCTCGTCTTTCGCGAAGCCCGCCGCTCCTGATCACTGGAGCGGCGGGCTTTCGTCGTGCCCGCCCCCGGCCCGCCCCCGCCATGGGACGGGCTCAGGGGTCAGCGCCAGCGCCAGGCGTGGTCCACCGGGCCGATGCCGGAGCCCAGGGGGAAGCCGCGGGCGATCGCGCCCGTCACGTACTCCTTGGCCCTCCCCACCGCCGTCGGGACGTCGTCGCCGAGCGCGAGCCGGGACGCCAGGGCCGAGGCCAGGGTGCAACCCGTGCCGTGGGTGTGCCGGTTGTCGAGGCGTTCGGCGGCGAAACGGTGCTCGGTCGTGCCGTCGGTCAGTAGGTCGACGGGGGCGCCGGGCAGATGGCCGCCCTTGATGAGGGCCCAGGACGGCCCCAGCGCGAGCACGGCGTCGGCGGCCCTGCGCAGGTCTCCCTCGTCCTCGACCTTGACGGAGGTGAGCTGCTCCACCTCCCACAGGTTCGGCGTCACGACCGTGGCCACGGGCAGCAGGCGCGTCCTGAGCGTGTCGACGGCCTCGGGGGCGAGCAGGGAGTCGCCGTGCTTGGACACCCCGACGGGATCGACCACCAGCGGCGCGTCATAGGCCCCCAGCACCTCGGCCACCGTCTCCACCAGCACCGGCGAGGCCAGCATGCCGGTCTTGACCGCCTGCGCCCCGATGTCGCCCAGCACGGAGTCGAGCTGCGCGCGCACGGCCTCGGGCGGCAGCTCCCAGTAGCCCTGGACGCCCAGCGAGTTCTGGGCCGTGACGGCGGCGATCACGCTCATGCCGTGCACGCCCATCGCCATCATGGTCTTCAGGTCGGCCTGGATGCCCGCGCCGCCTCCGGAATCGGAGCCCGCGACGGTCAGCACACGTGGAGGGGTCGTCATGAACCCCATCCAACCACTCGACCGGCACCAAGCAGGCACTCAGCCGATCGCGCACTCCCCGCCGACCAGCCCGCACGCGCCCGGCTCCTGCGCCTTCCCCGTCGCCGAGTACGTGACGCTCACCGAGTCCCCGGCGGCCAGCGAGCCCGACAGGTCGATGATCAGCAGGTCGCCGTCCTGGGTCCAGGAGCCGCCGTTCACGTCCATGACGCGGCCCTCGACCGGGAGGGAGAAGGTGGCGTTCGCCAGCGGGGCCGGCGACTGGTTGGTGACGCGCAGCGTGGCCGAGTACGAGGTGAGCCGCTGCTTGACCGTCTGCCGCACGTTGACCGAGCCGCCGCTGCCGCCGTACCCGGACGTGGAGGTGGTCGCGGGCGCGGGGCTGCTGCCCACCGTGGGGACGACGCCGGTGTCGGAGTTGCCCAGGGGCGTGCCGTTGTCGGTCGGGGCCTCGGAGATCGTCTCCTCGGCCGGCGGCTCCGGCTCCCGCGTCGGCTTGGCCGAGGCCTTCGTCCGCGTCCTGGTGGGCGTGGGGGTGGGGGCCGTGCTGCGGCGCGGGACGCGGTTGCCGACCGTGGGGGCGGTGGTCGTCGGGGCGTCGGAGGGCGTGCTCGTCTCCTCGTCCTCCGTCGGCTCCTCGGAGGGCTCTTCCTCCTCCGTGCCGGGGTCGGAGACCGCGGCGGTCGAGGGGCTGGTGCTGGTGTGGACGGCGGCGCAGCTCGCGTCCGCGCACTTGCCGGGGTCGTCCGAGGAGCTCATGAGCTTCACCCCGGCGACCGTGCCGCCGAGCACGACGGCCACGGCGGCGACCGACAGCAGCGCCATGCGGCCCCTGCCCTTGCCGCTGCCGCCGCCGGCAGGCGGGTTCAGGCCGTCGTCGTCGCCACCGCCGCCGCCCCTGGAGGACTTGCGCCGGCCGCCGCGGCGGCGGCCACGGGACTCGCCGGACTCGTCAAGGTCGTCGAGGTCCTGGTCGGAGGACCAGCCCGAACGCAGGAAGCCGGTCTCGGCCTCCGCCCAGGCGGGCGTGTGCGCGGCGGTCGGCTCCCCGGCCACCTTCACGTCACCGGGCTCCGGCGGCCTGGCGTGGAAAGCGGTGTCGGACTCGGCGGGCACGTCGAACCTGGCCGTGTTTCCGGGCTCCGGCACGTCGAACCTGGCGGTGCCACCGGGTCCGGACATGTCGAACCTGGCCGTGCCACCCGGCTCCTGGGCGTCGAAGGGGCCGGTGTTCCCGCCCTGCCTGTCGAAGGGGCCGGTGTTCCTGCCCTGCCTGTCGAACGGGCCGCTGTCAGGGCCCTGCGCGTCGAACGGGCCGGTGTTCCGCCGGGGGGCGTCGAAGGGGCCCGGGGTGCGGCCGGAGGCGTCGAAGCTCGGCGGCGGCCCGAAGGCGGACGTGGCGTCGGGCTGGGAAGAGGGGCCGACGGCGTCCCAGTCGGCCGGGCGGGCGAACGCGCCCGTCACCTCGAACGGCCCGGCCCCGTTCGGCTCGGGGTAGGGCGACCCGGAGAACTGGGGACCGTTCGGCGGCGGAAAGGGGCCGGAGGGGGCGTCGGACGGCGGGAACCCTGGGGCGGCGTCGGCGGGCACGGCGAAGGCACCCGTGGTCTCGAACGGCTCGGGCTGCCTGCCGCTGCGCTGCGGCGGGCCGTCCTCGCGGCGCGGCATCGGGGCCCACTGCCCCGTCACCTCGACCTGGTCCGGCAACGCCGGCCAGCCCGGCGCCTCGGCCGGGTCGTCGGGACCCCAGAAAGCGCTGCCGTTCCCCCGTTCATCCCCATCGTCGGATCCACCGGTGCCGTGGCGGCCCATGGCTGCCCTTTCTCGCGGTTACAGTGGCCGCCAATCTTCATAACACCTTTACTACGTCCTTGTCACAACAATCCCGCTAGTCCTACCCTAAATCCGGAAAATTTCACGTAAATCGGGACAAGTCATCACCGAAAGTGATCCCAGCCGCCCTGTCCCACCTGGCGGCCGTGCACCAGCACGCCTTCCCCCTCGACCACCCGGCCCACGACCTGCCACGACGGCGGCAGCCGTACGTCAGGCGGGAAGACCGCGGCGAGCGCGTGATCCTCACCACCCGTGAGCACCCATTCGAGCGGATCCTGCCCCAGCTCCTCGGCCGCCGCCGCCACCGGCTCCCCCACGGCGAACGACCCGGGATCGAGCTCGACGCGTACGCCACTGGCCGCGGCCACGTGCCCGAGGTCCTGCACCAGGCCGTCGCTGACGTCGAGCATGGCGCTCGCGCCCAGCGCGGCCGCCCGCGGCCCCTCCTCGTACGGCGGGCAGGGCCGCCGGTGGGCGGTCACCGCCTCCGCCAGCACGCCGGAACCCGCGGCGACCCCGGCGGCCAGCAGCGCCAGCCCCGCGGCGGCGTACCCCAGCCGCCCGGCCACGGCCACCACGTGTCCCGGCCGCGCCCCGGACCGCGTCACCGGCGCCCGCCCGCGCAGGTCGCCCAGCGCGGTCACCCCGATGACCACCAGGTCCGACCGGGTGATGTCGCCGCCGACCACGCTCGCGCCGACCACCGCGCACTCCTCGCGGAATCCGTCGGTCAGGGCGTCCAGCCAGGCCACCGGCAGCTCGGCGGGGATGCCGAGCCCGACCACGATGGACGTCGGGACGGCCCCCATGGCGGCGATGTCGGCCAGGTTCTGGGCGGCGGCCTTGCGGCCCACGTCGCGCCCACCGGACCAGTCGAGCCGGAAGTGCCTGCGCTCGACCAGCAGATCGGTCGAGACGACCACCCGCCCGTCGGGCGCGGCGACCATGGCGGCGTCGTCACCCGGGCCGAGCATGACCCCCTCTCCCTGGGGCAGGCGTCCGGCAATACGATTGACGACACCGAACTCGCCGAGATCTCCGACTGTGATGACGCACCTCCTGACGCACACAGGGTACGGTGGCCCTTCGGCGTGATCCAATCGCCCGGGAGGACGTGATGGTGCAGGCCTACATCCTTATTCAGACCGAGGTCGGCAAGGCCGCCGCCGTTGCCGAGGAGATCTCCGGAATTCCGGGGGTCACCCAGGCGGAAGACGTGACGGGGCCCTACGACGTGATCGTCCGCGCTGAGGCGCGCAACGTCGACGAGCTCGGCAAGCTGGTCGTGGCGCAGATTCAGGCGGTGGAGGGGATCACGCGTACTCTTACGTGTCCGATCGTTCATATCTGACACATTCGAGGTCTGGGTTCCATGCGCGCCGCCGCCGTTCTGTTCCTTCTTCTGGCACTCGCCGGCTGCGGTGGCGTGGTACAGGTCGATCCGCCCAAGCCTTCGGGGGAGGCTGCGGCGGCCTGTGACAAGCTCGCGTCCCTGCTGCCCAAGACGCTCGACGGCGCCGAGCGCGGCACGTCGGAGCCGGCCTCGCCGTACGTGGCGGTCTGGGGGGAGGCGTCCATCGCGGTGCGCTGCGGTGTGCCGCGGCCTGCCCGGATGGCGCCGACCGACCAGCTCCGGGAGATCGACGGGGTGGGCTGGTTCGCCGATCCGGACAAGCCCACCCTGTTCACCGCGGTGGCCGCGCCCACGTACGTGGAGGTCACGGTCGGCGGCGACCACGCGGCGCCCGACGTGCTGGCCGAGCTGTCGGGGCCGATCGGGCGGGCCGTGTCAACGCAGGCCGGGTGAGCGCGACAGCGCGAGCTGGATCAGCCGGTCGACCAGCTGCGGGTACGACAGCCCCGAGGCCGCCCAGAGCTGCGGCGCGACCGACAACGAGGTGAACCCGGGCATCGTGTTGATCTCGTTGAAGATCAGCCGGCCGTCGGGCGTGTAGAAGAAGTCGACCCGGGACAAACCCTCGCAGTCGAGCGCCTCGAAGGCCCGTACGGCCATCGCGCGCAGCTCCTCCGCGGTCTCGGCCGGGATGTCGGCCGGCACGGTGAGCGACATCTGGTCGGGGTAGTACTTGGCCTCGAAGTCGAAGAACTCCTGGCCGCCCTCGACCTTGACCTCGCCCGGGATCGACGCGGCGGCGGGCTCGTCGCCGAGCGACTCCAGCACCGCGCACTCGATCTCGCGGCCCTCGATCGCGGCCTCGATCAGCACCTTGGGGTCGTGCACCCGGGCGGACTCGACGGCCGCCTCCAGCTCGGCGCGGTCGTGGGCCTTGGAGATGCCCTGCGAGGAGCCGGCCCTGGCGGGCTTGACGAACACCGGGAAGCCGAGCTCCTCGGCCTCCTTCAGCACGCACTCGCGGTTGAGCCGCCAGTCGCGGTCGCGGACGACGACGTACCGGCCGATCGGCAGCCCGGCGGCGGCCATCACGGTCTTCATGTGGGCCTTGTCCATGCCGACGGCGCTGGCCAGCACGCCGGAGCCGACGTAGCGGACGCCGGCCATCTCCAGCAGGCCCTGGATGGTGCCGTCCTCGGCGAACGGGCCGTGCATGACGGGGAAGACGACGTCGACCGTGCCGAGCTCGACCGGGATGCTCCCGGGGTCGTAGGCCACCAGCCCGGCGCCGCCGCTGGGCAGCGCGAGCGCGGCTCCGGAGGTGTCGACCGCGGGCAGCTCCCCGGCCTCGATGGCGAACCGCTGGTCGGACGCGGCGAGCACCCACCTGCCGTCCTGGGCGATCCCGACCGGGATCACCTCGTACTTACTCCTGTCGATCACATCCAGCACGCTGCCCGCGCCCATGAGGGACACGGCATGCTCAGAATTGCGACCTCCGAAAACGACGGCGACGCGTGGCTTGCTCATGACGTCCGAATCTACCGGGGTGTCCCCCTGACAGCGAGTCGAGCGCGCGGTGGCGTCCGGATTCACAGGCCGTACCGTTCGGGTTTGGGCGAGCGGGACATGAGCAGCATGCCCGCCTCCGACGGCGACATGCCGTCGTGCACGACCCCGACGACCACCTCGGTGATCGGCATCTCGACGTCGTGCTTCCTGGCCAGCTCGAGGACGGACTCGCAGGACTTCACGCCCTCGGCGGTCTGCCTGGTGGCGGCGACGACCTCGGCGAGGGTCATGCCGCGGCCCAGGTTCTCGCCGAAGGTGCGGTTGCGCGACAGCGGCGAGGTGCAGGTGGCCACCAGGTCGCCCATGCCGGCCAGCCCGGCGAAGGTGTGGGGGTCGGCGCCGAGCGCGGCGCCCAGGCGGGAGATCTCGGCCAGGCCCCTGGTGATGAGCATGGCGCTGACGTTGTCGCCCATGCCCATGCCCGCCGAGACGCCCACGGCCAGCGCGATCACGTTCTTCACCGCGCCGCCCAGCTCGACCCCGACCACGTCGGTGTTGGTGTACGGCCGGAACCACGGCGGCAGGTGGCAGGCGGCCTGGAGGCGTTCGGCGACCGACTCGTCGGTGCAGGCGACGACCGTGGCGGCGGGCTGGCGGTGGGCGATCTCCTTGGCCAGGTTGGGCCCGGACACCACCGCGACCCGCTCCTCGGGCACCTCGGCGACCTCGCGGATCACCTCGCTCATGCGCTTGGTCGTGCCCAGCTCTACGCCCTTCATGAGGCTGACCAGGACCGCGTTCGGCGGGATGTGCTCGCGCCAGGCGGTCAGGTTGGGCCGCAACATCTGCGAGGGCACGGCCAGGACCACGAAGTCGGCGCCGTCGAGCGCGCGCACGGGGTCGGTGGTGGCGTGCAGCGCCTCGGGCAGCGTCACGCCGGGCAGGTAGTCGGGGTTGGCGTGGTCCTTGTCGATCGCCTCGACCAGCTCCGGCCTGCGCCCCCACAGCGTGACCTCGTTGCCCGCCTCGGCGAGGACCATGGCGAACGTGGTGCCCCACGAGCCCGTGCCGAGAACGGCTGCCTTTGTCATGCCATCACCGCCTGGCGGGATCGTAGGGAGTTTCCGGGGCCTTCTCGCCGCGCAGCTCGGTCAGCTGCTCGGTGATGGCCGCCATGATGTCGGCGGTCGCCTCGCGCAGCACACTGGCGCGCAGGGGCTGCCCCTCGTACTTGGACAGGTCGACCGGCGGGCCGACGGTGACGTGGAAGGTCTTGCGCGGGAACAGCCTGGGCCTCTTGGCGCCGTACGGGAGCAGCTCGTGGGCGCCCCAGTGGGCGATGGGGATGACCTGGGCGCCGCTCTCCAGCGCCAGCCGGGCGGCGCCGGTCTTGCCCACCATGGGCCACAGCTCGGGATCGCGGGTGCAGGTGCCCTCGGGGTAGAACAGGATGGCCGCGCCGTCGCGCAGCCGCTGGGCCGACGAGCTGAGCGACCTGGCCGCCTCGCTGCTGCCCCGCTCGACCGGGATGGCCAGCAGGCCGTTGAGCGCCCGGCCCAGGAAGGGCACCTTGAACAGCACGGCCTTGGCCAGGATGACCGGCCAGCGGCCGTTGTTGAACAGGAAGTGCGACAGCAGGACGGGATCGCTCCAGGACAGATGGTTGGCCGCGATGATGATGCCGCCGGTGCGCGGGAGTCGCTCGCCGTTGCGCCAGTCCTTCTTGACCAGGAGCCACGACAGCGGCTTGACCACCGCTACGGCGAATGACTCCCAGAAACGCGAAGGTCGCGTGGGGCGGCTCATGGTCTCCTCCAACCCGTACGGTGTGCGCCCCAAGTCTCCCGGTTGGCCGCTTGGGATGTCGAGGCGAGATGCTTAAGCCTATGAGCAACCGCTGGTCTCTGGTCATTCCGGTGAAGACGCTGGTCGCGGCGAAGACGCGGCTGGCGGCCGCGACGGGTCCCCACCGTACGCGGCTGGCCGTGGCCGTGGCCTGCGACACCGTGGCCGCGGCGCTGGCCTGCCCGGCGGTGGCGCGGGTGATCGTGGTGACCGCCGATCCGGCCGCGGCGGGGCCGCTGGGGGCGCTGGGCGCGGAGGTGGTGCACGACCCCGACCGCGGGCTCAACACCGCGTTGCGCACGGGCGCGGCCCATGCCGTCCGCGTCGCGCCCGGTGAGGCGGTGGGGGCGCTCCAGGCCGATCTGCCGGCCCTGCGACCGGCCGAGCTGGCGACGGCGCTGGCCGCGGCGGCCGAGTTCGACCAGTCGTTCGTGCCGGACGCCCAGGAGGTCGGCACCACGTTCTACGGCGTGCTGGCCGGGCGGCCGTTCACGCCGCGGTTCGGCGGCGAGTCGCGGGCCAAGCACCTGGCCGGCGGCGCGAAGGAGCTGTGCGTGCCGGGGATCGACTCGCTCCGGCGGGACGTGGACACCCCCGACGACCTGCGCGCGGCCCTCGCCCTGGGCCTGGGCCGGCACACGGCGGCGGTGGTCGCCGACCTGTGGCCGGGCGCGTGACCCTCCGGGCCGCCTCTCGCCCGCCGGACGGCGGTCGGCTTAGGCTGGACGGCGTGCAGGCGACGGTACGCAGCTTCGACGAGGTCACCCGTTCCGGCTCGGTCTTCCTCGACGACGGGACGGTGCTGGAGTTCGGCACGCGCGCCTTCGACGCGGGGCCGCTGCTGCTGCTGCGCACGGGGCAGCGGGTGAACCTGGCGACCGACGGCGGGCAGATCACCTACATCACGCTGTCGACGTTCCCGATTCCCGCGCCCGAATGACGACGCGGTCCCGGAAAACAGCGAACGCCCGGGCGTGGGCCGCCCGGGCGTGATGTCCGCTGAGACTATTTCTTCTTGCCGATCTGCTTGCCGCCCTCGTTGACCAGGTCCTTGAATTCAGAGCCGGGACGGAACTTGGGCGCCCAGCTCTCGGCGACCTTGATCTCGGCGCCGGTCGACGGGTTCCTGGCAGTGCGGGCGGGCTTGTTCACCATCTCGAACGCGCCGAAGCCCGTGATGGAGACCTTGTCCCCGCTCGCCACGGCCTTCTGGATGGCCTCGATGACCGCGTTGACGGCCTCGGTGGCCGTCCTTTTGTCGCCCACCCGATCGGTGATGGCGTCGACGAGCTCTCGCTTGTTCATGAAAGTCCTGCTCCCCCAGTGACGGCTCGGGGTTCCAGCTCTCGAGTTCGACGTAGAAACCCCTTACGCGCTCGAAAGTAGGCGGGATCGCGGGGGAACTCAATCACCCTGCGTGTTTTCCCCCTCGCGTGGCGTGTCGAGGGCGCCCAGAAAGGCGTCGAGCCGGGCGGCCGCCCTTTCCGGATCGCGCTTGGCGAGATCGCAGATGGACAGGTAACGGCGGGCCGCCCGTTCCTTGTCGGCGGCGGGGAGCATGCGGACGCGGCGGTGCGCCTCGCGCAACCGCCGCGCCAGTTCGTCGTCTTCTAGACGGTCGTCGGCAGCCATGGCTGCCGACCATTCTCGTACGCGGCCACGTCGTCGGCGTGACGCAGGGTCAGGCCGATGTCGTCCAGGCCCTCGGTGAGGCGCCAGCGGGTGTAGTCGTCGATCTCGAACGGCACGACCTCGCCGGCCCAGCGGACCTGGCGTTCCAGCAGGTCGACGGTCACCTGCAGCGTCGGGTCGGCCTCGACGGCGGCCTGCAGGGCCTCGACCTTCTCGGCGGGCAGGACGACCGGCAGCAGCCCCATCTTGGTGGAGTTGTTGCGGAAGATGTCGCCGAAGCGGGCGGCGATCACGGCGCGGAAGCCGTACTGCTGCAGGGCCCACACGGCGTGCTCGCGGGAGGAGCCGGTGCCGAAGTCGGGACCGGAGACCAGGATCGAGCCGCCCTCGTAGGAGGGGTCGTTCAGGACGAACGTCGGGTCCTCGCGCCAGGCGGCGAACAGGCCCTTCTCGAAGCCGGTGCGGCTGACCTGCTTGAGCCAGACGGCCGGGATGATCTGGTCGGTGTCGACGTTGCTGCGGCGCAGCGGCACCGCCGTACCGGTGTGGGTGGTGAAGGCGTCCATCGGTCTGGTTCTCCCTTACAGGTCGGCGGGGGCGGTCAGGCGGCCGGTGACCGCGGTCGCGGCGGCGACCTGCGGCGACACCAGGTGGGTGCGGCCGCCCTTGCCCTGGCGGCCCTCGAAGTTGCGGTTGGAGGTGGAGGCGCTGCGCTCGCCGGGCTTGAGCGTGTCGGGGTTCATGCCGAGGCACATCGAGCAGCCGGCCTCGCGCCACTCGGCGCCGGCGGCCTTGAACACCTCGTGCAGGCCCTCCTGCTCGGCCTGGAGCTTGACCAGCATCGACCCGGGCACGATCAGCGTGCGGGTGCGGACCTGGCGGCCGCGCAGGATCTCGGCGGCCGAGCGCAGGTCCTCGATGCGGCCGTTGGTGCACGAGCCGACGAACACGGTGTCGACCTCGATCTCGCGCAGCGGCGTGCCCGCGGTCAGGCCCATGTACTCCAGCGCGCGCTCTGCGGCCGAGCGCTCGACCGGGTCGGCGAAGCTGTCGGGGCTCGGCACGGACTCGCCCAGCGGCAGGCCCTGGCCGGGGTTGGTGCCCCACGTGACGTACGGGGTCAGCGTCGAGGCGTCGATCTCCACGACCTTGTCGAACACGGCGTCGTCGTCGGTGCGCAGCGACTTCCAGTACTCGACGGCCTGGTCCCACAGCTCGCCCTCGGGGGCGTGCGGGCGGCCCTTGAGGTAGGCGAACGTGGTCTCGTCCGGAGCGATCACGCCGGCGCGGGCGCCCGCCTCGATGGACATGTTGCAGACGGTCATGCGGCCCTCCATGGAGAGCTTGCGCACGGCCTCGCCGCGGTACTCGACGATGTAGCCCTGGCCGCCGCCGGTGCCGATCTTGGCGATGATCGCCAGGATCAGGTCTTTGGCGGTGACGCCGGCGGGCAGCTCGCCCGAGACCTCGATGGCCATCGTCTTCGGCCGGTAGGCGGGCAGCGTCTGGGTGGCCAGCACGTGCTCGACCTCGGAGGTGCCGATGCCGAACGCGATGCCGCCGAAGGCGCCGTGGGTGGAGGTGTGGGAGTCGCCGCAGACGATCGTCATGCCCGGCTGGGTCAGGCCGAACTGCGGGCCGATGATGTGCACCACGCCCTGGCCGGCGTCGCCCATCGGGTGCAGCCTGATGCCGAACTCGGCGGCGTTCTTGCGCAGCGTCTCGACCTGGGCCTTGGAGACGGGGTCGGAGATCGGGCCGAGCACGGTCGGGACGTTGTGGTCCTCGGTGGCGATGGTGAGATCGGGCCTGCGCACCTTCCGGCCGGCGAGACGGAGTCCGTCGAACGCCTGCGGACTGGTCACCTCGTGAATGAGGTGCAGGTCGATGTAGAGCAGGTCGGGTTCGCCCTCCGCACGGCGGACGACGTGCTGCTCCCAGACCTTCTCGGCCAGTGTGCGGCCCATGATCTCCTCCTTGAGATTGCCTCCGACTTGCTTTCTCATATGTCGAGACGGCAGTATCGGTGTATGGACAACTCTAGCGGAGTCGGAGTACTCGACAAGGCCGTTCTTGTACTCAATGCCCTCGAAGCGGGTCCCGCTTCCCTGGCTCAGCTCGTCCAGGCCACCGGCCTGGCCCGCCCCACGGCCCACCGGCTGGCCGTCGCACTTGAGCACCACCGCATCGTGAGCCGCGACACCCAGGGCAGATTCGTGCTCGGGCCGCGGCTCGCGGAGTTGTCCACGGCGGCCGGCGAGGACCGGCTGCTCGCGGTGGCCTCGCCCGTGCTGATGCAGCTGCGCGACCTGACCGGCGAGAGCGCGCAACTCTACCGGCGCCAGGGTGACGAGCGGGTCTGCGTGGCGGCGGCCGAGCGGGCCAGCGGCCTGCGCGACACCGTCCCGGTGGGCTCGGCGCTGCCGATGACGGCCGGCTCGGCGGCCCAGATCCTGCTGGCCTGGGAGGAGCCCGACCGGCTGCACAGGGGCCTGCGCGGCGCCAAGTTCACCGCCGCCACCCTCGCCTCCGTGCGCCGCCGCGGGTGGGCCCACAGCGTCGGCGAGCGCGAGCAGGGGGTGGCCAGCGTGTCCGCCCCCATAAGGGGCAGCGGAGGCAAGGTGATCGCGTCCGTCTCGGTCTCCGGGCCCATCGAGCGGCTCACCCGGGCGCCCGGCCGGTTGCACGCCGTGCCCGTCATGGCGGCCGCCGAACGCATCACCGAGGCCATGCGCCGCACGTCATGATCGGCGAAAGCTCGTATTTCGGGGGCCGACTGCCTCGCGGGCGCACTAGCCTGAGTGCGTGACAGATCGCATCGAGGTAGCCGCCACTGAGCTGCGACCCCTGCTCGAAGAGTTCATCCTGTGGGCGCGTTCCAACGCGCCCGGAAGCGACCCCGAGCTCGTGGGGCCTGCCGCACTCTGGCACCGTCTCGCCTTCTCGCCGGACCTCGGCACGTGGAAGCGTTCCGACCTGCGCAACCTGCTGCTCGACCGCATGCCGAAGGTCGTGGAGGATCCCGACGCCGCCGCCGACGGCATGCTGCCCGCCGTCGACGCGTACCTGACGTTCCTCTCCCAGACCGGCAGGCTCGCCAAGGGCTCCGACTCCCTCGCCGACCTGCAGGCCGAGCTCGACGACGTCGAGGACGAGTTCGTCGAACTCATGGAAGACCTGCTCGACGACGACGGCGCGGGTGACGACGAGGAGGAGACCGGCGACCTGGGCGACTTCGAGGCGTTCGCCGACGAGCTGGCCGAGCTCGACACGATCAGGCTGCGCCCCGACTCCGAGCTGGCCGCGGCCGCCCGCCGGTCCCCGCTGGTCGCCAAGGCCCGCGACCTGGCGCTGTGGGTCGGCTCCGGCCGCCGCGTCGGCGAGGACACCCTGCTCACCGACGCCGAGGTGGAGGAGGCGCTGGCCGCCGTCGGCCTGCCCAGGCCCGAGACCGACGGCCCGGTGGCCGAGGCGGTCCCGCAGCTTTGGAACATCTGGAACCTCGCCGTCGACCTGGAGTTCCTCGAACCGGGCGAGGGCAACACCGTGGCCGTCCAGGACGACACCTCCGAGTGGCCGTTCGACGACGACGAGGACGTCCTCGACGCCTGGATGCTCGGCCTGCACTCGGTCGACTACGGCGACCCCGAGCTCGACGACGACGACCTGACGATGGCGCTGGCCGGCCTGACCCGGGGCCTGCTGGTCAGGCTGCTGCTGGCCGGCGGCTCGCGCGAGCGCGACGACCTGGCCCGCGAGCTGGCCGAGGCCGCCGCCGACCTCGACGAGCTGGGCGGCGACGCCTGGGAGGCGGCCGGCGACCCGCTCGCCCCCGCCATCGACTGGCTGACCGGCTACGGCATGGTCGAGGTCGAGGGCACGACCGTGCGCCTCACCCCGCTGGGCACCGAGGGCGTCGTCCACCTGGTGGACGACGCCGACATCGAGGTCGACGCCCGGCCCGCGATCGAATCCATGAGCGCCCACGAGCTGCTCGCGCTGAGCGCCGAGCTGCCCGAGGACGAGGCCGACGCCGAGTTCGCCGCCTGGATGCAGCTCAGGGAGCCGGCCAAGGCCGCCGAGGAGCTGCTCGACGCGGCGGCCGAGGACGAGAGCGACGCCCTGATCCGGGTACAGGCGGCCAGCGTGGTGGGCACGCTGGGCGAGGCCGCCGTCCCGGCCTGGCAGGAGGCGCTCAAGCAGCCGTCCCTGCGGCCCTACGCGGCGACGCACCTGAGCCAGCTCGGGGTCGAGGGGGCGCCCGAGCCCACCCAGGACGACACCCACTGGCTGATCCTCGACATGTGGACGATCTCGGCCGGGCTGGGGCGTTCGGAGTTCGTCAGCAGCCTGCGGGACATCGGGCCCGACATGGTCAACGGTCTTCTCGAGGTGATCTGGAAGATCCCGCACGCGCACGTCGAGGAGCTGCTTGACCTGATCTCCCAGGTCCACCCCGACAAGCAGATCGCCAAGGCGGCCCGCCGCGCCCTGTTCAAGGCCCGCTCCTCGGCCTGATCCCACCACGGCCAGGGCCCCGCGCGATCCGCGCGGGGCCCTGTTCCGTCTTCGAGCGTCCCTTGGGTTTTCGAGCGTCCCTGGGAACGCGAAAAACGCCCCGGTGCTTGACGCGCCGGAGCGTTTTGGGTGAACGTAGTCCCGACCGGATTCGAACCGGCGCTACCGCCTTGAGAGGGCGGCGTCCTGGGCCACTAGACGACGGGACCTTCGCACAGCTTGTGATCGTGGTAGTCCCGACCGGATTCGAACCGGCGCTACCGCCTTGAGAGGGCGGCGTCCTGGGCCACTAGACGACGGGACCTTGTCCACAAGCTGGTGTGCCGGGTCTCCCCGGCGACGCAGGTAACTCTACCGCACCCCGCAGACCACAACCAAACCGCTTATCGGCGCATGAGATCGGGCCTGTGACGGCGGACCCAGTCGCCCATCGGCCCCCGTTCCCACAGCGGGTCGATCTCGCCGAGCGGGATCGCGACCTCGGGCCGTCCGGTGACGGGGTCGGCGGGCACCCGGGCCAGGCGCTCGCGCATCCACCGCGGCGTCCGCGGCGGGAGCGTGCGCTCGCCCCACCCGACCAGCCCCACCGAGCGCAGCGCCGGGACGTGTACGCGGACGCCGCCGGGCCGGCCCAGGGGCCGGGGGTCGGCCGTCCGGGTGTCGACCACGCCGATCGCGGTGATGTCGGGCCAGCGCAGGCGCACCCGGAAGCCGCGGGCGTCGGCCAGTTCCACGCCCTCCGGCGAGAAGCGCACCACCGTGCCCGCGGCCATACGGCGGTGCTTGACGACGAGCACGCCGGTCAGTGCCGCCGTGGCGAGCGCGCCGATCACGACGCCCAGCGCCGAGCTGCCGGTGAGGAGGGCCCCGAGCAGCAGGCAGACGGCGAAGAAGAGCGCCAGCGGCGCGGCGAACGGGGCGACGAAACGGGTGAGGCCGCCCTCGCGCATGCGGAATTCGTCCATGAGGCGAGGGAGGCTACCCGCCGAGCAGTCCGCGGCGGAAGGTCTCCGCCGTTGCGGCGACGCGGTCTTCCCCTCGTACATGGCCCGCACCGCGCGTGCCGGCCGGCGCACGCCTTACCCCGAAGCCCTCAACAGCCTCCTGAGGAACGAAACCGCGCCCCTCGTCACACGGATGTCCAGCATGACGACTTCGTCCGTGTACGGCAGGGTCAGGGCCGTCCTGGTGGCATCGGCATGCTCGGCGACGTCGGTCATCGCCTCCTGGGCGACGTGGAACCGGGTGATCCCGCTCGCGCCGCGGCGCCGCTTGATCAGCGAGATTCTGGGCGACCTCGCGATCTGACGGGCCGCCGACACGAAAAAACGGATGTCTCTCAGGGAGACATCCGTTTCGGAAACTTGCTGGGGTACCAGGACTCGAACCTAGACTAACTGAACCAGAATCAGTCGTGCTGCCAATTACACCATACCCCACCGCTGCGAACTCCTTGTCGGAGCGCGCTTGGCGACGTCCGAAAGAATAGCCCAGCTCGGGGGGTAAGACCAAAACGATTGCCGAAGCGGCGTCCGGCCGCCTGCGGCACAGGCTCCGACGTGCCAAGCTGAAGAGGACAAAACACCACGTGGAGGAGCCCAAGCGTTGGCCGAGAACCCGTTCTTCGCCCCTAGTAGCCTGCCGTACCAGCTGCCGCCGTTCGCGGACGTCCGCGAGGAGCACTACCTGCCCGCGTTCGAGCGCGGCATGGCCGAGCACCTGGCCGAGGTCGACGCGATCGCGAACAACACCGAGCCGCCCACCTTCGACAACACGATCGCGGCCCTGGAGCGTTCGGGGCGGATCCTCGACCGCACGGCCACGGTCTTCTTCAGCATGGCCGCGTCCAACTCCAGCGACGGGATCATGGAGATCGAGAAGGAGATCTCCCCGAAGCTGACCGCGCACAACGACGCGATCCGCCTCAACCGGGCGCTGTGGGCGCGGATCAAGCAGGTGGGCACGTCCGACGCCGAGGAGGCGTGGCTGCTGGAGAAGTACCGGGAGGACTTCGTCCGGGCCGGGGCCGACCTGTCGGAGCCGGAGCAGGACCGGCTGCGCGAGCTCAACGGCGAGCTGTCGAAGCTGTCGACCGAGTTCGCGCAGACCCTGCTCAAGGCGTCCACCGAGGAGGCCCTGGTCCTCACCGACCCCAAGGAGCTCGACGGCTTCGACGAGGCCAGGATCGAGTCGCTGCGCAAGGACGACGGCACGTACGTCCTGCCGCTGCTGAACTTCACCAACCAGCCCGGCCTGGCCCAGCTCACCGACCGCGACGTGCGCCGCCGCCTGTACCAGCGGAGCGTCGGCCGCGCCCCGGCCAACTTCGACCGGGCCGCCAGGATGGCCACGCTGCGGGCCGAGCGGGCCGCGCTGCTCGGCTTCCCCGACCACGCCGCCTACTCGGTGGCCGACCAGACGGCCAAGACCGTCGAGGCGGTCGAGGAGATGCTCGGCCAGCTCGTCGGCCCAGCGGTGCGCAACGCCGGCAAGGAGGCCGAGGCGCTGACCGAGCAGGCCGGGTTCGAGATCGAGCCGTGGGACTGGTCGTACTACTCGGAGAAGGTACGGCTGGCCCGCTACGACTTCGACGCCGACGCCATGCGCCCCTACTTCGAGCTGAACCGGGTCATCAGGGACGGCGTGTTCTTCGCCGCCACCAAGCTCTACGGCATCACCTTCACCGAGCGGCCCGACCTGCGCGGTTACCACCCCGACGTGACCGTCTTCGAGGTGTTCGACGAGGACGGCGGCGCGCTCGGCCTGTTCCTGCTCGACCCCTACGCCAGGGCGAACAAGCGCGGCGGGGCGTGGATGAACAACCTGGTCGACCAGTCGCACCTGTTCGGCGAGCTGCCGGTGGTCATGAACAACCTCAACATCACCAAGCCGGCCTCGGGGCCGACGCTGCTGACGTACGACGAGGTGAACACCGCCTTCCACGAGTTCGGCCACGCGCTGCACGGGCTGTTCTCGCAGGTGCGCTTCCCGCGCGTGTCGGGCACCAGCGTGCCGCGCGACTTCGTCGAGTACCCCTCGCAGGTCAACGAGATGTGGGTGACCTGGCCGGAGGTCCTGGCCAACTACGCCAAGCACCACGAGACGGGCGAGCCGATGCCCGCCGAGCTGGTGGAGAAGCTCAACGCGGCCGAGAAGTTCAACCAGGGCTTCGCGACGGTGGAGTACCTGGCGGCCACGCTGCTCGACTGGGCCTGGCACCGGCTGGCGCCCGGCGAGCAGGTGGCCGACGCGCAGGCGTTCGAGCAGCGGGCCCTGGAGGCGGCCGGGATCGACGTGCGGCTGGTGCGCCCGCGTTACCGGACCAACTACTTCGCCCACATCTTCTCGGGCGGCTACAGCGCCGGCTACTACTCCTACATCTGGAGCGAGGTGCTCGACGCCGAGAGCGTGGAGTGGTTCAAGGAGAACGGCGGCCTGACCAGGGCGAACGGCGACCACTTCCGCCGCGAGCTGCTCTCCAGGGGCGGCAGCCTCGACCCGCTGACCGCCTTCCGCAACTTCCGCGGGCGCGAGGCGGGCATCGGGCCGCTGCTGGCCCGCCGCGGCCTCGACTGACCGCCGCTCCCCCGCCTCCCCCGCCTCCCCCGCCTCCCCCGATGAGGCTTTCCCTACGACGGCTCCGGCAGCTCCTCGATGCGCTGCCGGAGCCATTCCTTCTCCGCCCGGCTCGACGCGCGGGCGATCTCCAGCATCCCGCGCCGGTACGGGTCGGGCTCGTCCTTGATCCGGACCGGCCGGCCGCCCTCGTAGAAGAAGCTCGCCGGGGCCTCCAGGAAGGCCAGCCGGCGGCGCAGCACCCGTGACCGGTCGGCCGGGTCGGGCAGCGCCGACAGGAACGTCAGCAGGGCGAAGAAGCGCGTCTGGTCGCTGACATCGAGCTCGCTCGGCTCGCGCAGCCGCCGCAGCAGCTCCTCGCGGCCCTTGCCGGTGAGCGTGAGCACCTGCCTGCGGGCCGCCGCCGCGCCCGCCTCCTCGTGCCGCTCGACCAGGCCCTTGCTCTCCAGTCTCGATATGGCGGGGTAGAGGGCGCCGTCGCTGACCGGGCGGAGGTGGCCGGTGAGCGCGGCCAGGCGGGCCTTGAGCTCGTAGCCGTGCATCGGACGTTCGTTCAGGAATCCCAGGATGGTGAGGGACAGATCCCCGCCGCTTGCCATGTCGCGCATCGTAACGCTATACCTCTAAACGAGATACAACGAATCGAGGTATAAATGTTCCGGCTGGCTCTCCCCATCTACGTGGAGCTGCTCACCGCCGTGGTGGCGGTGGGGGTGATCGACCTGCTGTGGGTCTCGGGGCTCGGGGAGGGCGCCATCGCGGCCGTCACCGTGGGCACCACGGCCGAATACCTGGCCTACGGGCTGTTCCTGGCCGTCCCGACGGGGGTTACCGTGCTGATCGGGCGGCGTGACGGGCACGCGCCGATCGGGCCCGTGATCAGGACGGGCTGGGTGTTGTGGGCCGCGTTCTCGCTCGCCGTCGCCGTCCCCGGCGTGTTGCTGCGCGAGCCGCTGGCGGCCCTGTTCACCGACGATCCCGGGCCGACGGCCGGCTTCTTCCTGGTCTCGCTGGCGGGGCTGCCGGTGTTCTTCGCCCAGACCGTCGTGGACGGCGTCCTCAAGGGGCTGGGCGACACGAAGACCCCCATGCGGAACGCGCTGATCTGCAACGCCCTGGTGATCGTCCTGGACCCGCTGTTCATCTACGGCCTCGACCTGGGCGTCCAGGGGGCCGCGCTGGCCACCGTGGCGGCGCGGCTGATCACGCTCGGGGTGGCGTCGACCTCCCTCGTACGGCTCCGCGCCGCCGGCGGCGACGGCCTGCTCGCCGGCGAGGTGCTGCGGACCGGCCTGCCCATGTCGGGCGACTTCCTGGCCCGCTCCCTGGTGGGCATGGCGCTGGTGGAGATCGTGGCCGGGTTCGGCACGGCCGAGGTCGCCGGGTACGGCATCGGCCAGAAGATCATGCTGGCCGGCGTCATGGTCTTCTACGCGCTGCGCCAGGCGGCGATGATCCGCACCGCGCGGTCGGAGCCGGTCGGGTCACCGCTGCGGCTCGGGCTGGTGACGGGGGCGGTGGTCGCGGTGGTGCTCAACCTGGCGGCCGTGCCCGCGGCCGGGCTGTTCACCGACGACCCGGCGGTGGCCGTGGGCTTCCTGCGCTGGATGGCGCTCTACCTGGTGCCGTTCGGCGGGCTGATCGCCGTCGGCGGGGTGCTCCAGGCGAGCGGAAGGGGCAGCCGCCTGCTCGCCGCCACGCTGGCGGGCTTCGCGGTGCAGCTGCCCCTCGCCTATCTGCTGAGCTCGTGGCTCGGCGTCACGGGGGTGTGGCTGTCGATGGCCGTCGGGTCGTCGCTCAGCCTCGCAGGCGCGCTAGCGCCGCTCGGATCCGCTCCATGGAGCGCTCGCGCCCGAGCACCTCGATCGACTCGAACAGCGGCAGGCCCACCGTCCGGCCGGTGATCGCCACGCGCACGGGGGCCTGGGTCTTGCCCAGCTTGAGCCCGAGCGGCGCGCCGACCTCCTCCAGGGCCTCCTTGAGCGAGTCCGGGTCCCAGGCGACCGTCTGGAGGCGGTCGAGATAGCCGTCGAGGATCTCCACCGGGGAGTTCTTCATCGCCTTGTCCCAGGACGGCTGGTCGAAGACGGGCTCGTCGAGGAAGAGGAAGTCGACGTTCTGCCGGATCTCCGACAGCACGCCGATGCGGGTCTGGGCCAGCGCCGCGACCTTGCTGAAAAGCTCGCGGTCCCAGGCGGGGTCGAGGTAGGGCGAGCAGCGCTCCTCGAAGGTCTCCAGCGGCAGGGCCCTGATGTACTCGCCGTTGAAGGCCCGCAGCTTCTTCTCGTCGAAGAAGGCGCTGGCGGAGTTGACGTCCTCCAGCCTGAACAGCGGGACCATCTCCGCCCACGGCATGATCTCGCGGTCCTCGCCGGGGCCCCAGCCGAGCAGCATGAGGTAGTTGACCATGGCCTCGGCCAGGTAGCCCTCGTCGCGGTAGTCCTCCAGGGCCACCTTGTCGCGGCGCTTGGACAGCTTCTTGCGCTGCTCGTTGACGATCACCGGCAGGTGGGCCCAGACCGGCGGGGTGGAGCCGAGCGCCGGCCACAGCAGCACCTGCTTGGCGGCGTTGCCGAGGTGCTCCTCGCCGCGCACGACGTGCGTGATGCCCTGGGTGATGTCGTCGACGGCGTTGGCCAGCACGTAGAGCGGCGAGCCGTCGGTGCGGGCGATCACGAAGTCTTCCTGGGCCTCGTTGGGGAACTCGACGTTGCCCCTGATCAGGTCTTCGACGAGGGTGACGCCCTCGTCGGGGGTGCGGAAGCGCACCGCGCCCTCGGTCAGGCCGCGCTCGCGGCAGAACCCGTCGTAGCCCTTGTGCTCGGAGCCGGTGCGGGCCACCAGGGTCTCGCGGGTGCAGTCGCAGTGGTACGCCTTGCCGTCGGCCAGCAGCTTGGCCACGGCCTCGCGGTGCTGCGGCTCGTAGGCCGACTGGAAGTAGGGGCCCTCGAACACCGGGTTGGTGCCGTTGATGCCGATCCAGTCGAGCGCCGAGATGATGCCCTCGGTCCACTCCGGACGGTTGCGCGTGGCGTCGGTGTCCTCGACGCGCAGGACGAAGCGGCCGCCGGACTGTTCGGCGAGGGCCCAGTTGAACAGCGCCGTGCGGGCGCCGCCGACGTGGAACATGCCGGTCGGGGACGGGGCGAAACGCACCCGTAGATCAGTCACGGGAGACCACCTTGTTCGTGAGAGTGCCGATGCCTTCGATGCCGACGCTGACCTCGTCGCCGATCTCCAGCGGGCCGATGCCCGCCGGGGTGCCGGTCAGGATGACGTCGCCGGGGATCAGCGTCATGACGGCGCTGACGTAGGCGACCAGCGCGGGGATGTCGTTGATGAGCTGGCTGGTGCGGCCGCTCTGCCGGATCTCGCCGTTGACCGTGGTGGTCAGCGCCAGGTCGCTCGCGTCGAGATCGGTCTGGATCCAGGGCCCGAGCGGGCAGAACGTGTCGAAGCTCTTGGCCCGGGTGAACTGCACGTCCTTCTTCTGCAGGTCGCGGGCGGTGACGTCGTTGGCGCAGGTGTAGCCGAAGATGACGTCCTTGACCCGGTCGACGGGCACGTCGCGGCAGAGCCTGCCGATCACCACGGCCAGCTCGCCCTCGTAGTCGACCCGGTCGGACAGCGAGGTCGGGTAGGCGATGGCCTCGCCGTGGCCGATCACCGACGTGGACGGCTTCATGAAGATGAGCGGCTCGTCGGGCACCTCGTTGCCCATCTCGCGGGCGTGCTCGGCGTAGTTCCTGCCGATGGCGACGACCTTGCTCGGCAGCATCGGGGCCAGCAGCTTCACCTGGGACAGCGGGAAGCGCTCGCCGGTGAACTGCACCTGGCCGAACGGATGGCCGGAGACCGTGGAGACGAACTCCTCTCCAGGGCCGCCTTCGACCACGCCGAACGACACGCCTTCGCCTGTGGAGAACCTCGCTATACGCACCTGACAAGGCTATCGCCGCCGCCGGAGGGGTCCGCCCACCGGCAAAAAAGTCAGGAACTCTCCATAAATGCCCCCAGAGTCCGTTTTGTGGGGCATCGGTGGCGGTTAAGCGGATATCTCTGCTTATCAGAGACTTCTAGGGGGTGACGGAACGTGCCGGACACGATGGTCAACCAGACTTCTGCCGTACCGCGGGCCAGAACGCAGGAGGGCGGGCCGGCGACTTCGCTGGTCACCGACAAGGGCACGACGAGCATCGACGACGTCGTCGTCGCCAAGATCGCCGGACTGGCCGCACGCGAGGTATCCGGCGTGCACGCCATGGGCGGCGGCGCCGCCAGGGCGCTCGGCAACGTGCGCGGGATGGTCGGCGGGGAGCGCAGCGTCGCCCAGGGCGTCTCGGTCGAGGTCGGCGAGCGCCAGGCGGCCGTGGACATGGACCTGGTCGCCGAGTACGGCACCGCCATCCCCGACCTGGCCGCGGCCGTGCGCAGGAACGTCATCGCGGCGGTCGAGCGCATGTGCGGCCTGGAGGTGACCGAGGTCAACATCAGGGTGGACGACGTGCACCTGCCCGGCCAGGACAGGGACAGGGACAGGGACAGGGACAGGGGCGACGGTCGCCGCGAGGCCATCGAGCAGCCGGAGCCCCGGGTCCAATGACCGGGCCCGGCGCCACCGCCTACACGCGGGACGACGCCGACGCCGACGCCAAGGCGGAGGCCGAGACGCTGGCCGAGCTCGTACGGGCCTGCCCGGGGGTGGCGGGGCTCTCCGGCGGCCCGTTCGGGACGGTGGCGACGTACCTGCCCGGGGCGCGGGTCATGGGCGTCTCGGCCGACGGGGACACGGTGGAGATCGCCATCGTGGCGACCCTGGTACGGCCGCTGCCCGAGACCGCCGAGGACGTCCGCCAGGCGGTGTGGGAGCCGGGCGGCGGACGTCCCGTGAACGTGCACATCGACGACGTGGTGATCGACGTGGTGGAGGAATCATGAGCAACGTCCCTTGGCTGCCGGTCATCGGCATGGCGGTCGGCATCATCCTCGGACTCGCGGGGGCCTTCGGCGGCCTCGGCGCGTTCCTCCTCGTCCTCGTGCTCGGCGCGGTCGGCTTCCTGGTCGGCAAGGTCGCCGAGACCGGCGAGCTGAACCTGTCCGGCCTGACCGCGAGGCGGCGATGACCACCACCGCCCACGTCACGGTTCCCCGGCAGCGGCTCGCGCCGTCGGCCGAGCCCGAGCGGCGGGGCCGTACCGAGATCTCCGAGCGGGTGGTCACCAAGATCGCCTGCTGCGCGGCGCGTGAGGTGCCCGAGGTGCTCGACGTGCGGCTGGGCGGGGCGCCGTGGACGCACGCGTCCAGCGCCGAGGTGCGCGGCGAGCGGGCCACCCTGAAGCTGGACGTGACCGTCGCCTACCCGGCGCCGCTGCACGCCGTGGCCGCGCGGCTGCGGGAGCACGTGCGCAACCGGGTGGCCATGCAGACCGGCCTGGACGTCACCCGCCTCGACGTGATCATGACCGATCTGGCGGGAGGCCCGGCATGACCCGCCCGCTCCCGTCCGAGGAGCCCGTGGAGACGCCGGGGGCCGTCCCGGCGGGCGGGGCGGGGGCGCACCGGGGCGAGCCGGGGGCGGCGCCGCCGCGGGACAAGGGCGCCGACCGGGCCGCGGTGCGCGCGTTCCGGCCGCAGCGCCGGGTGCCGGCCATCGTGGTCGCCGTCCTGCTCACGCTGCTGGGGCTGCTGGTCGCCGCCGAGACGGTGTCCGCGCTGGTGGGCAGCCCGTTGCGATGGCTGCCCTACGACCGGATGCTGGCGTGGGCGGCCACGACGCCGTGGTCGGACCCGCTGGTCCTGACCGGGGCCGCGATCGTGGCGCTGGCAGGGCTGGCGCTGCTGGTCGCCGCCCTGGTGCCGGGACGGCCGCGGATGGTCCCCGTGCGGACCGGCGACCCCGACCTGATCATCGGTGTGCGTCCCAAGAGCTTCACCAGGGCCCTGGAGCACGCCGCCGAGGAGGTGCCCGGGGTGCGCTCGGCGCACGCCAGCCTGCGCGGCCATACGGTCGCCGTCACGCCCACCACGTCCGGCTGGGACGACGAGGGCTTCGGCCGGGCCGTGCGCGAAGCCGTCCTCACCAGGCTCGCCGGGCTGGACCCGGTGGAGCCGTACCGGGTGGCGGTCAACGTCAAGGAGCGCCGATGAACAGGAAGACCGGCCGCGGCAACCGGTGGGGGCTGGCCCTGGTCGGGCTGGTGCTGGCCGCGCTCGGCGGGCTGACGCTGGCCCGCGGGCTGCTGGGGCCGTCCACGCCGATCGTGGACGCCGGCGTGCGCGGGTTCTTCGCCCGCAACAGCCCGCCCGTGTGGTGGGCCGTGGCCGCCGTGTCGGTCCTGGTCGCGCTGCTGGCCCTGCGCTGGCTGGTCGCGCAGGGCCGCAGGGACGCCCGCACCCGGCTGCGCCTGGAGGCCGGCCCGGACGGCGTCACCGAGATCGCGGCGGGCGGGATGGCCCACGCGGTCGCCGCCGACGTCGCGGCCAGCCCCGCCGTCCTGAACGCCGACGCCGACCTGGTCGGCCCGCGCGGCCACCCGGAGGTACGGCTGCGCGTGGCCGCCGACGAGGCCGCCCCGATGAGCGAGCTGAGCGAGCACCTGTCCCGGGTCACCCTGCCGAACCTGCGGGACGCGCTGGACAGGGATCACGTACCGGCGGTGGCCCGCGTTAGCCTGGAGCCCTCACCTGCGACGCAGCGGGTCGTGCGCTAAGGCTTCGCCGAGAGGGGTCCTCCGTTGTCCATCGTGAAGATCAACGTCCTGACCGTGCCCGCCGAGATGCGGGAGGAGCTGGAGCGGCGGTTCTCCGGCCGGGCCGGGATGGTGGAGTCGGCCGACGGGTTCGAGTGGTTCGAGCTGCTGCGGCCGGTCGAGGGCACCGACCAGTACCTCGTCTACACGCGCTGGCGCAGCGAGGAGGACTTCCGGACCTGGCAGCAGGGCCAGGCCTTCCAGCGCGGCCACGCCCAGGCCGCCGCGGGGCAGGGTCACGGCCAGGGTCACGGTCACGGGCAGGGCCCGGCGGCGACGGACTCCCAGGTGTGGAGCTTCGACGTCGTGCAGAGCGCCGGGCCCAAGGGTTAGGCGTCGAGGGGGTTGGCGGCGATGCGGTCGGCGATCCCGCCGCGCACGAACCGGCCGGCGTAGCTCGACGGCTTGCGCGCGCCCTGGTCGGCGATGCAGGCGGCGAACTCCTTGGCGATCTCCAGCCGCGGGTAGCGCTCCAGCACCTCGCGCCGCACGCCGTCGGGGATGTCCTCGGTGCGCCGGCCGGAGATGTCCATGCCGGTGGAGAGCTCCAGCAGGTGGCCCTCCGGGTCCTCCTCCACCGGCACCTCCTCCCACATGTGCCGGATGATCACCTCGGAGGCGCGCAGCCGGCGCTCGGGCGACCAGCCGGCCCCCGCGCAGAAGGCCCAGGCCACGTGCCCGCCGGCCTCCTCGAACGGCACCGTCTGGCTGTCGAACTCGGCGACCAGGCCGATGTCGTGCAGCATGGACGACACGTAGAGCAGCTCGGCGTCGAAGTCGATCGCCCTGCTCCGGGCGTAGGCGGCGGCCCACAGGTACGCGCGTATGGAGTGGTTGAGCAGCGAGGGTGACTGGTAGCGGGTGGCCACCTCCAGCGCGCCGCGGCAGGCGGGCGTGTCGGGCAGCACGATGTCGTCGAATCTCACGGCTCCAGCATGACATCCGCGCTGCCGGAGGCACCGGCGGGCATCGGGCCGTTAACGATCCGGTACGCGACTTGACCGGTTGATCGTGATTCCGAAAGCATGTCCCGCCCTCACTTTCTTGTCCGGAAGGAACCCTGGCGTGCGCCGGCTCGCGATACCTCTTGCCCTCACGCTCGCGCTCGGCGGGCTGACGAGCCCGGCGCAGGCCGCCGACAAGGTGACCCGTACCGCGCAGTGCCAAGGCGACTGGCTGCCGGGCACGCCGACGGCCGAGGACGTCATGAAGGGCGAGATCTCGCTGGTGGGGCTGCCGGCGTACAAGCTGGGCAAGGACATCGACTGGGGGGCGAGCCCGTACCGGAACCGGTCGTGGGAGTTCGTCTTCCAGTCGTTGCGCTGGATGGGCACGCTGGTCGTGGCCTACGAGAACACCGGCGAGCGGCGTTACCTGGATCGTGCCACCGAGATCACCAAGGACTGGGTGGCGAACAACCGGCGCGGGGCCGCCGCCACCAAGCCGTACGTGTGGAAGGACCACCCGGTCTCGCTGCGCACGCAGCCGTTGTTGTGCCTGAGCATGCACGTCAAGGACAGCTGGCTGAAGGACAGCCTGGCCGACCACGCCAAGCTGCTGTCGGACGCGCGGCTGTACAAGAAGGGCCACAACCACGGCATCGACCAGGACATCGCCCTCATGGGCATCGGCTGCCGGTACGGCCGCTCCGACTGGTCGAGCCTGGCCTCCAGGCGGCTCACCGGCACGGTCAAGCTCGACGTCGACTCCCAGGGCGCGCTCATGGAGCAGGCCCCCCGCTACGCCGTCTACGTGTTCGGCCGCCTCCAGGTCGCCATCACCAACATGAAGGCGTGCGACCGCAAGGTGCCGGCCGAGATCAGCCGGCGGGCCGAGGCGCTGAAGGACTTCATCGCCCACTCCACGATGCCCAACGGCTACATGGTCCCGATCGGCGACGGCAGCGCCGAGACCGAGCCGAAGATGGAGACCGGCACCCCGAAGCAGAAGGTCAAGGTCTACAAGGCCGGTTACGTCTACGGCCGGACGGCCTGGGGGAAGCCGGACTCGTCGTACTACTCGATCAGGTTCGGGCCCGGCATGAAGTTCCACGGGCACGAGGACCACCTGGGCGTGACGTACTACGCGCAGGGCCGCGACATCCTCATGGACGGCGGCTTCCACTCCTACGAGAAGAGCGCCTACCGCTACTGGACGCTCTCCCCCGAGGCGCACAACGTGCCGACGGTCGAGGGGGCCCGGTTCCGGCCGCGCACCTCGTCCAAGCTGACCAAGACCTCCTACGGCAAGGACCGGCAGGCCTTCCGCCTCACGGACCGGGCCTACGGCGTGAGCCGGACGCGTTCGGTGCTGGTGAACCACGGCCAGGACCTGATGGCGGTGCTCGACACGGCCTCCGGGGGCAAGAAGGTCAGGAACCTGTGGCGGTTCGCGCCCTCGTACAAGGTCGTCTCGACCGGCGGCGGCAAGGTGGTGCTGGCCGACGGCGCCTTCAAGGTGACGCTGATGCAGTTCTCCGCGTGCGAGCGGGTCGGCGGCCAGAAGGTGGAGCGCGGCGGCAAGCTGGGCTGGGTCTCGCCCACCTACCTGGCCAAGGACGCGACCAACGTGGTGGTGTCGCCGGCGGCGAAGTCGCTGCTGACGGTGATCGTGCCGGGCACCGACTCGCCCAAGGTGTCGTGCTCGGGGGGCAAGCTCAAGGTCGAGGGCGAGACCCTCTCCGCGGGCCTGCTCTAGCCGGTCTAGAAGGCGATCCGGCGGTACCACTCGTTGGCGAGCATCTGGGCGCGGGCCCGCTCCGGCAGCCCGGTCAGCATGGTCATCGACGCGCCGCGCTCCACCTCGGACTCGTGGGCGAGCATGGCCGCCCACTTGCGCTCCGACCAGCGCGACACGTCGATCGCGGCCGACACCTGGTGGTCGGGGACGCCGGGCAGGGCCTGGCCCGGCTCCGGATCGGCGCCGAAGACCGCCCGCCAGTGGGCCGTCACGACCGAGCGCGGGACGGTCGCCAGGTAGAGCGCGTGCGGCCGCCAGGGGTCGCCCGTGCCGGGGTAGAGCTGGTCGTAGCCGGCCGCCTCGACCGCGGCCAGGGTGACCCGGTGCACGTGCACGTGGTCGGGGTGGCCGTAGCCGCCGAAGCCGTCGAAGGTGAGCACGACGTCGGGCCGGACGGCTCTGATGTGCTCGACCAGCAGGCCCACCGCCTCGTCGAACGGCACGTCGAGGAAGCGCGGACGGCCGGGGGCGGACTCGGGCTTGCCCGCGTCGGCGAGGCCGAGCAGCCGGGGCTTGCCCGCGCCGAGGATGTCGAGGGCCCGTTCCAGCTCCTGCGCCCGCCGGGTGCCCTCGGCCCAGGTGCAGGTGACGACGGCGGTCGTGGCGCCCTCGTCGGCGTATTTGGCGAGGGTGCCGCCGGTCCAGATCGCCTCGTCGTCCGGGTGGGCGTGCACGCCGAGCACACTGAAGCTCATGGGACCCCATCGTATGGAGGCCGGGCACCGGTCAGGACCCGCGTAGGCTCTACGCGTACCCCCTCCCCCTCGGAAGAGATGAGCCGATGAGCGAGTCCGTGCCCTCTGACCTGCTGGAGATCGCCGACGCGCTCGTACCCGGCGCTCCCCTCGGCAGTGCGCGGCTCGCCCCCGGCGGGATGCACGACGTCGTGCTGCTCCCCGGGGTGGCGGCCGTGCGGGTCGGCCGGCGGCCGAGCGTGAGCGCGGCGCTGCCGCGGCGGACCGAGCTGCTGCGCGCGATCGCGGCCGCCGGGCTGCCGTTCGCGGTGCCCGAGCCGCTGACGCCGGTGACGACGTTCGGGGAGCGCGCCGCCGTGGCCGTGTCCTGGCTGGACGGCGCCGGTCTCGGCGCGGGCCAGGGCGACCCGGCCCTGATCGGCGAGCTGCTCGGCGCCCTCCGCGAGCTGCCCGTCACCCCGGAGCTGCGCGCCCTGCTGCCCGCCCCGCGCTCGTACGCCGGGCCCGCGAGCTGGAGCACGATCCTCGCCGAAGAGGTCATCCCGCGCTTCCCGGCCAGGTGGCGGGAGGAGGGACGCCGGCGCCTCGACGACGCCCTGGCCCTGGAACAGGTCCCCGACTCGCTGGTCCACGGCGACCTCGTCGGCGACAACGTCCACTGGGACGCCGACGGCAAGCTGGTCGGCGTCCTCGACTGGGACCGGGCCCACCTGTTCGACCCGGCGATCGACGCGGCCTTCATGGGCTGGCACGGCTGGGAGCACCTGCGCGACGCCGTCGACGCCGGCACCTACCGGCGGGCGGTCACCTGGGAGCGCGCGTTCGGCGTCAACCAGCTCGTCGCCCTCCTCGTGCTGGCCGGCGAACCCCTGACCCTCGTGGACAGCTTCACCACTCACGTCGTGGCCTGGCTGGACGAGGACGGCGGCCCCGACCGCCTCTAGGCCGCCCGCTCCCGCCGCGCCGGCGTGCGGATGATCGACACGCCGACGGCGCCGAACGCGGCCAGCAGGATGACCGGGCCGCCGATCCCGAGCACCAGGTTCCACGCGCTCGCGCCGAACAGCCACACCACGATGCCCGCCAGCACGCCCGCCGGGAACCACCAGCCCGCCAGCCCCGCCCGCGGCCGCCCGCCGCATCCTCGCGACCCCGGCGCCCCCACGAGTGATCATGCTGACCACCTACGACACCGACGAGAACCTCGACCTCGCGCTGCACGCCGGGGTCAGCGGGTTCCTGCCCAAGGTGTCGCCACCCGAGCACCTGTTCGCCGCCATCCGCAGCGCCGCGCGGGGCGACGTCCTGCTCGACCCGGCGGTCACCGGCCGCGTCGTGGCGGCCTACCGGCGTACGGCCCCCGCCCCGTCGCCGGCGGCCACGGGGGTGACCGCCCGGGAGGAGGAGGTGCTGCGGCTGGTGGCGCACGGCCTGTCCAACACCGAGATCGCCGGCACGCTGTCCATCACGGAGGCGACCGTCAGCACCCACATCAACCGCCTGCTGGCCAAACTCGCCCTCCGCGACCGCGCCCATATGGTCCGCCACGCCTACGAATCCGGCCTCGTCCGCCCCGGCGACTCCCCGGACGACGTCCCCCCGACCAGATGACCTGATTCCATGAGGTGATGACCGCCACCGAAGCGTCCAGGAACTCCGCCGCCGTGATCGCACCGGCTCCCACGATGGTCAAGGCGTTCCTGGCGAGAAGCACGGCCTCCCTGGACCCCGACTTCGAAACCGACGTCGCCGCAGCCCGCGAGGCGCTCGACGACGAGATGAGGGACACGTGGCCCGACGCCTGATCCGGTGCACAGGGATGCTCATCGCAGCCGAGCACGGCAGGGTGGCGGCGACCGCGCGGATCGTGGTCGCCCCCGCCGCTTTCGACGATCTCCGCCTGAGCTCCCCCAGCCGCGCGGCGCCCCCAAAGCGTAGCCCGCTCGGAGCGCGCACCCCAGGAACCGCTCGGGGCGCGCGCCGCCGCCGGGGTCAGCTGCAGTCGCGGCCGGCGCGCAGCAGGCCGTACGTGACCGCCTGCTCCAGCGCCTGCCAGGAGGCGTCGATGATGTTCTCGGCCACCCCCACCGTCGCCCACTCGGCGGTGTCGTCGCTGGAGGTGATGAGGACGCGGGTGACGGCGTCCGTGCCGTGGGTGCCTTCGAGGATGCGGACCTTGTAGTCCACCAGCTCCAGCCTGGCCAGCTCGGGGTAGAGCTGCTCAAGCCCCTGCCGTACGGCCTTGTCCAGGGCGTTCACGGGGCCGTTGCCCTCGCCGGTGGCGACGATGCGCTCGCCCTTGGCGTGCAGCTTGACGGTGGCCTCGCTGACCAGCTCGCCGCCCTTCGTCCGCTCGACGATCACCCGCCACGACTCCACCTCGAAGTGCCGCCGGCGCGCCCCCTGGACGGTGTCGCGCAGCAGCAGCTCGAACGACGCGTCCGCGGCCTCGAAGGTGAAGCCCTGCGACTCCAGCTCCTTGACGCGCTCGACGAGCGTCTTGGTGTGCTCGGGGGTCAGCTCGTAGCCCAGCTCGCGGCCCTTGAGCTCGACGGAGGCGCGGCCGGCCATGTCGGAGACGAGCATGCGCATGTCGTTGCCCACGGCGGCCGGGTCGATGTGCTGGTACAGGTTGGGGTCGACCTTGATGGCGCTGGCGTGCAGGCCGGCCTTGTGGGCGAAGGCGGACATGCCGACGTAGGGGGCGTGCGAGTTGGGGGTGACGTTGGTGACCTCGGTGATCGCGTGGGCGATGCGGGTCATGTCCGCCAGCGCCTCCCGCGGCACGAGGTCGAAGCCGCGCTTGAGCTGGAGGTTGGCGACGACGGTGAAGAGGTTGGCGTTGCCCGAGCGCTCGCCGTAGCCGTTGGCGCAGCCCTGGACGTGCGTGGCGCCCGCCTTGACCGCGGCGAGGGTGTTGGCGACGGCGCAGCCGGTGTCGTCGTGGCAGTGGATGCCGACGCGGGCCCCGGTCTGGACGGCCGCGTGCACGGTCTCGGCCAGCTCGTCGGGCAGCATGCCGCCGTTCGTGTCGCACAGGGCGATGACGTCGGCCCCGGCTTCGGCGGCGGTCCGCAGCACTTCCAGCGCGTAGGCTGGATTGGACGTGTAGCCGTCGAAGAAGTGCTCGGCGTCGAGGAAGACTCGCTGTCCCTCCGCACGAAGGTGAGAGACCGTGTCGCGGATCATCGCGAGGTTCTCCTGGAGAGTCGTGCGGAGGGCCAGCTCCACGTGCCGGTCGTGGCTCTTGGCGACAAGGGTCACGACCGGCGCGCCGGATTCGCGCAATGCGGCTACCAATGGGTCGTCGGCGGCCTTCACACCGGCCCGGCGGGTCGCGCCGAACGCGGCGAGCTGCGCGTGCTTCAGGTCGAGCTCTGTTCGAGCGCGCCTGAAGAACTCTGTGTCCTTGGGGTTGGCGCCCGGCCAGCCCCCCTCGATGAAACCGACGCCCAGGCTGTCCAGCTGCCGTGCGATGGCGAGCTTGTCGACGACGGTGAGGTTGAGTCCTTCCTGCTGCGCGCCGTCGCGCAGAGTCGTGTCGTAGACGTGGAAGCGGTCGTCGGCCATGAAGTCTCTTCTTTCGGATCCGTGTCCTGGAAAACAAAAAGACCCCTCACGGACGTGAGAGGTCTGCGCGCTGGCGGTGTCCCTGTGTCAGCCAGCGCGCCTGCCGATAATGAGCAGACCGTAGAACATGGTGCCTGCCAGTCTGCCACAGGGATTCACCATCTGGCACATCGGTCTCAGCTTGTGGACACGACCTTTACACTTGCACGCCGGCGCCCCCGGTGACGGCGCGTTCGAGGGCCGCCGGGTCGAACACCTCGTTGCCGAGCTGCTGCCCGTCGAGCAGGACGGTCGGCGTGCCCTGGATGTGGATCTTCGAGGTCTCCGCCAGGTGGGTCTTGGCGTACGACTGCGAGGTCACGCACTCGTCCACCGAGGCGCCGGCCTTCCTGGCGGCGGCCACCAACTCCTGCACGGTGAAGCCCGAGGCCGAGCCGTGCGGGGCGGGCTGCATGGCGTAGAGCTCGTCCCTGAAGGCCAGCCAGTTCTCCTCCGGCACGCATCGGGCGGCGGCCGCGGCCCTGATGGAGTTGGAGCGCATGGGCTCGTCCTGGAAGATCGTCACGGGGTGGAAGACGACCTTGAGCCTGCCCTCCCTGGCCAGCTTCTGGATCGTGCCGTCGACCTTGGAGTGCATCTCCTTGCAGATCGGGCAGTCGAAGTCCTCGTACACGTCGAGCACGGGGGCGTCGCCGGACCTGTCGGCCAGCACCATCGAACCGTCTAGCTGCCTGGTCAGGCGTACCGACCCAGCCGTCTCACCCGGCTCCGAGAAGGCCAGCACACCGAGCACCACCAGCGCCGCACACGCGACCGCGACCGCAACCAACCGCTTCATCATCCGCCCACTTCCAGCTCACCGATCGCGCAGACCCTACCAACGCCGGAACCACTCTCCGGACAGCCGCCCGGGGCGGCTCCCTCATTGGTACCTGATGACGATGAGAGAACGCTGTGAGGGGAGAATGACCTTCATGAAGGCGAACCTCCTCGACCCCGCGGTGGGCCGGTACATCCTCGACCACTCCACCCCGCCCGACCCCCTGCTCGACGAGCTGGCGCGGGAGACCGCCGAGGCGACGGGCGACGCCGCCAGGATGCAGATCTCCGCCGACCAGGGCCGGTTCCTGACCATGCTGACCCAGCTCACGGCCCCGGCCGTGGCGGTCGAGGTGGGCACGTTCACCGGCTACTCGTCGGTGTGCATCGCGCGGGGGTTGTCCGGCGGGCGGCTGCACTGCTTCGACGTGAGCGAGGAGTGGACGTCCATCGCCCGGCGCTACTGGGAGCGGGCGGGCGTGACCGACCGCGTCTCGCTGACGCTCGGGCCCGCCCTGGAGACGCTGGCCGCCTTCGACGAGCCGATCGACCTGGCCTTCCTCGACGCCGACAAGGGCAACTACCCCGGTTACTACGAGTTGCTGGTCGAGCGGCTGCGGCCGGGCGGCCTGCTGCTGGCCGACAACACGCTGCGCAGCGGCCACGTGGCCGACCCGGCGCACTCGGAGACGACGACGGTGCAGATCCGCGAGTTCAACGACCTGGTGATCGAGGACCCCCGGGTGAGCGTGGTGATGCTGCCGGTCGCCGACGGGATCACGATGATCAGGAAGAACCACTAGATCGCGGGACGCCGCCGCCGTTACTCTGAGTGATCCTTTGGAAACCCCCGGGAAGCATGAGGACGGCGGCATGGTCAGGCCCCTGGAAGAGCGCTACCGCACCGTGCGCGAGCTGTTCCCCGAGTTCCGCATCGAGACGGTCCAGGGCCGGATCGTGGTGAACGAGCCGGGCACCTGGCAGCACAACACGATCCTGTCCCGGACATTGTTCCAGCTCGCCGCCGCGGCGGCGGTCCGGGGCTGGGAGATCTGGCCGAACATCACCGTCTACCTGGGCCCCGGCCACGATCTCTACGTGCCCGACCTGGCCGTGGTCCCGCGCCGGCCGCGGCTGCACGAGGAGCACGCCGTCCACGGCGCCTCGACGATCCTGCTCGTGGACGTCGTCTCGGTGGCCACGACGTACGACGTGCACTTCGTCAAGACGGGCGGGTACGCGCGCGGCGGGGTGCCGCTCTACCTGGTGATCGACCCGTTCCAGCGGTTGGTGACGCTGTTCGGGGGGCCTGGCGGGCGGCGCTACCGCAGCGAGAACGTCGTCTCCCTGGGCGAGCCGGTGTTCCTGCCCGACCCGTGGAACCTCCACGTCGACACCGCGGCCCTGACGGAGGCCGGCGCCTGAGACGCCGGCCGTCCGCGCGGCTCTAGCCGATCTTGTGGATCCAGTTGCGGGTGTCGGGACGGGCGCCGTACTGGATGCCGACGAGCTCCTCGCGCACCCGCATCGTCACCGGGCCGGGGGTGCCGTCGGCGATGGTCCAGGAGCGGTCGTCGCCCCTGACCGAGCCCACCGGCGTGACCACGGCGGCGGTGCCGCACGCGAACACCTCGGTCAGCTCGCCGGAGGCGCAGGCGGACTCCCACTCGTCCACCGAGATCAGCCGCTCCTCGGTCTCCAGGCCGAGGTCGCCGGCCATCTCCAGGATCGACTCCCGGGTGATGCCGGGCAGCAGGGTGCCGGTGAGCGCCGGAGTGACGAGCTTGTTGCCGAAGACGAAGAAGAGGTTCATCCCGCCCATCTCCTCGACGTACTCGTGCTTGTGGGCGTCGAGCCAGACGACCTGGTCACAGCCGTTGTCGACGGCCTGGCGCTGGGCGACGAAGGCGGCGGCGTAGTTGCCGCCGCACTTGGCGAAGCCGGTGCCGCCGGGCGCGGCGCGCGTGTACTCGGTGGACAGCCAGACCGAGACGGGCTTGATGCCGCCGCTGAAGTACGAGGCCGCCGGCGAGGCGATCACCATGTACTTGTAGGTCTTCGACGGGTAGTTGACGCCGAGCCCGGCCTGCGTGGCGAACATGAACGGGCGCAGGTAGAGGCTGTGGCCCTCGGTGGTCGGCACCCACTCCTTGTCGGCCGAGACCAGCAGCTCCAGCGACTCCACGAACGCCTCCTCCGGCAGTTCGGGCATGGCCATGCGCTCGGCCGAGCGGTTGAAGCGGGCGGCGTTCGCGTACGGCCGGAAGGTCGCGATCGAGCCGGAGATCTGCCGGTACGCCTTCAGTCCCTCGAACAGCTCCTGCGCATAGTGGAAGACCGAGGTCGCGGGGTTGAGCGAGAGCGGCCCGTACGGCATGAGCCGGGCGTCGTGCCAGCCCTCGCCGTCGGTGTAGTCGATCGAGATCATGTGGTCGGTGAAGACCTGCCCGAATCCGGGGTTCGCCAGTACCTGCTCCCGCTCGGCCGCGGTGCGAGCGTGGTCGGAATGCTGCACGTCGAAGCTGAGCTTCTGAGCGATGGTCATGACGGAGGTCCTTCTCTCTACGAATCTGCGACTTCGAAAGCTGATTCTGTTAGCTACTGCCCGCGAGCAGTATTCGTACTTCCTAGTGTCTCGCGATTTGGGATAGCAAGAGGCAGTTGGGGTGGTTAGATCCGGCGAACGCGAAAAAGCGCCTGGCAGTCCGTGTTCGGACCGCCAGGCGCGTGCGGGGCTAGGCGGTCCTAGCCGGCTACTCGCGCGGCGATGTCGTCGCCGATCTCGCTGGTCGTGCGGCCGGCGCGGCCGGTCACCCGCTCGGCGATGTCGGCGGCCACGGCCTGCTCGACCTTGGCGGCCTCGGCGTGCAGGCCGAGGTGGTCGAGGAGCATGCCCACGGACAGGATGGTGGCGGTCGGGTCGGCCTTGCCCTGACCGGCGATGTCGGGCGCGCTGCCGTGCACCGGCTCGAACATGCTCGGCGAGGTGCGCTCGGGGTTGATGTTGCCGCTGGCCGCCAGGCCGATGCCGCCGGCGATCGCGGCGCCGAGGTCGGTGATGATGTCGCCGAACAGGTTGTCGGTGACGATCACGTCGAAGCGCTCGGGCTGGGTGACGAAGAACATCGAGGCCGCGTCGATGTGGCTGTAGTCGGTGGTGACGTCGGGGAACTCCGCGGCCACGCGGTTGACCGTGCGCTGCCAGAGGTCGCCGGCGAAGGTGAGCACGTTCGTCTTGTGGACGAGCGTGAGCTTCTTGCGGGGCCGCGACTGAGCCTTCTGGAAGGCGTACCGCACGACGCGCTCGACGCCGTGGGCGGTGTTCAGCGACTCCTGGGTGGCGATCTCGTGCGGCGTGCCGCGGCGCATGACGCCGCCGGTGCCCGCGTAGAGACCCTCGGTGCCCTCGCGGACGACGACCATGTCGATGTGCTCAGCGGTGGCGCCGGCCAGCGCGGTCTCGACGCCGGGGAACAGCTTGACCGGCCGCAGGTTGACGTAGTGGTCGAACTCGAACCGGAGCTTGAGCAGCAGGTCGCGCTCCAGGATGCCGGGCGGCACGCTGGGGTCGCCCACGGCGCCGAGCAGGATCGCGTCGTAGCCGCGCAGCTCTTCGAGCACCGCGTCGGGCAGGGTCTCGCCGGTGCGGTGGTAGCGGGCTGCGCCCAGGTCGTAGTGGGTGGGCTCGATCTTCGTGCCCACGGCCTCCAGGACCTTGAGCCCTTCGGCTACGACCTCGGCGCCGATGCCATCCCCGGGGATGACGGCCAGGCGGATGTTACGCGACTCCATGGGCGGTACCTTACCGGCTCGTCTCGGCTGACGAACACATCATCTCAACAACCGGACAATCCGTTTTGGGGGGATTGCGACCTTTTGACCGTTTCGTTAGAGTCCGACGAGCCTAATCCACGCAGCCGCTGCGTGGAGCCGGGGACCCACCTTTCCCCCCGGGGCGAATCGGCTGCGCCTCCCCCCCGAGGAGCCGCCGTAGGGCTACTTCCAGGCCCGAGCCCGTCAGCTAACCCGGTCGGCCACGTGGAAGGACAGTCCCCTGTCTAGCATCGCCATCCTTGTGGCGGTGGCAGCGGGCGCCGCAGGTCTCGTGCCTGCCGCCCCCGCGGCTCCCGCCGCTCCGGCCGCCCCCACCCCCTCCATCACCCTCACCGGCCCCCAGGTGAAACAGGTCCAGGAACGGCACGTGCCGAAGCCGGCCTGGAAGGTCGCCCTCGAATACGCCATGGACAAGCGCGGCACCCCGTACGTGTGGGGCGGCGCCAGCGAGCGGGGCTACGACTGCTCGGGCCTCATGCTCCGAGCCTACGAGGACGCCGGCATCGAGCTCCCCAGAACCGCCGCGGAGCAGTACGGCGCCTTCTCCAGGAAGATCGCCTGGAAGGACCTCAAGCCAGGCGACCTGGTGTTCTTCAGCGGCCTCGGCCACGTCGGCATGATCTCCAAGCCCGGCTACATGGTCCACTCCCCCCACACCGGCGACGTGGTGAAGGAGGAACGCCTGTCGCAGTGGCGCAGGCAGGCCTTCGTCGGCGCGGTACGCCCCGACCCCAAGGGCGTCAAGCGCTGGGCCGACTACAAGCAGCTCCAGAAGGCCCCCGCCCCCGCCATGCTCACCGCGACCCTGTGACGACGACCTTCCCCGGGGCGTGCCCCTCCTCCTGGTAGCGGACGGCCGCCGGGAGCTCGCCGAAGGGGAAGGTCCGGTCGATGACCGGGGTGACCGCGCCCCGCTCGATCAGCCCGGTCAGCGTCAGCAGGTTCGCCCTGTTGCTCCCGCAGCGGACGACGTCCGCCCTGACGATCCGCTGCGGGACGAAGGGCCCCGACGCGAGCGCGGCGAACATGTGGCCGGCCGGCTGCACCCAGCGGCCGGCCGGCCCGCCGACCAGCACGTACGTGCCCTTCCTGGTCAGCACGCGGCGGCAGTCCGCCAGCCGGCGGCCGCCCGCCACGTCGAGCAGCAGGTCGAAGCGCCGGCCCGACGCCGCGAAGTCCTCCTTGGTGTGGTCGATGACGTCGTCCGCGCCGAGCGAGCGGACCAGGTCCGCGTTGCGCCCGCTGCACACGCCCGTGACGTGCGCCCCCAGCGCCTTGGCCAGCTGCACGGCGAACGTGCCCACGCCGCCGGACGCGCCGTTGACCAGCACCTTCTGGCCCGGCTGGAGGCGTCCCTCGTCGCGCAGCGCGATCAGCGCGGTGTTGGCCGCCATCGGCACCGCCGCCGCCTGCTCGAACGACAGGCCCGCCGGTCTGGGCGCCACCTCGCCCTGCCGCAGGCAGACGTACTCGCCGAAGCCGCCCCCGAGCGACATCGCGTACACCTCGTCGCCGGGACGGAACAGCGTGACGTCCTTGCCGGCCGCCTCGACCTCCCCCGCCACGTCGGCCCCGAGGACGGCGATGCGCGGCCGGCGCAGCCCGACCCCGCCGCCCATGACCCGGGCCAGGTACGGCTCCCCCCGCATGAAGTGCCAGTCGTAGGGCTGCACGGACGTGGCCCGCACCCGGACCAGCACCTCGTCGTCGCGCGGCACGGGCCGCTCGACGTCGGTCAGGACGAGCTGGTCGGGCGAGCCGAACGAGCGCAGGACGTACGCCTTCATCGTTTTCTCCCTCGTGCCGCTGATGTGCCGCCAGTGTGGGCGTGACCTGCGCGGACGCTCAACGGTCGAAAGGCGACGGCTCGATGGCCGAAAGTACGACGGCCCGCCCGCCGATGGTGCGAACCAGGACCGGCCGTCCGCGCGATGACCGGGCACGGGCGCGGGCGGCACGCTCTCAGGCATGAGATGGATCGCACCCGCCGGGCTGCTCGCGCTCAGCGTCGTCCCGCTGGTCGCCGGCGCAATCCGGGTGACCGAACTGGCCGCCGGCGCCCCCGTGACGGCGGACAACGCGCGCTTCTTCGCCATGCCCGTGCCGGTGTTGCTGCACATCCCGGCTTCCCTGGTGTTCTGCGTCCTCGGCACGTTCCAGTTCCAGGCCCGGTTCCGGGCCGGGCGGCCGGGGTGGCACCGCGCGGCGGGGCGGGTGCTGGTGGCGTGCGGGCTGGTCGCGGCGCTGTCGGGGGTGTGGCTGACGCTCTTCTCCGACCTTCCCGCCGGCGACGGGATGTTGCTGGCCGCCTTCCGGCTGCTGTTCGGGACGGCCATGGCCGCCTGCCTCCTGCTCGGCCTGGCCGCGATCCGGCGGCGCGACGTGGCCCGGCATCGCGCCTGGATGACCCGCGGGTACGCGATCGGGCTCGGCGCGGGCACGCAGGCGTTCACCCTGGCGTTCGGGCTGGCCGCCTTCGGGGCGCCCGGCGAGCTCGGCCGGGCGCTGCTCGTCGGCGCGGGCTGGGTGATCAACCTGGCGGTGGCCGAGTGGGTCGTCCGCAGAACCCTCAGAGGTCAGGTGCGTACGCGGTCGGTCTCGTAGGCCCACATGGCGATCTCGACGCGGTTGCGCACGCCGAGCTTGGTCATCAGGCTCGCGACGTGGCTCTTGACCGTGCTGAGCGAGATGTGCAGCTCGCGGGCGATCTCGCTGTTGGTCCGGCCGCGGGCCACGGCGCGCAGGATCTCCTCCTCGCGGCCGGTGAGCGCCTCGACCGGCTGCGCGGGCGCCTCCGTACGCCCGGCTCCGGCGAACGCGGCCAGCAGGCGCGCGGTCACGCTCGGGGCGATGAGCGCCTCACCGCCGGCCGCCGCGGTCACCGCCTGGGCGAGCAGCGCCGGGCCGGCGTCCTTGAGCAGGAAACCCCTGGCTCCGGCGCGCAGGGCGGCGTAGACGTACTCGTCGAGGTCGAACGTGGTGATCACGACCACCGCCATGGGGTCGGCGACGTCGGGCCCGGCCAGCTCGCGGGTGGCCGCGATGCCGTCGAGGCCGGGCATGCGGATGTCGAACAGGCACACGTCGGGGCGCAGGCGGCGGGCCAGCTCGACGGCCCGCCTGCCGTCGCCGGCCTCGCCGACGACCTCGATGCCGGGCTGGGCGTCGAGGATCATCCTGAGCCCGGTACGCGCGATCTCC
Source organism: Nonomuraea sp. NPDC048881 (assembly GCF_040649795.1). Classification (NCBI taxonomy): domain Bacteria; kingdom Bacillati; phylum Actinomycetota; class Actinomycetes; order Streptosporangiales; family Streptosporangiaceae; genus Nonomuraea; species Nonomuraea sp. NPDC048881. Next base: position 474,545 of record NZ_JBEZGC010000004.1, read on the forward strand.
TGGTCGTCGGCGACCAGCACCCGGATGGCCGCCGTGCCCTCCGGGTCGCTTCCCGCGGCCTCCCGCCGGTCGCTCACACCGCCTCCTTCCGCACGTCCGCGGCCTCCCGCCGGGCCTTCATGCGGTCTCCTTCGGCAGGACGGCGGTGACCGTCCAGCCCCGGTTGGGGTTGGGGCCGGCCTCGCAGGTGCCGCCGAGCAGGGCGGCGCGTTCGATCATGCCGATCAGGCCGTACCCGGGGGCGGCGACCCCGCCGGCGCGGTCGCCGTCGTCGCTCACGGTCAGGAGTATGGCGGCGTCGTCGGCGGTGACCCGGACGGTGATGTGGGTGGCGTGACGGGCGTGCCGCCGGGCGTTGGTGATCGACTCCTGGGCGATGCGGTAGAGCGCCGCGCCGGCCGAGGGCGGCAGGTCGCCGAGCCCGTCCGCGATCTCCACCTCGACCGCCGGGCCGACGCGCGGGCGTCCGGCGAGCCGCCGCAGGTCGTCGAGGTGGCGGCCCGGGGTCAGCTCCGCCGGCTCGTTCCTGCGCAGCACCCGGACCATGGCCCGCATCTCGGCGAGCGTGCGCGACGCCTCGGCCTCGATCACCCGTAACGCGTCGGTGGCCGCGCCCGGCTCGGAGGCGGCGGTGGCCAGACCCGCCTGGGCGCGGATGGCCATGGCCGAGACGTGGTGGGCGACGGTGTCGTGCAGGTCGCGGGCGAGCTGTTCGCGTTCGAGCAGTTTGACCTGGTCGAGCTCGCGCAGCCGCGCGCCGGCCCGGTAGCGGAAGGCGCTGCCCAGCCCGACGGTCGCGACCAGCACGCCGAGCGCCGGGACGACGTCGCCGGGCGCCATGCGTCCGGACACCAGCGACAGGCCGACCGCGACCAGCCCGGCCGCCATCCCGATCACGGCCTCGCGCCCGGAACCCCACCGGAACAGCGCGTAGAGCACGATCGTGACGAACACCAGCGTGTACGTCTCCACCGGCTCGCCGCCAGTCAGCAGCGGGGCCATGGTCGTGGCGCCGAACACGAGCGCGACCATGAGCAGCGGCCTGGTCCTGCGCCACAGCAGCGTGGGGATCAGCGCGACGGTGACGGCCGTCGAGACCACCGGCCAGCGGAGGTCGGGCCGCAGCACGCCCTCGATCACCGCGGCCGGCACGAGCACCGCGACGAGCGCCCAGTCGCGCCACACCCGCAGGGGCGGGCCGGGAGGACGAGGCTCGCGCCACACGGAACGAAGGAGGCCGGCCACCCCCATATCGTAAGCGCGCCCCCACTCCCCCGCATCGCCCCGAACCCCCGTCCCACAGGCGGGAGCTGGGGGTCAGTGTTTGCGGGCGTCGAAGATGAGGTCCCACGCGCGGGACTTGGCGTGGGCGACCGCGCCCAGCAGCACGCCGCTGTCGCCCAGCGCGCTGGCCACCACCCGCGGGCGCAGCGGCCCGAGCTCGGCGATGCGGCGCTCCACGGACGCGCCCAGCAGGTCGAGGTTGCGCCCCACTCCCCCGCTCAGCACGATCACCTCCGGATCGAGCACGGCGGCCACGGCCACCAGCAACCCGCCGATGCGCCGGCCCTCGGCCTCCACGACCGATCTGGCCGCCGCGTTCCCCTCGGCGGCGGCGGCGAAGACCTCCCTCGCCGTCTCCAGCTCCAGCCCCGCCGCCCGGGCGGCGCGCACCACACCGGGCGCGGAGGTGGCCGCCTCGGTGGCCCCGTGCGTGAAAGGGTCGGCGTCGTGCGCGAAGGAGTCGGCCCCGCCCTTGAGGGGGTCGGCGTCCCCCGCGAAAGGGCCGGTCGGTGGGGCGGAGGCGGGGGGGTCCTCGGCGGCCGGGATGTAGGAGACCTCGCCCGCCGCCCCCCGCGCCCCGACGTACAGCTCGCCGTTGATCACGATGCCCATGCCGACGCCGGTGCCGATGGACACCAGGGCGAAGTTGGCCTTGCCCCGCCCGGCCCCGTGGACGTGCTCGCCGACGGCGGCCAGGTTGATGTCGTTCTCGATGACGAGGTCGACGCCCAGGGCGGCGTGCAACCGGTCGGCCAGGTCAGGCGGGCCGGGCAGGTTGGGGGCGAAGTCGAGGCCGCCGCGCACGGGGTCGTACACACCGGGTGAGCCCACCACCGCGCAGGTGATCGAGCGCCACTCGACCTCGGCCTCGCGGGCCGCCGCCCCGGCCAGCTCGCCGACCAGCTCGGCCAGCTCGGCCGAGGTGCGGGCCGTGTTGCGGCCGTCGGTACGCCCGGCGAACGCGCCGCGCAGGTCGGCCACGGCCACCCTGATCCAGTCGCGGCCGATGTCGATGCCGGCGACGTGGGTCGAGGCGGCGTTCACGTCGTACAGCGAGGAGACGGGGCCGGGCCGTCCGGACACCTCGCCCACCAGGTGGACCAGGCCGTCCTCGGCCAGCCCCGCCAGGGCGGCCGAGACCGTGGGCTTGGACAGGCCGGTGCTCTTGGCCAGGTCGGCGCGCGAGGCGGGGCCGTGCTCGTGCAGCTGGTCGAGCAGACGGCGCTCGTTGAGCACCCGCAGCAGCCGTGGATTCGCCAGGTCGCGTCGCATGTCCGGCCTCCCTCCGAGGTGCACTCTAGCCAACACGCCTGATAGTAAACTACCTTTCTTACCAAGCGGGGGCGGGCATCTTCTGAGAGGACGAAGTGCGATGCACCGAGCTTGGCGACTCATCCCCGCGGCGGCGGTCCTGCTGGCCGCCGCCTGCGGGAACAGCACCACCACCGGCACGACGGCCACTCAGGCCGACGGGCCGCGGCAGGGCGGGACGATCGCCCTGTTCCTCCCCGAATCCAAGACCACCCGATATGAAGCCTTCGACCGCCCGCTGTTCGAGGCCAAGGTCAAGGCGTTGTGCCCCGCCTGCAAGGTGATCTACGGCAACGCCGAGCAGGACGCGGCCAAACAACAACAACAGGTCGAGGCCGCGCTCACCCAGGACGCCGACGTGCTCGTCCTGGACGCCGTGGACGCCAACGCGGTCGCGCCCCTGGTCAACCAGGCCAGGCAGAAGAAGGTCCCGGTGGTCGCCTACGACCGGCTGATCTCGGGGATCGACTACGCCTACTACGTCTCGTTCAACAACGTACGGGTGGGCGAGATGCAGGGTCAGGCGCTGCTCGACGCCATGAACGCCAAGGGCACCACGGCCAAGGGCCAGATCGTGATGATCCACGGCTCGCCCACCGACCCCAGCTCGGCCGACTACAAGAAGGGCGCCAAGAGCGTCCTGGACGGCAGGGTCAAGGTCGGCAGGGAGTTCGACACCCCCGACTGGAGCCCCGACAAGGCGCAGCAGCAGATGGAGCAGGCGATCACCGCCATCGGCCGGGACCAGATCGTCGGCGTGCTGTCGGCCAACGACGGCATGGCGGGCGGCGCCATCGCCGCCATGAAGCGCGCCGGCTACAAGGAGCTGCCGCCCATCACCGGTCAGGACGCCGAGCTGGCCGCCGTGCAGCGCATCCTCACCGGCGAGCAGTACATGACCATCTACCTGGACATCAGGAGAGAGGCGGAGAAGGCCGCCGAGCTGGCCGTCGCCCTGACCAAGGGCGAGCAGCCCGCCGCCACCTCCAAGGTGAACAACGGCACGGCTGACATCCCGGCCTTCCTCCTCGACCCCATCGCGGTCACCGCCGACAAGATCAAGGACACCATCGTGAAGGACGGGTTCTACAAGGCCGACCAGATCTGCACGGCCGAGGTCAAGGCCGCCTGCGCGAAGGCGGGCATCGAGTAGATGATCGCGGCGACCGGGATCTCCAAACGGTACGGAGCGGTGCGGGCGCTCGACGGGGCAGGGCTGGAGCTGCGTCCCGGCGAGGTCGTGGCGCTCATGGGCGACAACGGCGCGGGCAAGTCGACGCTGGTCAAGACCATCTCCGGCGCGGTCGTGCCGGACGAGGGCCAGATCACGGTGGACGGCGCGCCGGTGCGCGTCGCCACCCCGCACGACGCGCAGGCGCTCGGCATCTCGACCGTCTACCAGGACCTCGCGCTCTGCGAGAACCTCGACGTCGTGGCCAACCTGTTCCTCGGCGCCGAACGCCGCCGCTGGTCGGTGCTGCGCCACCTGAGCATGGAACGCGCGACCCGCGACCTGCTCGCTCAGCTCGACGTGCGCATCGGCGACATCAGGGTGCCGGTGTCGACCTTGTCGGGCGGCCAGCGGCAGTCGGTGGCCATCGCCAGAGCGCTGCTCGGCGAACCCCGGCTGGTCATCCTGGACGAGCCGACCGCCGCGCTCGGCGTCGAGCAGACGGCCCAGGTGCTGGCGCTGATCCGGCGGTTGCGCGAGCGCGGGCTCGCGGTGCTGGTCATCTCGCACAACCTCGCCGACGTGCGCGAGGTGAGCGACCGGGTGGTGGTGCTGCGTCTCGGACGCAACGCCGGTGAGTTCCGTACGGCCGAGGCCTCCCGCGAGGAGATCGTGGCCGCGATCACAGGAGCGGGCGAATGACGGCGATGCCGATCACGGTGACCGGACGGCTGCGCCAGGGAGAGGCCGGCGCCTGGCCGGTGGTCGGCGGCCTGGTGGCGATCACGATCGTGTTCAGCACGCTCAACGAGCGTTTCCTGTCGCCCGAGAACCTCACCAACCTGGCACTCCAGATGGCCGCCACGGGCACGATCGCGCTCGGCGTCATCATGGTGCTGCTGCTCGGCGAGATCGACCTGTCGGCCGGCTCGGTCAGCGGCCTGTGCGCCACGATCATGACGATCGCGCACGTCAAGCAGGGCTGGAACGCCCTGCTGGCCATCCTGCTCGCGCTGGCGGCCGGCGCGGCGATCGGGCTGCTGCACGGGCTCATGCTGACCAAGCTGCGCATGCCGTCGTTCGTGGTCACGCTGGCCGGGCTGATGGGCTGGCTCGGGCTGCTGCTCTACCTGCTGCGCCAGGGCGGGACGATCAACCTGCCGTTCAACGGGTTCATCTCGGGGCTGAGCGACACCTGGCTGCCGGGATGGCTGTCCTGGGCACTGGTGATCGGGCTGGCCGGCGGTCACGCCGCGATCGCCACGCTGGCCAGGCGGGCACGGCTGGCCGCCGGACTGCCCGTGGCGCCGGCCTGGCAGGTCCCCGTGACGGCGGGCGGGCTGGCGGTCGTGCTCGGCGCGGCGGTGGCGGTCATGTCGGCCGACCGCGGCGTGCCGCTGCTGCTGGTGCTCTTCGGCGCACTGGTGGTCCTGCTCGACCTGGTCCTGCGGCACACCGCGTTCGGCCGCCACCTGTACGCCGTCGGCGGCAACGCCGAGGCCGCCAGGCGCGCGGGCATCAACGTGACCAGGATCAGGATCCTGGCGTTCGTGCTGGCCTCGACGCTGGCTGCGGCGGGCGGCGTGCTGGCCGCCAGCCGGCTGTCGGCGGTCAACCAGGGGTCGGGCGGCAGCGACATCCTGCTCATGGCCATCGCCACGGCGGTCATCGGCGGCACGTCCCTGTTCGGCGGACGGGGACGGGCCTACGCCGCGCTGCTCGGGGTGCTGGTCATCCAGTCGATCACCAACGGCATGTACCTGCTGAGCGTGGACTCCTCCGTCCGGTTCATGGTGACGGCCGGCGTGCTGGCCCTGGCGGTGGCGATCGACTCGCTGGCCCGCAGGGGCGCCGCGCGGTGAGCCGGGTCCTGGGCATCGACGTCGGCGGGACCAAGGTCGCGATCGGGGTCTCGGGCTCCGACGGGCCCGTGGTCGCCGGCCGCACCCGGCTGGAGACCGGCCCGGACACGCTCGTCCGGGCCCTCGCCGCGGCCCGCGCCCTGGACGGGCGGCCGGCCGCGGTCGGCTTCTCCACCTGCGGGGTGATCAGGGACGGCGTGGTGCGCCTGGCGCCGAACGTGCCCGGCTGGGAGGGGCTGGAGCTGCCCAGGCTGCTGCGCGAGGAGTTCGGCGCGACGCCGGTGGCCATCGACAACGACGTGAACGCGGCGGCGGCGGCCGAGCTGCGGTGGGGCGCGCTGCGCGGGGTCTCCACGGGCGTCTATCTCAACCTCGGCACCGGCCTGGCGGCGGCCCTGGTGGTCGGCGGCCGGGTGGTGCCCGGCGCGCACGGCGCGGCGGGCGAGATCGGCTACCTCCAGGTCACGCCGGGGCAGGCGGCCTTCGCCGATGGGCGGGTGCCGCTGGAGGAACTGGTCTCCGGCGCCGGGCTGGCGGCCAGGGGCGGCGCGCTGCTCGGCCGTGCGACCACGGCGGAGGAGGTGCTCGCCGCGCGTTCCGGGCCGCTGGCGGAGCTGGTGGCGCAGGCGTTGTCGGTGCTGACCATGACCGTGGCGAACCTGTGCGTCACGCTCGACCCCGAGGTGCTGGTCGTGGGCGGCGGCATGATGGGCGCGGCCGGGCTGATCGTGCCCAGGCTGGCCGGCGAGGTGCGGCGCGCCGTGCCGTTCCCGCCGGAGATCCGGCCCGGCCGGTTCACGGACGACGCGCCGCTGCTCGGCGCGCTCGCCCTGGCCCACGCCGCGGCGCGGGCCTGAGGGCGGCGCTACCGGGCGGAGTTCTGGGGGGCGCCGCCGTTGTCCCTGCGGTCGAGGGCGGTCTGCAGGGCCTCGGCGGCCTCGTTCTCGTTCTCTTCGGTACGGTTCCAGGCGTACATCTCGTACATGTCGCTCATCTCGTTTCGCTGGCGCGTTCCAGAAAAGGGGGCGTCGGACCCCGGTCGCGAATCCGACCGGGCCTGCTCTCGCGGGTCCGGGTCACGGACCGGGCGATAGGGAAGGGACTGACCGGCCGACGGCATCACCACTCACCGCGGCGGGTCGTCGGCCTGCCCTAACAGGCCCCGCCGCGGCAGGTAATGAGTACGAGAACCTGGCGCATTTCCATCCACGGTACCCGGCGGCTGTCTCGCTGTCTCGTTGGATGTCCTACTATCTCGCATTCTGAGACGAGAAAAGGCCGCCACCCGGAACGGTCCAGGTGACGGCCTTCCCCCGGATCGGGGGCTCAGTCCTCAGGTCGCGAGGTCAGTCCTCCAGGTCGACCGAACGGCCGCTCTCGGCGCCGATCTCGGCCGCGATCTGGTCGATCACGGCGGCCGGGATGGCCGAGTCGACGGTCAGCGCGATGAGCGCCTTGCCGCCCTTGACGTCGCGGGCCACCTGCATCGAGGCGATGTTCACGCCGGCCTCGCCGAGCAGCCGCCCGACCACGCCGACGACGCCGGGACGGTCGGTGTAGGCGAAGAACGACAGGTGGGCCGTCGGCTCGATCTCCATCTCGTAGCCGTTGACCTCGACGATCTTCGTGATCTGCCGGGGGCCGGACAGCGTGCCGGAGACCGAGATCTGGCGGCCGTCTGCGAGCACGCCGCGCACGGTCACCACGTTGCGCCAGTCGGGGCTCTCGGAGCTGGTCACCAGCTCCACGCTGATGCCCCGCTCCTTGGCCAGCAGCGGCGCGTTGACGTACGTGACCTGCTCCTCGATCACGTCGGCGAACACGCCCTTGAGCGCGGCCAGCTCGATGACCCGCACGTCCTGGGAGGCGATCTCGCCGCGGACCTCGACGTCGAGCTTGGTGGCGACCTCGCCGGCCAGGGCGGTGAACACCCGGCCCAGCTTCTCGGCCAGCGGCAGGCCCGGCTTGACGTCCTCGGCCACCGCGCCGCCCTGGACGTTGACCGCGTCGGGCACGAACTCGCCCGCCAGCGCCAGCTTCACGCTCCGCGCGACCTGCGTGCCGGCCTTCTCCTGGGCCTCGTGCGTGGAGGCGCCGAGGTGCGGCGTGGCGACGACCTGGTCCAGCTCGAACAGGGGGCTGTCGGTGCACGGCTCCTTGGCGAACACGTCGAGGCCGGCGCCCGCGACGCGACCCTCCTTGATCGCCGAGTAGAGCGCGGCCTCGTCCACGATGCCGCCGCGGGCCACGTTGATGATCCGCACGGACGGCTTGACCTCGTGCAGCTCCTTGTCGCCGATGAGCCCGAGGGTCTCCTTCGACTTCGGCAGGTGCACGGTGATGAAGTCGGCCTGCTTGAGCACCTCTTCGAGGCTGAGCAGCTTGACGCCCATCTGCGCGGCGCGGGCCGGCGGCAGGTAGGGGTCGTAGGCGATCAGCTCGACGCCGAACGGCTGGAGCCGCTGGGCCACGAGCTGGCCGATCTTGCCGAGGCCGAGGATGCCGACGACCTTCTCGTCCAGCTCGACGCCGGTGTACTTGGAGCGCTTCCACTCCCCGTTCTTCAGCGCCGCGTGGGCCTGGGCGGTGTTGCGGGCGCTGGCCAGGATGAGCGCGATGGTCTGCTCGGCGGCGCTGGTGATGTTGGAGGTCGGCGCGTTGACGACCATGACACCGGCCTTGGTGGCGGCCTCGACGTCGACGTTGTCGAGGCCGACGCCGGCGCGGGCGACCACGCGCAGCTTCGGCGCGGCGGCGATGGCCTCGGCGTCGACCTGCGTGGCGGAGCGCACGATCAGGGCGTCCACGTCGGCGAGGGCGGGCAGAAGCTGGGAACGGTCCGCTCCGTCGGTGTGGCGGACCTCGAAATCGGCGCCGAGCACGGCGAGGCCGGCCTCGGACAGCTCCTCTGCGACCAGAACGACGGGCTTGTTCACAGGCGTGGATCCTTAGGGGCATGCGGCGGGCTGGAGGGACACGTCGCTGGGCCCCTCGGATCCCTCAGAGTCTATCCGCGCTTGTGAACGCGTTCACGAGGGACCCACGATTTGAGACGGCCCCGCTCGGCGTCGCGACGCCCTGGACGCGGCTCCGGTACCCAGGCGGCAGCAAAGTCATCCACTCTGCACACATCTTTGTCTTGATCGGGGGATTTATTGGCCATTAGCCTGATAAGCCGTGGCCGACTACCTATGGTTCGTCATATGAGCATCGGGAATCCTGCGCTTGCCGACGTGCTCGCACAGCATGGCATGCCTCATCGCCTGCTGGCGGCCCTCGCCGACGGTGGAGTCCTGGTGGCAGTGCGACCAGATCGATCGGTCGTCCTTGGGACGACCCAGGCGGGTGACCGGGTTCTGCTCGGGTACACCAGCCCTGCTACCTACGCCAGGCACCGCGGCAGCCATTCCCTGTCGGTGTGCGACGCCGACACCATCCTGGACATCCAGCGCGTCACCGGCGTGCCGGAGATCGTGATCGACGCCGCGGGCCCCGCAGCCGCGGCCGTGCCCATCGACGATCTCCAGCGCTTCCTCACCGGCACGCGTTCGGGGCCCACACCCGTGCTGTCGGGGGCGGCGCCCGCCGCCTACGCGACCGGCGCCATGGCAACCGTCTCGCGCGTGCCCGCGCTGGCGCAGGTGGCCCCGCCCACCCCGCAGGCGCCCGCGCTGCCGTGGGTCCCCGCGCCCCGGCCCCACCTGTCGGGGCCGATGCAGCAGGTGGACCCCGGCTACCGCCGGTGCACGCACCCGATCCTGCCGGCGCTGCGGCAGGCCATCGCGCAACTGCTGGGCGACTTCCCGCTCGTGCACCACGTGTGGATCTCCGAGGCCGGCACCGCGTCCGGGGCGACCGGGATCATGCTGCACGTCAAGGTGCACATGTCGGCCGCCGAGGACGTCGTCCGCGACCTGCACCGCCTGGTACGCGCCCGCCTGCCGCAGTTCGCGGCCAGCGGCGCGCCGATCCTCATGGCCAGGGTCGCCGACGCGCGCAGCGAGCGCCGGATGATCGAGATCGGCGCGCACGTGGTCTGCGCCAACGTGCGCGAGTAGCCGGCGTACGCGAGTAGCCCGGCATCGGTGTGGAGCCCGGCATGGGTGTGGAGCCCGGCGTGCGGGGAACGGCAGGCGCGCGGGAGTGATCCGGTGGGGCCCGGGAAACTGGGCCCTACCGAACAAGCCCTCGCTCGGCTTGAATGGGCCTCATGATCACATCGCCGGTGAGCGCGCCCACGGTCTCCAGGGGCGTGCGCCTCGGCTACGGCGTGGGCTCGTTCTGCACGGCCACGGTCAGCGCCGTGCCCGGCCTGCTCCTGCTGTACTACATGACCAACTTCCTGGCCGTGCCCGCGTGGCTGGCCGGCGTGGTGGTCACCGCGCCCAAGGTCTGGGATCTGATCATCAACCCGCTGGTCGGCCGCTGGTCGGACCGGACCGTCTCGCGGATGGGGCCGCGCCGCCCCTGGCTGCTGGCCGGGTCGCTGACGCTGCCCGTCGCGTTCTTCCTCGTCTTCGCCGGGCCGCCGCTGACCGGGGTCCCGGCCGCCCTGTACGTCGGGCTCTGCTTCATGGCGACGGCGACCGCGTACGCGCTGTACGAGGTGCCGTACAAGGCCATGCCCGGCGAGATGACCGACGACTACCACGAGCGCACCTCGCTGCTGCAGTGGCGGATGGTCTTCATCGGCGCGGCCACCGCGATCAGCGGCGTGCTGGCCCCGATGATCGCCACCGGTCAGGGCGATGAGGGCACGCTCGGCAGCTACCGGCTGATGGGCCTGACGATCGCCCTCATCCTGCTGGCCTCGATGCTCGGCTCGTTCTTCGGCACCGCCCGCGCCCCGATGACCGGCGCGCCGGAGGCCGACCACGGCGGGTGGCGCGAGCAGCTCGCGGCGATCAGAGGCAACCGGGCGTTCCTGTGGCTGACCGTCATGGCCTGCCTGCAGATGCTCGCCGTCAGCATGATGCTGGCCGCGGCGCCGTACTTCGCGTCGTACACGCTGGGGTCGCCGAAGAGCACGCAGACGCTCTTCGCCGCGCTGGTCGGGCCGATGTTGCTGACCATGCCGCTGTGGGTGTGGCTGGCCCGGCGCTTCGACAAGCGCGGCGCGATGATCCTGGCCGCGCTGCTGTTCGGCGGCGGCACGGCGGCGGCCATGGCGACCCCGCTGTTCGGCCCCCTGTACGCCCACCTGACCATCCTGCTCGTCGGCATCGGCATCGCCGGGGTCGAGCTCATGCTGTTCTCGATGCTGGCCGACGTGGTCGCCGCCGACGCCGCCGAGTCGGGCAAGCGGCGGGCCGGCGTGCTGACCGGGCTGTGGACGGCCATCGAGAGCGGCGTCAGCTCGTTCGGGGCGCTGATCTTCGGGGTCATCCTGTCGATCGGCGGGTTCGTCGAGTCCGACGCGAGCACGCCCGTCCAGCAGCCGGACAGCGCCGTGACCGCGGTCCTCGTCGGGCAGACCGCGGTCCCGGCGCTGATCATCTTCCTGTCCGTGCTGGTGACGCTGCGGTACCGGCTCAGGCCACCCGGCGGGCCAGCACCAGGCGTGTCCGGGTGAGCAGCCCGGCCACCAGGGCCGCGACCAGCGGCAGGCCCAGCACGACCGCGGCCAGGAACGACCAGGGCACGTCGATCGTCCCCGGCCCATCCAGCAGCGTGCGCATGCCGCCGGCGCCCATCCTGGTCATCGGCCAGGTCAGCGCGACACCGGCCACCGCGCCGGCGACGAGGCCGACCACCGCGCCCAGGCCCGCGATGTAGGCGGCCTGGGCGGCCACCACCAGCCTGCGCACCCGCGGCGCCGCGCCGACCGCCGACAGGTTGTTCAGGTCGGGACGCATGTCGGCCGCCGCCAGCCCGGTGGCCGCGAACGTGCCCCCGAGCACCAGGACCAGCGCCGCGCCGAGCAGCACCAGCAGGGCGAAGGCGCGGTCCTCCGCCTTCCCCCGCTTGGCGTTGAGGTACAGGTTGCCGTTCACCTCGCCCCGCAGATCGGCCTCCATGCGCCGTTCGTCCTGCGGCGGGGACGCGGTGTAGAGCACCCGCTCGACCGTGCCGAGCCCGGCCTTGGCCAGCGCCTGCGGCGGGATCAGGGCGCCCGCCTGCCGGGGGTCGGCGCCGCTCGACACCACGGCCGGGATCCGGATCCGCTTGCGCTCCTTGATGGTGTCGGAGTCCCAGTCGCTCACGGTCAGCTCGATCGTGCCGTCGCTCACCACGTCCGTGCTGAACGCCACGGCCTTGCCCGCCGCCAGCGCGGCGGCCGCCTGCGGGTCCCGGCGCTTCTGAAGGAAGGCGAGCAGGTCCGCCCCGCCGATCGGCGGCTGGTCGTAGAACCGCTGCGCGCATGCCGGCTCGCACGTCCGCGGCACGGTCAACCAGAGGTCCCGGCCCTTGGCGTCCGTCGCCTCGTGCCCGGTGACGATGTCGGTGCCGGGGAAGCGGGCGCGGACGGCGTCCTTCAGCCGGGCCCACGTCTGGCCGTCCATCTCCGTGGCGCCGCCGATCACCGTGGTGCCCAGCGGGAACACCGTGACGCTCTGCTCCTCCTGCTGGGTGTACGCGCTGCTGCTGCCGATGCCGAGCGCGACCACCGCCATGGTCGCCGCCATGACGGCGGCGGTGGCCGAGGCCGTACGGACGCGGTGGCGCGCGGCGTCGCGCACGGACAGGCGCAGCGGGAGCGGCAGCCGGGCGGCGATCCGCGAGGTGGCCTGGACCAGCCACGGCGTCAACGCCACCATGCCGAACACGAACGGCACGAAGGCCGCGATCATCGTCACCGTGCCCCTGGTCATGGCGTATCCGATCGCGCCCAGCCCGGCCGTCACCAGCACGATCCCGAGCACGGGACGCGGGGCCCGACCCTGGACCTGCGCGGCCCGGCCGGCCAGGACCTGCGCGGTGTTCTGCCGGCTCGCCTGCACCGCGGGCACGATCGCCGCGATCAGTCCGCTGACCAGGCCGAGCGCCGCCACGCCGAGCACCGGCAGCCACGGCACGTCGGCCGGCCCGTGCGACCAGTCCAGTTCCCTGGCCGCGACCGACTCGACGAGCAGGCCGGGGCCGATGCCCAGGACGACCCCGAGCACGGCCGCCGCGCCGCCGAGCACCAGGCCGTCGGCCAGCACGATCAGGCGCAGGTGCCGGGCCGAGCCGCCCTGCGCGGAGATCACCGCCAGCTCCCTGCGCCGCCGCCGCAGCCCCACGGCGAACGCCGGGCCGGCCAGCAGCACGGTCTCCATGACGACGAGCACGATGACCACGCCGAGCTGGACCAGGGCGCGCGCGTCGTCCGGGTTCCCGCGGGAGTCGTCCTTGTGGGCGTCGAGCACCGCGCGGGAGGTGACGCCGAGGCCCGCGTCATTGAGCTGCGACACCTTCGACCGCAGGACCGGACCGGCGGTGTCGACCAGCCAGCCGCTGCTGTTGCCGTCGTTCTGGTGGACGAGCACACCCTCGGGCAGGGCGGCCAGTTCCAGGATGCCGGGCCGGTTGGGGTTCTCGGCGACGCCGACCACCTTCACGGTGCGGTCCGGCCGCCGCAAGGTGAGCGTGTCGCCCACCCGGACGCCCAGGTCGGCCATCTTCGGCGAGATCGCCACCTCGCCGGGCGCGGCGGCGTAGCGGCCCTGCTCCAGGGTGCGCATCCCGGCCGTCATGGGGTCGCGCAGATCGACCTCCACGACGTCCGCCTGGTTGAAGCCGTCGGGCAGCCGGACGTTGACCAGGCTCGTCTGGTAGCGCAGCAGGCGGCCGGGGAGCAGCGTGTTGATCTCCGCGGGGGTCCACGGCCGCTGTGAGGTGCCGCTCTTCGGCTGGTACGCGGAGTCGCCGCTGTCGTCCTGCCGGACCGGGGTGCGGTACGGGAAGGTGATCAGGCGGGCGTCGGCCGCCCCCAAGCGCGTGACCGCCCGCTCCTTCGGGGTGACGCTGGTCGTGGCGGCGCCGGTGAGCACCGCCGTGATCACCAGGACGGGCAGGCCGATCATCACCATGATCAGGGCGCTGCGGCCCTTGAAACGCGACGCGTCCCTGCGGGAGATCCGCAGGGCGGCGAGGAAGGCGCTCATCGCGAGCTCTCCATCCGCACCGCCGACGCCTCGGCGATCAGTCCGTCCCGCAGGTAGACCACCCGGTCCGCCCAAGCCGCGTAGCGCGGCTCGTGGGTGACCAGCAGCACCGCCGCGCCCTCGTCGCAGCGGTTGCGCAGCAGGTGCAGGATCTCGTCGCCGGTGGCCGTGTCGAGCGCGCCGGTCGGCTCGTCGGCCAGCAGCAGCCGCCGTTCGCCGACCAGCGCCCTGGCGATGGCCACGCGCTGACGCTGGCCGCCGGACAGCTCCTCGGGAAACCGGTCGGCGATCTGGTCGACGCCCACGTCGGCCAGGACGGCCAGCGCCTCCCGGCGGGCCTGGCCGGCGCGGACGCCGTCCAGTTCCCTGGGCAGCATCACGTTCTCGGCGGCCGTCAGGGACGGGATCAGGTTGAGGTCCTGGAAGACGTACCCGACGCTGCCGCGTCGCAGCGCGGCCAGGTCACGGACCCCGGCCAGGTCGCGGCCCTCGATCAGGACCGTGCCCGACGTGGGCCGGTCGAGGCCGCCGGCCAGATTGAGCAGCGTCGACTTCCCCGAGCCCGACGGGCCCATGACCGCGACGAGCTCCCCTTGTGCCACCTCCAGGCTCACGCCGCGCAGGGCGTGCACCTGGCCGTGCTCGCGGGTAACGTCCCGCAGCTCCACCACAGTCATTGGTTCTTCTCCTTGACAACGGCCTCGCAGTGGTCGAGCCAGCGCTGCTCGGCCTCGGCCTTGAAGATCATCGATTCCAGGACGAGCCGCTGGGCGAGGCCGTCACCGGCGGCCCTCTTGGCCCTGGTCAGGTCCTGCAGCGTGCGCATGGTCGCCATTCGCTGGGCCAGGATGACCGCGCCCACGTCCACGTCGGTGGCGGCGACGGCCATCGCGATCTTGATGGCGAGTTCGTCCCGAGGCCGGTCGGAGTGGTCGACGGGGGTGCTGAACCATCGCTCCAGTTCCTCCCGACCGGCCTCGGTGATCGTGTAGACGGCCCTGCCCTGCTCGTCGGCTCCACCCGGCGCCACCAGGCCGTCACGTTCCAGGCGGGCGAGCGTCGTGTAGACCTGGCCGATGTTGAGCGGCCAGGTCGCCCCCGTCGACGCCTCGAACTCCACCCGGAGCTGATAGCCGTAACGCGGTGCGCTGCTCAGCAGGGCGAGCAGCCCGTGTCTGATCGACATGGATACTGAGTATGCATACTGAGTATGGCCATCGCAACTGATCCACGTATTCTGGACACGGAACGCCGTTCAGGCCGATACTCGGGACATGAGCTCCACCCAGCCGCCGTTCCGCGCCTCCGACGGGGAACGCGACCGCGCGATCGACGAGCTCAAGCACCGGGCCGTGGAGGGCCGGATCTCCCACGACACCTTCGTCGGCCGGGTCGACCAGGCGCTGCGGGCGCGCAACCAGCACGAGCTCGACGAGCTGGTCGCCGACCTGCCGCGCCGGCCCACGATCAGGCAGCGGCTGACGGACGCCGTCTCGTCGGTGTCGGAACTCACCACCCGGTTGCAGGCGGCCTGGCGGCGGCCGCGGCTGCCCCGGCTGGCGTTGCCGGACGACGACCGGCTGCGTTACGTCGTGGGCCGGGGGTCGGCCTGCGACCTCGTCCTGTCGGACCTGACGGTGTCGCGCGTGCACGCCGAGCTGCGGCGGGAGGGCGACGGCGGTTGGCTGCTGGTCGATCTCGGCTCGCTCAACGGCACCCGGCTCAACGGGTGGCGGCTGGTGGGGCCCGTCCGGGTCAAGTCGGGCGACGAGATCTCCTTCGGCGACTGCGGCTTCCTCCTCGCCTCCGGCCAACCTTCCGCCTGACCCCCGGCCCCGCATCCCGGCCCCGCATCCCGGCCCCGCATCCCGGCCCCGCATCCCGGCCACGTCACGCGCCCTCCCTGCCTCCGCCCCGGACGCGCTCTCGCGCCGGGCCGATGGAGTTACGCGCCGATAGGCGCTGGGGCGCCGAGCCGGCTTCAGAAATACGGATATTTGCGGATTACACGGCGACTGCGCTGATTCATGCTCACATGCGATCCCCCAGTCCCTTGGAGACCACATGCGGCGCACCTCAGCCTCCCTCCTCGCGGGCACGCTCGTCGCGGCACTCGCGTGGGCGTCCGGCCCCTCCACACCGGCGGTCGCCCTCGACCCCTCGCCCGGCGTGGCCGACCTGACCCAGGACATCAACCAGATCCTCGGCGACTCCCGGCTCACGATCGCCAGGGCGGGCGTCGTCGTGAAGAGCGCCGCGAACGGCGAGCAGCTCTACGCCACCGACGCCGGCAAGCTGCTGACCCCGGCGTCCAACACCAAGCTGTTCACCTCGGCGGCGGCGGTGGAGACGCTCGGCCTGGACTACCGCTTCCCGACCACCGTGCTGAACGCCGGCCGCAAGGTCGGCTCTGTGCTCACCGGCGACCTCGTGCTGCGCGGCACCGGCGACCCGACCATGCTCGCCGAGGACTACGACGCGCTGGCGGCCAAGGTCGCGGCGGCCGGCGTCAAGGTCGTCACGGGCAAGCTGATCGCCGACGACACCTGGTTCGACGGCCAGCGGCTCGGCACCGACTGGGCCTGGGACGACGAGACCGCCTACTACGCGGCGCCGATCTCCGCGCTGACCGCCTCCCCCGACCGCGACTACGACGCCGGTTCGGTGATCGTCTCGGTCGAGGCGGACGGGGGACAGGTCAAGGTCTCGACGACCCCGGCGACCGACTACCTGAAGATCGTCAACAAGGCCACCGTGGGCGCCGAGACCGACGTCCTCATCGAGCGGCAGCACGGCACGCGGACGGTCGTGATCACCGGCACGGTCGCCGACCCGTACCAGGAGTGGGTCGCGGTGGACGACCCCACGGCCTACGTGTCCTCGCTGTTCCGCAAGGCGCTGGCCGCGCACGGCGTACGGGTGCTCGGCCCGACGGCGACGGGCGCGGCTCCCGCCGGGGCGGCCGAGCTGGCCAGGCACGACTCGATGCCTCTGAGCGAGCTGCTGGTGCCGTTCCTGAAGCTGAGCAACAACATGCACGCCGAGATCCTCACCAAGGCCATGGGCCGCAAGGCCGCGAACCAGGGCACCTGGTCGGCCGGACTGAAGGTCGCCACGGACTTCGCGAAGGCCAACGGCGTCCAGGTGATCAACATGCGGGACGGCTCGGGCCTGTCGCGCCGCGACGGCTTCTCGCCGGGCTCGATCGTCCAGCTCCTGACCGCCGTACGGACCAAGCCGTGGTTCAGCACCTGGTACGAGGCCCTGCCCATCGCCGGCAACGCCGACCGTCTCACCGGCGGCACGCTGCGCAGCCGGATGCGGAACACCCCCGCGGCGAACAACGTGCACGCCAAGACGGGCTCGCTGACCGGCGTGACCTCGCTGTCCGGCTACGTGACCAGCGCCGAGGGCGAGCCGCTGATCTTCTCGATCATGCTGAACCAGTACCTGTCCGGCTCGCCGAAGGACATCGAGGACAAGATCGCCGTACGGCTCGCGCAGTTCTCGCGGGCGACGGCGACCGACGTCACCGCCCAGCTCAAGGCCGCCGACCAGGGCACGGCGGGCGACCTGGAGTGCTCGTGGCTGAAGCCGGCCCAGTGCTGACGAACCGGTGAACGTCCCCGGCGACCTCCCTGCGGGGGGCGGACCGGCGGCGCTGACCCTCCGACCGGCGGCGCTGACCCTTCGACCGGCGGCTGCGCCCGGACGCGGGGAGGACAAGCAGCGCTGACCCTTCGACGAGCGGCGGCCTCCGGATGCCCGGTGGGCCGCCGCGGTTCACCCGGCTCGACAGGATGGTCATCACGATCCGATCACCTGGAGCTCCAGATATAGTCCGCATTTTCACTACATAGCCGACATGGGCGCGCCAGAATGCGGATTCAACACCGTGGCGAACCCCTGACCCCGGGAGCGCCGGGCCGTCGCCGGCCCCCACCCCCAAGCCGGTCGTCCCACCGCATGCCCGGCACGCTCCCCTCCCGGCGGGCCCGCGCCGCACGTCCCCCCGCACACCGGACCGCGGCCGGGCCCGCCCCCTCCGGCAGAGCGCGGCCCGAACCTTCGCTTTCCGCACCGGGACCCGAAAAGGGCACGACTAAGGGGCCTGCCCCGATGGACAGGCCCCTTAGTCGTGCAGTTCAGCCGCTGAGGAATTACTTCAGCTGACGGCGCACTTCGTGTCTTTGCTCTTGATGCCGAGGATCTGGCTCAGGATGTCGCCGGTCTCGAGGACGAGCACGCCGCTGGTGCTGTTGTCGACCTCGCCACGGGCGAAGATGTTCTCGTCACCGCAGACGAAGAGAACCCGGCCCGGGTCCTCGTCGGAGTGAGGGACGAAGGCCATGTGAGGGGTCGCCGCTAGAGCGGAGCCGCCGACCATGACCATCCCGCCGACGAGCCCGGCCAGGATGAGCCCTTGTCTGAACATATCGATTCTCCTTGATACCTATCGACTACTCTCCGTAGCTATCGGGAGGAGATTTGCCCTAGGCCCTCTTTCAACAAACGCCGCTATTTCTGTCTTTACCTGCGCAAATACGCGGCTTGGGGGAAGGGGTGACACAGCTCACCCTTCTTGACCGATCGGTGTACGCGGCAGAGGAATATCCGGGCCGGTCGTGACCACGCGCTGACAGGAGGCGTCAAGGGAGGGTGAGAACCACCGGGCCGTCCGCGGTGATGGCCACCGTGTGCTCGACGTGGGCACTCCTGCTGCCGTCGCCGGAGCACACCGACCACCCGTCCTCGGCCATGACGTACTCGTCGTCGCCGCCCGCCATCAGGCTCGGCTCGATCGCGATCACCAGTCCGGGGCGCAGCCGCAGGCCGCGTCCGGGGCGGGCCTCGTTGGGCACGAACGGCGACTCGTGCATGGCCCGGCCGATGCCGTGGCCGCCGAAGTCGTTCTGCATGCCATAGCCGGCGCCGCGGCCGACCAGCGACATCGCGTGCCCGATGTCGCCCATCCGGCCGCCCGGCACGGCGGCCGCGATGCCCGCCGCCAGCGTCTCCTCGGCCACCCGGATGAGCTTGAGGTCCTCGGCGCGGCCGGGCCCGACGGTGAAGGTGACCGCGCCGTCGGCGTGCCAGCCGTCGATGTGCGCGCCGAAGTCCACGCTCAGCAGGTCGCCCTCGCGCAGCCGGTACGGCGTGGGCAACCCGTGCAGCATGACCCCGTTCACGGACGTGCACACCACCCCCGGGTACGGCATGGCCCCGAACGACGGGTGGTAGCCGAGGAACGACGACCGCGCCCCGGCCTCGTGCATGACCTCGCGGGCCACCTCGTCGAGCTGCAGCAGCGACACCCCGGCGGCGGCCCGCTCCTTGACGGCGGCGTGCACGTTGGCCACGACACGGCCCGCCTCCCGCATGGCGTCGATCTCCCCGGCGGTCTTGAGCGTGATCACAGCGGCCTCCCAGCCCTCGGCGCGATAACTATACCGGTATTATTATCACGCTTCCCGGAAGCTCGCAGCCGTCCCGCCACCCCGTTGACCAATCACCCAGAGTAATCGTTATAGTGCTCAGAGTATGCGTTTCGGACGGTTCTCCATGCTCGCTCTGGCGCTCGCGGCAGGGGCCGTCGACGCGCTGAGCTTTCTCGCGCTCGGACAGGTGTTCACCGCGAACATGACCGGCAACGTCGTCCTGCTCGGCCTGGCGCTCGGCACCGGCGACACCTCGCACGTCATCCGCTCGGGAATCGCCCTGACCACGTTCTGCCTGGGTTTGGCGATCGGCTTCACCCTGCTGGGCGGCGCCACCCCCGCAGGACGCGCTCCCCCGCCCCCGCGGACCACCACCCCACCCACCCGCGCCCCGACGGAAGCACAGGCCCAGCAGCCCGCGACGGCGCCGGACGGGGAACCGGCGGAGGGGCAGGCTCAGGAGGCCGCGGCGGCCCGGGGCAGGGAACCGGAGCGGCTGGACCGGGAACGCGTGGAGGTGCAGGTCCAGGGGCCGGTGGGGGTGCCTGTCGGGGTGCCCGTGCGGCCGCTGGTGGTGCTGCTCGCGGAGCTGGCGCTGCTGGTGGTGGTTGCGGCCGGATGGGCGGCCCGCGTGCTGCCGCATCCGGCGCTGATCGCCGCCTCGGGGACGGCGATGGGCCTGCAGAGCGCGGTCACGCGCTGGGCGGGCGGCCCCGGGCTGTCCACAACCTACGTCACGGGCACGCTGACCAGCCTGGCGGGCCGGGCGGTCGGCCCGCGATCGGGGGTGCTGCGCCCGCTGGGTGTGGTGCTCTGCGTGGTCTCGGGCGCCGTCGTCGCGGCCTCGGCGCTGCGCGTGCACGCCGCCGTCACCCCGTTCATCGCCCCGGCCACGGTCGCGGCGGCCACCGCCGCCTGGGCCCTCACCGCGACCCACCGCGCAAAACCGCACCCACGCGGCCGGTCAGCCCTGTAGCGGGAAAGCGGGCGCCTTGCGGCAGGTCAGCCCGGAATCCCCAGGCGGCACCCTCTGCAACGAGCAAAGCCCGGAAGTCCCGAGGCGGCAGGTTGCGGCAGGTCAGACCGGTAGCCCCGAGGGGGCGGGTTCGCGGTGGGTCAGACCGGATGACCCTACGTGGCGGGTTTGTGGTAGGTCAGGAGGTAGCGCCAGAAGAGCAGCCGGCGCAGGGAGAAGCCGGGCAGCAGGGACGCCGCTTCCCGCCGTACCTCCGCGAAGGACATGTCCGGCGGCCGCACCGGCGCGGGCACGGACCCGGCACGCGCCCCGCCCACGCGCTCCCCCGCCGCCACCACCACCCGGGCCGCCGCGTTCACCGGTATGGCGGCCAGGCTCCACGCGAAGTCGGCGGCCGTCCGCTCCGCGTAGCACCCGAGGACGGCCAGCACCCCGCCGGGCGCCAGCGCGTCCCGGAAGGCGGCCACGGTCCCGAACGGCATGTGGTGCAGGCTGGCCAGGCAGGAGATGTAGTCGTAGCGCCCCGCGGGCAGCTCCATGCGCGTGACGTCGGCGCACAGGAACCGCACCCCGCCCACCGGCGCCGACGAGGCGGCCTCGATCACCTCGGGCGCCGGGTCCACCGCGTCGACCTCGATCCCGAGGCCCGCCAGCCGCCGCGCGAACCGCCCGGTGCCGCAGCCGACGTCGAGCGCCGTCCGGGCCCCCTCGGGCACGAGCCGTGCCATCGCCGGGTGGTAGTGATCGTTGTGATCGAAAGGCATCCCGGCATCATGCCATCGCCTCGCCGGAGAACCCCCGTGAACGGGCGAAAAGCATCGCCCGCCCGCTGACCGTGCAGCGGGCGGGCGACGTACGGCGAAAGGTCAGCCCTTCAGCCAGCTCATCATCGGACGCAGCTTCGCGCCCGTCTTCTCGATCGGGTTCTCGGCCAGCTCCTCGCGGTGACGCGTGAACTCCTTCTGACCGCCGTCGAACTCCTCGACGAGCTGCCGGGCGAAGGTGCCGTCCTGGATCTCGCCGAGGATGCGGCGCATCTCCTGACGGGTCTCGTCGGTGATGACGCGCGGGCCGCGGGTGTAGCCGCCGTACTCGGCGGTGTCGGAGACCGACCAGTACATCTTGGAGATGCCGCCCTCGTACATGAGGTCGACGATGAGCTTCATCTCGTGGAGGCACTCGAAGTAGGCGACCTCGGGCTGGTAGCCGGCCTCGATGAGGGTCTCGAAGCCCGCCTTGATCAGCTCGGAGACGCCGCCGCACAGCACGGCCTGCTCGCCGAACAGGTCGGTCTCGGTCTCCTCGGTGAAGGTGGTGCGCAGCGCGCCGGCGCGGGTGCCGCCGATGCCCTTGGCGTACGACAGCGCCAGGTCGAGGGCCTTGCCGGAGGCGTCCTTCTCGACCGCGACGAGACACGGGACGCCGCGGCCGGCCTCGAACTGGCGGCGGACCAGGTGGCCCGGGCCCTTCGGGGCGACCATGCAGACGTCGACGCCCTCGGGCGCCTCGATGAGGCCGTAGCGGATGTTGAGGCCGTGGCCGAAGAAGAGCGCGTCGCCCTCGACGAGGTTGGGGGCGACGTGCTCGGCGTACAGGTGGCGCTGGATGTGGTCCGGCGCGAGGATCATGGTGAGGTTGGCCTCCTCCACCGCCTCGGCCGGGGTGACGACCCGCAGCCCGTCGTTCTCCGCCTTCTCGCGGCTCTTGGAGCCCTCGGGAAGACCGACGCGCACGTCGACGCCGGAGTCACGCAGGGAGAGCGCGTGGGCGTGGCCCTGGCTGCCGTACCCCAGCACGGCCACGTGACGCCCCTGGATGATCGACAGGTCGGCCTGGTCGTCGTAGTAGATCTCGGTCACTTGAATAAAACCTTTCAGGCGGTACGGTCCAGTGCCCTGAGGGACCGGTCTGTGATGGAACGGGCGCCGCGGCCGATGGCCACCATGCCCGACTGAACGAGTTCTTTGATCCCGAACGGCTCAAGGACCTTGACGAAGGCCTCAAGCTTGTCGGGAGTGCCGGTGACCTCTATGGTCACCGCGTCGGCCGCGACGTCCACGCAGCGGGCACGGAAGAGGTTGACGAGTTCGAGGACGTGCGACCGGTTCTCGGCGTCCGCCTTGACCTTGATCAGCATGAGTTCGCGCTGGACCGACTGTGACGGGTCCAGTTCGACGATCTTCAGGACGTTGACCAGCTTGTTGAGCTGCTTGGTGACCTGTTCGAGGGGCAGCTCCTCCACGCTCACCACGATCGTGATGCGCGAGATGTCGTCGTGCTCGGTGGGCCCGACGGCGAGCGAGTCGATGTTGAACCCCCGCCTGCTGAACAGCGCGGAGACCCGAGCGAGAACACCCGGCTTGTTCTCGACAAGCACGGACAGCGTGTGTCTACTCATCCTCGTTCTCCCACTTCGGCGCCATGTCACGGGCGATCTTGATGTCGTCGTTGCTGGTGCCGGCCGCGACCATGGGCCAGACCATGGCGTCCTGGTGGACGACGAAGTCGATCACGACCGGCACGTCGTTGATCTCCATGGCCTTCCTGATGGTCGCGTCGACGTCCTCGGCGCGCTCGCACCTGAGGCCCACACAACCATAGGCCTCCGCCAGCTTGACGAAGTCGGGGATGCGACGCGCGGTCTGCAGGTTGGTGTTGGAGTACCGCTCCTCGTAGAAGAGCGTCTGCCACTGGCGGACCATGCCGAGGTTGCCGTTGTTGATGACGGCGATCTTGACCGGCACGCCCTCCAGGGCGCAGGTGGCCAGCTCCTGGTTGGTCATCTGGAAGCAGCCGTCGCCGTCGATGGCCCACACCGTGGCCTCCGGCCGGCCCATCTTCGCGCCCATGGCGGCCGGGACGGCGAAGCCCATCGTGCCGAGGCCGCCGGAGTTGATGAACGTCCCGGGGTTCTCGTAGTCGATGAACTGCGCGGCCCACATCTGGTGCTGGCCGACCCCGGAGACGTAGTAGGCGTCGGGCCCGGCGATGGCGCTCAGCCGCTCCATCACGTACTGGGGGGCCAGCGTGCCGTCCTCGAAGGTCTCGTAGCCCAGCGGGTAGGTCTCCTTGTAGCCGTTCAGGACGGTCCACCAGTCGGTGTAGTCGCCCTTCTGGCCGGAGGCCTGGATCGCGCCGACGAGGTCGCTGATGACCTCCTTGCAGTCGCCCACGATGGGCACGTCGGCGTGCCGGTTCTTGGAGATCTCGGCGGGGTCGATGTCGGCGTGCACGACCTTGGCCTGCGGCGCGAACGAGGCCAGGTTGCCGGTCACGCGGTCGTCGAAGCGCACGCCCAGCCCGATGATCAGGTCGGATCTCTGCAGCGCGCCCACGGCCGAGACGCTACCGTGCATGCCCGGCATGCCCATGTGCTGGGGGTGGCTGTCCGGGAACGTGCCACGGGCCATCAGGGTGGTGACGACCGGGATGCCGGTCAGCTCGGCGAGCTGCAGCAGCTCGGCCGACGCGCCGGCCTTGTGCACGCCGCCGCCGACGTACAGAACCGGCCGCTGGGACTCGGCGATCAGCTTGGCGGCCTCGCGGATCTGCTTGGAGTGCGGCCTGGTGACCGGGCGGTAGCCCGGCAGCTGCATGACAGGCGGCCAGCTGAAGGTGGTCTGGGCCTGCAACGCGTCCTTGGAGATGTCCACCAGCACCGGCCCCGGACGGCCGGTCGAGGCGATGTGGAAGGCCTCCATGATCGTGCGCGGGATGTCCGCGGGATCGGTGATCAGGAAGTTGTGCTTCGTGATCGGCATGGTGATGCCGGAGATGTCGGCTTCCTGGAAAGCGTCCGTGCCGATCATCGGGGCGGCGACCTGGCCGGTGATCGCCACGATCGGCACCGAGTCCATGAAGGCGTCGGCGATCGGCGTCACCAGGTTGGTGGCCCCGGGGCCGCTGGTCGCCATGCAGACCCCGACCTTGCCGGTGGCCTGCGCGTAACCCTCGGCCGCGTGGCCGGCGCCCTGCTCGTGCCGTACAAGCACGTGCCGGACCTTGGTCGAGTCGTAAAGGGGATCGTAGGCGGGCAGAATCGCGCCGCCCGGGATCCCGAACACGGTGTCGACTCCCACGTGCTCCAGCGCCCTCACCAGGGCCTGTGCACCTGTCATCCGTTCGGTCATCGGCTCGTTCCTTGCGTGGCTACTCACTTAAGGACATAAAAAATGCCCCTTCCCACCGGCGGGGGTGGGACTGGGGCGGCGCGCAGGTCGGAGTGCTTCGCTATCGGCCTGCGCGCCGGCGAAGTACTACGAGAATCTCACTGCGAAGCATGCCTTACACCATAGCCGCTCAGAACGCCCCGATGTCAACTTGGCGGGACGCGAGTCTCACACGGTGAGACTCGTCCGCATGAGACTGTCCACGCCGCGGGCCGCCATGGGACGCGCCACCAGGAAACCCTGCCCTCTGGTGCAGCCCATCTCGCGCAACAGCTCCAGCTGCTCGGGCCGTTCGATGCCCTCGGCCACCACGGTGAGCCCGAGGTCGTGGCCGAGCCGCACGATCGTGCGGGTGAGCAGGGTCAGCGTGTCGTCCCTGCCCAGGCCGGACACGAACGACGGGTCGATCTTGATCATGTCGACCGGCAGCTGCCGGAGGAAGGCCAGCGAGGCGTAGCCGGTGCCGAAGTCGTCGATCGCCAGCCGCACGCCCAGCGCGCGCAGCTCCGACAGGCGCCTGATGGTCTCCTCGGCGTCCTCGACGAGCATCTCCTCGATCACCTCAAGGGTGAGCGCGGAGGCGGGCAGGCCGCTCTCGGCCAGCGCCTGCTCGACGGTCTCGACGAAGCGGGGCGCGGTGATCTGCCGGGCCGACAGGTTGAGCGACAGCCCGATGTCCCAGGACGAGGCCCGCCAGGACGCCACCTCGCGGCACGCCTCGCGCAGGATCCACTCGCTCAGCGGCACGATCAGCCCGGTGTCCTCGGCCGGGCCGAGGAACTGCTCCGGCGGCACGAACACCGAGCCGCGCCACCACCGCACCAGCGCCTCGACCGCGGTCACCCGGGACGTGGCCAGGTCGACCACGGGCTGGTACTCGATGGCGAACTGCTGCTCGATGAGCGCCCGCTGCAGGTCGGCGGCCAGCTCCAGGCGGCGCACCACGTCGGCGTGCATCTGCGCGGC
The DNA here is from genome assembly GCF_040649795.1 of Nonomuraea sp. NPDC048881. Taxonomy (NCBI): domain Bacteria; kingdom Bacillati; phylum Actinomycetota; class Actinomycetes; order Streptosporangiales; family Streptosporangiaceae; genus Nonomuraea; species Nonomuraea sp. NPDC048881. The sequence goes on from NZ_JBEZGC010000004.1 coordinate 499,809, forward strand.
GAACACCTCGACCCGCCGCCCGCCCAGCTCCTTGGAACGCGCCATCGCCACATCGGCGTTGCGCATGAGGTCGCCGGCGGGCAGGCCGTCCTCGGTGAAGGCCACGCCCACGCTCGCGGTCAGCGCCACGTCGCGGTCGGCGACCCGGAACGGCTCCTGGGAGACCGCGCGCACCAGGCGCTCGGCCATGTCCACGGCCATCTGGGCGTCGCCGCCGGTCTCCACGAGCACGGCGAACTCGTCGCCGCCCCACCGGGCCAGCGTGTCGTCGGCGCGTACGGCCCCGCGCAGCCGGCGGGCGGCCTGGCCGAGCAGGTAGTCGCCGCTGGCGTGCCCCACCGAGTCGTTGACCGAGGTGAACCCGTCGAGGTCGAGGAAGATCACCGCGACGTTGCCGGACGTGCGGCCGGCCAGCACCTCGCGGGTTCGCTCCTCGAAGTAGGCGCGGTTGGGCAGCCCGGTGACGCCGTCGTGGAAGGTCAGGTGGGCGACCTGGTTGCGCAGGGCCTCCTCGTCGCTGACGTCGCGGGTGGTGACGAGCATGAGGTCGTCGCCGCCGATGTGGCGGGTGGCGACCGACTCGGTGGGCCGCCAGGTGCCGTCGGCGGCGCGCACCCGGCAGGCGATCAAGCAGGCGCCCGGCGCGGCGCCCTCCTCGTCGGTGGTCATGGCGCGCATCGCGGCCTGGATGCCCGGGACGTCCTCGGGGTGGATGTAGTCGAAGATCGAGCCGCCGACCAGCTCCTCGGGCGGGTAGCCGTAGGTGACCTCGACGCCGGCGCCGATCTCGTGGACGACGCCCTCGTAGTCGCACAGCAGCACCACGTCGCCGGTGCTCTCGGCCAGCTCCCTGAGCTGCCGCTCGCCCAGCGAGACCAGGCCGCGCAGCCGGATGGACGCCGCCGAGAGCACGAACAGGCGTACGAGCAGGAGCAGCACCACGGAGACCGCGACCACCACGACGCCGGTCACCGGCTGCGCGGCCCGGGCTCCGGCCAGGTGGGCGAGCAGCGTGCAGGCGGCCACGGCGACGAGCGCGAGCGGCATCATCGCGACCACGTTGCGCACGACGGGACCGCCGACCGGCCGCGCCCGCGGCCCCCAGGGCACGGCGGCCAGCAGCAGCAGCGCGACGGGCACGAGCATGACGGTCCACATGGGCGGCGGGTCGCCGGCCAGGCGGGCCATGGCGGCCGACAGGCCGCCGACGGTCATGGTGGCCAGCACGCCCACCCCGGCCAGGCCGAGCAGCCAGGAACCGGCCCGGCTGGTGAGCACCGAGGGGATCACCCCGCAGGTGACGAGCAACGCGATCATCGGCGGCACCATGGCGAACGTGAACGTGGGCGCGTCGCCCGCGTCCTCGTAGTAGTGGCGCAGCGCCACCACCCAGCCGATGAGGAAGAGCGAGGCCGCGCACAGGTACGCGTCCGTGAGATGCCGTAACACGACCTTGGCCGGGAACCGGCGGTCGGCGGCGATCAGCGCGCCGCCCGCGATGATCACGGTGCCGAGCAGGACGAACAGGTCGGCGAAGCTGACGACGAAGCTGGTGGCGACCGCGCGGAGCGCCACGCCGGCGAGCCACACGACGGCGCCGCCGCCCATCCAGCGCGCGGCCATCGCCATCGAGCGATGTTCGGCCGACCTGACCGAGGCCACCAGCAGCGAGGCGGCGGCGACCAGTGCCGCCACACCTCCCGCCACGGCGCCGGTCAGCACGGCCGGCCCGCCCGCGAGGAGCGCGGCGGCGAACGCCACCACTCCGGCCGCCCCTGCGGCGGCCAGCGGCGCCCGTGGATCACGCCAGCGGATCACAGTCGTTGCCCATCCTGTCTTGAACCCTGCACCAGTGACCGCCGAAGCCCGGCGCTCACATCGCCAGTGTGTGCGGTCGCGGATGCGCGGGTGGTGACAACGCCGATGTCGTCACCGATCTGATAACCACACAGACCAATTTCCGCCAAGAGTTCCTTGACAGCGAGTCAGGAACTCCCTGCAGACGCCACCGTACGCACGAAAGGTCACGGACCAGCCACGTTCCGGGATCCTCTCAATACGAGTCGGTAATGACGTTGATCAACTCTTCACCTGCGAGGTAGCGGCCGAGCTGCTCGCGGATCAGCCGGAGCGTACGCCGCACGGAGGCGGGGGTGCTGCCCGCGATGTGCGGCGTGATCAGCACGCCCGGAGCGCTCCAAAGGGGGTGGCCCTCCGGCAGCGGCTCGGGCGCGGTGACGTCGAGCGCGGCGCGTAGCCTACCGGTTTTGAGCTCGGCGATCAGGGCTTCGGTGTCGACCACGCCGCCCCTGGCCGCGTTGACCAGGACGGCGCCGTCCTTCATGCGGGCCAGGAAGGCGGCGTCGACCATGCCGGCGGTGTCGGGCGTGGCGGGCACGAGCAGGACCACGACGTCGGCCGACGGCAGCAGCGCGGGCAGCTCCTCCATCGCGTGCACGCCCTCGCGCGCGCTCCTGGCCACCCGGACGACCTCGACCTCGAAGCCGCTCAGCCGCCGCTCGACCGCCGCGCCGATGGACCCGTGGCCGACGATGAGCACGGTGGAGTCGGCCAGCACGCCGGTGTGGTGGTAGGTCCACTCGCCGCGGCGCTGGGCGTCGGTGAATCCGGGGAACTCCCTGAGCACCGCGATCATCGCGCCGACCGCCCACTCGGCGGTGCCGGCGTCGTGCACGCCGCGGGCGTTGCACAGCACCGCCCCTTCGGGCAGGTGCGGCCGGTACGGCTCCACCCCCGCGGTGACGGTCTGCACCAGCCGCAGCGAGCGCATCCGCGCCAGCGTCCCCGGAACGTCGGGCACCACGACCAGCGGCGGGATCCAGACCTCGACGTCCTCGATGCCGTCCGGCATGGCCGAACCATCGTAGACAGTGCATTCGACGCCTGGAATGTCAGACAGGACATCCGCCGCCGCTTCGGACGGAACCCAGATCTTCATGCCGAGAACCTTACGACCCGCGGGGAAGTATGGAACACATGAGGAAGCTCTGGACGATCGTGCTCCTGGCCACGCTCCCCGCCTGCTCGGCCGGCGGCGAGGCGCCGACGGCCGAGGACCCGGCGGCCTCGGTCCCGGCGACCTCCACCCCGACGACCGGGGCCCCGACGGCCAAGGCTCCGACGGCCAGGGCGCCCCGCGCTCCCAAGGACGTGGCGACCGGTCTGGCCGTGCCGTGGGCGATCGCGTTCCTGCCCGGCGGGGACGCCCTGGTCACCGAGCGGGACACGGCCAGGCTGCTGCGCGTCACCCCCGCGGGCAAGGTCACCGAGGTCGCCCGGATCGGCGACGCGCGGCCCGGCGGCGAGGGCGGCCTGCTGGGCGTGGCGGTCAAGGACCGGCAGGTCTTCCTCTACTACACCGCCGAGCAGGACAACCGGATCGTCCGCTACCGGCTCGGCGACGACGGCCTCGGCGACGAGCGGCTCCTCGTCCAAGGCATCCCCAAGGGCGGCATCCACAACGGCGGCCGGCTCGCCTTCGGCCCCGACGGCTACCTGTACGCCACCACCGGCGAGACCGGCGACCGCGGCCTGGCCCAGCGGCGCGACTCGCTCGGCGGCAAGATCCTGCGCATGACCGTGGACGGCGCCCCCGCCCCCGGCAACCCGTTCGGCACGCTCGTCTACAGCTACGGCCACCGCAACGTCCAGGGCCTGGCCTGGGACACCGCGGGCCGCCTGTACGCCTCCGAGTTCGGCGCCGACACCTACGACGAGATCAACCTGGTCCGGCCGGGCGCCAACTACGGCTGGCCGGTGGTCGAGGGCAAGGGGAAGGACGCCCGGTTCGTCAACCCCATCGTCACCTGGTCCACCGGCGAGGCGTCGCCGTCCGGCATGGCGTACGCGGACGGCGCGCTGTGGGTGGGCACGCTGCGCGGCCAGCGGCTGTGGCAGGTGCCGCTGGCCCGGGACGGCTCGCCGGGCGCGCCCGTGGCCCACTACACCGGCCGCTACGGCAGGCTGCGCGCGGTCACCGCGGTGCCCGGCGGCGGCCTGTGGGTGAGCACCAGCAACAAGGACGGCCGGGGCTCACCGCGTCCGGGCGACGACCGCATCCTGGCGGTCGCCACGTCCTAGCCGGCCGCGCCGCAGGTGAGCGCGGTCTGCGGCCGGTACTTGGTGACCAGCTTCTTGTCCTTCTTCACGATCTCGCCGTCCTTGTGGAAGACGCGGGTGACGTCGATCGTGAAGCCCTGCTGGCCGGTGGCCGGCACGCAGCCCGGCTCGCTGCTGGTCGCCCGGCCGAACGGCTTGAAGTCGCGCCGCTCGGACTCGATCGCCTCGACCTTGTCGTACCGCTTGGTGCTCCACAGGGTGACGCTGACCGTCGTGGCGGTGGTGGCGGTCTTGATCAGCACGCCGTACTCGGAGTCGTTGCGCCACTTGAGGTCGCGGTCGGGGTAGAGCAGCGCCACGTCGCGCCCGGCCGGGTAGGAGGGCGCGTAGTAGTCCATGGGCTCGTGCTCGACCAGGTCGAAGCCGCCGAGGAAGGCCGCGTTGTACATGGTGGTGGCGAACTGGGAGACGCCGCCGCCGACGATGTCGACCATCCGGCCGCCGACGATCTGACCGGCCCGGACGTAGCCGTCCTCGACCGTGCGCTCGCCGGTCGCCTCGTTGAGCGAGAGCGTCTCGCCCGGCTTGACCAGCCTGCCGTCCAGTTCCTGGGCCATGCGGCGGATGTTGGTGACGCGCGGCGGGCAGCAGTCGAAGGACGTGCTGAACGTGCCGACGTTCTCCTTGATGCCGAGGCCGCGGATCTGGCTCGTGGTGACCTCCGGGGTGACCACGCCCAGCTTGACCTCCACGGTCCGCGGGCCCGCGGAGGCGAGCAGCTTCTCGACGTCGCGGGCCAGCAGCTTGGCGTTCACGCCCCGGCCCTTGCGCGCGGGCACCAGCACCGGCTTGTCGCCGACGATCTGGTACGTCGCGTCGCGCGGCTGCTGGGTGGCGTCCACGAGGCTGTTCTCCACCGGCGCGAGCGCGGCCTCCGCGTCGAACTGGGGGACGAGCGCGCCGTCGCCGCCCGGCACGTAGGTCAGGTGGGCGGCGATCATGGCGGGGGTGAGCTGGGCCTGCTTGCCGGCGAGGGTCAGCGTGACGGGCGCGGAGACGGCCTTCCTGGCCGCGGCCAGGGCCGACTCGACGCTCTCGGCCGAAGTGGCGGACTTGGCCGGGCGCATGGAGAGCACCACGGCGCCGCCGCCGCGCAGGAACGCCTCGCCGATCCGGCGCACGGCGTCGTCGCGGTCGAGGAGCACGCCGTCCTCGGGCATGCGGGCCTTGGGCTCCAGCCCCGAGAAGGTCACCCTGCCCTCGCGGGCCTGCTTGTCCACGCCTTCGGCCAGGCCCTCGACGGTCCTGGTGAGCTGGGAGGAGTCGATGGTGATCTTCGGCGGGACGTCGGTGGTGCCGGTCAGGCCGCGCCAGACCTCGACCGGGCCGGGGAAGCCGCTGGGGGCCTGCCCGATGGTGCCGACCACGTCGAGTTCGAGACCGGCCTCGTCGGGCTGGACGGTGTCCTTCTTGCCGTTGATGTTCACCGTGACCGGCCGGCTGAGCCTGGGGCCCAGCTCGGTGCGCAGCTTGTCGGCCGCCTGGGTGACGGTCAGGCCGCCGATCTCCACGCCGCCCACCCGGGTGCCGCGCAGCACGGCCCCCGACATCATCACGGCCGGCACCACGTACGCCAGCGTGGCCAGGACGAGCACCAGCACCAGCACCCCGGGCAGCAGGCGACGCCGGCGGACGGGCTCCGGCTCGAAGGCGGGCGGCCGGTCGCCGCTCCCCCCGAACACGGGGGCTGGCCCGGCGGGGTCCTTGTCCTTCATGGGCCACGGCTGCGCGGGCGGCGCCTTCGGTGGCAGCGCGCCGCCGGTCTGGCCGCCGGGCGCGCTCGGTCCTGGGGCCGGCCGGGGCTCCTGCTGGTCCTGCGGGCCGAAGATGTCACGGGACACGCCCGGAGGTAATCCTTCGATCCGCGGCTTCTTGGAGACACCCGACGTGGGCATCGGCACCGAGGCGAACGGGTCCGTCGGTGATTCGATCGGTCCGGCGTTTCGCACGCCTCAATCTCCTCCCGGTCCGCAGCCAAGTCTCAGGCAACAGTAAGGCACGAGTATCCGACTATGTCACCAGAAACGAATACGGAAGTGTGTCAACCTAGCCACCGGTAGCGATGTTCCGGCCGTCCGGCGGTGCCGTACCTGGGGTGGAGCTCGGCCCGGCCGGACGCGCACAGGTGCTCCAGGTACCGCCGCGCGCTCACCCTCGACAGGCCCGTGAGCTCGGCCGTCTCGGCCGCCGACAGGTCGCGCCCGGCCTCGCGCAGCGCCTGCGCCACCAGCGCGCAGGTGGCCGCCGACAGGCCCTTGGGCACCGGGACGGGCTGCTTGGGCGCGCCGAACAGCCGGTCCACGTCGTCCTGGCGGGCCTGGGGGCCGATGGCGGTGAGCCGCCTGCGGGTGTCGGCGTACTGGCGCAGGCGTTCGGTGAGCGCGGCGGCGGTGAACGGCTTGATCAGGTAGTTGACCGCCCCGCCGCGCATGGCCTCCCTGACCGTGGCGACGTCGCGGGCCGCGCTGATCATCAGGACGTCCACGTCGTCGATGGCCTTGAGCACCTCCAGGCCGGACATGTCGGGCAGGTAGATGTCGAGCAGGACCAGGTCGGGCCGGAGCTCGGCCACGGCGGCGAGCGCGTCGGCCCCGGTGTGCGCCACGGCGACGACCTCGAAGCCGGGCACGCGCGAGACGTAGCCGCCGTGGATCCGGGCGACCATGAAGTCGTCGTCCACCACCAGGACCCGTACGTCGTTCACGCGTGGGCCTCGGCGGGCAGCAGGGCGGTGAAGACGGCGCCGCCGGCGTTGCGCACCCGCACCCAGCCGCCGCGGCGCAGGCACGCCTGCCGGGTCAGCGCCAGGCCCAGGCCGCGCGGCCCCGACAGGGCGGCCTTCGTCGTGAACCCCTCCCTGAAGACCTCCTCCACCAGCTCGGGGGTGATGCCGGGCCCTGAGTCGCCGACGCGGACGTGCAGCCCCTCGGCGTCGGCCACGACCGAGACCTCGATCGTGCCGCCCGCGCCGTCGAGCGCGTCGATCGCGTTGGCGACCAGGTTCCCGACCACCAGGACGGCGTCCTGCGGGTCGCCGAGCGCGCCCTCCGGCACGGCGGAGTCCTCGGCCAGCACCAGCCGCGCTCCGCGCTCGGCCGCCTCCGCCGACTTGGCCAGCAGCAGCGCGGCCAGCGTGGGGTCCTGGACGCGTTCGCGCAGGCCGGTGGCGTACGCGCCGGCCGTGGTGCGGGTGATGAAGCCGATCGCGGCCTCGTGCTCGCCGAGCTCCAGCAGGCCGACGACGGTGTGCATGCGGTTGGCGAACTCGTGGGCCTGGGCGCGCAGGGCCTCGGTCGCGCTGCTGGTGTCGTCCAGCTCGCGGGCCAGGCGGACCAGCTCGGTGCGGTCGCGCAGGGTGACGACCCAGCCGCGGTGCCGGCCGCGTACCGCGACCGGGGTCCTGTTGAGCACCAGCACGCGCTCGCCGTGCAGCACCACGCGGTCCTCGCCCGGGTCGGCGCCGGTCAGCACGTCGCGCATGCGCTCGGAGACCGGCATGCGGGTCACGTCGGTCCCGAGGTCGCCGAGCAGGTCGCGGGCGGCGTCGTTGACCAGCGTGACCCGCCCGGCCAGGTCGAGGGCCAGCACGCCCTCCTTCACGCCGTGCAGCACGCCCTCGCGCTGCTCCAGCAGCGCGGCGATCTCGCGCGGCTCCAGCCCGAACGTCTGCCTGCGCACCCGGGCGGTGATCAGCGCGGCCAGCGCCAGGCCGGCCAGCAGCACGGCCAGCGCGGTCCAGATCAGCGGCGGCAGCGCGCCGCCGAGCTGGCCGGTGACCGTGGTCTGGAGCACGCCGACCGACACCAGGCCGATGACGTTGCCGTATTCGTCGCGGATGGGGGTCTTGCCGCGGACCGTGGTGCCGATCGTGCCCGTCTCGGTGCCGACCCAGCTGCGGCCCGTACGCAGGACCGCGGTGCCGTCGGTGGACAGCCGCTTGCCGATCAGGGCGGCGTTGGGATGGGCGTAGCGCTTCTGCTCGGCGTTGGCGATGGCCACGTAGTCGGCTCCGGTCTCGTGCTGGACGCTGAGCGCCAGCGGTTGCAGCACCGACTCCGGGTTCTCCAGCCTGAAGGCGTCGCGCACCTGCGGAAGGGCGGCCACCGACTGGGCGATGGCCAGGGCGCGCTGCTGGTGCAGCGCGTCGAGCTGCTCCCTGGTGTGCCCCGCCCACACGCCTGCCGTGCCGCCGACGGCGAGCAGCACGATCACCATCTGGAGCACGAACAACTGGGTGCCGAGGGGGGCGTCGGTAACCCTGCGCACGCCCACATGGAAACAAAGCCAGGTCACGGCCAGGTCGCGACCAATACGACCACTATGACGGCAACCGCCCAAAGCCTCGACCGGGCAGGGAACGGGCATCACCATCGCAGGCCAACGACTGTGCGAATCCCCCCTTGGAGTGATCATGCGCTTGCGCGTATTCGCCGCCGCTCTGGCGGCACTCTCCGTCGCCGCCCTGTCCGGCTGCGGCGAGACCGGCGCCTCCGGCGGCGACGGCTCTCTGCGGATCATGGCCCCCGCGGCGGCCGGCGGCGGCTGGGACCAGACCGCCCGCACGGCCGAGCAGGCGCTCAAGACGGCCGACCCCAAGCGCAAGGTCGAGGTCTACAACGTGCCGGGCGCGGGCGGCACGATCGGCCTGGCCCAGCTCGCCGGCGAGAAGGGCAACGGCAACCTGCTGATGACCATGGGCCTGGTCATGGTGGGCGCGATCGAGCAGAACAAGTCGAAGGTCACCCTGGCCGAGACCACCCCCATCGCCAAGCTGACCGAGGAGTACGAGATCGTCGTGGTCCCGGCCGACTCCCCGTTCAAGACGCTGGCCGACATGGTCGCCGCGTGGAAGGCCGACCCGGCGAAGGTCTCCGTCGCGGGCGGCTCGGCGGGCGGCACCGACCACATCGTGGCCGGGCTGATGGCCAAGGCCGCGGGCGTGGACCCCAAGCAGGTCAATTACATCGCCCACTCCGGCGGCGGCGAGGCGCTCAACGCGCTGCTGGGCAGCAAGGTCAGCGCGGGCATCTCGGGCGTCGGCGAGTTCGCCGAGCACGTGAAGTCCGGCAAGCTGCGGGCGCTGGCCGTCAGCAGCGGCTCGCGCGTCGCCGGTCTCGACGCGCCGACGCTGAAGGAGGGCGGCCTGGACGTCGAGCTGGCCAACTGGCGCGGCTTCGTCGCCCCCGGCGGCCTGGACGACGCCGCCAAGAAGTCCCTCACCGACCTGGTCACCAAGATGCACGACTCCCAGCCCTGGAAGGACGCCGTCGCCAAGAACGGCTGGATCGACTCCTTCCAGACCGGGCAGCAGTTCGCCGACTACCTGAAGTCCGAGGAGACCAAGGTCAAGGGCATCATCGCCGAAATGGGGCTCGTGTCCTGATGGCTCGCCGGTGGCGGCCCGAACTCGGGCTGGCGGTCGTGGTGCTCGGGCTGGGCGTGTTCGTGATGGTCGGCACGCTCGACGTCTCGGCCGCGGCCTCCCAGCTCGGCCTCGGGCCGCGCTTCTTCCCCATGCTGGTCGGCGCGGCCATGGTGCTGATCGGCCTGTTCTACGTGATCGACGTGCTGCGCGGCGGCGCCGGCGACCCTGAGGAGAGCGAGGACGTGGACGCGGACGCGCCCACCGACTGGCGCAGCGTCGGCCTGGTCAGCGGCGTCTTCCTGGCCTTCGCCGCGCTCCTCGACGTGCTCGGCTGGGTCATCGGCGCGAGCCTGCTGTTCTTCGGCCTGTCGGTCGTGCTCGGGGCCGAGCACAAGGTGCGGGCCGCCGTGGTGGCCGTGGTGCTCGGCGTGACGACGTACCTGCTGTTCGTCAAGGGCCTCGGCGTCTCGCTGCCGGCCGGCCCGCTCGGCGGGGTGATCTGAGATGGGCTCGCTCCAGCTCCTCATGGACGGCTTCGCCGCCGCTCTCACCCCCGTCAACCTGCTGTACGCCCTGATCGGCGTCACCCTCGGCACCCTGGTCGGCGTGCTGCCCGGCATCGGGCCCGCGATGACCGTGGCGCTGCTGCTGCCGATCACCTTCACCGTGCCGCCGGCCAGCGCGTTCATCATGTTCGCCGGCATCTACTACGGCGGCATGTACGGCGGCTCGACCACCTCCATCCTGCTCAACACGCCCGGCGAGTCGTCCTCCATGATCACCGCCCTGGAGGGCAACAAGATGGCCAGGCGCGGACGGGCGGCGCAGGCCCTGGCCACGGCGGCCGTCGGGTCGTTCGTGGCGGGCACGATCGCCACCGCGCTGCTGGTGGTGGCCGCGCCCGCCGTGGTGAGCTTCGCGATCTCGTTCGGCCCCGAGGACTACTTCGCGCTGGCGATCCTGGCCTTCACCGCCGTGTCGTCGGTGTTGTCCCGCTCGGTCGTGCGCGGGCTGGCCTCCCTGGGGCTGGGGCTGGTGATCGGGCTGATCGGCATCGACCAGCAGACTGGTCAGGCGCGGCTCACGCTGGGCGTCCCGCAGCTGCTCGACGGCATCGACGTGGTGATCGTCGCGGTCGGCCTGTTCGCGGTCGGCGAGGCCCTCTACGTGGCCTCCCGGCTGCGGCACGCCGCGCCCGAGGTGGTGCCCGTGGGCCGGGCGTGGATGGGCCGCGCCGACTGGCGGCGCTCGTGGTTGCCGTGGCTGCGCGGGACCGCGCTCGGGTTCCCGTTCGGCGCGCTGCCCGGCGGGGGCGCGGAGATCCCCACGTTCCTGTCGTACGCGGCCGAGAAGCGCCTGGCCAAGGGCGTGGCCAAGGAGGAGTACGGCAAGGGCGCCATCGAGGGCGTCGCGGGCCCGGAGGCGGCCAACAACGCCTCGGCCGCCGGGACCCTGGTGCCGCTGCTCACGCTGGGCCTGCCCACGTCGGCCACGGCCGCCATCCTGCTGGCCGCCTTCCAGCAGTACGGCCTGCAGCCCGGCCCGCAGCTCTTCGACCACAACCCGGCCCTGGTGTGGGCGATGATCGCCTCGCTGTTCGTCGGCAACACGATGCTGCTGGTGCTGAACCTGCCGCTGGCTCCCCTGTGGGCCCGCGTCCTGCGCATCCCCCGGCCGTACCTGTACGCCGGGATCGTGCTGTTCGCCGCGCTCGGCGTCTACGCCCTGAACGGCACCGTCGTGGACCTGTTCGTCCTGTACGTCCTCGGCCTGCTCGGGTTCTCCATGCGCCGCTTCGGCCTGCCCGTCGCGCCCGCGGTGATCGGCATGATCCTCGGGCCGATGGCCGAGATCCAGCTCCGCCGCGCGCTCGCCATCGGCGCGGGCGACGTCAGCGTGCTGGTACGCAGCCCGATCGCGGCCGTGCTCCTCGCCCTGGCCCTGCTCGCGCTGCTCACACCGGTGTTTCGGCGGCTGATGGCACGCCGGGGCGTCGATGCGGTCACACCCGTGTCACGCGAGGACTGACCGGCCCGCCCGCCGGGAACGTCGCCCGGTGGTTCTTGGGACCCGCCTTCCGACGGCTGCACGCGCGGAAGGCACTGCGCCCGCGAGCGCGCCCCTCGGTGGCCCCGCCGATATGTCCGGATCGGCGGGGCCACCAGGGGCCCCGCCGCTGTGAACGGATCCGCGGGACCGGCGAGGGCCCCGCGGATGTGCCGGACCTACTCCGAGACGCCCAGCTTCTCCAGGATGAGCTGCCGGGCGCGGGCCGCGTCGGCCTTGCCGCGGCTGGCCTTCATCACGCCGCCCACCAGCGCACCGGCGGCGGCGACCTTCCCGGACCGCACCTTCTCGGCCGCGTCCGCGTTGTCGGCCAGCACCTGGTCGATGATCGCCGACAGCTCGCCCTCGTCGTTGACGATCTGCAGGCCGCGCGCCTCGACCACCTCGTCGGGCGTGCCCTCACCGGCCAGCACGCCTTCGAGCACCTCCCGGGCGAGCTTGTCGTTGAGCGCGCCCGAGGCCACCAGCTCGGTGACCCTGGCGATCTGGGCCGGCGTGATGGGCAGCTCGGCCAGCCCGACGCCGCTCTCGTTGGCGCGCCGCGCCAGCTCGCCCATCCACCACTTGCGCGCGTCGGCCGCCGGGGCGCCGGCCGCGACCGTGGCCTCGACCAGGTCGATCGCGTCGGCGTTGTGCATGGCCTGCATGTCGAGGTCGGACAGACCCCACTCGGCCTGCAGCCGCTTGCGCTTGACCGACGGCAGCTCGGGCAGCGCCGCCTTCAGCTCGGCCACCCACGCCGGGTCGGGCTCGATCGGCACCAGGTCGGGCTCCGGGAAGTACCGGTAGTCCTGGGCCTCCTCCTTGGACCGCCCGGACGTGGTGGTGCCGGTGTCCTCGTGGAAGTGCCGCGTCTCCTGGATGATCTTGCCGCCCTCGGCGAGGACCCCCGCCTGGCGCTCGATCTCGCTGCGCACCGCCCGCTCGACGCTGCGCAGCGAGTTGACGTTCTTGGTCTCGGTGCGGGTGCCCCACTCCGACGACCCGCGCGGCATGAGCGAGACGTTGACGTCGCAGCGCAGCGAGCCCTCCTCCATGCGCACGTCGGACACGCCGAGCGAGCGCATGATCTCGCGCAGCTCGGTGACGTACGCCTTGGCCACCTCCGGCGCGAGCCGGTCGGTGCCCGGGATGGGCTTGGTGACGATCTCCACCAGCGGGATGCCCGCGCGGTTGTAGTCGACGATCGAGTAGTCGGCCCCGTGGATGCGGCCGGTCGCGCCGCCCACGTGGGTGGACTTGCCGGTGTCCTCCTCCAGGTGCACGCGCTCGATCTCGATGCGCACGGTCTCGCCGTTGACCTCGACGTCGACGTAGCCGTCGAAGCAGAGCGGCTCGTCGTACTGGGAGATCTGGTAGTTCTTCGGCATGTCCGGATAGAAGTAGTTCTTCCGGGCGAAGCGGCACCATTCGGCGATCGAGCAGTTCAGCGCCAGGCCGATGCGGATCGTCGACTCGATGGCCATGGCGTTGGCCACGGGCAGCGAGCCGGGCAGCGCCAGGCAGGTCGGGCAGACCTGGGTGTTGGCCGGGGCGCCGAAGGCGGTCTTGCAGCCGCAGAACATCTTCGACTTGGTGCCGAGCTCGACGTGCGTCTCCAGCCCGAGCACCGGCTCGAACCTGTCGAGCGCTTCGTCATAGACCATGGTCATAGCGACGGGGCCTCCTTCAGCAGCGGGCCGCCCCAGCGGCTCTCCAGGGCCTTCTCGACGGCGGCGCCGACGCGGTAACAACGGTCGTCGGCCAGAACCGGGGCCATGATCTGCAGGCCGACCGGCAGGTTGTCCTCGTCGGCCAGACCGCACGGCACCGAGATGGCCGCGTTGCCCGCGAGGTTGGACGGGATGGTGCACAGGTCGGCGAGGTACATCGCCATCGGGTCGTCGGTGCGCTCGCCCAGCCGGAACGCCGTGGTCGGCGTGGTCGGCGAGACCAGCACGTCGACCTGCTCGTAGGCCGCCTCGAACTCGCGCGAGATGACCGTGCGCACCTTCTGCGCCTGGCCGTAGTAGGCGTCGTAGTAGCCGCTGGACAGCGCGTACGTGCCCAGCATGATGCGCCGCTTGACCTCGGGGCCGAACCCGGCCGCCCTGGTCAGCGCCATGACCTCCTCGGCGCTGCGGGTGCCGTCGTCGCCGACGCGCAGGCCGTAACGCATGGCGTCGAAGCGGGCCAGGTTGGACGAGCACTCCGACGGCGCGATCAGGTAGTACGCCGGCAGCGCGGTCGTGAACGACGGGCAGGACACCTCGACGACCGTGGCGCCCAGCGACTCCAGCAGCTTGACGACCTCGTGGTAGCGGGCCAGCACGCCCGGCTGGTAGCCCTCGCCGGCGAACTCCTTGACCACGCCGATGCGCATGCCGGACACGTCGGGGTTCCTGGCCGCCTCGACGACGCTCGGGACCGGCGCGTCGACCGACGTGGAGTCCATCGGGTCGTGCCCGGAGAACGCCTCCTGCAGCAGCGCCGCGTCGAGCACGTTCCGCGCGAACGGCCCCGGCGTGTCGAGCGAGCTCGCGAACGCGATCAGCCCGTACCGGGACGAACCGCCATAGGTGGGCTTCATGCCCACGATGCCGGTGACGGCGGCGGGCTGCCGGATCGAGCCGCCGGTGTCGGTGCCCGTGGACAGCGGCGCCTCGTACGCGGCGACGGCCGCGCTGGACCCGCCGGACGAGCCGCCCGGGATCCTGTCCAGGTCCCACGGGTTGCGGGTGGGGTGGTAGGCGGAGTTCTCCGTGGAGGAGCCCATGGCGAACTCGTCGAGGTTCGTCTTGCCGAGGATGACCAGCCCGGCCTCGCGCAGGCGCGCGGTCACGGTCGCGTCGTACGGCGGCCGCCACCCTTCGAGGATCTTGGACCCGGCCGTGGTCGGCATGTCGCGGGTGGCGAAGATGTCCTTGTGCGCGACCGGCACCCCGGCCAGCGGCCCGAGCTTCTCGCCCGCACGCAGCCGGGCGTCCACCGCCCGCGCCTGCTCAAGGGTGGTCTCCCGGTCGACGTGCAGGAACGCCTGGACCTTGGGCTCCACCTCGGCCATGCGGTCGAGGTGCGCCTCGGCCACCTCGGCGGCCGACACCTCGCCCGCGGCGATCATCGCGCCCAGCTCGGCGGCGGTCTTGCGGATCAGACTCATGCCTCCTCCCCGAGGATGCGCGGCACACGGAAGCGGTCGTCCTCGACGGCGGGAGCGCCGGAAAGGGCCTGCTCCGGCGTCAGGGACTGTCGCACCTCGTCGGCACGGAAGACATTGGTCAGCGGAAGCGCGTGCGACGAAGGCGGCACGTCCTCGGCGGCGACCTCGGCCACCTTCGCGACCGACTCGATGATGGCATCGAGCTGGGTGGCGTAGTGGTCGAGCTCGTCGTCGGTGAGCGCCAGCCTGGACAACCGGGCCAGGTGCGCGACCTCGTCGCGGGTTATGGCGGACATGAGTCGTTGAACCCGTTTCGTGGATGGAGTTTGGGACACTGCCATCCTAGGGGGCTTGACGCCGCAGGCCCGAACCCTTAACCCGGCGGAAACACACTCATCCGTAGAGCTGGTCCAGGCCGATCGCCAGCACGTCGCTCTCCTGGGCCAGCCCGGCCTCGAATCCGGCTCCGCCGTAGCAGACCAGTTTGGCGTCCCGCACGTCGAATCCCTTGGCGTCGAGCAGGTCTCGTGCCCTCCTGAGCCGGGCGACGTGCCGACCCCCCATGACCTTGCCCCATTTCACCTCGCCCAGCGACAACACCCGCTTGCGCTCGCCGCGCATGGCGGGCGCGAAGACCGCGACGTCGATCTGGATCTGCTCGTGCCGTACGGGATCGACGACGATCCCCGCGCCGATCTCGCCCGGCGAGTCTCCCAGGACCTCGGGTTCCAGCAGGTGGAACTGACGGCACATCTCCTCGAAGTGCGGGCCGAGCACCTGGTCGCTGAAGCCGGCCCGGCCGTCCTGCCACACGAACTCGGCCCGGCCGCTCTCCAGCGGCCCCCACTGGGGTCGCATCACGACCTCGTAGAAGTGGATGAGCGGCTCGCACACGCGATAGACCGACCGCGAGGAGCGGAAGACGTCCACCTCCCTGCGAAGCAGGTTGCTGTCCTCCAGCACGTTGAGGTGATGGCCGATGTCGGACGCCTTGCGCCCCACGTAGCTCGCGATGCCGCCCCGGGTGCCGTTCCCGGTGGCCACGGCCGCCAGCACGGACTTGTACATGGCGGAGTCCCGCACCTCCGCCTCCTCTTCGAGGAGATAGCGGGCCTCCTTGAAGAGCGGGGTCGAGGGCGAGAGCACCGTGCGCCGCACCCAGGCGTCGAAGTCCTCCAGGCCGTCCGGCCTGTCGTCGTTGGCCAGGGGCAGGTACGCGGGGGTCCCGCCGACGATCGCGTGCACCTTCACGGCCAACTGCGGATCGGTGATCCCCCAGTACCGCGCGGCGAGGCGGTAGTCGAACGGCCGGACCGCGAGTTCCATGGAAGCCCGCCCCCTCAGCGGCGCGTTGCCTGCCAGGAGCCGGCCCATCACGGACATCGCCGAGCCGCACAACAGCAGGGACGCCGGCACTTCGTCGAAGACGGCCCGGTCGACGGCCTGCTGGATGATCGAGGGCAGGGCCGGCGACGCCTTGCTGAGGTAGGGGAACTCGTCGATCACCATGAGAGCGCGGCGCTCGGCGCTGACGGCGAAGAGCTGGCCGATCGCCTCGTCCCAGGTCGTGAAACGGAACGGCGCCGAAGCCCCCACGTACCGGGCCAGAGCGGCGGCGAAGAGGTTGAGCGACTCCGTCGGGGTGCCCTCTGTCGCGCCGAAATAGAAGCCGCCCGTCTTGCGCGCGAGCGACTCGACCAGGAACGTCTTGCCCTGGCGGCGCCTGCCGCTGACGACGCCGAGCCGGGGCCGGGGCCGGGGACCGGAACGCTCGACGAAGGCGGTCAGAGCCTCCCACTCGAAGTCGCGCGCGAAGATCCGTTCAGGCTTCGGGATCAAGACGCCCCCAGAGACATCGAAGTGTACTTCGTCGAAGTGTACTTCGACGAAGTACAGTCCTGTAATCTGTCAGGCTGTCTGAGTGACCTCGGGCTGATAGCCGAACTCGATGGCCGGCGCCACCTCGCAGCGGCCCCTGAGCCAGGCGGTGGCCTCGGCGGCCGGCATGGGCTGGCAGAACAGCCAGCCCTGGCCCAGGTCGCAGCCCATCTCGGCCAGCCGCAGCGCGACGTCGTCGGACTCCACGCCCTCGGCGACCGAGCGCAGGCCGAGCGAGCGCACCAGGTCGACGATCGAGCGGACGATGCGGTCGTCGTCCTCGGACTCGGCGATGCGGCGGACGAACGAGGCGTCGATCTTGACCTCGGAGACCGCCAGGCGCTGGAGCCTGATCAGCGAGGAGTAGCCGGTGCCGAAGTCGTCGAGGGACAGCGGGACGCCGAGCGTGGCCAGCGCCTTGATGGTCTCCTGGGTGTAGGCCTGGTCGCCGGTCAGGATGCGCTCGGTGACCTCCAGCTGAATGGCGGCGGGCGGCAGGCCGTACCGGGTCAGGCCGACCTCCAGCTGCTCGGGCAGCGCCGCGTCGAGCAGGTCGCGGGCGGAGATGTTGACCGAGATCTGCACCTGCAGGCCGGTGTGCCACCAGCGGGCGGCCTGCTCCAGCGCGGCCTCGATGACGTATTCGGTGAGCTGGCGCATCAGGTACGTCTGCTCGGCCAGCGGGACGAAGTCGGACGGCGGGATCGGCCCATGCACCGGATGGCACCAGCGCAGCAGGGCCTCCACCCCGGTCACCGCGCCGCCGGCCAGGCTGACCTTGGGCTGGTAGTGCAGCTGCAGCTCGCGGTTGTCGATGGCGCGGCGCAGATCGCCCAGCAGGTTGAGCCGTTCAGGCGAGTTACGGTCTTTGTCGGGCTGGTAGAGCTCTACCCCGGTACGCCCTTCCTTGGCCAGGTACATGGCCACGTCGGCGCGTTGCAGCAGCAGCTCGAAGTCGGGGGCGTGGTCGGGGAAGAGCGCGATGCCGACCGAGCCGTCGAGGTCGAAGCTCATGCCCTCCAGGCGTACGGGCTCGGTCAGGGCGGCCCGCAGCCTGGCGGCCACCTCCCTGGCGGCGTTGGCGTCCCGGATCGAGGGCAGCAGGACGGCGAACTCGTCGCCGCCGAGCCTGGCCACCACGTCGCCCGGCCGCACGGAGTGGGTCAGCCGGTGGGCCACCATCTGCAGCAGGCGGTCGCCCACCGGATGGCCCATCGTGTCGTTGACCTCCTTGAACCGGTCGAGGTCGAGGAGGAACAGCCCGACCCGCTCGTCCTGGCGGGACTCGGCCAGCGCCTCCTCCGTGCTGACGATGAGCATCTTGCGGTTGGGCAGGCCGGTCAGCTCGTCGTGCAGGGCCTGGTGGTCGCGGCGCATGGACAGCGTGGCGGTGAAGTAGACGGCGGCGAGGGGGGCGACGAAGAGCGGCACGAGGCCGGGCGAATGGTCCATCACCACGACGACCAGCGGCGCGAGGCCCAGCAGCGCGGTGTAGACGAGCCCCTGCGGCCCGGCGGTGACCCGCAGCACGCGGACGATCGAACGCCGCTCGTGCAGGGCGACCGCCCCGGACACGAGCGCGGCCCTGGTGGCGAAGTAGGCCACCCCGGCCAGCGCGATCGCCGGAAGGTCGGCCCCGCTGGGCGTCCACGGCACGGCCGGGCCCGGCACGACGCCGAACAGCCCGAGCACCACGGCCGCGGCGGTGAGCGCGAGGGTGGACTGGGCGACGTTGAACATGACCCGGTGCCACGCCTTGCGCGTCACGACGCCGTTCATCGCGATCGCGACGGCCTGCATGAGCACGGCGGTGGACAGCCCGAAGTGCAGCAGCACCGCGAAGGTGAACATGGTCGACGGATACGTGCCGCCGACCGCGGTCGCCGAGGACACCATGACGGGCCGCAGCTCGCCCAGCATCACCAGCACCGCCAGCACCCAGAACAGCGGGGTACGGGCGAGCTCCGCCAGCGCGACCGGATCCAGCCTGAGCATGGCCACGACCAGCGCGGTGAAGCCGATCACGGTGATGCCCGCGAGGAACGCCCAGAGCGGCGTGCCGACGCGTGGACCGGTGTCACGGGTGTCGGTTGGGTCAGTCATCGGTAACAGAACCCCCATTAGGTCACTATGGGAGGGTACGACCTTCACCCCACTTCGCGAAACCAAGCGCGTACGTTCCGTCACTTCTCCTTTCCGACATATACCCAAAAACCACTATGGGTAGCGCGGCCATCGACAGTCCGTACACGACTCTGATCCCCAGCTCGCCGGGTGCGCATCCGCGGGGCCACCGAACACCAGCCCCGCCGCAAGGGCGAGCCGGGGCTTTCGCTACGTCTCCTCGACGACCGCCACGCGCGCCGCGGCCTCCGGGCCCTCCTTCAGCAGCAGCTCGAACCCCTGCTCGTCGAGGATCGGCACCTTCAGGCTGACCGCCTTGTCATACTTCGACCCGGCGTTCTCCCCCGCCACCAGGAACGACGTCTTCTTCGACACCGATCCGGCCACCTTCCCGCCCCGGCTGGTCAGCGCCTCGGACGCGGTGTCACGCGTGTACGCCTCCAGCGTCCCGGTGACCACGAACGTCAGCCCCTCCAGGATCTGGGGCTCCGTCTTCTCCGGAGCGGGGCCGTCGTCCATCCGCACCCCGGCCCGCCGCCACCGCTCGACGATCTCCCGGTGCCAGTCGACCTCGAACCACTCCCGGATCGTCGCCGCCACCCGCGGCCCGATGCCCTTGACCGAGGCCAGCTCCTCCTCAGAGGCGTTCATGATGGCGTCGATCGACCGCATGGAGTCGGCGAGGTCGCGCGCCGTCGGCGGCCCGACGTGCCGGATCGACAGCGCGACCAGCACCTGCGCGAGCGGCGCCGACCTGGCGCGGGCGAGCTCGTCGACCAGCGTGCGGGCGGCCTGGCTGGGCCCGCCGTCGAGGTTGGAGAACAGGGAGACGACCTTCTGCTCGCCGGTCTCGGGGTCGAGCTTGGGCAGGCCGGTGTCCTGGTCGCGGACGACCGACCGGATGGGCATGAGCTGCTCGATCGTCAGGTCGAACAGGTCGGCCTCGGTGCGCAGGACGGGCTCCTGCGGCGGCACCGGCTGGGTGAGCGCGGTCGCCGCCACGTAACCCAGCCCGTCGATGTCGAGCGCGCGCCGGCCGGCCGCGAAGTAGAGGCGCTCGCGGATCTGGGCGGGGCAGCTGCGGGCGTTGGGGCAGCGCAGGTCGGCGTCGCCCTCCTTCTCGTAGGCCAGCTCGGTGCCGCACTCGGGGCAGTGGGTCGGCATGACGAACTCCCGCTCGGAGCCGTCGCGCAACGCCGTGACCGCCCCGACGATCTCGGGGATGACGTCGCCCGCCTTGCGCAGCACCACGGTGTCGCCGATCAGCACGCCCTTCTTGATCACCGTGGCCGCGTTGTGCAGGGTGGCCCGCTCGACGGTCGAGCCCGCGACCACGATGGGCTCCATCACCGCGTACGGCGTGACCCGGCCGGTACGGCCCACCCCCACCTGGATGTCGAGCAGCTTGGTGTTGACCTCCTCCGGCGGGTATTTGTAGGCGATCGCCCAGCGCGGGGCCCGCGAGGTGGACCCGAGCTCCCGCTGCGTGCGGAAGTCGTCGACCTTGACCACGACCCCGTCGATCTCATAGGCCGGATCGTGCCGGTGCACCCGGTAATGCTCGATGAACTCGTCGACCTCGGTGAGGCCGGGCACCACCTGGAACAGGTCGCTGACCGGCAGCCCGAACTCCCGCAGCCGCTCGTAGACCTCCGACTGGGCGCGCGGCACGGCCGAGCCCTCCCAGACGCCGATGCCGTGGACGAGCATGCGCAGCGGCCGCTGGGCGGTGACGCGCGCGTCCTTCTGCCGCAGCGTGCCCGCCGCCGAGTTGCGCGGGTTGGCGAACGGCGGCTTGCCCTGCTCCACGAGCTGCTCGTTGAGCTGCTTGAAGCCCTCGACCGGGATGTAGACCTCGCCGCGCACCTCGACCAGGCTCGGGACGCCCTCGCCCTTGAGCCGGTGGGGCACCCCCTTGATCGTGCGCACGTTGGCCGTGACGTCGTCGCCGACCCGGCCGTCGCCCCGGGTCGCGCCGCGCTCCAGCTTGCCGTCGCGGTAGACGAGCGCGATGGCCAGCCCGTCGATCTTCAGCTCGCACAGGTAGGGCCCCGGGTCGCGCTCGGCCAGCCGCTCGACGCGGGCCATCCAGGCGGCCATGTCGGCCTGGTTGAAGGCGTTGTCGAGGCTCTCCATGCGGTTGAGGTGGCTGACCTTGGCGAAGTCGCCCGAGACCGGCGCGCCCACCTTCTGGGTGGGCGAGTCGGGCGTCTGCAGCTCGGGATGGGCCTGCTCCAGCGTGAGCAGCTCGCGGAACCACTCGTCGAACTGCGCGTCGCTGGCCGTGGGCTGGTCGAGCACGTAGTAGCGCCAGCGCGCGTCCTCGACCAGCTCGCTCAGCTCCGCATGCCGCTTGAGCGCGGCCACGGGCACGCCCCCGACCTCGGTGTCACGCTCGCTCACGCTGGGTCTCCTTCCACGTCGGACACGCTGAGGAAACGCTACCGCCGGGCCCCGACAGGAACGACTCCCCCGGTCATCCGCCCTGGGCCCAGACGCCTTCCCAGACCGAGCAGTTACCGGTGATCTTCCTTGCCGTGCCCCGGCAGACCCTGCCCTCGACGGAGAGCATGTAGCCGGTCTTGAGCGAGAACTCCAGCGGCTTGGTGCCCGAGCAGTTGCGGTACGTCTTGCGCCCCTCGCCGCCGCCGTCCTTGACCCAGCGCAGCTGCAGCCACGAGCACCCGGTACGGCCGGGGAAGTCGTACAGTCCGCCGCTGACCACGAACCCCGGCCGGTCGAGCAGGACCTTGCCCTTGGCCTTCCCGGCCCGGTCGGCGGAGTAGATCGGCCCCCAGCTCCAGATCTCCGGGTTGGCCGAGGCCCCGGCGGGGACGGCGATCGAGGCGGACGCGGTCAGCATGGCGGCACCGACGGCCAGAACGCGAGCAATCATGGCAAGGACGCTACTCAGCCGCCTTGCATCCCGCTTGCCGGATCGTCCTTGAGCACCTGGGCGGCCTTCCTGCACGCCGCCAGGGCCGCCCGCGCGTAGCGGGGCGAGGCTCCGGCCAGGCCGCAGGCGGGCGTCAGCGTGACCTTGGCGGCCAGCCCGTCGGGGGCGAACCCGAGTCGCCGCCACAGCTCCACCGCGGGCCTGGCGACCACCCCGGTGTCCGGCAGCGCGACGTCCCTGCCCGGCACGACGCCGAGCAGCAGGCCGGCCCCGGCCTCGAAGAGCTCGCCGAGCTGGTCGTCGTCCCTGCGGCGCAGCAGCGACGCGTCGACCGACACCGCGCGCGCACCGGCCCGCCGCAGCAGCGCGTAGGGCACCCCGGGCGCGCAGCAGTGGACCACCGCGCCGGGGAACAGCCGCAGCGACTCCTCCACCCGCCACTCCTCGACCGCCGCCAGCCGCCCGAACCCGGACGCGGTCGGGACCGTGCCCGCCAGCACGCCCGGCAGCCCCGGCTCGTCGAGCTGCAGCACGATCTCGGTGACCCCCGGCAGCCGCCGCCGCACCTCGGCGCAGTGGTCGGCGACCCCCTGGGCCAGCGACGCGACAAGGTCGCGCACGGCGCCCGCGTCGGAGAGCATCTTGTCGCCGTACTTCAGCTCAAGGGACCCGGCCAGCGTCCACGGCCCGCACACCTGGAGCTTGAGCGGCCCGGAGTAGTCGTGCGCGACCTCCTCCAGCCCGTCGAGGTCGCGGCGCAGGTGATCGACGGCCCGCTGATGGTCGCGGCCCGGCCGGTCGGCCAGCCGCCACCCGGACGGCTGCACCTCGACCGGCAGGTCGATCAGCAGACCGGCCGTCCTGCCGACCATGTCGGCGCCGACCCCGCGGGCCGGCAGCTCCGGCAGGTACGGCAGTCCGGGCAACTCGCCGAACACGACACGGATCGCCTCAAGATGATCCTCACCCGGATGTGACCCGACCCCGGTGGCTTCCCACGTAGACATGGGCACAAGCGTAGGCTCTGCCGAATGGAGCTCACCAAACTCACGCACGCCTGCGTACGCCTTGAGAAGAACGGCAAGGTCCTGGTCATCGATCCGGGCACCTTCTCGCAGGAGCCGGTTCTCGACGGGGTCGACGCGGTCCTGATCACCCACCAGCACTTCGACCACTTCGACGTCGAGAAGCTGAAGGCCGCTCCCGCCGGGGTCGAGGTCTGGACGTGCGAGGGCGTCGCGGCCCAGCTGACCGACGTGCCGGTCAAGGTCCAGGTGGTCCGGCACGGCGATGCCTTCGACGCGGCGGGCTTCCGGGTGAAGGCGTTCGGCGAGTGGCACAGCAAGAACCACCCCGATGCACCCGTCGTACAGAATGTCGGTTTTATGCTCGACGACGAGGTGTTCTACCCCGGCGACGCGCTCACCTTGCCCGGCGTCGAGGTGCCCACCCTCCTCGCGCCGACCAACGCCCCTTGGATGAAGCTCAGCGAGATGGTCGAGTACCTGCGCACGGTGCGCCCGGCCCGCGCGTTCTCCACGCACGACGGCCTGCTCAACGACATCGGGCTGTCGCTGGTGGACACCTACCTGGAGCTGGAGTCGGACAAGCAGGGCGCCGACATGCGCCGGCTCAAGGTCGGCGAGTCGGTGACGCTTCCCTAGGCGGCCGAGACGATGGTGGCCGAGCCGATGACCGTGTCGCCGGAGTAGAGCACGGCCGCCTGGCCCGCCGCGACGCCGGTGGCCGGGCGGTCGAGGTCGATGCGCAGGCCGCCGCCCGCCTCCTCCTCGAAGCGGCAGCCGTAGACCTCGCCGTGGGCCCTGAGCTGCACGGTCAGGTCGTCGAGGCGGGACGGGCCGTTCCAGACCGGGCGGACGCACGAGATCGAGGTGACCTCCAGCGCCGAGCGCGGGCCGACCGTGACCGTGTTGGAGACCGGCTCGATCGACAACACGTAGCGCGGCCTGCCGTCGGCGGCCGGACGGTCGATGCGCAGGCCCTTGCGCTGGCCGACCGTGAAGCCGTGGGCGCCCTGGTGGGTGCCCACCACCGCGCCCTCCTGGTCGACGATCGGGCCTTCCTCGGCGCCGAGCCGGCCGGCCAGGAAGCCGCGGGTGTCGCCGTCGGCGATGAAGCAGATGTCGTGGCTGTCGGGCTTGTCGGCGACGGTCAGGCCGCGCCGGGCGGCCTCCTCGCGCACCTCGGCCTTGGTGGAGCCGCCGAGCGGGAAGATCGCGTGGCTGAGCTGCTCACGGGTGAGCACCCCCAGCACGTACGACTGGTCCTTGCCCTGGTCGACGCTCCTGGACAGCACGCCGTCGGACAGCTTGGCGTGGTGGCCGGTGGCGACGGCGTCGAAGCCGAGGGCGAGCGCCCGGTCGAGCACCGCCTCGAACTTGATCTTCTCGTTGCACCGCAGGCACGGATTGGGGGTGCGGCCCGCGGCGTACTCGGCCACGAAGTCCTCCACCACGTCGCGCTGGAACCTCTCGGCCATGTCCCAGATGTAGAACGGGATGCCGATCACGTCGGCGGCCCGCCGCGCGTCGCGGGAGTCCTCGATCGTGCAGCAACCCCGCGCGCCCGTGCGGTGGGATTGAGGGTTGGCCGACAGGGCCAGATGCACACCAGTGACGTCGTGACCGGCCTCGGCGATCCGGGCGGCGGCCACGGCGGAATCGACGCCGCCCGACATGGCGGCAAGCACACGCAGTCCCATGACCGTTCCAGCGTACTGTCCGGCGGGGAGTGCGCGGCCATCGGCTCCGTCTGGGAGGATTCAGCGCATGCGACTGTTCGGGCGCAAGGACGAAGAGGAAGAGGCCGGCCGGCCCGGCGACGGCGTGGCCGCGTTCTGGGCGTGGTGGCAGGAGGCCAGGCCGCGGCTCGACTCGCTGGTGGCGGCGGGCGCCGCCGACGGCGTCGAGGAGCTGGTCGCCCCCGCCGTGGCCGCGATCGACCCCGGCCTGGTCTGGGAGGTGGCGCCCGGCAGGAACGCCGCGCACGCCCTGGTGGTGACCGCGGCCGGCGACGCCGAGCTGCGCTCGCTCGCCCACCGCTGGGCCAGGGCCGCGCCGCCGGCCGACCTGCTGTGGGAGTTCCATCCGTCCCGGCAGGCCAACCCGCAGGCGCTGGAGCTGACGCTCGACGTGGGCGGGTTCCAGTTCGCGCTCGACAAGCTGGTCTTCGGGCTGCGCGTGCCGCGCAACCAGCCGCGCGTCGACGTGACCGCCCACCACCCGATCTTCGGCGAGCTCGACGAGGAGACCCGTCTGGAGGCGACGCTGCTCGCCCTCGACTGGCTGCTGGGCGAGGACGACGTCGCCAGGTGGGTGGGCGAGATCACACCCGCCACGTTCCAGCCGATCGACGCGGTCGCCGCCGTCCACCTGCCCGCCGTGGTCGCCGACCTGGCCTCGGGCTATGAGGGCGAGGAGTGGCTGCTGCTCGAAGGGCAGACCGGCGAGGGCGCGCCGCTGGTGGCCACCGCGCGCTTCCCGCTGCGGCTGGTCGACCATCCGCTGCTCGACCAGCACATCGAGATCACGCTTCCGTACGCCCACCGCGACGCCGACGGCCTGCCCGCCGGCGATTCGCTGAAGGCGTTGAGCGACTTCGAGGAGCGCCTGGCCGCCCGCCTGCTCCAACTGCGCGACGACGCCCTGCTGGCCGCGCACCTGAGCGCCGCCGGCCATCGGGTCGTCCACGTCTACGCCGACCCGGCCTCCGACGCGGCGATCCACGCCAAGGAGCTGATCGCGAGCTGGCAGGAGGGCGAGCCGCGGGTCGACGTGGGCCACGACCCCGCCTGGGCCGCGGTCTCCCCCTTCCTCAGCTGAGCCCGGCCCTGCGGGCCCGCTCGACGGCCGCGGGCAGCACCTCGATCAGGCGGTCGACGTCGGCGGCGGTCGAGGTGTGGCCCAGGGTGAACCTGAGCGAGCCGCGCGCGGCCGCCGCGTCGGCGCCCATCGCGAGCAGCACGTGCGAGGGCTGCGCCACGCCCGCCGAGCAGGCCGAGCCGGTCGAGCACTCCACGCCCTTGGCGTCGAGCAGCATGAGCAGCGCGTCGCCCTCGCAGCCGGGGAAGGAGAAGTGGGCGTTGCCGGGCAGCCGGCCGGTCGGGTCGCCGTTGAGCACGACGTCGGGGACGGCCTGGCGGACGCGCTGGATGAGCTCGTCGCGCAGCGCCGTCAGGCGGCGGCCCAGGGCCTCCTGCTCCTTCACGGCGGTCCGCACGGCGGCGGCCAGGCCCGCGATGGCGGGCGCGTCGAGGGTGCCGGAGCGCACGTCGCGCTCCTGACCTCCGCCGTGCTGCACCGACACCGGGGTCAGCCCCCTGGTCAGCAGCAGCGCGCCCACGCCCATCGGGCCGCCGACCTTGTGGCCGGTCAGTGTGAGGGCGTCGGCGCCGGAGTCGGCGAACGACACCGGGAGCTGCCCGATCGCCTGCACCGCGTCGGTGTGGAACGGGACGCCGTGATCGTGGGCGACGGCCGCCAGCACGTGGACCGGCTGGACCGTGCCCACCTCGTTGTTGGCCCACATGACGCTGATCATGGCGACGTCGTCGGGGTCGCGCTCGATGGCGGCGCGCAGCGTGTCGGGATGGACCCGGCCGTATTCGTCGACGTCGAGCAGCTCGACCTCGGCGCCCTGGCTCTCGGCCAGCCACGCGGCCGGGTCGAGCGCGGCGTGGTGCTCGACGGAGCTGAGCAGGATGCGCCGCCGGGGCCTGCGCGCCCAGTAGAGGCCCTTGATGGCGAGGTTGTCGGCCTCGGTGCCGCCCGAGGTGAACACGACCTCGCTCGGCCGGGCCCCCAGGGCGTCGGCAATGCTCTCGCGGGACTCCTCGACGACCCTGCGCACCTGACGGCCCGCGGCGTGCAGCGACGAGGCGTTGCCGACGCGTTTGAGTTGCTCCGTCATGGCCTCGATCGCTTCGGGCAGCATGGGCGTGGTCGCCGCATGATCAAGATAGGCCGACGGTCGTGTCACCAGATCAGGGTATCTCGTTTGCCACTGTACCGTCCGGACGGTACAGTTGAGGCATGCGTAGGGACGAGCTGTTGGACGCGGCGGAAGACCTCCTGTGCGACCAGGGGTCGGCCGCGCTGACGCTGTCCGCCGTGGCCGACCGGGCCGGGGTGAGCAAGGGCGGTCTTCTTTACCACTTCGGCACCAAAGAGGCCCTGATCAAGGGCATGGTCGAACGGCTGATCGAAGAGTTCGACGACCTGATGGCCGCGCAGCCGGACGGCACGTACACCGAGCGGTACCTCGGCGCCACGCTGATCGCCGTGCGCTCGGGGCGGCTGCGACGATGGGCGGTCGTGACGGGCGCGTCGGGGAACCTCTTCCTGCTCGCGCCGCTGCGAGAGGCGATGTCGCGATGGCACCGGGAGGGGCTGGGCGACGAGCCCGATCCGCTGGCCGCGCAGATCGTGCGGCTGGCGTGCGAAGGGTTGTGGGACGTGGCCAGCCATGACCCGCAGCTCAACTCGGAGGCGGACCTGCGTGCCCTCGAAGCCCGGCTGAGAGCGCTGCTCAAACCCGGCTGAACCGTCTGGCTCCGGTGTGTCGGGAGTCACCATGGCCCCGGGAATGCGCCGGGGTCACTCGTGGTTCAGGTGTCGGAGCTTCGATCACGGAGCTTTCCGCGGTTCTCCGCGGTTCCTGTGCTGGACCGGAACGGATGGGAGGGCGGTCTCGCGATGACGATCCCGTGCTCCCACGACCCCTGTCCCGCGGCCTTCGCCCGCTTCCCGTCCAGACCGAGCGCCCCGGCGGCGGTCCAGCGGCCAGAGCCGACCGGCAGGGCCGGCCGTCCGGTCATGACGCGGGCCACGAGCGAGCGCCCGGGTCGCTCACCGAGCAGCACGAGCTGACCCCGACCGGCGCCGTCCGGCCACCCGCTCACCGGCACCACCCGCTCGACACCCGCCCGCGCCCTCAACCGCGCCTCGGCCCGTCCAAGGGGCCCGACCGCCTCAACCCGCCCAAGGGCTGAGCCCGGTCCGCCAATGCCCGCCCAGCAGCCCATCAACAGCTTGAGTCGCCCTGCACCCGCACAGCCGGGCACTCGGCAGGCGCGTCGGCCGAACGCCGGATGAGCCGGGGCGGCGGGCCGGACGCGTGGCGGCTGGCGGTTCTGTCCCTTCGAGTGTTCATCCCCCCGGTTTTCCTGGGCGCTCCCCCATGGGAGCGCCTGATTTGTGGCGAAATAACGAGTTTCTGAGAGGTGTGCCTTATGACCCGCGACCTGAGGACGGCCCGCTACGGGGCGATCCTCACCTTCGTCCTCGGCGGCCTGATGGTGGGCACGATGACCGTGCGCATCCCCGCCCTGACCGACAAACTCGGCCTGTCCGAGTCCACGGTCGGCGCGGTGCTCCTCGCATGGGGCCTCGGGGCCCTCGTGACCATGCAGTCCATGCGACGGATCATGGCCCGCGCGGGCAGCAGGGCGGTTCTGCGGATCGGCGCCCCACTCACCGCGGTCGGCCTGCTGGCCGTCGCCTTCGCCCCGAACCTGCCCCTCCTGATCGTGGCCGCCACGTTCTTCGGCATGGCCTTCGGCACCGTGGACGTCGCCATGAACGCCCAGGGCTCCACCGTCGAACAGGCGTACGGCCGCCCGCTGATGAACGGCATGCACGCCGGCTGGTGCGTGGGCGCCATCTCGGCGGGCGCGCTGGGCAGCCTGTCGATCGCCGCCGGCCTGTCGTTCACCGCCAACCTGGCGCTGGTCGCCCTGGTCTCGTTGCCGGTCGCGCTGCTGATCGGCCGTACGTACCTGCCGGAGGCCCCGGCGACGGAGGCGGCGCGCACGGCCCGGCACCGCATGCCGGCGATCGTCTACCTGCTCGGCGCCATCATGTTCTTCGCCTTCATGGTCGAGGGCGTGGTCGCCGACTGGAACGGCCTGTACATGCGCAACGAGCTCGGCGCGCCCGAGGCGCTGGCCGCGCTCGGCTACCCGGTGTTCGAGGCCGGCATGCTGCTGGCCAGGCTCACCGGTGACCGGCTGCGCTCCCGGTTCGGGGTGCGCGGCATGCTGGGCGTGTCCGGCGTGGCCACGGCCGGGTTCTTCACGGTCGTGCTGATGGCTCCGGCGGCGCTGGTGGCGGTGCTGGCGATGTTCTTCGTCGGGCTCGGCGTGGCGACGATCGCGCCGCTGACGCTGTCCCTGGCGGGCACCGCGACCGACGCACCCGGACCGGCCATCGCCCAGGCGGGCGCCATGGGCTACGCGGGCCTGCTGCTCGGCCCGGTGGTGATCGGCTTCCTGTCGGACGCCACCTCGCTGCGCGGCGCGCTCGGCATCGCGGTCCTCCTGGGCGTGCTGATCGCCGTGGCGTCGCGGTTCCTGCCCAGGCGGGAGGCGCCGGTGTTCGGAGCCGTTCCGGTGCGGGAGCCGGTGAAGGTCGCCGCGTAGGACATTTGTCATGCCAAGCCTCGTACATCCATCCATGTCCGATTCGTGGAGGGCGTGCGAGGCTTAGGCGGTGTTCAAGCCATATGTCACCGCCGTCGTCCTCGTCGGCACGGCGGTTCCGAGCCTGCTGCAGTTCGCCGTCCCGGGGCTGGAGGCGGGGTGGATGCGCGATCCGGCCGCGATCTCCGGCGGCGAATGGTGGCGGCTGGGGACGGCGCTCGTCGTCCAGGACGGCGGCGTGTTCGGCACCCTGTTCAACCTGGCGTTCCTCGCGGTGCTCGGCTACGTCGCCGAGCGCGCGCTCGGCCCCGGGCGCTGGCTCCTGCTGTACGCCGCGGGCGCGGTCGCGGGCGAGGCCGCCGGCTACCTCATGAACGACCCCGGCGCCGGCAACTCGGTCGCCCTCTGCGGCCTGGCCGGCGGCCTCGCCGTGGCCGCCGCCGGCCCCCTGGAACGCTCGCTGGGCGCGTTCTACGCGGTCCTGTCGGGCGCCTGGACCCTGTCGGCGTCCGGGACGGTCGGCGTGGTGCTCATGGTCGTCCTGGCCGGGGCCGGCTTCCAGCTCGTGGCGCACCGCGACCGGGTCCCCGCCCCGCTGTTCCCCGCGGTCGCCGCGGCGGCCGCCGTCGTCCTGTGCGCACTGCTCGACCTGCACGGCTTCGCCCTGCTGGCCGGTGTCCTGGCCGGATGGGCGCTGAAGGCGGCCGGCGCCCGGACCGCGCCCGCCGCGTCCGCCTGAGACGGCGGAGGCGGCGCCGCACGTCGTGCGGCGCCGCCTCCGACCGGCGCTGTGCGCGCCGATGATCCCTGACGCTACTTGCGCTTGCTGATCTCTTCGGTGAGCTGCGGGACGACCTGGTGCAGGTCACCCACGACCCCGTAGTCGGCGAGCTCGAAGATCGGCGCCTCGGGGTCCTTGTTGATCGCGACGATGGTCTTCGCGGTCTGCATGCCGGCCCGGTGCTGGATGGCGCCGGAGATCCCGGCCGCGATGTAGAGCTGCGGCGAGACCGTCTTGCCCGTCTGGCCCACCTGGAACTGGTGGGGGTACCAGCCGGCGTCCGTGGCGGCGCGCGAGGCGCCGACGGCCGCGCCCAGCGTGTCGGCCAGGCCCTCGATGACGGAGAAGTTCTCGGCGGAGCCCACGCCCCGGCCGCCGGAGACCACGATCGCGGCCTCGGTCAGCTCGGGCCTGGCGCCCTTCTCCTGCTTGACGCGCTCGACGATGCGGGCGGCCTTGGCCGCCTCGCTCAGCGCGACCGACACCTCCTCGACGGCGCCGGCGCCCGCGGCGGCCTGCGGGGCCGTCGAGTTCGGGCGTACGGCGACGATCGGGGTGCCCCTGCGCACCTTGGAGTGCACGTTGACGCCGCCGCCGAAGATCGACTGGTCGGCCACGAAGCCCTCGGACAGCCCCACGGCGTCGGTGATGACGCCGGAGTCGGTCTTGACGGCCAGCCGACCGGCGACCTCCTTGCCCTCGGCCGTGGCGGCCACGAGCACCGCGGCGGGCGACTTCTCGGCGACGAGCTGGGCCAGCAGCTCGGCCTTGGGCGCCACCACGTGGTCGACGATGTCGGCGGAGCCGGCGTTGTAGATCGTCTCGGCGCCGTACTCGGCCAGCTTGGCCTTGGCGGCGTCGCCGAGGCCGGGGCCGGCCCAGACGGCGGCGGGCGTGCCGAGCGAGCGGGCCAGGGTCAGCAGTTCGAGCGTGACCTTCTTGACCTCGCCGTCGACCTGCTCCACGAGAACGAGAATCTCCGACATATCAGTAAAACCCCCGTTCTCAGATGAACTTCTTGGAGGCGAGGAAGTCGGCGGCCTTCGAGCCTCCGTCGCCCTCGTCCTTGACGATCGTGCCGGCGGCGCGCGGCGGCGCGGCGGCGAAGTCGACCACCTCGGACCAGGCCGCGCCCAGGCCCACCTGGGCGGCGTCGATCTCGGCGTCGGCGATGGCCAGCGTCTCGACCGGCTTCTTCTTGGCCGCCATGATGCCCTTGAAGGACGGGTAACGCGGCTCGTTGATCTTCTCGACCACGGACACGACGGCCGGCAGCGAGGCCTGGACCTTGTCGAAGCCGTAGTCGGTGATGCGCTGGACGCTGATCGAGGAGCCCTCGATCTCGACCTTGTTGGCCAGGGTGAGCTGGGCCGTGCCCAGGCGCTCGGCCAGCATCGCGGCCAGCACGCCGGTGCGGGCGTCGGTCGACTCCGAGCCCAGGACGACCAGGTCGAACCCGATCTTCTTGAGCACCTGGGCCATCGCGTACGAGGTGGACAGCGCGTCGGAGCCGTGCAGCGCGTCGTCGCTCAGGTGGACCGCCTTGTCGGCGCCCATCGCCAGGGCCTTGCGGATGGTCTCGGTGGCCTTGCCCGGGCCCATGGTGAGCACGGTGACCTCGCCACCATGCGCCTCCTTGAGCTTCAGCGCCTCCTCGACCGCGTACTCGTCAAGCTCGTTGACCACGCCGTCGACGGCGTCACGATCGAGCGTGTTGTCATCGGACCGCAGCTTGCGCTCGGTCGCCGTATCGGGGACCTGCTTCACGCAGACGACGATGTTCATGGCCGGTGGCCGACCTCCCGTGTTCGCGTGCGCCCACCGCGTCGCTGCGATAGGCGCCGAATGCAATGCTGACCAGACTGCCAGGTTCCCGACGGGCTCCTGACACGGGGTGGGTCAGAGTCGTGCCCTGGCTCCCGCGGTCATGTTACCCGTGGGTAGCTTACGCGCAAACCGGCGGTTCCCGCGTCAAGCCCCTACCCTTCCCACCATACCGAACTTTATTCGGTACGTTCCGATCGCCCCCCGAGGGAAATCAGGCGGACAACAGGAACACGATGCCCACCACCAGGGCCGTACCCGCGAACAGGGCCAGGGTGAACGTGCTGAACACCGCGGCGAGCCCGAAGCACAGCCCCACCGCCCCCGCCACGCTCACCAGGTCGGCCACCATCCGGCCGCGCCGGTACGGCCCGCGCGAGAGCAGCGCCACCCCCGCGTCGCTCACCACCGCCAGCACGTAGGCGGCCAGCAGGAACAGCGCCACCTCGGGCAGCGGCTCGCGGGCGGCCGCCGCCAGCAGCGACACGAACAGGCCCGAGCCGATCAGCCACCGCCTGCGCACCTTCTCCCGGTGCCGCGCCCTGGACTCCTCGACCGGCCTGCGTCGGCCGTCGCCCGGCCGCCACTCTCTCGTGCTCATGTCGTCGGCCGGCCGGGGACGCGCCACCGGGGCCGAGGGACGGGGGCCGGTCTGCCGTACGTGCGGGACGGGGGCGACGCCCAGCCGGGCGCAGATCTGCGCGGCCGTGGGCCGGGCGGCGGGGTCGGTGGACAGGCACTCGCGTAACAGCGGCGCCAGCCAGTCCGGCACGCCCTCCAGGTCGGGCGGGTGGTGCACGACCCGGTAGGCCACCGCCGAGGCCGGCCCCTGCCCGTACGGCTGCCGCCCGGTCGCGGCGTAGGCGAGCGTCGCGCCGAAGGAGAACACGTCGGCCTCGACGCCCGCGCTCCCGCCTTCGAGGATCTCCGGAGCCAGGTAGCCGGGCGTGCCGACCACGGCGCCCGACGCGGTGACCGACAACGAGTCGAGCGCGCTGGCGATGCCGAAGTCGATGACGACCGGGCCGTCCTCGCTCATCATCACGTTGGCCGGCTTGAGGTCGCGGTGGACCACCCCGGACTCGTGCATGGCCAGCAGCGCGTCGGCCAGCCCCGAGGCCAGGGGGCCCAGCTCGGCGACGGGCACCGAGACGGCGCTGAGCGGGCGGCCCTGGACGTAGCGGGTCACCAGGTAGGGTCTGGGGCCCTCCAGCGAGGCGTCGAGCACCTCGGCGACGTGCGGCCCGCCGACCCGGCGCATCGTCTCCACCTCGCGGTCGAGCCTGCCGAGCGCGAGGGCGTCGGCCGCGACGTGCGGATGCAGCACCTTGACCGCGACCGTGCGCCCCTGGACGTCGAGCGCCAGATGGACCTCGCCGAAGCCGCCCGCGCCGAGCCTGGAGAGAAGCTCATAGGGGCCGAGGCGCTCGCTCATACCTCATCTCTCCCCCGCCGGGCCGAGGGGGACACTCACGACCACGGAGTCAGGAAGCCCAACCCCAGCCCGTCGAGCAGACTTTCGATCAGGCCGGTGATCAGCCCGATGGTGCTCTGTCTGGCGTCGCTCGCCAGGTCGTCGATCACGCTCTGCGGGGCCCGCCACGGCGTCCAGACCGGGTCCTGGCCGAGCGCGAACATCGCCGCGAACAGCGCCGCCGTGCCCACCGCGACGACCGCGACCAGCGCGGCTCCGGGGCTGCGCAGCACGCCGGTGAGCGTCCGGGTCACGGCCTTGCGCGGCGCGCCGCCGCCCGGCAGCACGAACAGGCCCCCGGCGAACGCGCCGGCCGCGAAGGCGGCGGCCTGGTTGGTGCCCATGCCGCCGGCCCAGTGGAGCGCCCCCCACACGCACGCGCCGAACAGCAGCGCGAGCGGCACGTGCACCAGCGTCACCAGCGCGGCCTTGACCAGCGCCCACGGCGTGCCGACCAGCGCGAGCAGCGGGTCGGCCGAGCTGCTGCCGCGGATCTGGCGCCGCTTGACCATGTCGCCGAAGAGGTACTCGCCCACGCGCAGCACCACCGCGAGCGCGACGGCCACCGCCCCCATGACGACGGGCATCATGACGGTCAGCGCCACCAGCGTGACCAGCAGCAGCAACCCGGTCACCTGGGCGCCGAACAGGTACCTCTTCCGCTCCGCCGGCGGCACGTGGCCGCGCGGCTGGGGCGGCGGCGTGTAGGGGCGTGGTTGCGGCGGCGGCGCCGGGTAGCCGGCCACCCGCTGGTCGGTGCGCGGCACCGGGCGCGCCGAGGTCGGCGCGGGCACGTAGGGCGGCGGCCGCTCCTCCCGCCGCGCGGGCGGCGGCGGGGGCGGCGGCGCGGCCTTGCGGTACTCGACCGGCGGCAGCAGGTCGGAGAACGTGTCCATGGCGCGCGTGCCGCTGCCGATGCGCTTGGTGCCGGTCGGCCCCTCGATCTCGTTGAACGACGTCACCGACGGGTCGAGCTCCCTGGCCATCCGCAGCAGCTCCTGCGCGCCCGGCCGGGCGGCGGGATCGACCCGCAGCGCGCGCGACAACCAGCCGCGCAGCCACGCGGGCGCCCGGTCGAGCTGGGCCCGCCCCTCCATGATGTTGAAGCAGACGGCCTCGAACGTCCCGGTGCCGAACGGCGGCGCGCCCGTGGCGGCGAAGAACACCGTCGAGGCCAGCGCGTGCACGTCGGCCGCCTGGGTGATGTCGGAGTCGCGGATGATCTCGGGCGCCAGGTAGCCGGGCGTGCCGACGAACATGCCGGTCTGGGTCAGCCGGGTCGCGTTCACCAGGTGGGCGATGCCGAAGTCGATGACCAGCGGCTCGCCGTCGACCAGCATGACGTTGGACGGCTTGAAGTCGCGGTGGATCACGTCGGCCGCGTGGATGGCGACCAGCGCCTGGCACAACCCCTGGGCCAGCCTGATGACCTGCCGCGCCTCCAGGGCGCCCTCGGTCAGCACGGTCTCCTCCAGCGTGCGCCCCGGGGCGAAGCGGGTCACGACGTAGGGCTGGCCCCCCACCAGCTCGGCGTCGATGACCTCGGCGACGTACGGGCTGCGCACCCGGCGCATGGTCTCGACCTCGCGGGTGAGCCGGTCGCGGGCCTTGAGGTCGGCGGCCACGTGCGGGTGGAGCACCTTGATGGCGACCTCGCGGCCCTCACCGTCGAGACCCAGGTGGACGACCCCCATGCCGCCCTCGCCGATCTTCCTGACGATGCGGTAGGGGCCGAGGCGTTCCGGCGCTTGGATGCTCATCGCCACCTTCCTCGGCTCAGCCGCCGCCCTTCAGGCTGCTGAGTTGCTCTGTCACGGGTGTGACGTCCAGTGGACTCCATACACTCCCCCTTGGCGTGTCCCCGAACGTGCCGTAGGCGAGGATCAGCGAGAGCGCGGCGCCCGCCGCCAGCACTGCCGCCATCGCCATGGCCGCTGTTCTAGAGGGTACGAGCGATGAGAGCGTTCTGCGCATCTGCCGCCCCGGGCCCTCGACGCCCGGCCCCGCGCAGAGGGTCCAGAGCGCGACCGCGGCCCCCCACGCGAGGGCGTTGGCCGAGTTCATCCTGACCACCACGCTGAGCAGCAGCGTCACCGGCAGGCCGAGGATCAGGGCGTACAGGACGAGCGCGACCGTGATGCCCACGGACTTGGCCAGCGCCTGCGGCCGGGCGAGGACCCTGAGCACGTCGAGGGCGGCGGACCCGGCGGGCCTGCGCCCGCTGAGCGCCGGCTGGGCGAGGTCGGCGGCACGCAGCAGCACGGCGATCGGGATCGCCACCACCGCCACCAGGACGGGGGCCGTCACCGCCGCCACGATCATGAGGATGAGCAGCATGGCGCTGGCCACCCCGTACGCCTTCGAGCGCTGCAGCGGCTGCGCCGGACGCCCGCCCTGGTGGTACGGCTCGCGAGCGGCCTGCGGGTCTTGGGGCGGGTATTGCTGCTGCGCCGGGATGTAGGGCGGCGGCTGCACGGGCACCGGGCCGTAGTTGGCCGCTTCCTGGCCGGAGTTGAACCGGCCGTGGTCCACCGGCTGCGCGCCGGACCCGAGCCGGCCGTGGTCGACCGGCTGGGGGCCGGAGCTGAGCCGGCCGAACTCCGCCGAGTCCGGGCGTACGCGCCGGGTGGGCACGTCGGCCTCGTGCGGGTTGACCTGCGGAAGCGGCTGCGACTGGGGCAGCGGCTGAGGCTGTGACTGCGGCTGGGGGTGGAGCGGGGGCTGCTGCTGCGGCCAGGGCTGGCTGGGCCCGGCCTCGCGCTGGATCTGGCGCAGCTCCTCCGGCGAGACCCGGCGGGTCGGCCACGGGTCGCCCGCGCCCTGGTCGGCCGGCGCCGCGCCCTGTTCGGGCAGCACGGCACCAGGCAGCGGAGCCGCCTGGTTGGGCAGCAGCGAGACGAAGTGCGGGTCGGCGGGCGGCGCGACCGGCTGCTCCTGGCCGTCGATCAGCCGGCGCGGCGTCATCGGCGGCGTGGAGACGTCGTAGGACGGCTTCTCCCCCACGAACGGCGGCCGCCTGGTCGGGTAGTCGTCGGGCGCGTCGGGCCGGGGGACGGTGGAGATCTCGTCCGGCACGCCGTGCGGCGGCCTCGGCAACATCCGGGCCGTCTGCTCGGCCAGGTCGGCGGCCTTGGGCCGCTTGGCCGGGTTGCGCTGGAAGCCCGCCTTGAGCAGCGGCTGCAGCTCGGCCGGCACGCCGCTGATGTCGGCCTTGCCGGCGGTGATGTTGTAGAAGATCATCTCCAGCGTGCCCTTGCCGAAGGGCGGCTGGCCGGTGGCGGCGTAGAGCAGCGTGCCCGCCCAGGCGTGGATGTCGACCTCGGGGCCGGCCTCCTGGCCTTCGATGATCTCGGGCGCGAGGTAGCCGGGCGTGCCGATGAACATGCCGGTCTGGGTCAGCCTGGTCGCGTCGACCGCCTGGGCGATGCCGAAGTCGATCAGGACGGGCTCGCCGTCGAGGATCAGCACGTTGCCCGGCTTGAGGTCGCGGTGGATCACGCCGACGGAGTGGACGACGGCCAGCGCGGAGGCCACCCCGTGGGCGAGCCGGACCAGCGCGGGCAGGTCGAGCGGCCCGTCGTCCTTGACGATCTCGTCGAGGGGACGGCCGGGCACGTAACGCGTGACGATGTAGGGACGATGACCGGTTACATCCGCATCGACCACTTCTGCGATGAATTTGCTGCGGACCCGGCGCATGGTCTCGACCTCACGCGAAAGCCGTCGCCTGGCGACCTCGTCACCGGCGACCTCTCCGCGCAGGACCTTGACCGCCACCTGTCGCCCCTGGGGGTCGACAGCGAGGTGGACAACGCCCATCCCGCCTTCACCGAGCCGCCTGAGCAGCCGGTAAGGGCCTAGTCGGTCATCGTTCATGGCATGAAGCACCATACCGGCTTAATCCCCGCCCACGAGATGAACCATGAGGCCACATTCCCACTCGTACAACGTCCGATACGGCCTCATCGGTTTCCCATCCAACGGTCTCGAATTGGCTTCAGTTCGGCTTCGGGGCCTTCAGGTCGTCAGGGACAGGACCTCGGCGCCCTTCAGCCCGGCCAGCGCGGCGCCCGGCACGGCGAGCTTCGACCTGCGCAGGCCGCTGCCGATCACCACTCTGGGATGTTCGGCGACGTGCACGTCGACCAGGACGGGCCAGTCGCCGGGCAGCCCGAGCGGGGTGATGCCGCCGTACTCCATGCCGGTCAGCTCGACCGCGTCGGCCATCGGCGCGAAGCTCGCCTTGCGGGCGTCGAGGTGTTTGCGCACCGCGCCGTTGACGTCGACGCGCATCGTCGCGAGCACCATGCAGGCGGCGTAACGCGTCTCGCCGCCCCGCTTGGCGGCCACGACCACGCAGTTGGCCGACTCGTCGAGCCGTACACCGTAGCGCTCGCAGAACGCGGCCGTGTCGGCCAGGTCGGGGTCGATCTCCGTCACCTCGGCGCCCTCGACGCCCGGCACGGCGAACGCCACCGGATCGGCCAGCAGGTCGGCGCGGCCGGTCGCGGGCACCCAGTGCAACGTCATCCTCGTCTCCTCGATCGCTCTTCCTTGACCGACCCTATGCCGGTCGAGGAAGTGGCGTGCGACGTCACGTGGACTGCAGCACCCGCCGGTGCAGCAGGGTGACGGCGCTGCGGGCCGACTCCATGGCGCCTGCCTGCCAGGCGATCAAGTGGGTGAGCCAGTCACCCGCGAAGTAGACCCTTCCGGCGGGGCGTTGCAGAAGAGTGAAGGACGAATCAAAGGACGGCCAGTACATCCAGCCTCCCTGGATGTGCTCCTGGCGGTGCCAGGCGATCGAGACGCTGGACAGGAGGTTCTGGCGGTACTTGTCGCCGTGGATCTTCCTGCCCTGGGTGAGGGCCTTCCGCCTTCTGTCCTCGGGGGTGAGGGAGCCGTACAGCTCGGCGTTCTGCTCGGTGTTGTAGTAGCCGACGATCAGGCCGCGTTCGGAGTGGTAGCCGTGGGAGGGGTACCAGATGTGGGTGATGTCCAGGTCGGTCTCGGTGACGCCGCCGTAGATGCGGTCCTCCAGCTCCCACCAGCGCCTGCCGTACTCCAGGCCGATCTTGCCGGCGGCGACCGGGATGGGGGTGCTCAGGGCGCTGGTGACCTGCGCTCCGAGGTTGTGCGGGATCTTGGCGAGGAGGTGCGGGGGGAGGGTGGCGATGCAGTAGTCGGCCTTGACGCTGCCGCCGTCGTACGTCACCTCGACGCCGTCGTCCAGGGTCGTGATCCCGGTGACCTTGGCGCCGGTCCTGATCCGGTCGGCCCCTACGGCCTCGGTCAGCTTCGTGACGATCGCGTCCATGCCGCCGACCGGCTGGAACATGGGGGTGGCCATGTCGTAGCCGAAGTCGTTGGTGATGGCGCGGCCGGTGGCGGCGGCCAGCACGTCGTGGAGGGTGCCGGGGGGCGGGACGGGGGTGCCGCCGTCGAGCGCCGGGTACTTGGTGAAGCCGCGCCGGGGTGAGCCCTCGTAGTCGAGCTTGGGGCCCAGGTCGCCGAACCGGCGGAGGAACTCCAGCAGGCGCTGCCGGTCGTCGGCGGTGATCGCCTTGTCGAGCGCGCCGATATTTGTGGCCTTGGCCAGCAATTCCGCGACATATCCGTACATGTCGGCTCGGGCCGTGCGGGCCCGCACGGTCCTACCGTTGGTGTGGACGTAGGCCGCGGCGTTGTTGTTGACGAACGTCTCGATCGGGACGCCCAGCTCCCTGCAGTAGTCGAGAGTGACCATCCAGGGGGCGATGCGGCCGGGCCCGGCGTTGAAGTAGACGCCCTCGCCCAGCCTGACGTCCTGGGCCGGGCCGTTCAGCTCGGTCAGGCGGTCGCCGCCGCGCAGCGTCAGGTTCCGGCCGCCGGCCCTGCCCCTGGCTTCGAGCAGGGTGCAGTCGTAGCCGGCCTTGCCCAGCTCGTACGCGGCGGTCAGCCCCGCCACGCCCGCGCCGAGGATCACCACCTTGGCCGCGCCCTTGCCGCGCAGGGAGAAGTCGCCGGGGCGCGGCGCGGCGAACTCCTTGTCCTGCTCCGAGGGGGCGAGCCCGAGCGCGCCCATGGCGGCGTACATGGCGCCCGCGCCACCCACCGCTCCGATCCCGACGAGCAGCCCCCGCCGGGTCAGCGCCGCGCCTTCCACCGTCACCCGCTCCCTGAGTCAGCAGTTACCGACATCTCAGCCGTACGGCCCGCTGCCGCAGGCCACCTGGCCGCCGATGGTGGCGAAGATCCCGAGCAGCGCCATGATCTGGCGGAAGTCGTCGGTGGTGAACTCGGTGTGCCGTGAGCCGGCCGTCTTCACGCCGGGCACCAGGGCCACCGCCGCCGCGATGGCGGTCGAGTTCCACT
This sequence comes from Nonomuraea sp. NPDC048881, assembly GCF_040649795.1. NCBI lineage: Bacteria > Bacillati > Actinomycetota > Actinomycetes > Streptosporangiales > Streptosporangiaceae > Nonomuraea > Nonomuraea sp. NPDC048881. The sequence goes on from NZ_JBEZGC010000004.1 coordinate 539,289, forward strand.
CCACCCCCAGCGTGTACGGCGCCTCCACCCGATATGGCGTGAAGTCGCTCAACCGGGACAGCGCGCGAGCGGCGGCCTCACGGATCTTCGCCTGGGCGACGCTCGGCGGCAGCAACTCGGCCGAGAACTTGTCGATGCCCTTCTTCACCGCGACCGTCTCGACGTCGCCGAGCAGCTCGCGCGCCTCTTCGCCGACGGCCTCGTCCCCGGTCACCAGCACGACCGGCACGCCGTGGAAGCCCGCGCACGCCGCGACCAGCCGGGTCTCGCCGCACAGCTCGCCGTTGAGGTAGACGTTCTGGATCTCCTTGCCCATCCACGTGTGGTTGAGCACGCCGTGCTGGACGCCGGCCCTGGCGTGGTAACCCACGAAACACGCGGCCTGGAACGTGCCGTCGAGCCCCTGGGCCATGCGCTGGGCCTTGCCCGGCCCCCGGATCAGGGTCGCCCGCGGGTCCAGGAGGTCGATCCGCAGGTTCTTGGTGGACCCGTGGGCGTCGTTGACCAGCACCGAGCCGGCCCCCGCGGCGAACGCTCCCTCGACGGCGGCATTGGCGTCGGCGGTCATCAGCTCGCAGCCGCGGTCGTAGCCGCGTTTGCCGGCGTGCATCTCCTCGGGGTCGGTCAGCCCCGTCACGCCCTCCATGTCCACCGACAGGTAAACCTTCACGCAGTCAACTCCTCGCACTTCGCCGGATCCGTCCCGCGGACGGTCACGCGCCCCACGTCTCCACCCTCCGTACCTCGGCCTCGGTCATGAGGCCGACCTGGGAGGTCAGGAAGGCGGCCGCCTCCGTCCGCCACGGCTCGGGGATCTCCTCGATCGCCGGCGGGTAGCAGTGGTCGAGCCAGCTCGTGGACTCCTCGGTGGCCTCGAAGTGGTCGAGGGCCTTGGCGAACAGGGACCGTTCGACGCCGGGGATCCGGGCGAGGCCGTACTCGATCATCTCCTGGCCCCCGAAGGGGGGCGGCCGCAGCCACTTGCGGGCCACGGGACGGTCGGCGGTGAGGGGCGTGTCCAGGGGACGGCGCTCGACGGCGGCCTGGATGAGCTCCTTGTACAGGCACTTGCCGCAGGTGCGGCAGGGGCCGTCGGTGCCGCGCAGGCACCAGCGCACCTGGTCCTTGAGCTCGGAGTTCAGGGCCAGCCGCATGGTGACGGCCTCACTCACCCCGCCGACCGGGAGCACGATGTGCACGCCCGCGGCGGCGAACAACCGGCCCCACGCGCCGTGCGGCGCCCACATGGGGTTGTCAGGCGTGAACCGCAACAAGTAACGGTCACCGCCGAGCCAGCGTGAACCGAGTTCATAGCCGAAGCCCAGGCCACCGAGGTTCATCCGGTCGGCCAGCAGGAGCGCCCCCGCCGCGACGGCGTGGTGCTCCGGATAACCGGGACGCGGCTCGGCGAGCGTGAACTCCAGGTCGGAGGTGACGGTGGTGAGCTCGCGGCCGGTCCGCTCGGCCAGCTTGGCCAGCACGTCGGAGCGGTAGTGCGGCCACCGGTTGGGCACCCGCGGATGCGGCACCCGCCGGAAGTGCACGAACGGCGCCGACGGATGGATGGCCGCCGCGGCCACGGAGTCCGCGCCGCCGCTGTAGGAGAGGGCGAGCCGGTCCCCGGCCCGGCGCGGCTCGGCCCCGACCGGCCCGGCCTCGATGCCCCACCCGTCGTGCAGGGCCGCGGCCACCTCGGCGGAGACGGCCCGGTCGAACGTGATCCGCCGCCTGGTCCAGGGCGCCACGATCGTCCAGGCGGCCACGGCGAACAGGTCGGGGTGGGCGTCGGCGGGCACGCCGCCGATCGAGCAGGAGTTGGTGGCCAGCTTGACGGGATGGTCGTCGGCCGCCCTGCCGGTGATCTCGTCCTCCGGGTCGAGACGGAAGGTCAGCTCGGTGCCGGACCAGGTCACGCGCACGGCCGGCCCCCCTCCGGGACGCGGGCCCGCAGGTCGTCGATGGCCTGCCAGACGAGCACCTCGTTCTGGAGCACGCCGTCGAGGGCCTGCGCGGTCTCCTGCGCCAGCCGGTGCGTGTCGTCGACCCTGGCCTTGTCGATCACCGGTCCGGCCGGCGGGCGGGCGTTCCGCAGCCGCTCGACCTCGCCCTGCAACGTGGCCATCTCCCTGCGCAGGGTCTGGACCTCCCAGAGCGCGTCCCGGATGTCCTGCCGGTGGTCGGCGACGGAGATGTAACGGGAGTCGAACCACGAACGCACGGCTTTACGCAGCCGGGCGGGGACCGGGACGCGCATCATGAAACGCCACCATACTGGCAAACCCGCTTCCCCTTGGACGGCCTATTCCAAAGGGTCGCATTCGTATGGCGGCCGGGCGGTCACCGTCCGGTGAACTTGGCCTTGGCCTTCTCCGCGAAGGCCCGCATGCCGATCCTGGCGTCGTCGGTGGCGAACAGGCCGGAGAAGTGCAGACGCTCGATCTCCAGGCCGGAGTCGAGGTCGACCTCGGCGCCCTGGTCGACGGCCTGCTTGGCGGCGCGCAGCGCCACGGCCGGGCCGCCGACGAACGTGGCCGCCCACTCCAGGGCCGCCGTGTAGACCTGCTCGTCCGGCACCACCCGGTCGACCAGCCCGATGGCCAGGGCCTCGGCGGCGGGGACGTGCCGGCCGGTGAAGATCAGATCCTTGGCGCGGGACGGGCCGACGAGCCGGGGCAGGCGCTGCGTGCCGCCCGCGCCCGGGATGAGCCCGAGCAGGATCTCCGGCTGGCCGAGCCGGGCCGACTCGCCGGCCACCCGGAAGTCGGCGCACAGGGCCAGCTCGCAGCCGCCGCCCAGGGCGTAGCCGGTGACGGCGGCGATGACCGGCTTGCCGATGCGGGCCACCGTGGTGAAGCACGCCTGGAGCGTGCGGGAGTGGGTGGACATGTCGGCATAGGACATGTCGGCCATCTCCTTGACGTCCACGCCGGCGGCGAAGACGCGCTCGCCGCCGTAGAGGATCACCGCCTGCACCTGGTCGTCGGCATCGACCTGAAGCGCCGCCTCGACGAGCTCCCGCTGCGTCTGAACGTTGAGCGCGTTCATCTTCGGACGGTCAAGACGGATCGTGGCGATCTGGTCGGCCACCTCGACGCTCACAAACTCACCCATGAGCCGAACCTAACAGAGCGCTCCCGCTCACCCCCGCGGCCCACCTCGTCGCCCGCCTTGTCGTTCACCCCGCCGCGGCCGACCTCACCTCGTCGGCGGCCTTCTTGCTGGTCGACACGCGGACCAGCGCCGCCGACAGGCGGGCCAGCTCGTCGCCGGAGCCGGCCAGGCGGGCCAGGCCGCGTTCCTGGCGGGGCAGGCCGAGCCGGGCCGCGCCGTCCAGGACCCGGCCGTCCAGGTGCGGCGCGACCTGCGGCCACACGCCCTGGACCTCGCGCAGGAAGATGTCGGCGCCGGTCGGGCCGATGCCGGGGAACTCCCGGAGCAGCTCGCCGATGCGCCCGGGGTCGCCCCCGGCCTCGTCGCGCAACCTGCGCAGGTCGCCCTTCCAGCGGTCGAGCAGCAGCTCGGCGCCCCTGCCGAGCATGGTCGAGGTGCGTTCGTCGTAACGCCGGTAGTGGCCGCGGCCGAGGGCGTCCACGCGGTCCTGCCAGCTCGCCCGCGCCATGTCCCGCGGCGTGCGGTACCCGGCGGCGAACAGCTCGCGCGCCGCCGCCACCGCCACCCCGGACGAGATGCGCGCGCTGAGCAGCGTGGCCAGCACGAGGAGCTGGTACAGCGGCCGCGGCCGGTCGGCGAGCCGGATGCCCGCCTCCGCGGCGAACGTCTGGCCGCACTGTTCGAGCAGGGCGTCCAGCACGCCCCTGTCCTTGTCGGCGTCCTTGTCGGCGTCCTTCTCAGCGTCCTTGTCAGCCATGACGCTCCGCTACCCCCATGGCGGGCGCTCATCCCGGCCCGGCGCGTTTGCCGCCCTGGTCGCGGGGGAGGCGGGGGGTCTCCAGCGAGAAGGAGCGCATCGTGCTGACTTTGACTGACAACGCCGTGGTCGCGATCCGTGACCTGATGGTCGGCGAGGACGTGCCCGCGCACGCCGGCCTGCGGATCGCCGCCAAGCCGGACGAGGCGGGCGCCTTGGAGGTGTCGCTGGCGAGCACGCCGTACGCCGGGGACCAGGTCATCGAGCAGGGGGACGTGCGCGTCTTCGTGGCCGAGGACGCCGCGCCCATCCTCGACGACAAGTCGCTGGACGCCCAGCCGGGCACGCCGGGGCATCCGACGTTCCGGCTGGACCGCCGCACCTGACCGGCCCTGCCGGGCCTCCGGCGGCCCGCCCGTCACCTCGGGGCCGCCGGGAGGCCGTCAGCCGGCGGCGCGGCCGGCGCGCACGGCGTCGGCCAGCTCGGCCAGCAGGCGCTCGGTCTCCTCCCAGCCCACGCAGGCGTCGGTGATGCTCTGCCCGTACGTCAGGCCCTCGGCCGGGCCGGGCTCCTGCCGTCCAGGCACCAGGAAGCTCTCCACCATCAGCCCCGCGATGCCCTTCTCGCCCGCCGCCAGGCGTCCGGCCACCTCGCGCACCACGGCCGCCTGCCGTACGTGGTCCTTGCCGCTGTTGCCGTGGCTGGCGTCGATGATCAGCCGCTCCGGCAGCCCGGCCTTGGCCAGCAGCGCGAGCGCGTCGCCGATGGACTGGGGGTCGTAGTTGGGGCCGGTGCGCCCGCCGCGCAGGATGACGTGGCAGTCGGGGTTGCCGGTGGTCGAGACGACCGCGGCCCGGCCCTCGTCGTCGATGCCGAAGAACACCTGCGGGTGCGCGGCGGCGTTCACGCCGTCGATGGCCACCTGCACGTCGCCGTCGGTGGCGTTCTTGAAGCCGACCGGCATGGACAGGCCGGAGGTGAGCTGGCGGTGCACCTGGCTCTCGGGCGTGCGCGCGCCGATCGCGCCCCAGGTGACGGCGTCGGCGATGTACTGCGGGCTGGTGGGCTCAAGGAACTCGCAGCCCACCGGCAGCCCGGTGTCGAGCACGTCGAGCAGCACCGTCCTGGCCAGGCGCAGCCCGCGCTGGACGTCGTGGCCGCCGTCGATGTCCGGGTCGTTGATCAGGCCCTTCCAGCCGATGGTGGTACGCGGCTTCTCGAAGTACACCCGCATGACCACGCACAGGGCGTCGCCGAGGTCGCGGGTGGCGGCGGCCAGGCGGCGGGCGTAGTCGAGCGCGGCCTCCGGGTCGTGCACCGAGCACGGGCCGACGATGAGCAGCAGGCGGTCGTCGTCGCCGGCGAGCACGTCGCGCACGGCGTTCCTGCTCGCCGCCACCAGCGCCTCGCGCTCCGGGCCGAGCGGCTGTTCACCGATGAGCTCGCGGGGCGTGGGCAGGGGTTCGAACGAGGTGATGCGCAGGTCGCTGGTCGTGGTCATGGGCTGGTCCTCCGCTTTCGATGGAAGTTCGAAGGCGGTACGGCCCACATCCGTGGCCCCCGGAGCCGTCCGCCTGAACGACGAAAGGCAGAGACGGGACGTCTCTGCCTTTGGGCTCCGGGTGATCAGTAAGTCAGCGCATGTGACCTTCGGCTCCACCCGGAGCCGCCACATAGCGCCAAAATCGGCTGATCACTGACATGCTGTTGACGCTAGCAGACGCCGGGTGACGGCTCCAAATCCCGTCCGCTATCCGAGATCGGATTCCCAGCCGGGTTCGCGCAGGTCACCGAGCCCGTAGAGGCCGACCAGGGTGCCGTCGGCACGGGTGACGACGACGTGGTCGACGTTCGCGCCCTCCATGCGGGTGGCCAGGGCGTCGAGCTGCTCGCTGGGCCGTACGGTGGTGACGCCGGTGTTCATGGCGGCCTCGGCGGTGCCGGTCAGGTCGGCGCCCTTGAGCTCGCGCGACCCGATGACGCCCTGCACCACCTCGTCCCGGTCCACCACGACCGCGAGCCCGGCCGGGTCGGCGACGATGCGTTCGCTGAGCTCCTCCAGCGGGTCCTCCAGGTCAGCCGTGACCGGGTCGCGCCGGGCGCCCGAGCCCACCAGGACGGCCTCCCCCTCGTACGGCAGGTCGGCCGACAGCCAGTCCATCTTGCCCAGGCCGTAGTCGTGCACGTCGGCGAAGCCCAGCCGGGCCAGCCGGTGGGCGGCGCGCGGGCTCAGGTCGCAGAGCCAGTCGTGGCAGTAGACGACGACCGGGCGCGACCGGTCCAGCAGGTCGTCGGCCAGCCGGTCGAGCGAGCCGAGCGGCAGGTGCACAGCGCCGGGCAGGTGCGCCCAGGCGTACTCGCGCTCGGGCAGCACCTCGGCGAGCTGGGCGTCGCGCGTCGCGAGCAGGTCCTGGACGCCGACGCGGTCGATGATGCCGATCATCAGGGCCTCAGCGCTCCCCCCGGCGGGGCCGTTCGGACTTGGGTCCTTCGGCGCGGTCGCCGCCCACCTTGCGCGGGCTCTTGTCCGGGTCCGACTGGAGTTTCCTGGCCACGCGCTTCTTGAGCTCCTGCTCGCTCATCCCCTGCCGGTCCAGTTGCTTGCGCAGCCGGCGGCGCTCGTTGTCGTAGGAGTGACTTCCGGGTCGAGGCATGACAACTCCCCCTCTCCTCGCAGGCCCGCCTACCCAGCCCGTCACCTGCTAGTCCTCGGGAACGGGCCGCCGGAGCCGGCCCGGCGGTCCGTTAAGGGATGAAAAATATCTTCGCAAAGTTCTCGCCAGAGAAGGAAAATGTTGAGACGCTGAACGCGCACCACGCCCCCCAGTCAAGGAGCGGTTCATGCGCAGAGCGCTGGCGATCGCCGTCGTCGCCTTCTTGCCCTTAACCCAAGTGCCCTCGGCCAACGCCGAAGAGCCCGCCGACCGGCAGCAGGCGTTCGCCGCGGCGGCCGACGAGTTCAAGGTCCCCCAGAGCGTGCTGCTCGGCGTCTCGTACCTGGAGTCGCGCTGGGACGCCCACGCGGGCCAGCCGTCGAGCGACGCCGGGTTCGGCCCGATGCACCTGACCGACGCGGCCGCGTACACCGGCTCGAACCACCACGGAGAGGGCGAGGAGGACGCCCGCGGCGACGAGAGCAGGCCGCTCGCGCCCACGGCGACGCCCGCCCCGGCGGAGATCCCCGCCTCGCTGCGCACGATGGAACGCGCCGCGCAGCTCACCGGCGAGAGCCACGAGCGGCTGCGCACCGACGACGCGGCCAACATCCGCGGCGGCGCGGCGCTGCTCGCCGACTACCAGAAGAGCCTCGGCGCGCCCCTGAGCGCCAACCCCGGCGAATGGTACGGCGCCGTCGCCAAGTACTCCGGCGCCGACGAGGCCGACGCGGCCAAGTTCTTCGCCGACGAGGTCTACGCCACCATCCAGGAGGGCGCCGAGCGCACCACGGACGACGGGCAGAAGGTCACCCTGCCCAAGGTCCCGGACCTGGAGAAGATCGAGAAGTGGCTGGAGAAGCTCGGCCTGCGGCCCGCGCGGCGCGACGGCGTCGAGTGCCCGGCCTCGATCTCCTGCGAGTGGATCCCCTCGGCCTACCAGGAGCTCCCGCCGGACGACTACGGCCACTACGACCTGGCCAACCGGCCGGTCAGCCAGAAGGTCGACTACATCATCATCCACGACATGGAGGGCTACTTCCTCCCGTCGATCAAGCTCAACCAGGACCCGAACTACGGCGCGAGCTGGCACTACTCGGTCCGTTCCAGTGACGGGCACATCGCCCAGCACATCAAGACCAAGGACGTCGGCTGGCAGGCCGGCAACTGGTACATCAACGCCAAGTCCATCGGCATCGAGCACGAAGGCTTCCTGGCCGAGGGCAGCACCTGGTACACCGAGGCGATGTACCGCTCGTCGGCCCGGCTCGTCCGCTACCTGGCGCTCAAGCACGGCGTGCCGCTCGACCGCGCCCACATCCTGGGCCACGACAACGTCCCCGGCACGATCCCGAGCACGGTCCGCGGCATGCACGAGGATCCGGGGCCGTTCTGGGACTGGGCGCACTACTTCCAGCTCATGGGCGCGCCGCTGCACCAGTTCGGCGGGCCGCAGGCCGGCTCAGTCATGATCAAGCCGGACTTCGCCACCAACAAGCCCTACTTCTACGGCTGCGACCGCAAGAACCCCGAGGCGGCCTGCCCGCCGCTCAGCGCCGGCACCGTGTGGCTGCGCACCGAGCCGCGCGACGACGCCCCGCTGATCAAGGACATCGGCAAGCACCCGACCGGCGGCTCGCTCTACAGCGTGTACGACCACAGCGCCAGGGCCAGCACCGGCCAGCGCTTCGCCGTCGCCGACCGCCAGGGCGAGTGGACGGCGATCTGGTACCTCGGCCAGAAGGCGTGGTTCCACAACCCGGCGAGCGCCCCGACCGCGATCCCGTCGATGGGGCTCGTCGTCACGCCGAAGCCGGGCAGGGCGACCGTGCCGGTGTTCGGGCGGGCCTACCCGGAGCAGGAGGCGTACCCGGCCGGCATTCCATACCAGGCGGTGACGCCGCTGCAGTACACGTTCTCGGCGGGCGAGAAGTACACGCTGGCCGGGCCGGCCGCCACCGAGTACTACCGGGCGGTCACGTTCAACCTGGCCGACCACACGGTGGTCAAGGGCAAGACGAAGTACCTGGAGATCCAGTTCGGGCACCGCGTGATGTACGTCAAGGCTGACGACGTGCAGGTGTCGTTCTCCGGGTGAACTCCTTGACGGCGCGCCTGGTGCTCGCGAGCGCCTCCTGAGAGGAGTCGAACGTGCGCTGGGCGACGCCGACGAACACGCAGTCGACGACGAGGAGCTGGCTGATCCTGCTGGCCAGGGCGCCGGGACGGAACTCCGTCTCGCGCCCGGCCGAGATCAGCACGTGCTCGGCCAGCTCCGCGATCGTCGAGCGCGGGTTGTTGGTGACGGCCACCGTGGTGGCCCCCGCCTCGCCCGCCCGGCGCAGCGGCTCGATCACGTCGGGGGTCTCCCCCGACGTGCTGATGCCGATCGCCACGTCGCCCGCCTTCAGCAGGACGGCACTGGTCAGGGCCAGGTGGGCGTCCTGGAAGGCGTGGCTGGACAGGCCGATGCGCAGCAGCTTCTGGGCGACGTCCTCGGCGACTAATCCCGAGGCGCCCACGCCGTAGGCGTCGATGCGCCTGGCCCCCACGATCGCGTCGACGACCAGGCCCAGGCGCTCGCTGGTGAGCTGGGCGACGGTGTCGTTGATGGCCTCCGACTCGGCCCTGGCCACCTTCTGGATGACCTCCGACAGCGGGTCGTCGGGCGCCAGGTCGCCGGGCACGAGCCGGTCGGGCTGCGCGGCCGCCGCCGCCAGAGCCAGCCTGAGCTGGGGATATCCGGCGAAGCCGAGCAGCCGCGCGGTGCGCACGATGGTGGCCTCGCTGGTGCCGGAGGCGGCCGACAGCTCCGTGATGGTGCTGCGCGCGACCGTCGCCGGATTCTCCAGGATGAGCCGGGCGACGGTCTGCGCGGCAGGCGTCAGGGACGGCAGGACACCGCGGACCGTGGCCACCAGATTGTCGGCCCGCAGGCCGTTCCCGCTGTCGTCCACGGTCCTGATTATGCACCGCCCGACCACCGGGCCGACCTCGTCCGGATATATCAGCGCAAGGTACCGTTCGTCATTCCCACCGGCTCCTCCGGGACGGCGATCAGCCCCAGTTCCGCCGGAGTGGCAGCGAACGGGTGATGCGGGACAACCCGGACGGTGTATCCGAAGGCCCCCGTACGATCGAGCGGCACCCGGCCCGTGAAGTGGGCGTGGCCGTCGTCCTCCAGCGACTCCAGGGCCAGCCGCGCGTACCGCGGCCGGACCAGCTCGTCGTGCGGCCCGACCTTGCCGTACGCGGCCTCGACCAGCACGTCTCCCGGCTCCAGGTCGCCGAGCGCGATCGTGGCCCGCAGCTCGACCGAGGCGCCCACCTCCGGGGCGTCGCCCACGCCGGACGCCTCGACGTGCTCGACCCGCACGCCCGGCCAGGCCCGCGTGACGCGCACCCGCCAGGCCGCGAACGCCTTGGCCGCGGCGTAGTTGTCGGCCGACAGCGCGCGGGCCGACTTGGCGGCCGGGGTGTAGAGGTCGACGACGTAGTCGCGGAGCATGCGTCCGGCCAGCACCTTGGGCCCGAGCGAGGCCAGGGTGTGCTTGACCATCTCCATCCACCTGCGCGGCAGCTCGTCGAACGGCCGGTCGTAGAAGCGGTCGGACACCTCGTGCTCGATCAGGTCGTACAGGGCGCCGGCCTCCAGCTCGTCGCGCCGGTCGGGGTCGCTGACGCCGTCGGCGGTGGGGATGGCCCAGCCGTTGGTGCCGTCGTACCACTCGTCCCACCAGCCGTCGCGGATCGACAGGTTGAGCCCGCCGTTCAGCGCCGACTTCATGCCCGAGGTGCCGGACGCCTCCAGCGGCCGCAGCGGGTTGTTCAGCCACACGTCGCAGCCCTGGACCATGAGCTGGCCGAGCGTCATGTCGTAGTCGGGCAGGAAGACGATGCGGTGGCGCACGTTGTGCTGGTCGGCGAACTTGACGATCTGCTGGATCAGCTTCTTGCCGCCCTCGTCGGCCGGATGCGCCTTCCCGGCGATCACGATCTGCACCGGCTTGTCCGGGTCGAGCAGCAGCCGGGCCAGCCGCCTGGGGTCGCGCAGCATGAGCGTGAGCCGCTTGTACGACGGCACCCGCCGGGCGAAGCCGATCGTCAGCACGTCGGGGTCGAGCGCCTCGTCGATCCAGCCCAGCTCGGCGACCGAGGCGCCGCGCTCGCGCCACGACCTGCGCAGCCGCTCGCGCGCGCCCTCGACCAGCCGCCTGCGCAGCTTGCCGCGGATCTCCCAGATCTCCCGGTCGGAGATCTTCTGGATGCCCTCCCAGCCGCGGGCTCGCTCGATCAGCGAGGGCAGCTCGCGGCCCGCCAGCTCCATGAACTCGCGCCCGACCCACGTGGGCGCGTGCACGCCGTTGGTGATCGAGCCGATCGGCACCTCGTCGAGGTCGAAGCCGGGCCACAGGTCCTTGAACATCTCCCGGCTGACCGCGCCGTGCAGCTCGGAGACGCCGTTGACGCGCTGGGCCAGGCGCATGCCCATGACGGCCATGTTGAAGCGGCCGGGCTCGGCCTCGGCGCCCAGGGCCAGGATGCGCTCGACGGGCACGGTCGGCCAGGCGGAGTCGCCGCCGAAGTGGCGTTCGATCAGGTCGCAGGGGAACCGGTCGATGCCGGCGGGCACCGGCGTGTGCGTGGTGAACACCGTGCCGGCGCGGACGGCCTCCAGGGCCTCGTCGAACGACATGCGCGACTCGGTCAGCTCGCGGATGCGCTCCAGGCCGAGGAAGCCGGCGTGGCCCTCGTTGGTGTGGAAGACCTCGGGCTCGGCGTGGCCGGTGATGCGGCAGTAGGCCCTGATGGCGCGTACGCCGCCCACGCCCAGCAGCAGCTCCTGCATGAGCCGGTGGTCGGTGCCGCCGCCGTAGAGGCGGTCGGTGACGTCGCGGGCGGCGGTGTCGTTGTCGGCCACGTCGGAGTCGAGCAGCAGCAGCGGCACCCGGCCCACCTGCGCCACCCAGACCTGGGCGTGCAGGACGCGGCCCTCGGGCAGGCCGAGACGGATCTTGACGGGTTCGTCGCCGTCCTTCAGCAGGGTCAGCGGCAGCCCGCCGGCGTCGAGCGCCGGATAGTGCTCAAGCTGCCAGCCCTCGGGCGACAGCGACTGGGTGAAGTAGCCGTGGCGATAGAGCAGGCCGACCGCGAGGATCGGCACGCCCAGGTCGCTGGCCGCCTTGAGGTGGTCGCCGGCGAGGATGCCGAGACCGCCCGAGTACTGGGGCATCGCGGCGGCGATGCCGTACTCCGGGGAGAAGTAGGCGATGGCGCGTGCGACGTCGGGCAGCGTCTGGTACCAGCGCGGCGATGTCATGTATTCGCGCAGGTCGTCAGCTGCGTCGGCCAGGCGGCGGAGGAAACGGCGGTCGGCGGCCAGCTCGTTGAGCCGGGCCGGTGTGACGGCGCCGAGCAGGGCCACGGGATCGTGCCCGACCTGTTCCCACAGGGCCGCGTCGACCTCGGCGAAGAGGTCGAGCGTCTCCGGGTGCCAGGACCAGCGGAGATTGTGCACGAGCTCGCCCAGGGCGACCAGCTCCGTGGGCAGGACGGTGCGGACGGTAAACCGGCGGATAGCTCTCACGTTTCTGCACCCTACGGGCTAGGAGGGACCTCTCAGTCCTTCACCCCCAAGAAGCCCCTTCAAACCCCAGCCCGGAACAAGCATGAAGCCGGACGATTGGGGCAACTTTCCTCTTTGTTGGCTCTCCCGGGAACACACTCGGGAGGTCTATCCGCTGCTGTCCAGTATTTACGTGCAAGGATCGTTACTGCCGGGGTAGGCCGTATCCAGCGGTCCCACGCGGTTGCGAAACCTTGCACATACGGAAAGCCTCCGGCGGCGCCGAGCGCGCCGTCGCAAACCCTGCGAATGCGATGATCGGACGAATTCCCATCACGGACATCTCCCCCGTCGTCGACTGCGGGCAGTGGCCCGCCAAGGCGGTCGCCGGCGAGACCTTCCAGGTCTCGGCGACCGTCTTCCGAGAGGGCCACGACGCCGTGGCCGCGGGCGTGGTGCTCACCTCGCCCGACGGACAGCGTGGCCGCCTGAAACCCATGCGCGAGCTGGCCCCCGGCACCGACCGCTGGGGCGTCGACGTGTGCCTGCCGGCCGAGGGCGACTGGATGTTCCGCGTGGAGGCGTGGAGCGATCCGATCGCGACCTGGCTGCACGACGCCGAGATCAAGATCCCGCGTGGGCTCGACACCGACCTCATGTGCGAGGAGGGGGCCCGGCTGTTCGAGCGGGCCGCCAAGGCCGTTCGCACGGCCGAGTGTCCCGCGCCCGGCGGCCAGGGCGGCCCCGGCAACGGGCACTCCAGGAACGGCATGGGCAACAGCAAGGGCAACGGCAACGGCGACAGCGCGTGCGGGCACCGGGCGGCGCTGCTGTCGGTGGCGGCCACGCTGCGGGACGAGGATCTCGACCCGCGCGCCCGGCTGTCCATCGCCCAGCTCCCCGAGACGGCCGCGCTGCTGGCGGCGCATCCGTTCCGCGAGCTGGTGACCAGGGCCAAGCCGTACAAGGTCAGGGTCGACCGGCGCAGGGCGCTCTACGGCTCGTGGTACGAGTTCTTCCCCAGGTCCGAGGGCGCGGTCGTCACCGAGTCCGGCGTCTCCAGGTCGGGCACCTTCGAGACCGCGGCCAAGCGGCTGCCTGCCATCGCCAAGATGGGCTTCGACGTCGTCTACCTGCCGCCGATCCATCCCATCGGCCAGACCTTCCGCAAGGGCCGCAACAACACGCTGAGCCCGGAGCCCGACGAGCCCGGCTCGCCGTGGGCCATCGGCTCGGAGGACGGCGGCCACGACGCCGTCCATCCCGACCTGGGCACCCTTGAGGACTTCGACGAGTTCGTCAGCCGCACCCGCGCCCTGGGCATGGAGGTCGCGCTCGACTTCGCCCTGCAGTGCTCCCCCGACCACCCGTGGGTCAAGGAGCACCCGGAGTGGTTCACCATCCGGGCGGACGGCACGATCGCCTACGCCGAGAACCCGCCGAAGAAGTACCAGGACATCTACCCGATCAACTTCGACAGGGACCCCGAGGGCATCTTCGCCGAGGTCCGGCGGGTGCTGCGGCACTGGATGGACCACGGCGTGCGGATCTTCCGGGTGGACAACCCGCACACCAAGCCGGTGGCGTTCTGGGAGCGCCTGCTGGCCGACATCCACGCGACCGACCCGGACGTGGTGTTCCTGGCCGAGGCGTTCACCCGGCCCGCGATGCTCCAGACGCTCGCCAAGGCCGGGTTCCACCAGTCGTACACGTATTACACGTGGAAGAACTCCAAGTTCGACGTCGAGACCTACCTCTCCGAGCTCGCGCACGAGACGTCCGCGTTCCTGCGGCCGAACCTGTTCGTCAACACCCCGGACATCCTGCACGAGTACCTGCAGCACGGCGGCGTGCCGGCGTTCCGGATCAGGGCCGTGCTGGCGGCTCTCACGTCGCCTACCTGGGGGGTGTACTCCGGGTATGAGCTCGCCGAGAACGTTCCGGTGCGCCCAGGTAGTGAGGAATACCTTGATAGTGAGAAATATCAGTACAAGCCACGCGACTGGGCGGCAGCCGAACGCGAAGGAAGGACCCTCGCCCCGCTCATCACCCATCTGAATTTGTTCCGAAGAGCGCATCCGGCGCTGCAGGAATTGCGTAACCTACGGTTCCACAGGGTCGACCATCCGGACATCGTCTGCTTCTCCAAACGGCTTCCGGGCGCCTATGACACGGCCACACGAAGGCACGGGCTGGGCGACGTCGTTCTGGCGGTTGTCAATCTGGATCCTCACCACACCCACGAGGCGACGGTAGATCTCGACCTGCCCGCCATCGGTCTCGACTGGAACGCCGAGGTCGTCGTGGACGACGAGCTGTCGGGCGAGTCCTACCGCTGGAGGCAGAGCAACTATGTGCGTCTCGACCCTCACATCCAGCCTGCCCACATTCTCACCGTACGAGCCGCGCCACGGTAGAACAGAATTCAGCGGGGAGTCTTCAACGTGTGTGAAAGCGCCCTCCTCATGAGCTCCCTCTGGGGGAGCCCATGAGCTCCACACCCATTCCCAACACCTTCGACGAGGAGAAGCCGCGCGATCCTTACTGGTACAAGCGCGCCGTCTTCTACGAGGTTCTGATCAGGGGATTCGCCGACTCCAACGGCGACGGGACCGGGGACATCAAAGGCCTGATCAGCAAGCTCGACTACCTGCAGTGGCTGGGCGTCGACTGCCTCTGGCTGCTGCCCCTGTACGAGTCGCCGCTGCGTGACGGCGGCTACGACATCGCCGACTTCATGAAGATCCTGCCCGAGTTCGGGGATCTGGGAGACTTCGTGAAGCTGGTCGACGAGGCGCACAAACGCGGCATGCGGGTGATCGCCGACCTCGTCATGAACCACACCAGCGACGCCCATCCCTGGTTCCAGGCCTCCAGGCACGACCCGGAAGGCCCGTTCGGCGACTTCTACGTCTGGTCGGACACCGATGAGAAGTACCAGGACGCCCGGATCATCTTCATCGACACCGAGACGTCCAACTGGACCTACGACCCGGTGCGCGGCCAGTACTACTGGCACCGCTTCTTCCACCACCAGCCCGACCTCAACTACGAGAACCCGGACGTGCAGGAGGCCATGCTGGAGGTGCTGCGGTTCTGGCTGGACCTCGGCATCGACGGCTTCCGCCTGGACGCGGTGCCCTACCTCTTCGAGGAGGAGGGCACCAACTGCGAGAACCTGCCCAGGACGCACGAATACCTCAAGAGCATCAGGCGCGAGGTCGACCGGCTCTTCCCGGACCGGGTGCTGCTCGCCGAGGCGAATCAGTGGCCTTCGGACGTGGTGGAATATTTCGGCGATCCGGTAGGCGGCGGGGACGAATGCCACATGGCCTTCCATTTCCCGCTCATGCCCCGCATTTTCATGGCGGTCCGCCGAGAATCCCGCTACCCAATTTCCGAAATTTTGGCACAAACGCCGAAAATTCCGGAACATTGCCAGTGGGGGATTTTCCTGCGGAACCATGATGAGCTGACGCTCGAAATGGTGACCGACGAAGAACGCGACTACATGTACACGGAGTACGCCAAAGATCCGCGCATGCGGGCGAATGTCGGCATCCGCCGGCGGCTGGCTCCCCTGCTGGAGAACGACCGCAACCAGATCGAGCTGTTCACCGCGCTGCTCCTGTCGCTGCCGGGCTCTCCCGTGCTCTACTACGGCGACGAGATCGGCATGGGCGACAACATCTGGCTCGGCGACCGCGACGGCGTCCGTACCCCGATGCAGTGGGACCCCGACCGCAACGCCGGGTTCTCCGACTGCGACCCCGGGCGGCTCTACCTGCCCGTGATCATGGACCCGATCTACGGCTACCAGGCGATCAACGTCGAGGCCCACCAGAAGAACGCGGGCTCGCTGCTCCACTGGACCAAGCGGATGATCGAGATCCGCAAGCGTCACCCCGTCTTCGGGCTCGGCGAGTTCGCCGAGCTCAACTCCTCCAACCCCAGCGTGCTCGCGTTCGTCCGGGAGCTGGGCGACGACCGGATGTTGTGCGTCAACAACCTGTCGCGCTTCCCGCAACCGGTCGAGCTTGACCTGCGTAGATTCGTCGGCGTCTCCCCCGTGGAAACCATGGGAGGGGTCCCATTCCCGGCAATTGGCGAACTACCGTATCTTTTGACGCTTCCCGGGCATGGGTTCTATTGGTTCACACTCCCACCGGCACACACCCAGGAGGAGTAGGGCGTGATAGAGGAGCTCCTTGCCGCATGGATCGGCCGCCAACGATGGTTCGGCGGCAAGGGGCGCCCGATCGACGATCTGTCGATCGAGTCGGACGTCCTGCTGAGGCCAGGGCTCCGGCACCTGATCGTGGCCGTCTGGCAGGAGGGCGCGCGAGACCGGTACCAGGTCTTCCTGGGCGAGCGGCACGACCTGCCCGACCGGCTCAACCACGCCCTCGTCGGCAGCCTCGGCGACGCCTACTTCTATGACGCCGTCCATGACGCCGACGCCATGAGCTGGCTGCTGGAGGGCATGGCGGGCGACGAGACCCGCAGCGGGCTGCGCATGCGGCACGCGCCCGGCGTCGTCATCGACACCTCCCAGCGCAGCCTGGTGCTGGGGGCCGAGCAGTCGAACACCTCGCTCGTGTACGGCGACTCCTACATCTGCAAGCTGTTCCGCCGGCTCGTCCCGGGCGTCAATCCGGAGCTGGAGATCATCAGCGCCCTGGCCGTCCGGAGCGCGCCGAACATCGCCCAGCCGTACGGGTGGATCGAGGCCGACGTGGACGGCACGGACACCACGCTCGCCTTCATGCAGGAGTACCTGTCCAACGCCAACGACGGCTGGGACCTCGCGCTGACCAGCGTCCGCGACCTGTACGCCTCGCTGCCGGGGGTCACCGCCGCCGAGGCGGGCGGCGACTTCGCGGCCGAGTCCGTACGGCTGGGCGTCGCCACCGCCCGTGTCCACCACGAGCTGGCCGCGGCGTTCCCCACGGACCTGGTCGAGATTCCCGAGGTCAAACGCATGGCCGAGGGGTTCCGGCGACAGCTCGGACGGGCCATGGCCGAGGTGCCCGAGCTGCGGCGGCACATGGCGGCCCTGGAGGACGCCTACCACCAGGTGGAACTGCTCACCAGGGAAGTGCCCGTCCAGCGTGTTCACGGGGATTACCACCTGGGCCAGGTGATGCGCACGCCCACCGACTGGGTGGTGCTCGACTTCGAAGGCGAGCCGGGGCAACCGCTGGCCGAGCGTCGGGCGCTGTCGTCGCCGCTGCGGGACGTGGCCGGGATGCTGCGCTCGTTCGACTACGCGGCCAGGCACCTGCTGGCCGACCACCCGCAGGCCGCCGAACTCCAGCCCCGGGCCGAGGCCTGGGCCGACCGCAACCGCACCGCCTTCCTGGACGGCTACCGCGAGGGCGGCGGCATGATCACGGTCGGGGACGCGGCGCTGCTGCGGGCGTTCGAGCTGTCCAAGGCGGTGTACGAGGTGGTCTACGAGGCCCGCAACCGCCCGTCGTGGGTCTCCATCCCGCTGGCCGCCTTCCACCCCCGCCCCGCCTGACCGGCGGACCCCGCCGCGCCTGACCGGCGGACCCCGCCCCCGCCTGACCTGGCCGGGCCCGCCGTGGGCGGCCCGGGGGTCAGCGCAGCTCTTCGACCAGGCCGGGCAGGCCCTCGGCGCCGTGGCCGCGGGCGGTGCGCTGGTCGATGATCGCCTTCAACGGCAGCAGGAGATCGGGCTTGACCTGCTGCTCCCGGAAGGCGCGCACCAGGTTCTCCAGGCCGGACCTGTTGATCTCCAGGTTCGACACCGAGGTCGTGTAGTCGCGCGACTCGACGGACTTGACCCACTCCGGTTGCAGGGCGGCCATCGCGTTGAGCCACGGGACCAGGAGGGTGCTCGTGAAGTCGGTCAACGAGTAGCCGGCCGAGTCGACGAGCGCGGTCGCCTCCAGGAAGCCGGCGATCTGGCCGTACATGCCGGTGAGCATGGCCAGGTCGAGGAGCGGGGCCATCCCGGGGTCGGAGCCGACGAAACGCGGCTCGGCCATCGCGCGGAACGCGTCCTCGAAGCGCTCGAAGGCCGGCTGCGAACCGCTGTAGAGCACGAGCGCGCCGGGCCGGCCGATCATCTGGGGCACGGCCATGATGCCGCCGTCCACGTAGTCGCCGCCGCGTGCGGCCACCCATTCGGCCGCCTCGCGGGCCTCGACGGGCCGGCCCGTGGTCAGGTTCGCCACGACGCGGCCCGTCAGCGGGACGTCGGCCAGCAGCTCGTACACGGCCGGGTAGTCGAGCACGCAGACGATCACCAGCGGGCCGGCCGCGACCGCCTCCGCCACCGTCCCGGCGCGGGTGGCGCCCCTGGCGACCAGGGGTTCGGCCTTGTCCGCCGAACGGTTCCACACGGTGACGCGGTGACCGGCGTCCAGCAGGCTGCCGGCGAGCGCCGCGCCCATGAGGCCGAGACCGATGATGGAAATTTCTTCTGACATTTCGGGATTCCTTAGGTTCTGACGGATGTCTTCACCCTGCCCGCAGGGGGTTATGGTCTGATTCGGAGTTGCTTCTGGGGGGTGGAGTGCGGTTCGGGGTGCTGGGGGCGCTCGCCGTGTGGGGGCCCGGCGGCGAGCCCGTCCAGGTGCTGGAGGTCAAGGTCCGGGCGCTGCTGGCCGACCTGCTGATCCACGCCGGGCGGCCGGTCTCCGCCGACCGGCTGATCGAGGACCTGTGGGGCGGCAGGCCGCCGGCGAACGCCCTGGCCGCGCTCCGGGTGAAGGTGTCGCAGCTGCGCCGGGTGCTGGGCGACCGCGAGCTGGTGGCGTACCGGGCGCCCGGGTACGTGCTGCGGGTCGAGCCCGAGGACGTGGACGCCGGACGGTTCGCCGCCCTCGTCGGGCAGGCGCAGCGCAGCGCCGACCCGCGGACCCGCGCCGGGTTGCTGCGGCAGGCCCTCGACCTCTGGCGAGGGGCCGCCTTCGCGGAGTTCGCCGACGAGGAGTTCGCCAGGGCGGCCGTGGCCAGGCTCGACGAGCAGCGGCTGGTGGCCGTGGAGGAGCTGGCCGAGGCGCGGCTCGGGCTGGGCGAGCACGGGCTGCTGGCGGCCGAGCTGACCGACCTGGTGGCCGAGCACCCGTTCCGCGAGCGGCTGCGGGCCGCGCACGTACGGGCCCTGTACCGGGCCGGACGGCAGGGCGAGGCGCTGGCCAGCTACGCCGACCTGCGGACGCGGCTGGCCGACGAGCTCGGGCTCGACCCCGCTCCCGAGCTGGTCGCGCTGCACCAGGCGATCCTTGAGCAGGACCCGGCGCTCGACGGGCCGGAGCGGCGGCGGACGAACCTGCCCGCGCCGCTCACCGGGCTCGTGGGCCGGGAGGAGGCGGTGGCGGAGGTGCGCGCCCTGCTGCGCGCGAACCGGCTGGTCACGCTGACGGGCCCTGGCGGCGTCGGCAAGACCCGCCTCGCGCTCGCCGCGGCCGACTCTCCCGGCCCGCCCGGTTTCGGCGGCGGGGTGTGGCTGGTGGAGCTGGCGGGGCTGCGCGCCGGGGCGCCGGCGGTCGAGGTGGCCGAGGCGGTCGCGGCGGTGCTCGGCCTGCGCGACGACGTGGGCGGCGCGGCGCAGGACCTGACCGCCCGGCTGGCCGACGTCCTGGAGGGCACCCGGACGCTGCTCGTCCTGGACAACTGCGAACACGTCGTCGAGCAGGTCGCCGCGCTGGCCGGACGGCTGCTGCGGGCCGCGCCCGGGCTGCGCGTCCTGGCCACCAGCCAGGAGTCGCTGCGCGTCGAGGGCGAGGCGCTGTGGAGCGTGCCGCCGCTGGGACCGCAGGCGGCGGCGGAGCTGTTCGCCGCGCGCGCGGGCATCGAGCCGGACGCCGACGTCGCCGAGATCTGCGCCCGCCTGGACGGCATCCCGCTGGCCCTGGAGCTGGCCGCGACGCGGATGCGCACGCTCACCCCGCGCCAGCTCGCCGACCGGCTGGACGACCGGTTCCGGGTGCTCGCCTCCGGCCGCCGCGGCGCGCCCGCCCGGCAGCAGACGTTGCGCGCGGTGATCGACTGGAGCTGGGAGCTGCTGGGCGAGGACGAGCGCGTCGTGCTGCGGCGGCTGGCCGTGCACGCCGACGGGTGCACGCTGGAGGCGGCCGAGGAGGTCTGCGCCGAGCCGGGCGTGGACGTCCTGGACGCGGTGGCCAGGCTGGTGGACCGCTCGCTGGTGGCGCGGGCGTGGGGTGACGGGGAGCCGCGGTTCCGGCTGCTGGAGTCGGTGGCGGCGTACTGCGTGGAGCGGCTGGAGGCGGCCGGCGAGCCGGCGGAGGTGCGGCTCCGGCACGTGCGCCACTACACGGACCTGGCCGAGCGGGCGGAGCCGCACCTGCGGGGGCACGGGCAGCGGCGCGCGCTCGCCCGGCTCGACGCCGAGGGCGGCAACCTGCGCGCGGCGCTGGAGGCGGCGGTGCGGCTCGGCGCGGCGGCCGAGGCGCTGCGGCTGGTGAACGCCCTGGCCTGGTACTGGGTGCTGCGCGGACGGCTGGGCGAGGGCAAGCGGGCGCTGGAGGCGGCGCTGTCGATCGCGGCGGACGACGATCCGGGCGCCCCGCGGGCCAGGGCGTGGCTGGCGGGTATGCGGCTGCTGGTGGGCCGGCCGCCGGGCCCTGACGTGACGGAACTGTTCACCGCGGTCGAGGACGCCAGGGAGCGGGCCAGGGCGCGATGGTTCGTCGGCTTCGCCCTGTTCGGGTACGACGATCTGTCGATCAGCGCCGGAATGATCGAGACGGCGTTGTCGGAGTTCGCCGAACTGGACGACGAGTGGGGCATGGCCGCCACCCTGACCGTCCGGGCCAGATGGGCGGGGATGCGCGGCGACCTGGCGGGCATGCGGCGCGACGGCGAGCGCGGCCTGGCGCTGTTCCGGCGGACCGGCGACCGCTGGGGCGAGCTGCGGGCGGCGGAGTGCCTGGGCAGCCACGCCGAGATCATCGGCGACTACGACCGCGCCGCGGAGCTGCGCGCGGAGGGCCTGCGCATGGCCGAGGAGCTGGGCCTGTGGAGCTCGGTCTCCGACGCGCTTTCCCGCCTGGGCCGGATCGCCATGCTGCGGGGCGACCACGCGGCGGCCGACGACCACCACGAGCGGGCCAGGCGGCTGGCGGTTTCGCAGTCGAACCGTCCGGCCGAGGAGTTCGCCGAGATCGGGCTGGCCCTCGGCGCGCGCCGCCAGGGACGGCTCGACGAGGCCGAGCGGCTGCTGCTGAGCTGGCTGGACTGGGTGCTGGACGTCTCCGGCGAGCCGGGCGCGGCGCTGATCCTGGCGGAGCTGGGGTTCGTGGCCGAGCTGCGCGGGGACGCGGCGGGCGCGCTGGAGTTCCAGCTTCGCGGGCTGGCCGCCGCCCGCAACGTGGGCGACCCGCGTGCGACCGCACTCGGGCTGGAGGGGCTGGCGGGGGCGCGGGCGCTCGGCGGCCGATACGCGGACGCGGCGCGGCTGCTCGGCAAGGCCGCCGCGCTCAGGGCGTCCGTCGGCGCGCCGCTGCCGGCGGGCGAGCGGGGCGACGTGGACCGGATCACGGCGGCCGTGACGGCGGGCCTGGGGGCGGCGGGGCTGGCGGCCGGCCTGGCCGAAGGGGCCGGCATGCCGGTGGACGACCTGCTGCCGGACACATCGGGCGCCTGATCGCCTTGTACAGGGCGGATCCGGCCACGACACGGCCAAGGATCATCCATGACGATCCCGCATACTTCTGCGATCATCCCGGGATTTTGCACATTCGGTGATTGTCGCCGTGAAAGCGGGCAGTGCCTGAGATGGACGGTCATCATAAGGCAGGGTTGGGAGCATGCCCATGAGGACAGAGCTCGACCGCCTCGCTGGCGGGGCGCACCACGATCCGCACTCCGTGCTCGGAGCACACCCGGTCCCGGGCGGCGTGGTGTTCCGCGCGCTGCGCCCGCTGGCCGAGCGGGTGCAGGTGGTGCTCGACGACGGCACGGCCCACGACATGAGACACCAGGCCCACGGCGTGTTCGAGGCCACGGTCGCCGGGCTGGACAAGGTGCCCGACTACACTCTGCGCGTCCGGTACGCCGGTGGGGAGCCGTACGAGGTCAAGGACCCGTACCGGCATTGGCCCACGCTGGGCGAGGTGGACCTGCACCTCATCGGCGAGGGGCGGCACGAGCGGCTGTGGGAGGTCCTGGGCGCCCGCGTGATGGAGCACCAGGACGTGCGGGGCACCGCGTTCGCCGTCTGGGCGCCGAACGCGCGCGGCATCAGGGTCGTCGGCGACTTCAACCACTGGGACGGCACCGCCTACCCGATGCGCTCGCTCGGCCGGTCGGGCGTGTGGGAGCTGTTCGTCCCGGGGCTGGAGGCCGGTGAGCGGTACAAGTTCCAGATCCTCGGCGCCGACGGGCTCTGGCGCGACAAGGCCGACCCCATGGCCCGGCGCACCGAGGTGCCCCCGATGACCGCGTCCGTGATCGACGAGTCCGCCTACACCTGGGACGACGACGACTGGATGGCCGCGCGGCGCGACCGGCCGGCGCAGCTCGGGCCGATGAGCGTCTACGAGGTGCACCTGGGCTCGTGGCGGCCGGGGCTGTCCTACCTGGAGCTGGCCGACCAGCTCTCCGAGTACGCGGCCGACATGGGGTTCACGCACGTCGAGCTGCTGCCGGTGGCCGAGCACCCGTTCGGCGGCTCGTGGGGCTACCAGGTGACCTCCTACTACGCGCCGACGGCCAGGTTCGGCACGCCCGACGAGTTCCGGCACTTCGTGGACCGCATGCACCAGCGCGGCATCGGCGTGCTGCTGGACTGGGTGCCGGCGCACTTCCCCATGGACGAGTGGGCCCTGGCCCGCTTCGACGGCACCCCGCTGTACGAGCACGCCGACCCGGCCAGGGGCGAGCACCCCGACTGGGGCACCTACGTCTTCGACTTCGGCCGCAGGGAGGTCAAGAACTTCCTGGTCGCGAACGCCCTCTACTGGCTGAAGGAGTTCCACGTGGACGGCCTGCGCGTGGACGCGGTCGCCTCGATGCTCTACCTCGACTACTCGCGCCGCGAGGGCGAGTGGACCCCCAACGTCTACGGCGGCCGGGAGAACCTCGACGCGGTCGAGTTCCTCAAGGAGATGAACTCCGTCTGCTACCGGGAGGCTCCGGGCATCTCGACCGTCGCCGAGGAGTCGACGGCCTGGCCGGGCGTCTCGCGGCCGGTGCACCTGGGCGGGCTCGGCTTCGGGTTCAAGTGGAACATGGGCTGGATGCACGACACGCTCGAATACCTGCGCCGCGAGCCGATCTTCCGCCAGTACCACCACCATCAGATGACGTTCTCCCTCATCTACGCCTATTCCGAGAACTACGTGCTGCCGCTGTCCCATGACGAGGTGGTGCACGGCAAGGGCTCGCTGCTCGGCAAGATGCCGGGGGACGAATGGCAGCGGTTCGCCCAGCTCAGGGCGTTGCTGGCGTTCATGTGGGCGCATCCGGGCAAGCAGTTGCTGTTCATGGGCGGCGAGTTCGGCCAGGGCTCGGAGTGGTCGGAGGAGCGCGGGCTCGACTGGTGGGTGCTGGAGTTCGACGGGCACAAGGGCGTGCAGCGGCTCGTCCGCGACCTCAACAGGCTCTACAAGGAGACCCCGGCGCTGTGGGAGCAGGACGCCAGGCCGGAGGGGTTCCGCTGGATCGACGCCGACGACGCGTCGGGGAACACGTTCTCGTTCGTCCGGTACGCGGCCGACGGGTCGGCGGCGGCCTGCGTGGTCAACTTCAGCGGCGGGGCGCACGAGAGCTACCGGCTCGGACTGCCCTACGGCGGCCACTGGGCGGAGGTCGTCAACACCGACGCCTACGACTACTGGGGCAGCGGCGTGGGCAACATGGGCGGGGTCGAGGCCGAGGCCGAGCCGTGGCACGGGCTGCCGTTCTCCACGACGTTGCGGGTGCCGCCGCTCGGCGCGGTGTGGCTGACCAAGGAGGCGCCGACGGAGCCTTCGGAGTCCGCGGGGCCGGATGGGTCGTTGAACGTTTGAGGTGCGTGCGCTGAAAGTTCGGTGAGAAACAGGGCCGGGCTCTGTGCTGGCGGGATAAATCGCCCTAAACTCCGAGATCATCCCCCTCGGAGGACGCGTGCGATTTCGCCCCCTGATCGTGTGCTCGATCGTGCTGGCCCTGTCATCGGCCTCCGTCCCGGCGTTCGCCGACGACCCCGCGGCGACGCCGACGCCGGCGCCCTCCCAGAGCAAGCTGGAGGAGGGCCTCGCGCTCGACGGCGACACCACCCGCGCCATCGTGGAGCTGACCGACGCCGCGCAGCACGAGCCGGTGGCCGGCGTGGCGGCGGCCCAGAGCGTCGACGTGCTGCTGCAGCCGCAGAGCCAGTCGTTCATGGTGGTGGAGGGCACCGCCGAGGAGCTGGCGAAGCTGGCCGAGGACCCGCGCGTCACCTCCATCCACCGCGACCGGACGTACGCGCCGGCCGAGGTGGGGTCCAACATCACCCAGATCGGCGCGGACAAGGCCCACGAGAAGAACCTCACCGGAGCGGGCCAGAACATCGTCGTCCTGGACACCGGGATCGACCGCGACCACCCGTACTTCGGGGGCAGGCTCGTGGGCGAGGCGTGCTTCTCTGCCGTGGAGAGCGGCGTGGAGTCGCTGTGCCCGAACGGGCAGCCCCAGCAGACCGGCGAGGGCGCGGCCGACGCCACCACCGCCAAGTGCCTGTCCGGCGGCGTGAACCTGTGCGAGCACGGCACGCACGTCGCCGGCATCGCGGCGGGCAGCGGCGGCGTGGCCCCGGGCGCCGGGATCATCGCGGTGCAGGTGTTCAGCCGGGTGAACGACGAGGACATCTGCACGGGCGAGTCGTCGTGCCTGCTGGCCTTCGAGTCGTCGCTGCGGCTGGCCATGGACTACGTGGCCACGCTCACCCAGCCCGTCGCGGCGGTGAACCTGAGCCTGGGCGGCGCGTTGTCGGAGACCGACTGCGACGCCACCGAGGAGGGCGCGGTCTTCAAGCCGAAGATCGACGCCCTGCTGGCCAAGGGCATCGCGACCGTGGTCGCCGCCGGGAACGAGTTCTTCGAGGGCGCCTCCTACCCCGCGTGCGTCTCCTCGGCGGTCGCGGTCGGCGCGAACGACGCCGCCGACGCCATCGCCGACTTCTCCAACCGGGGCTCGCTGGTCGACTTCTTCGCCCCCGGCGTGGACATCCAGTCCTCGGTGCCGGACAACCAGATGGCCACGCACAGCGGCACCTCGATGGCGACGCCGCACGTCGCCGGCGCGCTGGCGTTGATGAAGGCGGCCGCGCCGCAGACGCCCGTCGCCGACCTGATCAACACGCTGAAGACCACGGGCCGGCCCTACCAGTACGAGGCCAACGGCGCCCAGGTCACCACCCCCCGCCTGGACGTGGGCGCCGCCCTGGCCGGCACCGGCCCCCAGCCGCCGATCACGCAGTCGCCGACGACCGGCCCCACGGACGACCCCGAGCCCGACCCCACGGACGGCAGCGGCCCGACGCCCCAGCCCGACCCCGACGACGGGCAGCCCGCGCCGGCCCCGACGTCCTCGGTCACGCCGGTCCCGCTGCCCACGGTCACGGTGACGGTGACCGTCACGCCGACCCCGGCCCCGTCGGCCGCCGCCGTCTGCACGCGCGGCACGGCCGGCGCCAGGATGACGGCCGGCAAGTGGGCCGTGGAGATCCACCGCAGCAGCGGGACGATCCCCGACAACACGCTGAACTGCTACCTGAAGCTGATCGGCAAGGCCAGCAAGGTGTTCCCCGAGCTGACCAAGGCGTCGTCGCTGGGCAAGGCGTACCGGGTGCTGAAGGGCACGAAGACGTCCCGCGACAAGCTGGACAGCGCGCTGCTGACGGCCTGGCTCAACTGGGCGCACGGCAGGAACGGCACCACCGTGCTGACCGCCGCCGAGAAGGTGCGGCTGAGCGGCGCGGCGTCGAAGGCGGCGCTGAGGAAGGCGACGAAGAACGTGCTCAAGTCGCTCTGAGGCGGCTTCACCGACGGAAGGGCCGGCTGCCCTTCCGTCTTCCCCGCCGCATGGCAAAAACCCGCTCAGCTTTCACTGGTTTCACATAGGCCACCGACATCACACTTGTCACACCAGGGGATGGACACCTCACACCGGACGGTCTGACCCTCGGAGGACTAAGTGAGGCTACGGTCCCTGCTCGCCTGCGCTGCCGCGCTGGCCACGACATCCGCCGTGCTCTGCGCGGCGCCACCGCTGAGCGCCGACGCGCGTGACACCGGCGACCCGGTCATCAGCCCCGCCCTCGTCGCGGAGGTCCAGGCCAAGAGCAAGGTCCGGTCGATCATCCAGCTCAAGCCGGGGCAGAACGTGCAGGCCGTGGCCAAGGATCTCGAACAGGCCTCCGAGGGCAGCCGGGTGCTGGAGGCGGCGCAGTCGCCCCACTTCTTCGTCGCCGAGCTGGACGGCAAGACGCTGGCCCAGCTCAGGAAGGACGACCGCGTCCAGGCCGTCTACAAGGACGAGCTGCGCCCGGCCGTCCTGGACAGGAGCACCCGGATCATCGGCTCCGACCGGGCCAACGCGGCCGGCTGGACGGGCAGGGGCTTCACGGTGGCCGTCCTGGACACGGGCATCGACCGCGACCACCCGTTCTTCGCCGGCCGGATCGTGGACGAGGCGTGCTTCTCCTCCTCCGACGCCAGTGACGGCTCGGTCTCGCTCTGCCCGAACAACCAGCCGAGCCAGACCGGCCCGGGGTCCGCGGACGCCGAGACCGCCCAGTGCGTCGTGAACGGCGTCAACGCCTGCTCGCACGGCACGCACGTCGCGGGCATCGCCGCGGGCCGGATGACGACCGGCGCGCCCTCCGACGGCGTCGCGCCCGCCGCGGGCATCCTGCCGATCCAGGTGTTCAGCCGCATCGACAGCGCGATGACGTGCGCGGTCATCGGCACCCAGGCGCCCTGCTTCCTCAGCTACACCTCCGACCAGAAGCTGGCGCTGGAGTACGTCGCGCGGGTGGCCGCGGCCCGGCGCGTCGCGGCGGCGAACCTGAGCCTGGGCGGCGGCGGGCCGTACCGCGAGAACTGCGACTCCGACCCGAGCGCGGCGAGCCTCAAGCCGGACTTCGACACGCTGCTCTCCCTCGGGGTCGCGCCCGTGGTCGCGGCCGGCAACAACGGCTTCCCCGACGGCGTCTCGGCGCCCGCCTGCATCTCCTCCGCCGTCGCGGTGGGGGCCACCGACGACCGGGACGCGCTGGCCGACTTCTCCAACCGGGGCCCGCTGCTCGACCTGCTCGCGCCGGGGGTGGGCATCAGGTCGTCGGTGCCGGACGACAGCTACGCCGACAAGAGCGGCACGTCGATGGCCGCGCCGCACGTGGCGGGGGCGTTCGCGCTGATGCGGCAGGCGTACCCGGACTTCACGGTGGCGCAGAGCCTGCAGCGGTTGCAGGCCACGGGCCGCAGCATCGGCTACGCCGCCGGCGGCGCCCAGGCGCGCACGGCCCGCATCGACGTGTTCAGCGCCACGGCCCCGAGCACTCCCAAAGCCTGACAACAGCGTCCAGGAGAGGGCCGGATCCGACGATCCGGCCCTTTCGCTTACCAAGACAAGAAGCGATAACAGAACACAAGCGCCTCTCTGACATCTCTTGTCCAATATCTACACTTCTTTACACAAACGCCCCCTGACCCCCCGGAGGATCAGTTGAGACTCATGTCTCTGCTGGCCGGTGCGATCACCCTCGCCGCCACCGCTGCGTCGCTGGTCGCCACCCCCGCCCTGGCCGACCCCGAGTCCAAGATCGACCCGGCCGTCACCTCGACAGGCGAGCACCGCGTCATCGTCCGCGTCCGCCAGCCCGCCCAGGTGCAGTCGGCCCTGGCCGGCGCGGAAGGGGTCAGGCAGGACAGGCGCAACGTCGTGGCCACGCCGCCCGCCGAGCTGGCCGGCAAGCTCGACTTCTTCGTCTACCGCGGCACCCGCGCCGAGCTGGAGAAGGTCGCCGAGCAGGCGGACGTCGTCTCGATCCGCAAGGACCGGCTCAACGAGCCCTCGCTGGCGCAGAGCGTGCCGCTGATCGGCGCCGACCGGGCGCACCGGCAGGGCTTCACCGGCAAGGGCACCGCCGTCGCGATCATCGACTCCGGCATCGACAACGACCACCCGGCCTTCGGCCGGCGCATCGCGGCGCAGGCGTGCTTCTCCGCCACCGACCCGGCCGACGGCTCGACGCCGCTGTGCCCCAACGGCAGCCAGTTCCAGATCGGCGACGGCGCGGCCAGCTCCGAGACCGAGGCGTGCCTGCGCAACGCCCCCCGGCCCGAGTACGGCCTGTGCTACCACGGCACCCACGTCGCGGGCATCACCGCGGGCCAGGCCACCAAGGAGTTCCCGAACCCCGGCGTCGCCCCCAAGGCCAAGATCATCGCTATCCAGGTCTTCAGCCGCTTCGACAACTCCCCCTACTGCGGCGCCGCGGCGTCCTGCGTGCTCGCCTACGACTCCTCGGTCCTGACCGGCATGGCGTACGCGAACGTGCTGGCCGACCAGTACGACATCGCCGCGGTCAACCTGAGCCTGGGCGGCGGCAAGTACGACGCCTACTGCGACGAGGGCGACGGCGCCGACTTCAAGGCCGAGGTGGACCAGCTCCAGGCCAAGGGCGTGGCCACCGTCGTGGCCGCGGGCAACAACGGCTTCGACGCCTCCGTCTCCTGGCCCGCCTGCGTCTCCAACGTCGTGACCGTGGGCGCCACCGACAAGCAGGACGCCGTGGCCTCCTTCTCCAACCGGGGCGCCATGCTCGACCTGTTCGCGCCCGGCGTCTCGATCACGGCCGCCATCAGCGGCAACGCCTACGCCACGCTGAACGGCACCTCGATGGCCGCCCCGCACGTCGCCGGCTCGTTCGCGCTGCTGCGGCAGAAGCGCGCGCACGCCACCTCCGACCAGCTCCTCGACGCGTTGCGGCGCACCGGCAAGCCGATCACGTACGCCAGCGCCGGAACCCAGCTCACCACCCCCCGCATCAACGTCTACGCCGCCCTGCACCACCACCGCTGACCCGGCATCGGCCCAGGTTCCAGGCGGACGCCCCTACCCGGGCGGCCGCCTGGCCCTGTTCCGGGCCCGACACGAAATGTGTCGCTTAGGGTGGCTATATGGACGCAGGCAGGGCGATCTTCGAAACCGTCGACAAGCTTCGCCAGCGGCGCACCGGCCCGCTGGTCCTGGAGCTCGATCTCACCGAGGGCCTCACGGAAGGACCGCCGTCCGACCCGGTCGCCGCGGTGTTGTCCATGCGCAAGACCCGTCTGTCGGACGTGCTGTCCGGCCTCCGGCGGGCCGGCCGGGACTCCAGGGTCAAGGCGCTGGTGGTCAAGCTCGGCGGCAACCCCATGGGCCTGGCCATGGTCCAGGAGCTGCGCGAGGCCGTCACCCGCTTCCGCGCCTCCGGCAAGCTGACGGTGGCCTACGCCGAGACGTTCGGGGAGTTCAGCGGCGGCACGGTGCCCTACTACCTGGCCACCGCGTTCGAGCGGGTCTACCTCCAGCCCAGCGGCGACGTCGGGCTCACGGGGGTGGCGATGGAGCAGCGTTTCCTCAAAGGCGCGCTGACCAAGCTGGGCGTGGCGGTCGAGGCCGGGCAGCGGCACGAGTACAAGACCGCGGTCAACACCTTCACCCAGGACCACATGACCGAGCCCCACCGCGAGTCGATGACCCGCATCGTGGAGTCGGTCGCCGAGCAGCTCGTCCACGGCATCGCCGAGGGCCGCAGGCTCGACCCGGCCAAGGTGCGCGAACTGATCGACCGCGGCCCCTTCACCGCCTCCGAGGCGCAGGCGACCGGCCTGGTGGACGCCCTCGCCTACCGCGACGAGGTGTACGACGAGGTCCGACGGGCCACGGGCGGCGAGGCCCACCTGCTGTTCGTCTCCCGGTACGCCAGGAGCGCGGCGGTGCGGAAGCTGCCGCACCCCATGGCCGACGGCATCGCGCTCGTGCACGGCAGCGGGCAGATCAGGAGCGGCCGCAGCGGCCGCAGCCCGCTAGGCGGGGGCGGCGCGATGGGCTCCGACACGATCAGCGCGGCGCTGCGCGCGGCCCGCCGGGACGAGCACGTCAAGGCCGTGGTCTTCCGCGTGGACAGCCCCGGCGGCTCGTACGTGGCCTCCGACACGGTGTGGCGGGAGGTGACGCTGACCCGCCGGGTGAAGCCGGTGATCGTCTCCATGGGCGACCTGGCCGCGTCCGGCGGATACTTCGTGTCCATGGGCGCCGACGTGATCGTGGCCCAGCCCGGCACCCTGACCGGCTCGATCGGCGTTTATGGCGGCAAGCCCGTCATGACTGACTTGCTCCAAAAAATCGGGATAAATACTGAACTGGTCGCCGACGGGGTCAACGCCGGCATGTTCTCCACCGCCCGCGGCTTCTCCCCCGAGCAGTGGGACCGGGTGAACGGGTGGCTCGACCGCATCTACGACGACTTCGTGGGCAAGGTCGCCGAGAGCCGCGGCCTGACCCGCGAGCGCGCCCACGAGCTGGCCAGAGGCCGGGTCTGGACCGGCGCGGACGCCCACGCCAACGGCCTGGTCGACGAGCTGGGCGGCCTTGAGCACGCCCTCGGCCTGGCCCGCGAGCGCGCGGGGCTCGCCGACGACGCCCCCGTGCGCGTCTATCCCAGGATCAACCCGCTGGAGCGGCTGCGGGGGCCGGAGTCCAGCGAGGACAAGTCCGCCGCCCTGGCCAGGATGCGGCTCGACGCCTGGGGGCCGCTGGCCCGCCTGTCGGCCGAGCTGGGCCTGCCCGCCGCCGGTCCGCTCTCTTTGCCCGGTTGGTACGTCATCAGATAATTTGATCTTGTACGCTCCCTGATCCACGGGGATCGGAGGAGTACACGTGATCGTCAACCTCGCCGCCCCGGACGGCCAGTGGGCGTGGAACCCGGCCGAGCGCGCCTAAGCCCGGGTGGACGGCGCGGTCAGCGTCTCCCCGGACGAGCGCCGGCAGGTGAAGCCGGCCCACCACGCGGGCGGCGCGCCGAAGGTGACCTTCCTGGACCGCCGGTCGGGCAAGGAGAGCGAGGTCGAGCTGCCCGTGCCGGAGGACCCCAGGCAGGCGGGCCAGTACCTGCAGACGCTCTGGCCCACCTGGTCGCCGGACGGCCGCCGCCTGCTGCTCAACGTGTTCGAGCCGGGCGGCGAGCCGCGCCCGGTGTGGGGCCCGACGCTCGGCTGGTACGACGAGCGGCACCTGCTCGCCCCGGTCAAGGACGGCGTGGGCGTCGTCGACCTCACGGGCCGGGTCGTCGAGACGCTGGTCAAGGCCGGGACGAAGGCGACCCTGTATCCGCACTTCGAGCGCCGGGGCTGAAGAAGGCCGCGGCCCGCTCCAGGGCGCCGGTGTCGCGCAGGATGTCGCCGGGGCGGTTGGCGTAGCCGATGAGCGCGCCGCCCCACGACCCGAAGTACTCCGCCGACAGGCGCAGCGTGCCGATCAGCGGATCGGCCACCGACTCGTCCTCCTCGCTGATCGTGGTGACCGCCCAGACGGTCTTGCCCGCCATGCGCGCCTTGAAGTCGTAGCCGGGGACGCGCATCCAGGCCGACCAGTGGTCGAGGTAGAGCTTGGTGGTGGCCGAGACGCTGTACCAGTAGAGCGGGGAGACGATCACCAGGTCGGTGGCGTCGAGCGTGGCCTCGGCGAGCAGCTTCTCCGCGCCCTCGGGGACGGGGTAGAGGCCGTCGCCGGTGTGGCGGATGTCCCGGAAGGGCGGCAGCGGGTGGTCGTCGAGGCGCAGCCAGCGTTGCCCGGCGTCCGGCGGCAGCGCGGCGGCGGCGTGCCTGGCCAGGGTCTCGGTGTTGCCGTCACGGCGGTTGCCGCCCAGGAGGAAGAGGAAACTGCGCATTCAGCATCCCATCGGCCGGTAGCGGGCGCGCAGCCGTACCAGCGGCTGGAGCGCGGGGGTGACATAGGGGACGGCGAGCACCTGGGCGACGAAGAGCGTGTGGTCGCCGGCCGGGACGACCTGGGTCGTCTCGGCCTCCAGGGCCGCCACACCGCCCTCGACCACCAGCGCCTCGGTGTGCGCCCCCCGGTGGTGGGGGGTGCCCGCCAGCAGGAGGCGGGCGCTGGGGCGGCCGGCGGTGGCGAAGCGGCTGGCGATCGCGGCCTGGCCGGAGGACAGCAGCGAGGCCGCCCACCGGTCCTGCCGGAGCAGCACCTCGCAGAGGTAGCCGCGGGAGGCCAGGCTGATCAGCACGAGCGGCGGCTCGGCCGAGACCGACATCAGCGCCGACACGGTCACGCCCAGGTCGTCACGCCCGTCCCGGACGGTGATCACCGCGACGCCCGCGGCCAGTTGCGCCATCGCCTCCGTGAACTCGCTCACAGCGGAGACCTCCGGCCGGAGGCCCCCGCCGCGGGCGTCAGGCGAGGCCGTTGGAGGTCAGCCATTCCTTGGCCACCGTGGCGGGCTCGTCCTTGTTGACGGAGATCTTCTGCATCATGTCGAGCAGGGACTGGGTGCTCAGCTTGGCCGAGATGCCGTTGAGCGTGGTGCGGATCGTGTCGTTCGCGCCGGACTTGAACAGCAGCGGCGTGACGTTCTGGGCGGGGAAGATGTTCTTGGTGTCCTGGAGCGGCACCAGGTTGTTGGCCAGCATCTTGGGGTCCGTGGTGAACACGTTGCCGACCTGGATCGAGCCGTCCTTCAGGGCGTCGGCCGTGGCCGGGCCCTTCGGCTCCCACTGCTTGAACTCCAGCCCGTAGACCTCCTTGAAGCGCGCCTCCCACCGCTTCTTGAACTCGGGCGGGCCGCCGACGACCATGTTCTTGGAGACCTTGGCCAGGTCCTCGATGGTGTTCAGCGACTGCTTGGTCTGGGTGTCCTTGGTGACCGAGAGGCTGTCCTTGTCCTCGGCCGGGGAGGAGTCGAGCACTTCGAGCTCGGCCGGGAGCTTCTCCTTCAGCGCCGCGTTGACCTCGTCGGTCGTCGAGGCGGTGTTCTTCAGGTCGACGAAGGCCAGCAGGTTGCCGTTGTACTCCGGAACGATGGTCAGGCCGCCGTTCTTGACCTGGTCGTAGACCGCCTCGCGGCTGCCGATGCGCGGCTTCTCCTCGACCTGCACGCCCTTGGCCTCAAGGGCCTGGGCGTAGATCGACGCGAGCAGCACGCTCTCGTCGAAGTCGAAGGAGCCGATGACGGCCTTGCCCCCGGCCGCCGCGGCCGACCCGCTGGGCGCCGCGCTCGTGGTGTCGAGCGGGTTGCCCCCACCGCCGCTCCCGCCACCGCAGGCGGCCAGCGCCAGCGTCGCCGACACGAGCACCGCCGCGGTGCCGATCATGCGTCTCATCTGTCAATTTCCCTTCTAAAGCGGCAGGTAATACCGGAGACTATCGAACCTTCAGTCTCTGGCTCACCCCCGGCGAAACGGTCACCCTCTGGATGAGGGCGAACACGATCTGCACGACAAGCGCGAACAGCACAATCAGTACTGAACCCCCCACAACGCTCGCATAATCCTTGGTCGCGAAACCGTCGATCACGAACCGGCCGAGCCCGCCGAGCCCCGTGTACGCCGCGACCGTCGTGGTGGAGACCACCTGGATCGCCGACAGCCTGAGCCCGAGCAGGATCAGCGGCAGCGCCACCGGGACCAGCACCCGGCCGAGCACCTGCCCGCCGCGCAGCCCCATCCCGTACGCCGCGTCGCGCAGCTCCGGATCGACGCCCTTGATCCCCTCGTAGGTGTTGACCAGGATCGGCGGCACCGACAGCAGCACCAGCGGGATGATCACCGGCCAGATCGAGGACGTGCCGAGCAGCAGCACGAACAGCACCAGCAGGCCGAGCGTCGGCAGCGCCCTGGCCAGGTTCGCCGAGATGACGACCACGACCTCGCCCCTGCCGGTGTGGCCGATGGCCAGCCCCAGCGGCACCGCGATCAGCATCGCCAGCACCAGCGCCAGGGCCGAGAACTCCAGGTGCTCCAGCAGCCGCGCCGGGATGCCGTCGGGGCCGGCCCAGTTCGCCCCGGTGCCGAAGAAGTCGGCCAGCCAGCCGAAGAACGAGCCCAACCAGCTCACGACGTCCCCTTCCGCGCGCGCACCCAGGGGGTGAGCAGGCGCTGGGCCAGGACCAGCAGGCCGTCGGCGACCAGCGCCAGCGCGACGATCAGCACGATGCCGGTGACCACCGGCGGCATGAACGGGTTCTGGTAGGCCCGGGTGAACAGCCCGCCGAGCCCGCCCTGGCCGATCAGCGCGCCCACGCTGACCAGGCTGATGCTGGAGACCGCGACCACGCGCAGCCCGGCCAGCACCACCGGTGTGGCGATGGGCAGCTCGACCTGCAGCAGGCGGCGCATGGGCGTGAACCCCATCGCGACGGCCGACTGGCGCACGTGGTCGGGCACCGAGTTCAGCCCGTCGACCACGGCCGGGATGAGCACGGCCATGCCGTAGAAGGTCAGCGGGATGATCACGGTGGTCTGCGACAGCCCGGTCACCGAGATCAGCAGCATGAACACCGGCAGCGACGGCAGCGCGTAGACGACGTTCATCAGGCCCGAGGTGGGCTGGTAGAGCCAGCGCCAGCGCACGCAGGCCAGCCCGAGCGGCAACGCCAGCACCAGCGCGGCCAGGATCGGCACCAGGGACATGGTCAGGTGGTCGGTCAGCAGGTTCCTGATGCTGTCGGCGCGGCCGGTGTCCCAGTTGCGGGCGATCCACTCCCAGATGCTGGGCGGACCCTCACGCATCGGCGGCCTCCGCCAGCGCCTCGTCCAGGGCCTCCCTGGTGGCCACGCCGACGACCCTGCCGTCCTCGTCCACGGCGACCGAGCAGCCGGAGGGCGACAGCAGCGCCGCGTCCAGGGCCGAGCGCATCGAGTCGCGGCCGAGCACGAACGTCCCGTACGGCTCCAGCTCCTCGGGCCGCGACCCGGCGAACCAGCCCACGGGCCGGTCGTCGTCGGTCACGACCAGCAACCACGGCTCGTCGCTCGCCGCCCGTTCGCGCACGGTCAGGTCGGTACGCAGCCGCAGCCCCTTCGTGGAGATGAACTGCAGCCGCCGGATCCCCCGGTCGTGGCCCAGGAACTCGCGGACGAAGTCGTCGGCCGGCTCCGACAGCAGCGTCTTGGGGTCGGCGAGCTGGGCCAGCCGTCCGCCGACGCGCAGCACGGCCACCCGGTCGCCGAGCTTGATCGCCTCGTCGATGTCGTGGGTGACGAACACGATGGTCTTGTTCAGCTCGGCCTGCAGCCGCAGCAGCTCGTCCTGGAGGCTGGTGCGGACGATCGGGTCGACCGCGCTGAACGGCTCGTCCATGAGCAGCACGGGCGGGTCGGCGGCCAGCGCCCTGGCCACGCCCACGCGCTGCTGCTGCCCGCCGGAGAGCTGGAAGGGGTAGCGGCCGGCGAAGGCCGGGTCGAGGCCGACGCGTTCGAGCAGCTCCATCGCCCGCGCACGGGCCTTCTTCTTGTCCCAGCCCAGCAGGTACGGGACCGTCGCGATGTTGTCGACGATCTTCCGGTGCGGGAAGAGGCCGGCCTGCTGGATGACGTACCCGATGCCGCGGCGCAGCGTGGGCGGGTCGATGCCGCTCACGGGCACCCCGTCGAGGAGGATCTGTCCCTCGGAAGCGTCGATCATGCGATTGATCATCCGGAGGGACGTCGTCTTCCCGCAGCCCGAAGGGCCCACCAGCACGGTGATCTCGCCGGTGGGCGCCTCAAGGGAGAGGGCGTCCACGGCGGTGGTGCCGTCTGGATAGCGTTTGGTGACAGCGTCGAATGTGATCACGCGTGACCTCTCGCTCGATGGCAGGGCCGCGGCCCCCCTGCCACGACCGCCGCATGATCTCGGTGGCCCACAAGACTACGGCGACCCTCACCCCCGTGTCCCCACGGGGGACGGCTTAAACGTTTCACTGACCAGGGAGATTTACCGGAATTTCCGATCAAGTGGTGCGCCGAGCCTGGGTGAGTTGGCATGATTACCTCCACAAACTCCAGACGCGTACCCCTCACCTCAGCGTCCGCACATTTAGCAAGAGGATCGGCCCCGTGTCCCAGCCGCTCACCGGTCAGCGCCCCCGCACAGAACTGATCGCAGAGCTCTACGACCGCCATGCCGCCGGGCTGTTCGCGTACTGCGCCGACCAGCTCGGCGATCCGGGCACCGCGTCCGACGTCCTGGCGTCCGTGTTGTCCGGCGTCCCCGACGTCGCCCCGCCCCGTGCCGCCCTGTACGCCTACGCCCGCCGCCAGATCCGCCGGCGGGACGTCGTCTACGCCCCGCCCGTCGTGGACCCGCTCATCGACCCGGCCTCGGCGCTGGTCGAGCGCGTGCTGCGCGAGCTTCGCCCGCAGCAGCGCGAGGTGCTGGTGCTGTGCGCGGTGTGCGGGCTGAGCCGGGCCGAGCTGGCCTGGGTGCTCGACGTCGCCCCCGACACCGCCGACGAGCTCGCCTTCGGGGCGGGCCACCGCTTCCGCGAGGTCCTGGACATGGCCCTGACCGCGCTGGCCGGCGGGCGGGCGCCGAAGCCGGTCGCCGACGTGTACGGCGCGCTCGCGGTCGCGCCGCTGCGGGACGTCCTGGGACGTCTGCCCTGGCCGGAGCCGCCCGCGATCCTGCGGGTGCACTTCGCCGGATCGGTACCGGCCGAGCCGGGGCCGCTGTTCGTCAAGCCGCTCTGGCCCGCGCCGCCGCAGTGGCCGCTGCCGCTCGCCGAGTCCGACCCGGCGACCAGCACCGGGATCTTCCCGGCGGACCTGCTCACGCCGCCGCCCGCCGGACGGCCGTCCGTGCACGAGGCGACGACCGCCCCGATGCCCAAGCTGCGCGACCCGCTCGGGGCGCTGGACTCGATAGGCCCGCTGCGGGACCCGGCCGCGCGGGCTGCGGCCGTACGACCGTTCCTGTCCAAGCCCCCACAGCCCGCGCAGCCCCCGCAGCCGCTGCCTGAGTCCGTACGGCCGTTCAGCACGGGTGACTTCACCGCGCCGCCCGCCGTTCCCCCGCCCGGGGAGCGGGCCTTCTTCCTGGCCGCGCCCATCCCCGCGGACGTGCTGGACGACGAGCCCATCACCCAGGAGATGCCCGCGATCAGGGACGTCCCGGCGCATCAGGACCCGGGCCGCGCCGCCCGGCGTCCCCTGGCGGCGGAGCAGCCGGTCAAGGAGGCGGCGCCGCTGTTCACCCCGAGGTCCAGGGCCGCCGCCGAACCGGTCTACCGCATGCCCGCCCCCGACCCGGCCCGCGCTCCCGGCCTGTCCGACCCGGCCCCGTCCGACCCGGCCCTGCCCGACCCGGCCCTGTCCCACCCGGGCCGGTCCGCCTCCGCCCTGTCCGACCCTGCCGTGTCCGATGCGGCGCCGTCCGGGCGCAGCCGCGCGGCGGACTTCGCCGTCGAGCTCGCCCGCGAGCTGGAAGCCGACCGCGCGCGCTACCCGGACCCCGCGCGCGACCTCCAGGGCCCGTCCCGCCGCAAGCCCGGCGCCGAACCGGCCCGCTCGCCGGGGAGAGGCGGCGCCAAGCCCGGCGCCCGCAAGCAGCCGGCGGGCAAGAAGAAGGCCGCGGCCAGGAAGAAGGCGCTCAAGCGGCGCCGCGAGCGGCACTACGACTGGGCCTGGGAGTTGATCGGGTTCCTGATCTGCGTGGCCATCGCGATGATCGTGTTCTTCTCCGTGCCGATGTTCATGGGCCCGTGAGCGCCTACATGGTGTTGACGATCAACCCGATGTGGGTGAAGTAGTTCAGCGCGCCGAACAGCAGGAACGCCGCCCCCGCGATCCCCCAGCACACCCCGGTCACGGTCGTGACCGGGCCGCCCCTGGCCCGCAGCGCGAACGGGAACAGCACCGCGCCCACCCCGACCAGCACGTACAGGCCGGAGATGAAGGTGGCCTCCAGCAGCGGCAGACCGGCGAAGGCTCCCGAGATCGGCTCCTGCGGCGGCGCGGCGAACAGCGTGTACGTCCACCCCGCCGCCGCGATGCCGAAGCAGGCCAGCCCCATGCCGAAGACGAACAGCGAGATCGGCCCGGCCGTGCGCGCCACGAGCTTGCGCCGGTCGGGCGCCACGGTGATCACGCCCCAGCGTTTCCACAGGTAGAGCGCGGCGGCCAGCAGCAGCACGCCGAACGCCAGCGAGGGCTCCCCGAAGATGATGTTGTCGAACGGGAAGCCCTGCCCGGCCAGCGGCCAGGTGAGCGTCATGTGCAGCCCGGTGACCGCCAGGACGGCCCCGACCGCGCCGAACGCCAGCGCCCAGCCGTCCACGTGCTCCAGCGGGTCGCCTCTGAGCAGCCGGCGGCCGAAGGAGACCACGAGCAGCAACCCGACGCCGGCGGCGACCGCCATGATCGTGTTGTAGGTGGGCATCCTGGCCCAGTCGATCTTCAACTCCGGCTGTGCCAGGATCCCCCAGAATCCACTCATGCAGGGATGATTACCCTGAGTGCTCCTTGTTAACTGATCGTCACGACGCCGACAGGATCAGGCCGCTCGTCGGCACGCCGGTTCCCGCCGTGACCAGGACGTTCCGCGCCCCGGCCACCTGGTTGGCGGCCGTCCCCCTGATCTGCCGGACGGCCTCGGCGATGCCGTTCATGCCGTGGATGTACGCCTCGCCCAGCTGGCCGCCGTGCGGGTTGACGGGCAGGCGGCCGTCCAGCTCGATGCCGCCGTCCCGCAGGTAGTCAGGAGCCTCGCCGCGTCCGCAGAAGCCCAGCTCCTCAAGCTGGGCCAGGACGAACGGGGTGAAGTGGTCGTACAGGATGGCCGTCTGGATGTCCGCCGGGGACAGCCCGGACATCTTCCACAGTTGCCGGCCGACGACGGACATCTCCGGAAGGCCGCTCATGTCGTCCCGGTAGTAGCTCGTCATCATCATCTGGCCCGCGCCCGCGCCCTGCGCCGCCGCCGTGATCACCGCCGGCGACCTGCGCAGGTCGTGGGCGCGTTCGGCGGACGTCACGACCAGGGCCACCGCGCCGTCGCTCTCCTGGCAGCAGTCGAGCAGGTGCAGCGGCTCCACGATCCACCGGGACGCCTGGTGCTCCGCCAGCGTGATCGGCCGCCCGTGGAACCAGGCGGCCGGGTTGGTGGCGGCGTGCCGGCGCATGGCCACCGCCACCCGCCCGAAGTCCTCCGACGTCGCCCCGAACTCGTGCATGTACCGCCGCGCGAACATGGCGACCCACGCGGCCGGGGTCATCAGCCCGTACGGCACGTGCCAGCTCATCTCCAGGCCCTGGGAGGTGGGCTCCCCGGTCAGCCGGGCGTTCGGCTGGCCGAAGCGGCGGCCCGAGCGCTCGTTGAAGGCCCGGTAGCAGACCACCGTCCTGGCCATGCCGGTGGCCACGGCCATCGCCGCGTGCGCGACCGTGCCACAGGCCGCGCCGCCGCCGTACTCGACGCGGGAGAAGAAGGTCAGGTCGCCGACGCCGGTCTCCCGGGCGACGGCGATCTCCTGGTTGGCATCCTGGGTGTAGGTGACCATGCCGTCCACGTCGGACGGCGGCACCCCCGCGTCGTCCAGGGCGGCGAGCACGGCCTCGGCCGCCAGTCGCAGCTCCGACCGGCCGGAGTCCTTGCTGAACTCGGTGGCCCCGATGCCCGCGATCGCGGCCCGCCCGCCCGGCATCACGCGCTCCCGGGCAGGACGAAGGTGACGGTTCCGGTGGCGTGGTCGCCCAGGCTCACCCTGCCGCGCACCTGCGCGGTGTACCGGTCGCCGTCGCGCTCGACGATCACGCCGCTGAAGCTCAGCCGGTCCCCCGCGTACGCCGGGACGCCCAGTTTGACGTTGATGCTGGTGATGACCGCCTCCGGGCCCGTCCAGTCGGTGACGTAGCGTTCCACCAGGCCCATGGTGGTGAGGATGTTGAGGAAGATGTCCTTCGAGCCCTGGGCGCGGGCCTTGGCGGTGTCGTGGTGCACGGGGGTGAAGTCCCTGGTGGCCAGGGCGGTGGCGATCACCGTCGTGGGCGTCAGGTCCACCTCCAGCTCGGGCAGGGCCGTTCCGGCGGCGGGGGTCACGGCTCCTCCGGCGTCCACATCGGCAGGACGAGCTCGTCGTCCATCGACCGGTACGTCACCCGCAGGGCCATCCCGACCTCCACCTTCTCGACCGGGCAGTCCACGACGTTGCCCACGATCCGTACTCCTTCCGGCAGTTCCACCACGCCCACCACGAACGGGACCTCGCGCCCCGGCACCGGCGGATGGTGGTGGACGACGTAGCTGTAGAGGGTGCCGCGGCCGCTCACCACGACGTGCGACCGGTTCCCCGAGCGGCAGTCCGGGCACATCGGACCGGGCGGATGGCGCAGCTCCCCGCAGTCCGCGCAGCTCTGGACGCGCAACTCGCCGTTCCGCGCCCCCTCCCAGAAGAACGCGGTGTCCGCGTTGGCCGCCGGCCGCAGCGGGTACGGCTCCCGCGCGCGCGGGGCGGGCGCCTTCGGCCGGAACTTCAGCACCCGGAAGAGCATCTCGGCGACCGGCTGGTCGTCGTCGCCGTACCAGGTGACGTTCCAGGTGGCGAAGTAGCCCTCGCCCAGGGCGGTGCGCTTCGGCCCGGCCAGCGACGTGAAGCGGGTCGCGGGGGTCAGCAGCTCGCCGACCCTGGCGTACCGGTGGTAGGTCTGCTCGCAGTTGGTCGCCACGACCCCGGTGAAGCCCGCGGCGTCGAGCGCGGCCAGCAGGTCGTCCACCGGCGAGCGGTCCTTGGCCTGCGAGCCCGGCCCCTGCATGGTCCACACCTGGGCCATCGCGGGCGGCGCCACGCCTTCCTCCAGGTAGCGCGGGTTGGCGTCGCCCATGGCCGCCAGCCAGTGGCGGATCATGGGCGCGTTCACCGGGTCGGCGGCGGGGGCGCCGCGCAGCTCCCCCATCGCCATCTGCTTGCCGGCCAGCTCGTGCAGCTCCGCGTCGGTCATCGCGCCAGTCGTCGTGCCGGACGTCGCGGCGGTCGTCGTGTCGGTCGTCGTGTCGGTCATCGCGGCGGCCTCGGCAGGTTCAGGCCGAGCATCGCGATCAGCTCGCGCTGCACCTCGTTGACCCCGCCGCCGAACGTCAGCACCACCGCGCCCTTGACGCCGTGGTCCATGCGCTCGGCCAGCTCGGCCGTCTCCGGGTCGGAGGGGTCGCCGTAGCGGGACACGACGTCGCAGACCAGCCGGCCGATCTCCTGCATGCGCTCGGAGCCGTAGATCTTGGTGGCCGAGGCGTCGGGCGCGCCCAGCCAGCCGAGGTCCATGTTCGCCGCCACCTGCCAGTTGAGCAGCTCGTTCGTGCGGAAGGCGGCCCACACCCGGGCGAGGGCGCGGCGTACGTCCGGATTGTCGGTCAGCCCGGCGTGCCTGGCCCAGGCGAGGAAGCGGTCGTAGGTCTGGCCGAGGTTGCCGGCCGGGCCGAGGGTGACGCGTTCGTGGTTGAGCTGGTTGACGATCAGGTCCCAGCCCTTGTCCACCTCGCCCACCACCATGTCCACCGGGACGCGCACGTCGGAGTAGTAGGTGGAGTTCGTGTGGTGGCGGCCGTCCATGGTGACGATCGGCGTCCAGGAGAAGCCGGGGTCGTCGGTGGCGGCGATCATCATCGTGATGCCCTTGTGCTTCTTGGCCTCGGGGTTCGTCCGGGCGGCCAGCCAGATGTACTGGGCGTAGTGCGCGCCGCTGGTGAAGATCTTCTGGCCGTTGACGACGTAGTGGTCGCCGTCCAGCACCGCCGTGGTGCGCAGGGAGGCCAGGTCGGTGCCGGCCTCGGGCTCGCTGTAGCCGATCGCGAAGTGGCACTCGCCGGCCAGGATGCGCGGCAGGAACCGGTCCTTCTGCTCCTGGGTGCCGTACTGCATCAGCGTCGGGCCCACCGTCTGCACGGTGATGATCGGGTACGGCACCCCGGCGCGGGCGATCTCGTTGGCGAAGATCTGCTGCTCCAGGGGGCCGTAGCCGCCCCCGCCGTACTCCTTGGGCCAGCCCAGCCCGAGCTTGCCGTCGCGGCCGAGCCGGCGGCAGTGCTCCATGTACGCCTCGCCGAACGGGTCGTCGGCGATCTTCGCGCGGTCCTCGGCGGTCAGGCAGCCGCGGAAGTACTCGCGCAGCTCGTCGCGGAGCGCGCGCTGCTCCCGGGTCAGGTCGATCAGCATCAGACGAGGGCTCCGATCAGGTCGAGCTGGGCGTCGGCGCCGCCGAGCAGGTGGGACAGGTGCTTGGCCTGCGCGAAGTGGCGGTGCAGCGGGTAGGTGACGTCGAGCCCGAGGCCGCCGTGCAGGTGCTGGCAGGTGTAGAGCGCCTTGACGGCCTCGCAGACGTGGAACGCGGCCAGCGCCACGTCCTCGTCGGCGGGCAGGCCCTCGGCCAGCCGCCAGGCCGCCGACCACATGGCCACGTCGAGGGCCCGTCCGGCGATGTAGACGTCGGCGATCTGCATGGTCACGGCCTGGAACTCGGCCAGCGCCCGGCCGAACTGCCGTCTCGTCCTGATGTAGGCGGTGGTCAGGTCGAGCGCCCCCGCCAGGACGCCGCTCGCCTGCGCGGCGACGGCCACGGTGAACAGGCGTCCGGCGTCGGCGGCCGCCTCGGGCCCGGCCACCGCCTCGGCGGGCGTGCCGTCCAGCGGGATCGTGGCGGCCGGCTCGCCGGTCGAGGTGAACTCGGGGCTCGCGGGCGGCGACGCCACCAGGAACAGCCCCTCGTCCGCGGTGACCAGGACGTCGTCCGCCGGGTAGGGCACCGCGACCTTGCGCCCGGTCAGCGACCAGCCGTCGCCCTCGCGGCGGGCGGCCGTCGTCGGCGGATCGGCCGGGGCCCGGCCGGGCTCGCGCCGGGCCAGGGTGCC
Source organism: Nonomuraea sp. NPDC048881 (assembly GCF_040649795.1). Lineage (NCBI taxonomy): Bacteria > Bacillati > Actinomycetota > Actinomycetes > Streptosporangiales > Streptosporangiaceae > Nonomuraea > Nonomuraea sp. NPDC048881. Next base: position 582,218 of record NZ_JBEZGC010000004.1, read on the forward strand.
GCGCGTGACGCGCCGCCGCTGGTCGGGGCTGCCGTGCCGGGCCAGGGCCAGCGTGCTCACCAGGACGGGCAACGCCGGCACGGCCACCGCCCGCGCACCCACCTCGCGCAGCACGACGGCCATCTCGACGGGGCCGAGCCCGGCGCCGCCCGCCTCCTCGGACGCGCACACGCCCATGAGCCCGGCCTGCCACAGCCCCTCCTCGGCCGCCGGGCCGCCCACTCGCTGCTTGGCCGCCGGGCCGCCCTCCCCTTGCTTGGCCAGCACTTCGGCGGTCAGCTTCTTCAGGTCCTGCTGGGTCTCGTCCAGGTTGAAATCCATCAGCTCTCCAAGAGATGGTGCCTGCCGTGCTCGACGAACTCGTCCTCGATCGCCTTGACGTCCACGCCGGTCAGGGGGCGCAATCCGGACGGGGAGCGCCACCAGACGGGGTCGCCGGTCCGCCACGCCTCCTTGGCCAGGATCCGCTTGATGACCTTGTGGGAGGGGGTCAGCGGAAGTTCCGGACAAACCCGGATATAGCGGGGTAAGGACTTGGGGCCCAGGTCGGTGCGCCCGGCCAGGAACGCCGCGAACTGCTCCGCGTCGAAGGGGACGTCCATGACCAGCGCCGCCATCACCTGGTCGCCGGCCGCCGCGTCCGGCACCGGATAGACGGCCGCCTCCACCACGCCCCCGAACTCCCGCAGGGCGGCCTCCACGGGGGCGACGGCCAGGTTCTCGCCGTCCACGCGCAGCCGTTCGGTGCCGCGTCCGGCGAAGAAGACGTGGCCGGCGGGGTCGGCGTAGGCCAGGTCGCCGGACCAGAACGCGCCGTTCCTGACGCGTTCGGCGTCCGCGTCCGGGTCGTTGTAGTAGCCCTCGAACAGGCCGGGGCCGGCGGTGTTGACCAGCTCGCCGACGGCCTCGTCCGGGTTGAGCAGGCGGCCGCCCTCGATGCGGGCGGGCGGGCACGGGCGTCCGGTGGCGGGGTCGAGGATCTGCACGCCCGCGCCCAGCCTGCCCAGGCTGCCGGGCGGGGCGCCGGGGTCGGGGCTGAAGGAGATGGCCGTCTCGGTGGAGCCGAACGCGTCGATCACCCGGCAGCCGAACCGCTCGCCGAACCGTCTGGTCGCGACCGCGCTGCCCTCGTTGCCGAAGGCGATCCTGAGGGGGTTGTCGGCGTCGTCCGGGCGTTCGGGGGTGGCCAGGACGTAGGAGAGCGCCTTGCCGACGTAGTGCAGGTAGGTGCAGCCGTGCCGCCGCACGTCCGGAAGCAGGCCGGAGGCCGAGAACCGCCTGCGCACGGCCAGCGCCGCCCCCGAGGCCACGGCCGGGGCGTAGGCGGCCATCAGGGCTCCGGAGTGGAACAGCGGCATCGAGCAGTAGACGACGTCCTCGGGCGTGAGCAGCGCGGCCAGGCTCAGCCCCGGCAGTGCCAGCTTGCGCTGCGTGATCCGGACGGCCCTGGGCCGCCCCGAGGTCCCCGACGTGAAGATCAGCATCACCAGGTCGCCGGGAGCCGCCTCACCGGGCGGCCCACCGCCTTCCCCCAGGGACGACACCAGGGACAGCGGCATGCTCTCCACGCCCAGCTCCTCGGCGACCGACGCGGCGAGGGCGGCTAAGGGGGCGTCCCAGAGCAGGAGGTCCACGTCGGTGGCGCGGGCGTCGCGGACCAGCTCCGCGGCCGGGCGCGTCGGGTTCAGCGCGACCAGCACGTGCCCGTCGAGCGCCGCCCCGCCGAGCACGAGGAGCAGCTCCGGGACGTTCTCCGCCAGCACGCCCACGTGCAGACCCGCGCCGAGCCCGCTCAGCCAGGCCCCCGCCGCCCGGCAGCGGGCGACGTGCTCGCGCCACGACGACACCGCGCCCTCGAACATCAGCCCAGGTCGGTCGTCCTGCGCCCGGTCGAGGAGCAGGGCCGCCAGCGTCTGCGCGATCATCGAGCCTCCAGCAAGCGCTAGGTAAGCCGAATGGCAAACTAGAACAGATTCTAATATCTGTCCAGTACCGGCCCTCCGCACATTGTTCCGACATAGTCCTGTAACGCCCTAGACATGCGCCGATACGGCCTGTTTGTGACTGGCGAGTAACAAGCCGCGTTGCCGAGAAATCAGATAACGTGTTCTTATGCGTACCTCGCCCGGGTCATTCTCCGCGCCCCCCAGCGACACCGAGGGGGCCGCCGAGGGCCGCGCGGCGGCGGGCGGTCGCAGCGTCCGCACCCGCAGCCAGCACCAACGCCGCAAGCGCATCGTCCAGGCCGCCGCCGCGCTGGCCTCACGCGGCGGCGTCGAGGCGATGCAGATGCGCACGGTCGCCGAGCGCGCCGGCGTGGCGCTGGGCACGCTCTACCGCTACTTCCCGTCCAAGATGGACCTGGTCGTCGCGGTCGTGGGCGAGGAGATCGACCTGCTGGAGAGCAGCATCGAGCGCCGCCCGCCCGGGGCGTCCACGCCGGCCAGCCGGGCCGTCGACGTGCTCATGCGGGCCACGCGGGGGCTGATGCGCGAGCCGGAGCTGGCCGACGCGCTGATCCGCTCGTTGATCATGGCCGAGGTCCAGACACCGTTCGGCGACCGCATGACGGGGCTGCTGCTGCGGGTCTCCGCCGACGGGCTGACCATCGACCAGGCCGGCGAGGAGCAGCTCGACCTCGCGGGCTCGCTGGCCAGCGTGTGGGTGCAGGAGCTGCTGGAGATGTTGCGCGGGCGGCGCACGTACGACCAGATCCAGCGGCGCATCGAGACCGCCGCGACCCGCCTCCTGGCCGACATCTAACTCCTTCCGGACATGTCCGCCATGCCCTAATCGGCTTTTTGTCGGTGGCGGAAGCTATACAGGGGGCATGAGCGACAAGCCGACGAGCGAAGACTTCCTCCGGCTGGCCGATCCGATGCGGCGCGAGCTGTTCGCACACTGCTACCGCATGCTGGGGTCGGTGCACGACGCCGAGGATCTCGTGCAGGAGACCTATCTGCGGGCCTGGCGGGGCTACGACGGGTTCGAGGGGCGGTCGTCGCTGCGCACGTGGCTCTACCGCATCGCCACCACCGCCTGCCTGACCGCGCTCGACAGCCGCACCCGGCGCCCCCTGCCGACCGGTCTCGGCGCCCCGAGCACCGAGGCGGCCGCGCCGCTGGTCCAGGACGGCGAGGTGCCCTGGCTGGAGCCGGTGCCCGACACGCTGGCCGGGGTCGAGGCGGCCGGCGACCCGGCCTCGATCGTGACCTCGCGCGAGAGCATCCGGCTCGCGCTCGTCGCCGCGCTCCAGCACCTGCCGCCCCGGCAGCGCGCCGTGCTGATCCTGCGCGACGTGCTCAGGTGGCGGGCGGCCGAGGTCGCCGAGGCGGTCGGCCTGTCCACGGCGGCCGTCAACAGCATCCTGCAGCGGGCCCGCGCGCAGCTCAGCGAGGTCTCGCCGAGCCTCGACGACCAGGTCGAGCCGCTCTCCGCCGAGCAGCGCCACCTGCTCGACCGCTACGTCGCCGCCTTCGAGAACTACGACGTCGACGAGCTGGTCTCGCTGTTCACCAAAGACGCGATCTGGGAGATGCCCCCCTACGTGGGCTGGTACGAAGGCCCCGACGCGATCGGCGAGCTCGTCTCCACGCAGTGCCCCGCCAGCCGGCCGCACGACCTCAGGCTGCTCCCCGTGGCCGCCAACGGCCAGCCCGCGTTCGCCGTCTACTTCCGCGAGCACGACGTCTACCGCCGCTTCGCCATCATGGTGCTGGCGTTGCGCGAAGAAGGCGTCAACCACGTCGCCATGTTCTTTGACCTGCGGCTTTTCGACACTTTCGGGCTGCGCGCCGAGTTCCCCGCCGGAAGCGAGGCTTCCACCACAAAGTAGAACGCGTTACAGTCGCGGCCAGAGCAACGTTCTGGAGGCGACTGTGGGCACACCTGTGATCGTCGAGGCCGTTCGCACGCCCATCGGCAAACGGGCGGGATGGTTGTCGGAGCTCAAGCCGCAGCAGGTGCTGGCCGCGGCGCTGAACGGCCTGGTCCAGCGCGCCGGCGTCGATCCGGCCACGGTCGGCCAGATGTTCGCCGGATGCGTCACGCAGGCCGGCGAACAGGGCGGCCACGTCGGCCGCCACTCGTGGCTCTACGCCGGGCTCCCCTACCAGACGGGCGTCACCACGCTCGACGCCCAGTGCGGCTCCTCGCAGCAGGCCGTGCACCTGGCGGCGGCGATGATCAGGGCGGGTGTCATCGAGGCCGGCGTCGGATGCGGGGTCGAGATGATGAGCAGGGCGCCGCTCGGCAGCAACGTGCGCCCCGCGCGGCCGCGTCCCGACGACTGGAGCATCGACCTGCCCGACCAGTTCACCGCGGCCGAACGCATCGCCCGGCGGCGCGGGCTGACCAGGGAGCGGCTCGACTGGTTCGGCGCGCGGTCGCAGCGCCTGGCGGCCAAGGCGTGGGCCGACGGGCGGTTCGAGCGGGAGATCGTGCCCGTCGGATCCGTCCGCAGGGATCAGGGGTTACGCGAGACCACGGTCGAGAGCCTGGCCGGGCTCAAGCCGGTCGCCGAGGGCGCCCTGCACACCGCCGGCACGTCGTCGCAGATCTCCGACGGCGCGGCCGCCGTGCTGGTGATGAGCGAGCAGGAGGCCCGCCGGCAGGGGCTGCGGCCCAGGGCGCGCATCCTGGCGCAGGCGCTCGTCGGCGCCGAGCCCTACTATCATCTCGACGGTCCCGTGGAGGCGACCGCGAAGGTGCTGACGGCGGCCGGGATGACCATGGGCGACATCGACAGGTTCGAGGTGAACGAGGCGTTCGCGTCCGTGGTGCTCTCCTGGGCCGCGGTGCACGAGCCCGACCTCGACCGGGTCAACGTCAACGGCGGGGCCATCGCGCTCGGCCACCCCGTCGGGGCCACCGGCGCCCGGCTCATCACCACCGCCCTGCACGAGCTCGAACGCTCCGACACCACCACCGCGCTGGTCACGATGTGCGCGGGCGGCGCTCTGGCCACGGCGACGATCCTCGAACGCCTGACCTGATCCACCATTCACACGCACGTGCTCGATCGGGGGAACCGGTGGGGAAGACCAGGCGCAGGCCGTACTCGGAACAGCGGCCGCAGGAGCTCGGCGGCGGGGTGTGGAGCGTGCCGGTGCCCATCCCGGGCAACCCGCTCGGCTACACGCTGGTCTACGCCGTCGAGTCGCCGCGCGGGCCGGTGCTGGTGGACGCCGGGTGGAACCATCCCGACGCCTGGCAGGCGCTCAGCGGCGGCCTGGCCGCGCTCGGGCTCGACGTCGCGACCGTGAGCGGCGTGGTCGTCACCCACTTCCATCCCGACCACGCCGGGCTGGCCGGGCAGGTCAAGGAGGCGTCCGGGGCCTGGATCGCCATGCACGAGGAGGACGCCGCGCTGGTCCGGCTCATGCACCGGTTCGCCGCGGAGGAGCACGCGAGCTTCCAGTCCGACATGCTCAGGCGGGCCGGCGCCGACCCCGGCGAGGTGCGCGAGGCGATGGGCGCCCGGCCGACGCCGCCCGCGCTGCCCGACCGCGAGCTGCGCGACGGCGACCTGGTGGAGCTGCCCGGCCGCAAGCTGCGCGCCGTGCACACCCCCGGCCATACGCCGGGCCACATCTGCCTGCACCTGGAGGACGCCGACCGGCTGTTCACCGGCGACCACGTCCTTCCCGACATCACACCGCACATCGGGATCTATCCCTACGACCGCGACGACATCGATCCGCTGGGCGACTTCCTGGACTCGCTCGACCGGGTCGGCGAGCTGGGCCCCCTGGACGCCCTGCCGGCACACGAGTGGATATTTCCCGATGTTGCCGCGCGCGCCGCCGAGATCCGCCACCATCACGAGGAGAAGCTGATCCGGTTGCGCACCCTCATGGCCGAGCGGTCGCGACCGCTGACCATCTGGGAGGTCGCCTCGATGATGACCTGGAACCGGCCCTGGGACGACCTGGCCCCCGTGCTGCGCAGCATGGCGGCCGGCGAGGCCGCGGCCCATCTGCGCACCCTGGAGACCCGGGGCATGGTCCGCCGCGTCCCGGACGTCGATCCCGTCCGCTTTCAGGCTCTAGACTCCTAGACATCCGATGTCTAGGGAGAAGAGTGTGGCGGTCACCGACGCGGCCATTGACAAGATCAAGCAGATGATCCTCTCCGGGGAGCTCACCCCGGGCGACCGTCTGCCGAAGGAGGCCGACCTCGCCGAGCGGCTCGGCCTGTCGCGCAACTCGCTGCGCGAGGCCGTGCGCGCGCTCGCCCTGATCAACGTCCTCGACGTGCGCCAGGGCGACGGCACGTACGTCACCAGCCTGGAGCCGCACCTGCTGCTCGACACCATGTCGTTCGTGCTCGACCTGCACCGCGACGACACGGTGATCCAGTTCTTCGAGGTGCGGCGCATCCTCGAACCGGCCGCGACGGCCCTGGCCACCGAGCTGATGCGCGACGAGGACATCGAGGAACTGCGGCGCATCCTCGACTCGCTGCCCGCGCAGCCGACGGTCGAGGAACTGGTCGCCAACGACCTGGAGTTCCATCAGCGCATCGCGCGCGGGTCGGGCAACAGCGTGCTCTGCTCGTTCATCGAGAGCCTGTCAGGTCCGACCACTCGGGCCCGGGTGTGGCGCGGCCTCACCCAGGAGGGCGCGATGGAGAAGACCCGCGAGCAGCACACCGCGATCTACGAGGCCATCGCCGCCCGCCAGCCGGACGTGGCGCGCTCGTGGGCCACCGTGCACGTGGCGGGCGTGGAGGCGTGGCTGCGCAAGGCCCTCGACTGATCGGCGCCCGTTCCCCGGGTAGTAACCGTGTCGTGGCCGACAAACTGGAGCGATACCGCAGCAAACGCGACCCCAGCCGGACCCCCGAGCCCGTGCCCGCCACCCCTCCCGAGGACAGTGGCGGCGCCGCGTTCGTCATCCAGGAGCACCACGCCCGGTCCCTGCACTGGGACCTGCGGCTGGAACGCGACGGCGTGCTGGCCTCCTGGGCGGTCCCCAAGGGCCTGCCCGCCGACCCCGGCACCAACCACCTGGCCGTGCACACCGAGGACCACCCGATGGAGTACCTCACCTTCCACGGCGAGATCCCCAAGGGCGAGTACGGCGGCGGCACCATGACCGTCTGGGACACCGGCACGTACGAGACCGAGAAGTGGTCCGAGCGCGAGGTCAAGTTCGTCCTGCACGGCCGGCGGGCCTCCGGGCGGTTCGTGCTGTTCCGGACGCGGGGCAAGAACTGGATGATCCACCGCATGGACGCCCCCGTCCGCGACCCGTTCCCTGACGTGGCGCCCATGCTGCCCACCGAGCGCGCCCAGCCGCCCAGGGACGCCGCCGCCTACGCCTTCGAGTTCGCCTGGGGCGGACGCCGGCTCCTGGTCCCCGTGGACGGCGGGCGCACGACGGCCGCCCGCGAGCATCCCTGGCTGCGCCCGCTGGCCGAGTCGTTCGGCAGCCGGACGGCGGTGCTGGACGGCGAGGTGGTCACGCTGGCCGGGACCGAGCTCCTGGTCGTCCAGGACCTGCTGTACGACGAGGGCCGCTCCCTGGTGGACGAGCCGTTCGCCGACCGGCGGGCCGCCCTGGAGTCGCTGGGGCTGGCCGGCCCCCGCTGGCAGACCGCGCCCTCGTGGCCCGGCGAGGCCGGCGCGGTCCGGCAGGCGGCGCGCGAGCAGGGCCTGCCCGGCGTGGTGGCCAAACGTCTGGACTCCCGCTACGAGTCCGGCACGTCCGCGTTGTGGTTGTTCATCCCCTCCTGAGGCCGCAAGCCCGCAAAGCACAGCGCGAAGCGGTACTTGGACGCGGTAGGCGTGCCGGATCGTCTGTTGTGCTGGCCCCTCATCCAGACATGGGGGGATCCATGCAGAACATCCGCTTACGCCGTACGGTACTGATCCTGGCGTGCGCCGTCGTGCCCTTCCTGGGCGCCGGAGCCGCCTCGGCGGTCACCGTCTCCGGCCCCGACCTCACCCGGCAGTCCGCCGACGCCGGGGGCAAGCCGCCGGCCAGGGACTCGACCGGCCCGCGCGGCCAGGTTCCCGGCGGCTTCGCGAGCTGGGACGCGCTCTTCGCCGAGCAGACCCGGCTGAACGCCGTCGCCGACCGCGTCACGGCCGTGGCCGAGACCTCCGACGGGTACGGCGGCGTGGTCGTCGCGCCCGAGAACCACGAGGTGCGCCTGTACTGGAAGGGCCAGGTGCCCGCGCCCGTGCGGGCCATGGTCGACGAGGGACGGCTGACCGCCCCGGTCTCCGTACTCCCGTCCGCCTTCTCCTACGCCGACCTCCTCGCCGAGGCCGACAAGTGGAGCGAGTCCGGACAGGTGACGGGCGCCGCCCCGCAGGCCGACGGGAGCGGCGTGCGGCTCTCGGTCCCGGACGACGACACCGCCCCCGACCAGCTCCAGCGGCCGAGCGGCGCCACCGCGCCGATCACGCTGGAGCGCGGCGAGCGCTTCGACCCGGCCTACAGCAGGCAGGACGACGTCCCGAGCTACTACGCGGGCGGCCGGACCTGGAACGCCAGGACCGGCTCCGGCTGCACCTCGGGGTTCGCCGTCTACGACAAGAACGGCAATCCCGGCTTCCTGACCGCCGCGCACTGCGGCGAGTTCTGGGACTCCTTCTACGACGGCGGCGGCTCGGGCAGCCCGGCGAACCGCATGGGCGACCTGCAGTGGCGGCTGCCCAAGCGGGACGCCGCGATCGTCCTGGCCGACGCCACGGCCGACGTCTTCGACGGCGGTCCGGCGGCCGCCACCAGCAACCGGGTGGTCGCGTTGTGGAAGGCGTACGTCGGCAACTTCGTGTGCAACTCGGGGGCGTCGCTGGGCGAGTACTGCCTGATCAAGGTGACCGAGACCGGGTGGAGCGGCACGTACACGAACGGGCAGTACGTCAAGCACATGGTCAGGGCCAAGAGCGTCGTCGGCGGCTGCGCCGTGGCCCACGGCGACAGCGGCGGCCCGGTCTACTCCTACACCAACTGGTTCGACGACGTCGCGGCACAGGGCATCACGTCGGCCATCAGCAAGCCGGTCGCCTGCGGCGGGCTGGACGGCGGCCGGGTGATCGTCTTCTCCCGGGTGTGGGACGTGGCGCTGGCCTTCGGCGCGTACGTACAGGTGCACTGAACGAGGCCGGCGGCCGGGCGGGGGCCCGGCCGCGGTCAGCCCAGCAGGCCCTCGCCGGCCAGTTCCAGCCACAGCTCCTCGGGGACCGGGCGGGCCCACAGGGCGGCGTTGGCCAGGACCTCCTCGGGCGCGCGGGCACCCAGCACGATCGAGGCGACCGCCGGATGGCGCAGCGGGAAGGCCATGGCCGCCTGCGGCAGCGAGACGCCGTGGCGCTCGCAGACGGCGGCGATCCGGGTGGCCCGGTCCAGCAGCGGCGCCGGCGCGGGCACGTAGTCGAAGGTGCCCGACGGGGCCGGCGTGGCCAGCAGGCCGCTGTTGAAGACCCCCGCGGCCAGCACCCGGACGCCGCGTTCGGCGCATTCGTCCAGCAGCGGCAGCCCCGACTGGTCGAGCAGCGTGTAGCGCCCGGCGAGCATGACGACGTCGACGCCGGTCTCCCGGACGAAGCGCAGCGGCGCCTGCCACTGGTTCATCCCGACGCCGATCGCCTTGACCACGCCCTGCTCCCGCAGCTCGGCCAGCGCCGGGTACGCCTCGGCCAGCGCCTGCTCCAGGTGGTCGTCGGGGTCGTGGATGAGCGCGATGTCGATCTCCGGCAGGCCGAGCCGGGCCAGGGAGTCCTCCAGGGAGTCGCGCACGCCGTCAGCCGAGAAGTCCCATTCGCGGCCCAGCCCGACCGGGACGTCGAACATCTCGTCGTCGTCGCGCACCCGCGAGGGCACCACCAGCCGACCCACCTTCGTGGACAGGACGTAACCCGACCGCTGCGCGAGCGCGGCGCCCAGGCGGCGCTCGGACAGCCCCAGCCCGTAGTGGGGCGCGGTGTCGAAGAGCCGCACGCCGCTCTCCCAGGCCGCGTCGACCGTGGCCCGCGCCTGCTCGCCGGAGACCGCCTGGTAGAGGTTGCCGAGCGGGGCGCCGCCGAGGCCGACGCGGGGCAGGTCGATCACGTCAGCTCCCAGACCTGGCGCAGGCCGCCCGCCGACTGGTCGAAGTCGCCGTCGAGCAGGCGGTTCATCTGGCGCTGCCAGGCCTGGTCGGCGGGGTCGTCCTTGAGCGCGGCCTGCAGCGCGGCGTAGTCCTCGACCTCCACGAAGTGGAACAGGTCGAGGCCGTCGCGGAAGATGCGCCACGAGATCACACCGTGGGCGCGCAGCGCGGACTCCAGGGCGGCCGGGATCGTGGCGTGCTCCCGTTCGTAGGTCTCCTCGCACCCGGGCCGGAGCCTGGTGCGCAGGGCGAGGCGTTCCATCAGTCCTGCGCCTTTCCGCCGGCGATCCTGCTGATGATCAGTGCGATGAGAATGATGCCACCGTAGATGACCGGTTGCCAGAAACCGGAGACCCCGATGAGGGTGAGGATGTTCTGGACCAGGCCGATCACCAGCACACCGGTCAGCGCGCCGAGGACGGTGCCCTTGCCGCCGTCCATGCTGACGCCGCCGATGACGGCCGCGGCGAAGACCATGAAGATCCAGCCGTCGCCCATCTCGTTGCCGATCGCGCCGAGGCGTCCGGTCTCCAGGATGCCGGCCGTGGCGGCCAGGATGCCGCCGAGGACGAACACGCCGAACAGCACGCGGTCCACCCGGATGCCGGCGGCGCGGGCGGCGTCGGCGTTGCCGCCGATGGCGTACAGGGAGCGGCCGAGCCTGAGGTAGGTCAGGCCGAAGACGCCGGCGGCGAACAGCAGCGCGGCGATCCAGATGGCGGCGGGCAGGCCGAGCCAGGTGGCGCTGCCGAGGTAGAGCATCGAGTCGGGGAGCTGGAACAGCGTCTTGCCCTGGGTGAGCCCCTGCTGGAGGCCGTCCACGATGATCAGCATGGCCAGCGTGACGATGAACGCCGAGAGCTGGAACCTGATGATCAGGAACCCGTTGAACGCGCCGATGGCCGCGCCCACGAGCAGGGCCAGCGGGATCACCAGCCAGCCGGGCAGCCCGAGGCCGAACCCGCCCGCCGAGGCCGGGACGACCAGCATCACGGCGATGCCGGGCGCGGTGCCGACCGTCGACTCCAGCGACAGGTCGAACTTCCCGGCGATCAGGATCATCGCCTCGGCCAGCACGAGCAGCGAGATCGCCGCCTGCTGCTGCAGGACGTTCGTGAGGTTGCCCGCCGTCAGGAAGGTCGGGTCGAGGAACGCGCCCACGACCAGCAGGAGCAGGATCACCGGCACCAGGGTCAGGTCGCGGAACCTGGCCAGCCTCAGCCGGGGGGCCGGAGCAGTCAAAGTGGTCACTCTTGTATGCCTTCCATCACGGCCACGAGCTCGTGGTCGGTCCAGCCACGCGGCACGTCCTTGACGACCCTGCCGTGGAACATCACCAGCACCCGGTCGCAGATGCGCAGGTCGTCGAGCTCGTCGGAGACCACGACGGCCCCCGCGCCCCGGCCGACCGCGTCCTCGACCGCGCCGAGCAGGGCCTGCTTGGCCTTGACGTCGACGCCCGCGGTCGGGTTGATCACGACCAGCGCCCTCGGGTCGTCCACGAGCGCCCGCGCGAACACGACCTTCTGCGCGTTCCCGCCGGACAGGTCGCCGACGGGCTGGTCGGGCCCCTCGGTCTTGATGTCCAGGCTCTCGATCATCTGGACGGCCCTGGCCCGGCGTCGGGCGGGCGAGACGATGCCGTAGGCGCCCAGCTTGTGGGCGATCGGCAGGGTCGCGTTCTCCCCCACCGACAACATCGGCACGAAGCCCTCGTGGTGCCGGTCCTCGGGCACGAACCCGAGCCCGGCGCGCATGGCGGCGGGCACGTCGCCCGGTCTGACCTGGGTGCCGTCGATCGTGACCACGCCCGTGTCCGGCTTGCGCAGCCCGACCAGGGTCTCGGCCAGGCCGACCTTGCCGCTGCTCGCCGAGCCCGCCAGGCCCACGACCTCGCCGGACCTGACCGAGATGTCCACGTCCTGGTAGCGGCCGGTCAGCGACAGGCCCGCGCCCGACAGCACGACCGCCTCGCCCGGCACGCGGTGCCGGGACTCGTAGGCGGCCGTGGCCTCGCCGGTCATCGCGTCCACCAGCTCGTCCTGGGGGAACCCGGCGACCGGCCGGGTCACGATGTGCCGGGCGTCGCGGAAGACCGTGACGCTCTGGCAGATCTCGTACACCTCGTCCAGGTGGTGGGAGATGTACATCATCGTGACGCCCTGCTCGCGCAGTGAGCGCATGCGGGTGAACAGCCGCTCGATGGCCGGGCCGTCGAGCCGGGCGGTGGGCTCGTCGAGGATGATGAACCGGGCGCCGAACGACAGCGCCCGCGCGATCTCCACGAGCTGCCGCTGCTCGACGCCCAGCTCGCCGGCCAGCGCCTGCGGGTCGACGTCCACCTCGTAGGTGTCCAGCAGCTCGCGCGCCTTGGCCCGCAGCGCCCGCCAGTTGATCATCCGGCCGCGGCCGGTCTGGCGGTTGACGAACAGGTTCTCCGCGACCGTCAGCGCCGGGATGATCGTGGACTTCTGGTACACGCAGGCGACGCGCTGCCGCCAGGCGTCGCGGTCGGCCAGGGCGGGCGCCGCCTCTCCGGAGAACAGCACCTCGCCCTCGTCCGGCCGCTGGAGCCCGGTGAGGATCGACACGAGGGTGGACTTCCCCGCGCCGTTCCGGCCGACGAGGGCGTGGGTCTGGCCCTCGGCGATGGCGATCTCCGCGCCGTTCAGCGCGGTGGTCGGACCGAAACGCTTGACGACATTTCGGGCTTCAACGTGATATTTCATCACTTGACCTGGTTACCCCAGAGGTTCTGGTCGTCCACGTTGTCCTTCGTCACCAGCGGCGCCGGGAGCTGGTCCTCGAAGCCGTTGGGCAGCTGGATGATGTTGCTGCCGTGGTCGGTCGGGCCCGGCTGGAACGTCTTGCCGTCGACCGCCGCCTTGGCGTAGAAGATCGCGTACCGGGCGTAGAGGTCGGCCGGCTGCGACACCGTGGCGTCGATGTTGCCCTTGCGGATCTCCTCGAACTCCTGCGGGATGCCGTCGTTGGAGACCACGAAGACGTGCTTGGGGTCGGTCGGCGGGACCAACAGGTTCTTCTGCTTGAGCACCTGCAGCGTCGGAGCCAGGTGCACGCCGCCGGCGTGCATGTAGATGCCCTTGATGTCCGGGTTCTGCTCCAGGCGGGTCTGCAGCATGGACGCCGCCTTGCTGCCCTCCCACTCGGTCGGCTCGCTGAACACCGTGATGCCGGGGAACTTGCTCTTCATGCACTCGTTGAACGCCTCGGACCGGTCGCGGCCGTTGATCGAGCTGAGCGCGCCCTCAAGCTGCACGACCTTGCCCTTGCCGCCGAGCTTCTCGCCGAGGAACTCGCACGCCTTGGTGCCGTACGCGCGGTTGTCGGCGCGTACGACCATGTAGACCTTGCCCTTGTCGGGCCGGGTGTCCACGGTGACCACGGGGATCTTCTTGTTCTCCAGCTGCTGGAGCGTGTTGGCGATGGCGCCGGTGTCCTGGGGGGCCATGACGATCGCCTTGGCGCCCTGGCCGACCAGCGCCTGCACGTTGTTGACCAGCTTGGAGACGTCGTTCTGGGAGTTCGTGGCAGGCATCAGGTCGGCCTTGAGCTCGGTCGCCATCTGCGGGACGTACTTCATGTAGGAGTTCCAGAAGTCGGAGTCGGCGCGCGGGTGGTCGATGCCCACCTTGCCGCCGCCTCCCCCTTCCGCCGTGGAGCCGCTGGAGCCGTTCGTGCCGCTGGAGCCGCAGGCGGCGACGACCGCCAGCAGGGCCGCGCTCGCGACCACCGGACCGATCTTCATGGGGGGTTACCTTCCTTGGTTGGTTGGCCGGAGCCGTAGCCCCTGCATGCCGCCGTCGACCGCGAGCGCGGTGCCGGTGGTCGCGGCGGACTCGGGACCTGCCAGATAGGCGATCGCGGCGGCGACCTCCTCGGCGCTGACCAGGCGGCCCATGGGCTGCCTGGCGTTCAGCGCCGCTCGTTCGGCCTCGGGATCGTCGGCCGAGTCGAGCAGCCGCCCCACCCACGGGGTGTCGGCGGTGCCCGGGTTGACGCAGTTGACGCGGATGCCTTCACGGACGTGGTCGGCGGCCATGGCCAGGGTCAGCGACAACACCGCGCCCTTGGTCGCGCTGTAGAGCGCCCGGTGCGGCAGCCCCGCGGTGGCCGCGATCGAGCAGGTGTTGACGATGGCCGGGTGCTCCGACCTGCGCAGGTACGGCAGCGCCGCCCGGCTCACCCGGACGATGCCGAACACGTTGACCTCGAAGACCTTCCGCCACTCCTCGTCCGGGTTGTCCTCGACCGTGCCCTGGGCGCCGACGCCCGCGTTGTTGATCACGATGTCGATGCCGCCGAGCCGTTCCGCGGCCTCGGCCACCGCCGCGCGCACGGACGCGTCGTCGGCCACGTCCGCCTTGATCCCCACGAAGGGGTCGCCGGGCGGGGCGAGGTCGAGGCAGGCGACCTGCATGCCGCGCGCCGCGAGCAGGGTGGCGGTGGCCAGGCCGATGCCTGAACCGCCGCCGGTCACGATGGCCTTGAGCGTCATGACGTGGCCCTCCATACCTGACCGTCGGGGAAGCTGTGGGCGGCGATCGACGCCGCGTGCATCTCGGCGCTGAAGCCGGGGGCCATGGGGGCGGTGTAGCGGCCGTGGTCGATGACGACCGGGTGCACGAAGTGCTCGTGCAGGTGGTCGACGTACTCGATCACGCGGCCGTCCATCGTGCCGGTGATCGCCACGTAGTCGAACATCGACAGGTGCTGCACCAGCTCGCACAGCCCGACGCCGCCCGCGTGCGGGCAGACCGGCACGCCGAACTTGGCCGCGAGCAGCAGGATCGCCAGATTCTCGTTGACCCCGCCGACCCTGGCCGCGTCGATCTGCAGGTAGGAGATCGCGCCGGCCTGGAGAAGCTGCTTGAAGACGATGCGGTTCTGGACGTGCTCGCCGGTGGCGACCGGGACCGGCCTGATGCCCTCGGCGATGGCGGCGTGGCCGAGCACGTCGTCGGGGCTGGTCGGCTCCTCCACCCAGTGCGGCCGGTACGGGCTCAGCGCGCTCACCCATTCGATGGCCGAGGCGACGTCCCAGCGCTGGTTGGCGTCGATCGCGATCGGGTAGTCGGGGCCGCAGACCTCGCGGGCCACGCGGAAGCGGCGCAGGTCGTCGTCGAGGTCGGCGCCGACCTTGAGCTTGATCTGGCCGAAGCCCTGGTCGAGGGCCTCCTTGCAGAGGCGTCGCAGCTTGTCGTCGTCGTAGCCGAGCCAGCCGGGAGAGGTGGTGTAGGCGGGGTAGCCGGTCTCGATGAGCCGCTGGATCCGCTCTTCCTTCCCTTCTTCCGCATTTTTCAGGATCTGGAGGGCTTCGTCCTGGGTGAGCGCGTCACTCAGGTAGCGGAAGTCGATCAGTCCGACGATCTCCTCGGGCGACATCTCCGACAGCAGCCGCCACACCGGCTTGCCCGCCCGCCTGGCCTTCAGGTCCCACAGGGCGTTGACCACGGCGGAGATCGCCATGTGCATGACGCCCTTCTCCGGGCCCAGCCAGCGCAGTTGCGAGTCGCCGACCAGCTCCTTGTACAGCGCGCCGAGGTCTTCGACGTCCCGGCCGAGCACATAGGGCTCAAGCGCCCGGATCGCTCCGGTCTGCACGTCGTTGCCGCGTCCGATGGTGAACGCGAACCCGTGCCCCTCGACCCCGTCGTCGGTCTTCAGCACCACGTAGGCGGCGGAGTAGTCGGGGTCGGGGTTCATCGCGTCCGAGCCGTCCAGCTCCCGCGACGTGGGGAAACGCACGTCGTGCGTCTCCAGCGCGACGATTCTGTACGCCATCAGGCCTGCCCCACCGTCTGCCGCTGGCGGCCGAGCCCGTCGATCTCCAGCTCCATCACGTCGCCCGCCCGCAGGTACGGCTGGCCGGGCATGCCCATCGCGACCCCGGCCGGGGTGCCGGTGTTGATCACGTCACCGGGTTCGAGCACCATGAACCGGCTCAGGTACCGCACGATCTCGGCCACGTCGAAGATCATGTCCTTGGTGCCGCCGTCCTGGCGCGGCTCGCCGTTCACCCAGAGGCGCAGCCCCAGGCTCTGCGGGTCGCCGACCTCGTCGGCCGTCACCAGCCAGGGACCCAGCGGGTTGAACGTCTCGCACGACTTGCCCTTGTCCCACTGGCCGCCGCGTTCGAGCTGGAACTCCCGCTCGGAGACGTCGTTGGAGATCGCGTACCCGGCGATCACGTCGAGGGCCTCGTCCCGGCTGTCGAGATAGCGGGCCCGCCGGCCGATCACGACCGCCAGCTCCACCTCCCAGTCGGTCTTCACGCTGCCACGCGGCACCAGCACCTCGTCGTACGGGCCGATCACGGTGTTGGCGGCCTTCATGAACACCACGGGCTCGGCGGGCGGCTCCGCGCCGGACTCGGCGGCGTGGTCGCGGTAGTTCAGCCCGATGCAGACCACCTTGCCCGGCCGGGCGATCGGCGCGCCCACCCGCAGCCCGGCGGCGTTGACGACGGGCAGGTCGCCGTGCTCCAGCGCGTCACGCACGCGCGCCACTCCCCCGGAGGCGAGAAAAGCCCCGTCGATCTCGGGCTCCCCGATGTCGCGCAGGGTGCCGGAGGCGTCCATCACCACCGGCCGCTCCTGTCCGACAGGTCCCACTCGCAGCAGCTTCACACCGCACCCTTCACTTATTCATCGGATGTCTGTGCCTCAGATGCTGCTGCGAGATGGCGGCGCATGTCAAGGGCGTCCAGCGGGATACATCCGATCCGTGACCCGGAACGACACCTCGAACCCCAACCAACCACCTCCCTCAGCCCTCATGGCTCCGAAGATTCCCCTCCATTGCCGATCCGCACCACCTCCAAAAACATCGGAGGTACCTCGCCCTTTCTCCCTCGCCACTTGCCCACTCCTGACGGCTCCGCCCGTTCGGCGTGACGTCCTTGGCGCCGCCCCAGACGATCCTCGCCAATCTGGACATCGGCACGGTCGCCGCCAAGAGCCGTGCTGATGCCGAGCTTGAGGGCCGGGCTTGAGGGCCGGGCTTGAGGGCCGGGCTTGAGGGCCGGGCTTGAGGGCCGGGCTTGAGGGCCGGGCTTGGGAGTGGGCTTGGGAGTGGGGCGAAGTCGGTTAGCGGTGGCGAGCACGGGGGACGGCACCGCTGTGGTGCTGGGCTGGGGCATGGGTGAGGAAGCGTCGGCGGGGAGGGGGTTGGCTGCTGTCGGTTATGGCGGGCGGGTGTCTGCTCCGGGGTTATGGCGGACGTGTCTGGAGGGTGGGGAGGGTGGCGGGGTGGGGCTACTTGACGGGCGTACAGTGGCGTAATAGAACACGTTTCAGTACGAATAAACCAAGCGCTTGATCAAGAGGTGACCGCGCGTGCATATCGACCTCGTAGACAGGGACCGTTACGCGACTTCCGGCCCACCCCACGAACAGCTCGCCTGGCTCCGCGCCAACTCCCCCGTCCACTGGCACGACGGCGAGCCCGGGTTCTGGGCGGTCACCCGCTACGAGGACGTCGTGCACGTGTCCCGCCACTCCGACCTGTTCTCCTCGGCCAAGAAGCTCGCCCTCTTCGACGAGATGCCCGAGGACCAGATCGCCCTCCAGCGGCTGATGATGCTCAACCAGGACCCGCCCGAGCACACCAGGCGGCGTTCCCTGGTCAACCGCGGCTTCACCCCCCGGACGATCGGCGCCCTCGAACAGCACATCCGCGACATCTGCGACGACCTGCTCGACAAGTGCTCCGGCGAGGTGGACTTCGTCACCGAGGTCTCCGCCCCGCTCCCCCTGTACGTGATCTGCGAGCTGCTCGGTGCTCCCGCGACCGACCGCGACAAGCTGTTCTCCTGGTCGAACCGCATGATCGGCGCCCAGGACCCCGACTACGCGGCGACCCCCGAGGAGGGCTCCGGCGCCGCCATGGAGGTGTACGCCTACGCCAACGAGCTCGCGGCGCAGCGCAGAGCCGCCCCCAAGGACGACATCATCACCAAGCTCCTCCAGCCCGACGACAAGGGGGAAACCCTCGGCGAGGACGAGTTCGACCTGTTCGTCCTGCTGCTGATCGTCGCGGGCAACGAGACCACCCGCAACGCGGCCTCCGGCGGCATGCTGGCCCTCTTCGAGCACCCCGACCAGTGGGACCGCCTGGTGGCCGACCCCACGCTGGCCAGGACGGCGGCCGACGAGATCGTCCGGTGGGTCTCGCCGGTCAACCTGTTCCGGCGCACGTCGATGGCGGACCAGGTGCTCGGCGGGCAGCCCATCAAGGACGGCGACAAGGTCGTGGTCTTCTACTCCTCCGCCAACCGGGACGCCTCCGTGTTCCCGGACCCCGAGGTCTTCGACATCGGACGCACCCCCAACACGCACATCGGGTTCGGCGGCGGCGGCGCGCACTTCTGCCTCGGCAACCACCTCGCCAAGCTGGAACTGCGTGTCCTGTTCGAGCAGCTGGCCAGGCGCCGGCCGCGCATCCGCCAGGCCGGCCCGGCCCGCCGCCTGCGCTCGAACTTCATCAACGGCATCAAGGAGCTCCCGGTCACGATCGCCTGACCTTGCCGACGCCCTCCGAGCCACCGGGGACGCTCTCACGAGAACCGCCGGCGCCGGGGATGGCGAGCGGTTCCGCGGCGGGCCGCGCGGATCTGGCGGAGGACGCGGACGGTGCCCTCCGGGCCGGGTTGCCAGCCGCGCTCGATCAACGCGTCGGCGACGTGCCGGAGAAGGCCGGCGATCTGGCCGGGGATGACGTCGCGGCGTACGGCGATCACCCGCCAGCCCAGCCGCCGCAGCTCCTCGCGGCGGGCCGCGTCACGCCGCCGGTCCGCCGGGGAGGTGTGGTGCTCCTGGCCGTCGTACTCCACACCCACCCGGTACGGCTCCCACCCCAGGTCGAGGTAGGCGTGTCGGCCGCCGCCCAGGGGCACGGCGAGCTGCGTGGTGGGCCTGGGGAGGCCACCGTCGACGAGGACGACCCGCAGCCAGCTCTCCCGGGGCGAGGCGGCGCCGCAGTCGGCCAGGCTCAGCGTGTCGCGCAGCCGCCAGGAGTTGAGCGGACGACGCCACAGCGCCTCCATGTCGACGCCCCGCCGCGCGAACTGGTCGAGCGCCGCCACCGCCTCCCGACGCGGCAACGACCGGGCGCAGTCGAGGGCCGTGCGCGCCATGGTGGTGAGCCGGACGCCCCGGTGGTCGGTGACGTCGTCGGCGGGCGGTTGGCCCACGTACGTGACGCAGCCGGGGATCGCCAGGTGAGCGGGGGCGATCACCTCCACCGGCCAGTCGGCCTCGGGGACGGAGAGCACGCTCAGGCCCCAGACGTGTGCGGCCGTCTGCCGGCAGACGACGGCCTGCCGGCAGGACCGGGTGATGCGCTCGGCGCGGCCGAGCAACGAGAGTGCGGCGTTCACGGGGTCCAGGCTGACGCCCTCACCCCGGCCCCCGCAGAGCCGAACCGCGTTCTGTGGACAACCGTCCGGCTACTCACTCAGCGGTTCACCGCGTCGTCGCGGAGGCTGATCATTGCGACCCGCCGGTGTCGGTGCGGCGCGAGGCGAACGACCGGCGGTCCGCGTCATCGCGGCGGCTGGTCGGTCCAGCCGGCCGTCACCCAAACGAAGTCTCTGCCCCACGACAGGCCCCCGTCGCCGCCGTAGAGGTAGTTCGTCCGGATCACCCGTGCGCTCTCGGGATCGACCACCATCCTGATCTCCGGCCCGCCGTCGGGGTTGGGGAAGCGCAGCTCCTGCCCGTCCTCGACCTCGCCGGCGTTCTCGACCCCGGGTGTCGCGGCGAGCGCCCGGAACGCCGCCGACCGGACCTCCGGCGGCGCGGGCAGCTCCGAGATGAGCGCGACCAGCGAGAACAGCGGATCGCCGCGCTGCTCGGAGGAGGTCATGGCACTGGCGAGCCCGGGCAGCGCGGCGATCCGGGACGTCAGCGCCGCCGGCTCCGTCGGCAGCTCTTCGAGCTCCTCGATGCTCACCTCGGCCCCCTTGAGCCTGAGGGGGTTCGGGTCGGGCACGACGACCTCGGCGGGGGCGTCCGGCCGGCCCCTGGACCAGCGCCGGCCGTCCCGCGTGGTCCAGCTCTCATGGGTGGGGATGTCCACGCCCCGGTACTCGCGTCTGACGTGCCAGTAGCGTCCGGCGCCCTCGGGCGTGCGCTCGGCGCTCGCCGCGGCCATGAACAGCACCTCCTTGCCCGAGGCCGGCGTGCCGGCGGGCGCGATCGCGCCCGTCGCGAGCACGGTGACGGCCGCCGCGGCGGCGGCCAGGGCGAGCGCGGGCGCGAGCCATCCGGTCCGCCGGCGGTGGGTACGGCCGCGCGCCCTGTCCAGGAGGCGGCTCCTGCTGCGCGCCATCGCCCCGGCGGCCGGTTCCGGCTTGGCCAGCAGGGTGGCGAGCTCCTTCAGGTCATCCACGAGCTGTCTCCTTGTCGACGAGGGCCTGGATCTTCGCGCGCGCCCGGCTGAGCCTGGAGCCGACCGTGCCGAGGGCGATGCCGAGCGCCTGGGCCACCTCGTCGTAGCCGAGCTGGCCGAGGGCCACGAGCAGCAGGACGTCACGCTCGCCCGGCGACAGCGCGGCGAGCGCCCTGGCCAGGTAGGGCTGCATGCCCTGGGCCGTGACGGAGGCCACGACCCGGTTCTCATGGCCTTCCATGACGGGTTCGGGGCCCAGCCGGGCCAGCGCCCGGTAGTGGCGGATCTCCTTGCGCCGGTGCCTGGCGATCAGGTTGGTGGCCAGGCCGAACAGCCAGGGCCGCAATCCGCCGCGCTCCGGGTCGAACCGGTCGCGGTGGTCGAAGGCCAGCAGGAATGTCTCGGCCGTGATGTCCTCGGCGATCTGCGTGTCCAGCCGGCCGGCCACGTACAGGTAGATGTCGCGGAAATGGCGATCGTGCACGAGGGTGAACAGCTCGGGGTCCCGCCGGTACCGGGCGGCCAGCTCGGCGTCGGTCAGCTGTTCGCCCGCTTCGGCGATCACGTTCTCGTCTCCGTCATCAGGCTGCCTTCACGAAGTGGTGGACGGTCACCCATGCTTCGCCGCAGGCCCGGATCGCCTTCCCGGCAGGCCGCCGCCGGTCAGGAGGCCGCCGCGCGCAGCGCGGGCAGGACGTCCTCGGCCAGGCGTTCGGCCTGCGCGCGCGGGTCGGGGCCGAGGGGCGTGAAGTTCATCGACGTGAACCCCAGGTCCACGAACGCCGCCAGGCGGTCGGTCACCTCCGCCGCCGAGCCGGCGACCACGCCGTCGACCTCTGCGGGGGACCCGATGCGGAAGGTGACGTTGTAGACGCACTCGACGGCGCGACCGGCCGACAGGATCCGGTCGCGCATGGCCGCCGCCCGCTCCGGCGGCGCGAACCCCAGGGACGGGATCCAGCCGTCCGCCAGCCGGCCGGTGGCGTCGAGGGCGCGTGGCCCGTACGTGCCCAGCCAGATCGGGATGGGGCTGAGGGGCTTGGGCTCGATGGTGGCCCGATCGGTGCGGTAGCGGGAGCCCTCGTAGGTGAAGTCCGACTCGGACCACAGGCCGCGGATGATGTGGACGGCCTCCACCATGCCGTCCACCTTCTCGCGGGGCGTCGGCACCCCGAGCCCGAACGCGCGGAACTCCTCGTCGGAGTAGCCGCCGCCGAGGCCGAGGATCAGCCGGCCGCCGGAGAGCCGGTGCAGCGTCTCGGCCATCTTGGCGACCATCGCGGGCGGCCGGTACGGCACCCCCAGCACTCGCGTCGCCACCCTGATCCGCGAGGTGGCGGCGGCCACCCAGGTCAGCATCGTCCACAGCTCGTACGTGGGCTCGACGCCGCACGGGTGGTCCGACGCCGAGACGAAGTCGAAGCCCAGCTCCTCCGCCGCGCGGGCGTCGCCCACGGGATCGGCCCCCGACGCCGCCGACGTCGATATGCCCAGTCCGAACACGACCCGCCTCCTCCACTTTGGTTTACATGTAAACCTAGAGCGGAGGTCGGTTACACGTCAACTAAACTGCCGGGTCATGGAGCCCAACTGGCTGGACGACGCCGAGTTCCGGGCCTGGATCGGCTACCGCAGGATGCGCCTGCTGCTGGACGCCCAGGTCAGCCGCGACCTCGCGAGCGACTCGGGGCTGTCGGCACCCGACTACGACGTCCTGTCGGCGCTGACCTCCACGCCCGGCCACCGGTGGCGGCTCACCGCGCTGGCCGACCGCATGCTCTGGTCGAAGAGCCGCCTCTCCCGGCACATCTCACGGATGGAGCAGCGAGGGCTGGTCACCCGCGAGGGGTTCGAGGGGGACGCGCGCGGGGCCGTGGTCGTGCTGACCGACGGAGGGTTGCGGGCCATCCAGGAGGCGGCGCCCGCCCATGTGGCGTCGGTGCGCAGGCACTTCATCGACCTGCTCTCGCGGGAGCAGATCGAGGTGCTCGCCACGATCGCCGAGACCGTCCTCGACCACCTGCCGGACGGCGGTCAGGACACACCGGGCCGACCCGGCTGACCCGGCGCGGTCAGGCGACCCACATCGGGCGCCAGTCCGGCACCTCGTGGTAACGCCGCAGCTCCGCCACCCCGGACAGCATCCCGCCCCAGGCCGCGTACGGCGGCCGCTCGGCGTCGAAGCCGCTCTGCACGAGCGTCAGCCGCGTCCGGCCGGCGGACCCGGCGAGCTCCCAGGAGCTCACCCCGGCGCCGCCCCAGTCGACGGAGAACCGCCGTTCCGGCTCCAGCTCCAGCACCTTGGCCGGCGACGGGTCGTTCGCGAACCCGCCCATGGCGAACCGGCCGCCGACGTACGGCTCGATGTCGATCGGCATCCCGAACCACTCGCTCACCGTCTCCGAGTCGACCAGCGACTCGAAGACCTGGGCGGGCGTCGCGTCGATGGTGACCTCGGCGCGCAGCTCGCGCGCGGTGAAGTCGGCGCGCGGCGTGAGCGGGCGGCCCTCGACGTGCTCGGCCAGGCTGGCCAGCACCTGGAACCAGTACGTCTGCAGCACGCCCCGGATGCTGGCGCCGGTGACGACGTCCTGGAAGTCGAAGTGCGACTGCGTCACCGAGACGATCGTCGCCGAGTCGCCGTCCTCCTCGACCGCGAGTTCGGCGGTCGTCTCGACGCCGTCCAGGAGCCAGGCGAACCGCACGCCGCGCTCGTCGGCCGACAGGACCCGCTGGTGCGGCGCGTCGCCCTCCGGCGTCGTACGGCCCCAGAACGCGAACCGGTCCGGCAGGTCCACCTCGACGTGCTCGGCCAGCCAGACCCGGGCCGCGGCCGGATCGGTGAGCGCGTGCCACACCTCCTTGACCGGCGCCTGGACGCGGACCTTCGCGATCATCGGCTCACTCATGCTCTTCTCCCTTGGGGTAACAGGCGACGGCGAGCTTGAAGGCGTCCCCCTCAGCGCCGCCGTAACGAGTGAAAAGCTCCTGCAGCATGCCCTGCAGGTCGTTCAGGAACTGCTGGCGGCTCTCCGGACGCACGTGGATCTCTCCGGACAATCCGATGGACGGCAGCTCGGGCGCGTCCCGGTCGAGCGCGGCGATGTCGGCCTGGACCTCCTCCATGAGGTCGAGCAGGTAGCCCAAGCTCAGCTCGTCGCGCGCCTTGCGCAGTCCGATCCGGCCGACCAGCCGCGGCGACAACCAGTACGACCGCGCGCCGGCCTGGTAGATGCCCTCGTGGACGCCGCGCACCTTGCGCTCGGACACCAGCTCCACGAGACCGGCCTCGACCAGCCGCTTGACGTGGTAGTAGACCCGCTGCGGCGTCTGCCCGAGGCGTTCGGCGACCTCCGAGCACGTACGCGGCTCGGCCAGCTGCCTGAGCACCTCGACCCGTTGCGGTTTGAGCAGTGCCTCGGCCTGCTCGATCTGTTCCAGATACAGGACATCTCTCATCGCAAAAACAATCTTTTACGTAAAAATCCTCTTTGTCAATGGGCCAGACCGAGAGCAGTCGTAAGCAGCAAAAGGCCCGCACCGGACCGGGCGGGCCAAGGAGGGCGGAACCGGCTCTAGGGCCAGGAGCTGTCCTGGTCGGGGTCGCCGCCGGCGGACAGCAGGCGCAGGTCGCTCTCGACCATCATCGCGACCAGCTCGTCGAACGACACCCGCGGCTCCCACCCCAGCTGCGCCCGCGCCTTCTTCGGGTCGGCGCACAGCAGGTCCACCTCCGCCGGGCGGTGCAGCCCCTGGTCGACCACCACGTGCCGCTCCCAGTCCAGCCCGGCGGCCGTGAAGGCGGCCTCCACCAGCTCCCGCACCGACTTCATCCGCCCGGTGCCGATCACGTAGTCCTCGGGATTGGCGGCCTGGAGCATCAGGTGCATCGCCTTGACGTAGTCGCCCGCGTAGCCCCAGTCGCGACGCGCCTCCAGGTTGCCCAGCCGCAGCTCCGTGGCCAGGCCGAGCTTGATCCGGGCCACCCCGAGGGTGACCTTCCTGGTCACGAACTCCGCGCCGCGCCGCGGCGACTCGTGGTTGAACAGGATGCCCGACACCGCGAACATCCCGTACGACTCGCGGTAGTTCTGCGTGAGGAAGTGCCCGTACGCCTTGGCCACCCCGTACGGCGAGCGCGGGTGGAAGGCGGTGCGCTCGTTCTGCGGCGTCTCGGTGACCTGCCCGAACATCTCCGAGGACGAGGCCTGGTAGAAGCGGATCTGCCCCGGGGACGACGATCCCCCGCCCCGCGACACGCCCGAACACACCCGGATGGCCTCAAGCATCCGCAGGACGCCCATACCGGTCACCTCGGCGGTCAGCTCGGCCTGCTCCCACGACATGGGCACGAACGAGATCGCCCCCAGGTTGTACACCTCGTCGGGCTGAACGCGTTCCACCGCGGAGATCAAGGACCCCTGGTCCAGCAGGTCGCCCCGCACCACCTGGACGTCGGCCAGCAGCTTGCGCATGCGCGAGACGCGCGGGTTCGCCTGCCCGCGGGCCAGCCCCCACACCTCGTAACCCTGGTCGAGCAGGTGCTCGGCCAAGTAGGAACCGTCCTGGCCGGTGATGCCGGTGATCAGAGCGCGCCTGGCCAAGGGGTCCTCCAACTATCACGTAGGTACGGTGGCCCGCACCGCGTCCCTTTGGGACGGGAATGTACAGCTAAGCGCCTGGACGCAGCACCAAAGCCCACTAGAACCTGTTCCACCGAACCACGCTCGGTTACCTTAATGTCGCAGTTCGCACGGCCTGTGGAGACTGTTGTGAACAATTCCAGGTGACCTACCGAATGGTAGCCTTCTCGGACTAAGGTCATCTTTCACGGTACACGCCCGCCTCTTGGGGCCTTACCGCAGAAAACATGGGCCTACCGGCGGAGAAAGGGGTGTCCGTGAGCGAGGCGCTGCGGATCGCGCTGCTGTCCTATCGCAGCAAGCCCACCTGCGGCGGGCAGGGCGTCTACCTCCGGCACCTGAGCCGTGAGCTGGTCGCGCTCGGCCACCACGTCGAGGTGTTCTCCGGACCGCCCTACCCCGAGCTGGACGAGGGCGTCGTCCTGCGCGAGGTGCCCAGCCTCGACCTCTACCGGGACGAGGACCCGTTCAGGACCCCGAAGCTGGCCGAGTACCGCGACTGGATCGACCTCCTGGAGGTCGGCACCATGTGGACGGCCGGCTTCCCCGAGCCGCTCACCTTCACCCTGCGCGCCTACCGCGAGCTGAAGAAGCGCGTCGGCGACTTCGACGTCGTCCAGGACAACCAGACCCTCGGCTACGGCCTGCTCGGCATCCAGAAGCTGTTCCCCGTGGTCGGGACGATCCACCACCCGATCAGCGTCGACCGGCGGATCGAGCTGGAGGCCGCCACGGGCTACAAGAAGCTCACCATGCGCCGCTGGTACGGGTTCGTGAAGATGCAGTCGCGCGTCGCCCCCAGGCTCAGCCCGATCCTCACCGTCAGCGAGTCGTCGCTGGCCGACATCCACCGGGACTTCAACGTCCCGCAGGCCAACATGCGGCTGATCCCGCTCGGCGTGGACACCCGCTACTTCCACCCGCGCCCGGACAAGCCCCGCCGCAAGGGCTCGATCGTCGCGGTGGCCAGCGCGGACTCGCCGATGAAGGGCGTGGCCACGCTGCTGCGCGCGGTCGCCAAGCTCGCCACCGAACGCGACGTGAACCTGACCGTGGTCAGCAAGCCCACCCCCGGCGGCCCGACCGAGCGGCTGGTCCAGGAGCTGTCGCTGCAGGACCGGGTGCGCTTCGTGCACGGCATCTCCGACGACGAGCTGGGCGATCTGATCGCCACCTCGGAGATCTCCGTGGTCCCTTCGCTGTACGAGGGCTTCTCGCTGCCCGCCGTCGAGCACATGGCCTGCGGCACGCCCCTGGTGGCCAGCCGTACGGGCGCTCTGCCCGAGGTCGTGGGCGACGCGGCCGTCCAGGTCCCGCCGGGCGACGCCGAGGAGCTGGCGGCCGTGCTGCGCCGCCTGCACGACTCCCCCGAGGAGCGCGAGCGGGTGGGCAAGGCCGGCTACGACCGGGTCATGGAGCGCTACACCTGGCACGTCGTCGCCAAGCGGACGGTCGAGGCGTACCGCGAGGCGATGGCGGCGCACAAGGCCCGCCGCTGACCCCCGAACGCAAAGCCCCAAGAGCTGATCAAGGAGAAGCGACAAAGTGCTGACCGTGGACTTCGACCGGCTCCCCGTGGGCCCCGGCGTGCGCGTGCTCGACCTGGGCTGCGGCGGCGGCAGGCACGCCTTCGAGGTGCTGCGCCAGGGCGCCGACGTCGTCGCCTTCGACATGGACCAGGCCGAGCTGGACAACGTGGCGGCCATGTTCGTGGCGATGGACAAGGCGGGCGAGGTGCCGCTGGGCGCGACCGGCGAGACCGTCCAGGGCACGGCGCTGGACATGCCGTTCGAGGACGGCGGCTTCGACCGGGTCATCGCGGCCGAGGTGCTGGAGCACATCCCCGACGACATGACCGCCATGCGGGAGATCTTCCGCGTGCTCAAGCCGGGCGGCACCGCGGCGATCACCGTGCCGAGCTTCCTGCCCGAGCGCATCTGCTGGGCCCTGGACGAGGACTACCACACCGCCCCCGGCGGCCACGTGCGGATCTACACGCTGGCCGAGCTGTCGGCCAAGCTCAAGTCCGTCGGCTTCGAGATCGGCCCGCACCA
The DNA here is from genome assembly GCF_040649795.1 of Nonomuraea sp. NPDC048881. Classification (NCBI taxonomy): domain Bacteria; kingdom Bacillati; phylum Actinomycetota; class Actinomycetes; order Streptosporangiales; family Streptosporangiaceae; genus Nonomuraea; species Nonomuraea sp. NPDC048881. The sequence goes on from NZ_JBEZGC010000004.1 coordinate 609,432, forward strand.
CCACGCCCACGGCCTGCACGCGCCGTACTGGTGGATCAAGTGCGCGGTGGGCGTCAACAACGACGACCACCCGGTCGCCAAGGCGTACCACGAGCTGCTGGTGTGGGACATCATGAAGCGCCCGGCCGCCACCAGGATCGCCGAGGCGCTGCTCAACCCGCTCATCGGCAAGAGCGTGGTCCTCTACGTCAAGAAGCCATGATCTCCCGCGAGGAGGTCGTCCGCACGGCCCTCAGCATCGCGGCCATCCAGCAGGACGACGGCGGCGTGCCCTGGCCCGAGGGGCACGTGGACGCGTGGAACCACGTCGAGTGCCTGATGGGCATGTCCGTGGCCGGACTGACCGAGCCGGTGCGGCGCGGCTGGGAGTGGCTGGCCCGCCACCAGCGCCCCGACGGCTCCTGGCCGATGAAGCTGCTGGACGGCGTGGCCGCCGAGGCGGGCGGCGAGTCCAACCACGCCGCCTACGTCGCCGCCGGCGTCTGGCACCACCTTCTCGTCACCGGCGACCGCGAGCACGCCGAGCGCCACTGGCCCATGGTCAAGGCCGCGCTCGACTACGTGGTGGGCCTGCAGACCGAGCGGGGCGAGATCGTCTGGGAGCGGGACGCCCACGGCCGGGCGGCGGCGTACGCGCTGCTGACCGGGTGCTCCTCGATCCACCAGGGCCTGCGCTGCGGCGTGCTGCTCGCCGACCACCTGGGCGACCCGCAGCCGCACTGGGAGCTGGCCGCCGACCGGCTGGCCCACGTGTTGTCGGCGCACCCGGAGGCGTTCGCCGACAAGAGCCGGTTCTCGATGGACTGGTACTACCCGGTGCTGGGCGGCGCGGTGCGCGGGCGGCAGGCATTCGAGCTGCTGGAGCGCGAGTGGTCCACGTTCGTGGTGCCGGGGCTCGGCATCCGGTGCGTGTCCGACCAGCCGTGGGTGACCGGGGCCGAGACGTGCGAGCTGGTGCTGGCCCTGGACGCCATGGGCGACCGTACGCGGGCCGCCGCGCTCTTCGCCGACGTGCAGCACCTGCGCCACGAGGACGGCTCGTACTGGACCGGCTGGCAGTTCGTCAACCGCAAGCACTTCCCGCACGAGCGCTCCGGTTACACCGCGGCCGCGGCCATCCTCGCCGCGGACGCGTTGCAGCGCCTGTCCCCCGGTTCCGGGCTGTTCCGCGACATCGCGGGCACGTCGGTGTCGGATCCGGAGGCGTGCGGGTGCGTGGAGCGCCAGTCGTTCAGGTCGGCGCCCCCCGGCTGATTCGGCGCGGCGTCGGCGCAAGGGCTTTTGCGGGTTCTTTGCCGGGGACATCCGGTGCGCCGCCGGTGAACGGCGCAATGGGGTTACTAGCTTCGTGTCTGGCCGTAGGAGGCGTCTTCGGGGGAAGCGTGGGCGACACGGGCACAACAGCGTTCTTGGACCAGGTCAGGATCGAGCCGACACTGTCCCCGGCGAGGGGGCTGCGGAGGTTTCTGACCAAAGATCCTTCGGAGTCCGATCTGGGCCGGCGCAGGTTCCGGCTGCGCCCCGGGGCTCCCCGGACGGTCTTCACGGATTCCGAGCAGTCGTACGTGTTCGGCTTCAACGCGGTCATGTCGCGGGAAGTCGAGAAGATCGAAGACCTCTCACCCGAGCAGCGGCCGTTCGGCCACGAGGGCGCGGCGGCCGCCTGCACCGTGCTCGACCTGCTCACCTTGACCCGGGGCCGGCGTCTTCACGAGCTACTGGCCGGCCCCGCCCAGCATCACCGCCACGCCGCGTACGTCGGCGCCGGACGCGGCTACGCGCTGCTGCGGCTGCGTCCGGTCTGGGGCGCGCGGCGGGCGCACCCGCTGATGCGCTGGCTGGCCGTGGACGGGTTCGGCTTCCAGTGGAGCCTGTCGCGCGCGGACCGCATGGTGGGCCGCAGGAGCATGCCGGACCTGCTCACCCGCGCCCACTGCGCGGTCTTCGACCAGGGCCTCGGCCGGCTGCTGTGGTACCACGACTGCGCCTCGCCGGACGACGTCGGCGCGCGCATCGCGGGCTTCCCGGCGAGCCGGCGGGCCGACCTGTGGAGCGGCGTGGGGTTCGCGGCCACGTACACGGGCGGCGCCGACAGCGACGAGCTGTGGTGGCTGACCGAGCACGCCGGCGCCGACGGCTTCCGCGCCCACCTGGCCCAGGGCTGCGCCTTCGCGGTCACGGCGCGGCTGCGGTCGGGGGCGCTGCCGGACCACACGCGGCTGGCCGTGCCGATCCTGGCCGACGCCGCGCCCGACGAGGCGGCCGCCTGGACCGACCAGGCGCTGCTGGCCCTCGGCCACGACGCCCACACCCACGAGGACTTCCAGCGCTGGCAGGCCCACACCCGCCGGTCGTGGAACCGCCGCCACCGGCGCTAGACGCCCCGGCCGACGCGTTCGAGCACGCGCAGCGAGCCCTCGGCCGACACCTCGCGGAAGGCGCCCGACTCAAGGGCCCGCAGGTAGACCCGGTAGGGGGCCTGCCCGCCGTCGGCCGGGTCGGGATAGATGTCGTGGAAGACCAGCGCGCCGCCCTCCATGACGTGCGGCGCCCAGCCCTCGTAGTCGCGGGTCACCGGCTCCTCGGAGTGGCCGCCGTCGATGAAGAGCAGGCCGAGCGGCGTGTTCCACAACGCGGCCACCCGGTCGGACCGCCCGACGACGGCGATCACCTCCTCCTCCAGCCCGGCGGCGGCGATGGCGGCGCGGAAGAAGGGCAGGGAGTCCATCCGCCCGAAGCGCGGGTCCATCAGGGCCGGGTCGTGGTGGGCCCAGCCGGGCTGGATCTCCTCCGAGCCCCGGTGGTGGTCGACGGTGACGACCACCGAGCCGGCGTGCCGGGCCGCCGCGCCGAGGTAGATCGCCGACTTGCCGCAGTAGGTGCCGATCTCGCAGAGCGGCCCCAGGCCGCCGTACCGGCAGGCCGCCTCGAACAGGGCCAGACCCTCCTTCGGCGGCATGAATCCCTTGGCGTGCTCCGCTGCCTGCAGCAGCTCCGGCGGCATCGTCATAGGCATGCACCCTAGCCGAACCGAACAACATTCCAGGGACCTCTTGCCGTGCTTCTTTGCAACCTGTTCTACTTGGCACGTGAATCAGCGCGCTCGCATCGCGATGTCCGACGACGAGGTCACGGCGTTCCTGGAGGGTTCGCGCAAGGTCCAGCTCGCGACCATCAATCCCGACGGGACACCGCATCTGGTGACCATGTTCTACGGGCTGGACGAGGGCCGCATCGCCTTCTGGACGTACGGCAAGGCGCAGAAGGCCCGCAACCTGGCCCGCGACCCGCGGGTGAGCTGCCTGGTCGAGGCGGGCGACGACTACGACCAACTCCGCGGCGTCCTGGTGTACGGCGTGGCCGAGCAGGTGGACGACCGGGACCGGGTGCTCGCCATCGGCATGATGATCGCGCGCAGGATGACGCCGGGCGTGCCGGACGACCTGCTCACCCCCTACGTCGAGCAGACCGGCAGAAAACGGATCGCCTACGTCGTCGAGCGCACCAAAGTGGTCTCATGGGATCACAGGAGGCTCACATGAAGGTCAAGGTCGATGAACTGGTCTGCGAGGCCAACGCCGTGTGCATGGGGCTCGCCCCCGAGGTCTTCGAGGTGGACGACGACGACCAGCTGCACATCCTGCTCCCCGAACCACCCCCCGAGATGCAGGACCGCGTCCGCAGCGCGGTCAGGTCCTGCCCGAAAGCCGCCCTGTCGCTAGAGGACTAGCCGTAGCCGGAGGAGGAACCCCATGCGCGCCGCGATCCTGCACGCCGTAGGCAACGACAAGCTGGACATCCGCGACGACATCACCCTGGCCCCCGTCGGGCCGACCGATGTCCGCGTACGGATCAGAGCCACGGGCGTGTGCCACTCGGACCTGTCGGCCATGTCCGGCGTGCTTCCGCAGCCGGTGCCGCTGATCCCGGGCCACGAGGGCGCGGGCGAGGTGGTCGAGGTGGGCGAGCACGTCACCTCGGTCGCGCCGGGCGACCACGTCGTGATCAGCTGGCGGCCGGCCTGCCAGTCCTGCGACCTGTGCGTGGGCGGGCAGCCGTACATGTGCATGAAGTACGTCATCGAGTCCTTCAGCAAGGGCAACTTCCGCTTCGGCGGCGACAACGCGACGGCGTTCGGCATGGCGGGCTGCGGCACCTGGGCCGAGGAGGTCATCGTGCCCTGGCAGGGCGCGATCAAGATCGACGACGACGTGTCGTGGGAGGCGGCGGCGCTGATCGGCTGCGGCATCACGACCGGCGTGGGCGCCGCGATCAACACCGCCAAGGTGCGTCCCGGCTCCACGGTCGTGGTGATCGGCTGCGGTGGCGTCGGCCTGTCGGTCATCCAGGGCGCCCGCGTCTCCGGCGCCAGGACGATCCTCGCCGTCGACCCGCTGGAGTCCAAGCACGCCCTGGCCAAGAAGGTCGGCGCGACGCACGCGATCACGCCGGAGCAGGTCCCCGAGGCCCTGAACGAGCTGACCGGCGGCAGCGGCTTCGACTACGGCTTCGAGGTCGTCGGCAAGTCGGCGACCATCCAGAGCGCCTGGCAGCTCACCCGGGCGGGCGGCGACGTCATCGTGGTGGGCGCCGGCGCGGTGGACGACATGGTCTCCATCTCCGCCTTCAGCCTGCTGTTCGAGGGCAAGAGACTGCTGTCCAGCCTGTACGGCGAGGCCGACGTGCGGCACGACTTCCCCTACTTCGCCAAGCTCCACAAGGCGGGACAGCTCGACCTGGAATCGCTGATCAGCGCCCGCATCCGGCTCGGCGACCTGAACGACGCCGTCGCGGCCCTGCGCGGCGGCGAGGTGCTCCGCCAGATCGTCATCATGGACTGACCCCTGCCCCGGGCCGGAGAACGGGCTTCCGCTCTCCGGCCCCTGGCACGTCGGGCCGCGATCGGCCGAACCGGTCGCACACCCGTCGCCAAGGCATTGCTAAGGAAAGTTTCCTAACGGATACTCCGGGGTGAGTGCCCACCACCCCCCAAGGAGTATCCATGCTTCGTCGCGGCCTCGCCCTGCTCTCCCTCGCCGCCGCCGGCCTGCTCGCCCTCGCCGCGCCCGCCCAGGCGGCCGTCGTGGACGTGACCTTCGGGCCGCTCTCGATCGGCGACTACTGTCACGCCAAGGTCAGCTCGTCCTCGTGGATCGGCTTCTACGAGTCCGGCGGCCTGCGCTGCTACACCGGGGGCCCCGGCCCGATGACGTACGCGGGCTCCGGTGACCCGTACCTGGCCTGCAAGTTCCTCACCACGGACGTGGTGATGTCCGCGCTGCGCGGCACCTCCGACGCCCTGGTCTGCCGCGTCGTGCGCTGACCCTCCTCCGGTGCGGCACGGGACCGACCGTCCCGTGCCGCATCCGAGGTCAGGAGGGCAGGAGCTGGTCGAGAGGGGTGCCGGGGTCGGCGAGCGCGGCCCGGTCCACGGGCTTGCGGGACCGGATGAGTGCCTGGGTGTGGTCGGTGACGTCCCAGATGTTGACGTTCATCGCGGCCAGCACCCTGTCCTGCTCGTCCAGCCAGAAGGCGATGAACTCGCGGGCGTCCAGGTCGCCGCGGACCACGACGTCGGGCGTGCGGCCGGGCGGGACGTGGCCGACGTACTCCATGCCCAGGTCGTACTGGTCGGTAAAGAAGTAGGGCAGGTTGTCGTAGTCGCCGGCCCGGCCGAGCATCGCGCGGGCGGCGGTGGCGGGCTGGTTGAGCGCGTTCGCCCAGTGCTCGACCCGGACGTGGTGGCCCAGCAGCGGGTGGTAGGCGTTGGCGATGTCGCCGGCCGCGAAGATGTCGGGGTCGGAGGTGCGCAGGTCGGCCCCCACCTTGACGCCGTCCTCGACGGTCAGCCCGGCGGCCCGCGCGAGATCGGTGTCCGGTTCGGCGCCGACGCCGGCCACGACGACGTCCGCCTCGACGTGGGCGCCGTCGGCGAGCAGGACCCCGGAGCCGGTGATCTCGGCGGGACGGGCGTCGAAGAGGAAGTTCACGCCGTGCTCGCGGTGCAGCGCGGTGAACACCTGGGCGACGTGCGGCCCCAGCACGCGCAGCAGCGGCGCGGACGCCGTCTCGATCACGGTGACCTCGGCCCCCGCGGCGCGGGCGGCGGCGGCCACCTCCAGGCCGATCCAGCCGGCCCCGAGGATCGCGACGCGGCCCGCGCCGGCCAGGGTGGCGCGCAGGCGTTCGCTGTCGTCGACGGTGCGCAGGTACAGCACCTCGGGCCGGTCGGCCCCGGGGAGGTCCGGGCGGCGCGGCCGGGAGCCGGTGGCCAGCAGCAGCCGGTCGTAGCCGAGCTGCTCGCCGTCGCTCAGGGTGACCCGGTGACCGGCCGGGTCGATGCCGGTGACCTCGACGCCCAGCCGCAGCTCGACGTCGTGCTCGTCGTACCAGGAACGGTCGTGGACGAAGATCTTGTCGCGTTCGCCGGCGCCCTGGAGGTAGTCCTTGGACAGCGGCGGCCGCTCGTACGGCAGGTGCGTCTCCCTGCCGACCAGCACGAGCCGGCCGTCGAAGCCCTCGCCGCGCAGGGCCTCTGCGGCCTTGGCGGCGGCGAGGCCGCCGCCGGCGATCACGATGGTCGCGGGTGCAGGCATGGTCGGATCTCCTCTTTCTGTCCTGTTCCTGGGCGAAGGGCGTGGTGATCGCGGCGCACGTCAGCTCCCGCCCACGCCGAGCGCGGTGAGCAGCACCAGGACGACGGTCACGACCGCGAACAGCCCATGACCCGCCACCACCGCGACGGGGAAGTGCCGTTCGGCCGGAACCGGCGAGCCGGCCGCCGCCGGGCCGGAGCCGAGCCGGGCGACGCGCGCCCGATGGACCGGGATCCACCGCGCCAGCATGACGATCCCGAGCAGCGCGACGGGCACGAGCAGCCCGAACGCGAGCCAGGCCAGTCCATGGGCGTCGGCGAACAGGTAGATGATCCACACGACCAGGCCCGCCGCGGCGAGCAGGAAGTGCCCGAAGAGCACCGGCGCGGGCAGCCGGGACTCGCCGGCCTTCCGCTGGGCCACGCCGCCGCGGGCGATCCAGGTGCCGAGCATGTAGAAGCCGCCGACGGCGGTGACGAGCCAGGTGATCAGTGCCGCGATCTCCACGATCTTCCTTCTTTCCAGGATGAGCCGTTCGTATGTCAGAGGGCGGGTGTCCGAAGGCGGCGCCTCACCGTGGCGGGCCGGTGGTGAACCCCTCGGCCTGGGTGTCCTCGCCGGCGACCCGGACGCCGTAGCGGAAGGCGAGCTTGCCGCCCAGGTAGCCGGACACCCCGAGCACGGCCAGGCACACCGCCGACAGCACGATCTGCCCCACCGGCACGGGCCCCGGCGGCCCGTCGCCCAGCCGCCAGGCGAACCCGGCCGCGTACCCGGCGGTGACCGCCAGGTTGAGCGCCATGTGCACCAGACCGGTGCGGAAGGCGGGCGTGCGGGGCGGGATGGCGAACAGGTCCAGGAACCCGACGCAGGCGGCGGCCAGCGCGCCGAGGCCGCCGAGTGCGATCAGCCAGACCGACCCCTGCGCCAGGAAGCCGCCCGGCGACACCACGTGGGAGGCGACGTCGAAGACCAGGCTGGCCACCCATGCCCCGATCGGCACCGTGACCAGGATCGGGTGCGCCGGATGCCCGTACGGGCCCGCCAGCGCCGTCACCGGCCGCTTGGCCCGGCCGGTCAGCTCGTCCATGGCCCACCTCCTATTTCACCAACAAATCTTGGACATATTTGACGGTGGCGTCAACCTTCCCAGTACAAAGGCATGACTTCAGATGATTCACAAGTTTTCTAGGCGTTAAGGTGGATGCGTGACGTCCGACTCCACGAGCCTCGCGGCGGTCGCCGCGCTCAGCGACGACCTGCGCCGCAGCATGTACGAGTTCATCCGCCGCGCCGGGCGGGCCGTCACCCGCGACGAGGCGGCCCAAAGCGTCGGGATCTCCCGCAAGCTCGCCGCCTTCCACCTGGACAAACTGGTGGACGCCGGGCTGCTCGCCACCCGCTACGAACAGCCGGGCGGGCTGCGCCGCGTCGGCCGCGCCCCCAAGGTGTACGAACCCTCCGACCTCGACGTCCAGGTCAGCATCCCCCAGCGCGAACCCGTCCTGCTCGCCGACATCCTGCTCGACGCCGTGCTGGCCGAGACGCCCGGCGAGAGCGCCGGTCAGGCGGCCCGCCGCCTGGCCCGCGAGCGCGGCCACGACCTCGGCCACACCGAACGCGGCGGGCTGCGCGGCGCCCGGCTCGGCCCCGAGCGCGCCCTGACCTGCGCCCAGCAGGTCCTGGAACGTCACGGTTTCGAGCCCAGCCGCGACACGCCGACCCTGGTCCGGCTGCGCAACTGCCCCTTCCATCCCCTGGCCGCCAAGGCCCCCGAGCTGGTCTGCGGCATCAACCACGCGTTCCTGGCCGGGTTCCTCGACGGCCTCGACGCCCCGGCCGTCCAGGCCACCCTGATCCCGCGGCCGGGCCACTGCTGCGTCGAGCTGGGCGTCCCGCAGGGCACCGACAGCGCCTCCGGGGGCGCGGAGGCGGACGCGCCGGCGTGCGCCAAGGACGGGGACGGCCCGCCACCCGCTCCGCCAGGGTCCTGACCGGTTCCGGCAAGGGTTTCCCATGCGCCCGGCCACGACCCGCCGGGCGCTCTACCGTGGGACCGCCGGAGCGGTGACGTGGCAGGGGAAGGCGTCCGATGATCGCAGCCATCGCCAGGGGCCAGAAACTGTCGGCGGCGTTCGCGTACGCCGCCGCGGTGCTCACGCTGACCTGGCTGACCCAGGACGGCCGCCTGGGCGACGGCCTGTACGGCGACCTGGCCATGGCCGTCATGGCCTTCCCGCTCTACCTCGCCGCCGGCCCGCTGAACGGCGCGCTCCGCGCCCACGCGCCGGGGCCCGCCCACGTCTGGGACTTCGTCCTGATGGCCTGGCCGGGGATCGTCCTGGCGATCCTGCTGGCGTCGCTGCGCGCCCGCGTGGCCGGGCGGGCACTCGGGTGGCTCGCGGCGGCGGCCGTCACGCTGGTGGGGGTGGCGACCACCTTCGACGGCTGGGCGCCACGACGGCCCTACGGCTGGCCGTTCCTCGTCTGCGGGTTGATCATGATCGTCGGGCTGATGACCGCCCGCCGGCCCGCCCCGGACGCACGGCCCGCCCCGGACGCGCGGTCGCCCGGCCCGTGACCAGCAGGCCCTATGTGGTCCTACGTGGTCCTACGTGGTCCTACGTGGTGGAGAAGGCCGCGTCGAAGGCCGTGGCGGGCGGCGTGATGGAGTTCAGCCGCCGGATGTACCCCAGCGCCTCGCGGGCGCCGTCCAGCCGGTCCATCCCCGCGTCCTCCCACTCGATCGAGATCGGCCCGTCGTACCCGATCGAGTTGAGCGCCCGGAAGCAGTCCTCCCACGGCACGTCACCGCGCCCGGTGGAGACGAAGTCCCATCCCCGCCGCATGTCCGCCCACGGCAGGTGCGACGACAGCCGCCCCTTGCGCCCGTCGCCGATCCGGACCCGGGTGTCCTTGCAGTCGACGTGGTAGATCCGGTCCTTGAAGTCGAGGATGAACGCCACCGGGTCGAGGTCCTGCCACACCATGTGCGACGGGTCCCAGTTCAGCCCGAACGCCGGACGATGCCCGATCGCCTCCAGCGTCCGCTGCGTCGTGTAGTAGTCGTAGGCGATCTCGCTCGGGTGGATCTCGTGCGCGAAGCGCACCCCGACCTCGTCGAACACGTCGAGGATTGGGTTCCAGCGGTCGGCGAAGTCCTGGTAGCCGGCCTCCACCATCGACGCCGGCACCGGCGGGAACATGGCCACGGTGTGCCAGATCGACGACCCGGTGAACCCCACCACCGTGTCCAAGCCGAGCGCCGCCGCCGCCCGCGCGGTGTCCTTCATGTCCTCGGCCGCGGCCCGCCGCACCGACTCCGGGTCGCCCGAGCCCCAGATGCGCGCCGGCAGGATCGCCTTGTGCCGCTCGTCGATCGGATGGTCGCAGACGGCCTGGCCGACGAGGTGGTTGGAGATCGTCCACACCTTCAGGCCGTGCTTGTCGAGCTGGGCGCGCTTCTGCTCCACGTACGACGGGTCCGCCACCGCCTGCGCCACGTCGAAGTGGTCCCCCGAGCAGGCGATCTCCAGGCCGTCGTAGCCCCATTCGGCCGCCAGCCTGCACACCTCCTCGAACGGCAGGTCCGCCCACTGCCCGGTGAACAGCGTTACTGGTCTCATCAGTCCTCCACAGGGGTGTACCGGCCGCCGTCGGCCGCGCTCGCCTCCACCGCCGCCAGCACGCGCTGCACCCGCAGCCCGTCGGCGAACGACGGCGAAGGGTCGGCGCCGGTCGCGACGGCCTCCAGGAAGTCTCTGATCTCGTGGGTGAAGGTGTGCTCGTAGCCGAGCCCGTGCCCCGGCGGCCACCACGCCCCCACGTAGGGATGGTCGGGCTCGGTCACCAGGATCCGCTCGAACCCGCCCCCGCCCTCGCTGAACCACAGCTCGTTCATGGACTCGAAGTCGAACGCCAGGCTGCCGAGCTGCCCGTTGACCTCGATGCGCATCGCGTTCTTGCGCCCGGTCGCGAACCTGGTGGCCTCGAAGGAGGCCAGCGCGCCGCCCGACATCCGGCCGATGAACAGCGCGGCGTCGTCGACGGTGACCGTCCCCCTCTCCTCCGTACGGGACCCGCCCAGCCCCGCCGACTCCCCCGCCAGCGGACGCTCCTTGACGAACGTCTCCGTCAGCCCCGACACGCCCGCCACGCGCTGGCCGGTGACGAACTCGGCGGCGTCCACGATGTGCGAGCCGATGTCGCCGAGCGCCCCCGCGCCCGCCTTGTCCTTCTGCAACCGCCACACCAGCGGGAACTCCGGGTCCACGATCCAGTCCTGGAGGTACTGGGCGCGTACGTGCCGGATCTCGCCGAGCCTGCCCTCCTCGACGTACCGGCGGGCCAGGGCGACCGCCGGGACCCGCCGGTAGTTGAAGGCCACCATGCTCCTGCCCGGCGCCGCGGCCGCCGCCGCGACCATGGCCTCGGCCTCGGCGACGGTGTTGGCCAGCGGTTTCTCACAGATCACGTGCTTGCCGGCGCGCAACGCGGCGATCGCGATCTCGGCGTGCGAGTCGCCCGGCGTGCAGATGTCGACGATCTGCACGTCGTCCCGCCGGACCAGCTCCCGCCAGTCCGTCTCGACGTCGGCCCAGCCGAGCCGGGCCGCCGCGGCGGCGGTCTGCTCCTTCGACCGGCCCGCCAGCACCGCCATGCGCGGCGCGAGCGGCAGGTCGAAGAACGCGCCGACGCTCCGCCAGGCCTGGGAGTGGACGCGGCCCATGAACGCGTAGCCGATCATGCCCACGCCGATGGTGGTCTTGTCTGACATGCAACCCCCGATCAGGATTCGAATCCGAGCGCCAGATACTTCTCGACGTTCTCCTTGGTGATCGTCTCCGACGCGAGGGTGATCGACTGGGGAACCTGATTCTCCACGAGGTCACTCATGCCCTTGCCCTGCGCGATCAACCTGGCGAGCCTGATGGCCGAGGAGGCCATCGTCGGGCTGTAGGTGACGGTGGCCTTGAGCACCGACGTGCCGGCCTGGATCTCCTTCATGGCGTTCAGCGAGCCCGCGCCGCCCACCATGACGAACTCGTCGCGGTTGGCCTCCTTGATGGCGGCCAGCACGCCGACGCCCTGGTCGTCGTCGTGGTTCCACAGGGCGTCGATCTTCTTGTGCGCCTGCAGCAGCGAGGTCGCCACCTGGTTGCCGGTCTCGACGGTGAACTTGGCGTCCTGCTTGGCCGTGACGCTGAACCCGTACGTCTTCAGCGCGTCGGCGAAGCCCTTGCTGCGGTCCTGGGTCAGCGGCAGCGTGGCGATGCCCTGGATCTCGACGATCACCGGGTTCGCGACGCCCTTGTCCTTGAGCTGCTTGCCGATGTAGTGCCCGGCCGCGACGCCCATGCCGTAGTTGTCGCCGCCGATCCACGTCCGGTAGGCCAGCTTGTCGGGGAACACCCGGTCGAGGTTGATGACCGGGATGCCCGCCTGCGTCGCCTGCAGCGCGACCTGGTTCAGCTGCTGGCCGTCGTTCGGCAGGATGACCAGGGCGTTCACCTTGGCCGCGATCAGCGACTCGACGGCGGAGATCTGCTGGTTGATGTCGTTGGTCGGCTCGACGGCCTTGAAGTCGACGTCGCCGTACTGCTTGGCCGCGCTCTCGGCGTTCTTGGCGATGGCCGCGATCCAGCCGTGGTCGGCGGCCGGCGCGGAGAAGCCGATCGTCACCTTCTGGCCGGGTTCGTCGTTGCCGCTCGCGGCGGGGGCGGGCGCGGGCGCCGCCGACGAGGGAGCGGCCGCCGGCTCGTTGCTGGTGCAACCCGCCGCTAACAGCACAGCCCCGCCGACGAGGAATCCCCTGCGCGCGACGTTCTCACTCATGATGCTCTCGCTTTCAGGTTCCGCCGCTGGAGAAGGACGGCGACGACGATGATCAGGCCCTTGGCGATCAGCTGGTCGCTGGTGTTGAGCCCGTTGAGGATGAACAGGTTCGTGATGAGGGTGAAGATCAGCAGACCCAGGATCGAGCCGATGATCGTGCCCCGGCCTCCGGTGAGCAGGGTGCCGCCGATGATGACGGCGGCGATGGCGTCGAGCTCGTACAGGTCGCCGTGGGTGGACGAGCCTGTCGTCGTACGGGCCATGATGAGGATCGCGGCGACGCCGCAGCAGAAGCCGGACAGGGCGTACAGGAGCATCGTGTGCCTGCGTACGTCGATGCCGGCCAGCCTGGCCGCCTCGGGGTTGCCCCCGACCGCGTACGTGCGGCGGCCGAACGTGGTGCGGTTCAGGACGATCCACCCCAGCACCACGACCAGGGCGAACACGTAGACCAGCAGCGGGATGCCGAGCAACCGCGTGGTGGACAGCTGCACGATGCCCTCGACGTGGATGAGCTGGGTCTTCCTGTCGGACATGCGCTGGGCCAGGCCGCGGGCGGCCACCAGCATGGCCAGGGTGGCGATGAACGGCACCATCCGCCCGTAGGCGATCAGCAGCCCGTTGACCAGCCCGGCCCCGGTGCCGACGAGGATCGCGCAGACGGCCATCACCACCGGCCCGTACGACTGGGTGGCCAGCGTGGTCGCCCAGACGGAGGCGAGGGCCATGACGGCGCCGACGGACAGATCGATGCCGCCGCCGATGATCACGAACGTGGCCCCGACGGTGATCACGCCGATCGTGGCGGCCAGGGCCAGGATGCTGACCAGGTTGGAGGTGGTGGCGAAGTTGTCGAACCGGGTGACCAGGCCGACGACCACGAGCAGCGCCAGCGCGCCCAGCAGGCCGAGGTGGCGGATCTCGGCGACCCCGTTCAGCAGGGACGGTCTCGGCCGGGCGACCCCGGCGGCGGGTCGTTCGGGCGCCTCTATGGGCTCGCTCATCACGCGGCCCTCCCATCCATGATCATGTCCAGTACGCGGTGCTCGTCCAGGCCGGCCGCCTCGCCCTCGTGGATGACGGCGCCCTCGCGCAGCACGAGCACCCGGTCGGCGAGCCCCAGCACCTCGGGCACCTCGCTGGAGACCAGCAGCACGCCGATGCCCTGGTCGGCCAGGTCGCGGATGACGGCGTACAGCTCGGCGCGGGCGCCGACGTCGACGCCGCGGGTGGGCTCGTCGAGCAGCAGCAGTCTGCGTCCGCCGAGCAGCCAGCGGGCGAGCACGGCCTTCTGCTGGTTGCCGCCCGACAGGGTCCTGATCGGGCGTTCGGGGTCGGGCGGGCGGATGTCGAGGAGCTGGGCCAGGCGGGCGGCCTCGGCCCGTTCGCGGCCGCGGTCGATCCAGCCGAACCTGGCGAACTGCGGCAGGGTGCCGAGCGTGATGTTGGCGGTGACGCTCTGGTCGAGCAGCAGGGCCTGGGCCTTGCGTTCCTCGGGGGCCAGGCCCATGCCCTGCCGGACGGCGCCGGTCACGCGGCGGCGGGCCGGGCGGCCGGCGAGCGTGACGCGGCCGGAGGCGGGCCGGGCTCCGTAGACGGCCTCCAGGATCTCGGAGCGTCCGCTGCCGACGAGCCCGGCCAGTCCGACGATCTCCCCGGCGCGCACGGAGAAGGAGACGTCGGCGAAGACGCCGGGCGCGGTCAGGTTCTCCACGCGCAGCACCTCCTCGCCGGGCGGCCGGGTGGGGCGGGGCGGGAAGACGTACTCGACGTTGCGGCCGGTCATGAGGGAGACGATGCGGGCGGTGGGCGTGTCGCGGGCGGGCAGGCCGACGGCGACGGTGCGCCCGTCCTTGAGCACGGTGACGCGGTCGCCGATCTCGCGGATCTCCTCCAGCCGGTGGGAGATGTAGACGACGGCCACGCCCTGGGCGGTGAGCTCGCGGATGATGCGGAACAGGTTGGCGACCTCGTCGTGGGCCAGGGCGGCCGACGGCTCGTCCATGATGATCAGGCGGGCGTCGTGGGAGAGGGCGCGGGCCATCGAGACGACCTGTTTGGCGGCCGGTGAGAGCCGTCCGACCTCGGTGGCGGGGCGGATCTCGCCGTGGCCGAGGCGTTCCAGCACCTCGCGGGCGGCCCGGCGGCCGGCCTGGCGGTTGACGAACCCGAAACGGGCGTGCTCGTGGCCGAGGAAGATGTTCTCGGCGACGCTGAGGCCGTCGACCAGGTCGAGTTCCTGGTAGATGGTGGCGAAGCCGAGCCGGATGGCGTCGTTGGGGCTGGTGGGCCGGACGGGCGCGTCGTTGAAGACGATCGTGCCCTCGTCGGGCTGGTGGACGCCGGCCAGCACCTTGATCAGGGTGGATTTGCCCGCGCCGTTCTGGCCGAGCAGGCAGTGGACCTCGCCCGCCCGTACGTCGAGATCGACCCCGTCGAGCGCGCGCACGCCGGGGAACTGCTTGACGATGCCCTTCATGACCAGCATCGGGGTCCCCTTCAGGCGTTGACGATGCGGTTGATGTTGTCCGGTGACAGGTAGTGCTCGATGGCGAGCAGGCCCGCGCCGAGAGCGGCGGCGTTGATCCCGGTGCGGCTCGGGGTGATGGACAGGTGGTGGGTGGCCAGCGGCAGCGACCGGCGGTAGATGGTCTCCCTGACGCCGGCCAGGAGGTGCTCGTGGACGCGGGACAGCGCGCCGCCGATGACGATGACCTCGGGGTTGAAGAAGTTGACCAGGCCGGCCAGCACCTCGCCGATGAGCCGGCCGGCCTCCCTGACCAGCCGCAGCGCCTGGGTGTTGCCCGCCTGGACGAGCGCGACGACGTCGGCGCCGGTCTCGGCGGCCAGCCCGAGCTCGGCGAGCCGGCGGGCGATGGCGGCGCCGCCGGCCACGGCCTCCAGGCAGGCGCTGTTGCCGCAGCGGCAGCCGGCGTCGTCGTGGCCGCTGACGCGGATGTGCCCGATGTCGCCGGCCGAGCCCTGGGCTCCTCTGTGGAGCTTGCCGTCGGCCACGATGCCGCAGCCGATGCCGGTGCCGACCTTGACGAACAGCAGGTGGCTGGTGCCGGCGAAGGCGTTGCGGTGCTCGCCGAGCGCCATGACGTTGACGTCGTTGTCGACCAGCACCTGGATGCCGTCGAAGTATTCGGGGACGGGGTAGTCGTTCCAGCCGGGCATGATCGGGGGGTTGTTGGGGCGGCCGGTGGCGAACTCCACCGGGCCGGGCACGCCGATGCCCATGGCGCGCAGCGCGGCGCGGGGCCGTCCTGCCTCGCCGAGCAGCCGGTCGAGCCGCTGGTCGACGTGGGCGAGCACTTTGTCGGGGCCCTCGCCGATCTCCAGCGGGTCCTCGCACTCGGCCAGCAGGCCGCCGGTCAGGTCCATGAGCGCGACCCGGCAGTGGGTGGCGCCGAGGTCGACGCCGGCGAAGGCGTGCTCCTCGGTGTGCAGGCGGAGCTGGCGCGGGGGACGGCCGCCGGTGGACTCGCCGCTCTCGGTCTCCTCGACGAGGCCGCGCTCGATGAGCGCGTCGACCCGCTGGGAGATCGTGGATCTGGCCAGTCCGGTGAGGCGCGCGAGATCGGATCGGGTGGTCGCCGATCCGGCGCTGATGAGCGTCAGGACGTCGGCAGCCGAGCCCGGCTGGGGGGTCATGCGGGAACAATAAGATCACTCATGCGGCAAATCAAGAGTCTGATTCGACCGAACCTCGCAGACTTATGCCGAAGATCGAACAAAGCCTGGCATGAGACGTTCGCCGGAACCCTCCCGAACACGCGGAAGCCGGCCACCGCCCCGGCGGGCGATGACCGGCTTCCGGCAGGCTCCGGCGCTAGAGCATGGCCTTCATCGAGTCGCCGGCCGTCAGCACGTACGGCTGCTCGGCCATCACCGAGCCCCAGTTGTCGGCGATCGCCTCGGGGGTGAGGTCGTCGGCCTTCCAGCCGGGCCCCTCGGCCACGAACACGCGGGCCACCCGCCCGCCGCCGACGGTGAACACCTCCCCGCTCGACTCGCACGAGTCGTGCACGAGGTAGGCGACCAGCGCGCTCACCCGCTCGGGCGTGAACTTGGCCTCGAACTCGGCCGGCAGCAGCGCCTCGGTCATCCTGGTCCAGGCGATGGGGGCGATGGCGTTGGCCTTGATGCCGTTGCGCGCGCCCTCGATGGCCAGCGTCTTGGTCAGCCCGACCAGGCCCATCTTGGCGGTGGAGTAGTTGGCCTGGCCGAAGTTGCCGAACAGGCCGGCCGGGCTGGAGGTGTTGACGATGCGGCCGTACCCGGCCTCCTTCATCAGCGGGTAGGCGGCCTGGCTGACCAGGTACGACCCGCGTACGTGCACGGCCAGCACGCCGTCGAAGTCCTCGACGGTCATCTTCCCGAACGACTTGTCCCGCAGGATGCCCGCATTGTTGACGACGATGTCGACCCGGCCGAACGCGTCGACGGCCGTCTGCACGAGCGCCCTGGCGCCCTCGGGGGTGGCGACGTTGTCGGCGTTGGCGACGGCCTGGCCGCCGTTCTTGGTGATGAGCTCGACCACCTCGGCGGCGGGGCCGGTGGAGGCGCCGGTGCCGTCGAGCGCGCCGCCGAGGTCGTTGACCACGACCTTGGCGCCCCGCTCGGCGAGCAGGAGCGCGTGCGCCCTGCCGAGGCCGTGCCCGGCGCCCGTGATGATCGCGACCCTGTCATCGAACCGAAGCATCGAACCTCCAGAGCAAGAGAACAACATTCTGGTAGGAGTACGATAACCGACCGGCTCAGGCGCGTCTCCAGAGCTCGGGCTCGCCCTCCTCCCGGCGTACCCTGCCCCGTCCGGCCAGCCATACCAGGTGGGCCAGCGTCTCGTTGTTGGCCGCCCGGCGCATGAACGGCGGGATCGTCTCCCAGGGGCGCGACCAGCTCAGCCGGGTGGCGACGTCCCAGCAGGTCACGCCGTCGTCCTCGCCGACGACCCGTTCGATCTCGGCCAGCCGCTCGTCGTGGTGGGCCAGCACGTGGTCGACGCGTCCGGCCAGTTCCAGGAAGCGGTACTCGTGGCCGGGCAGCACCTCGTCCACCTCCAGCTCGCGGACGGCGGCCAGCGAGCCGAGGTAGTCGGCCAGCGGGTCGGGGCCCGACTGGGGGTGCACGGCCACGATCGGGGTGATCTTCGCCAGCACGTGGTCGCCGGAGAGCAGCAGCCTGCGCTCCGGCGAGACGAAGCACAGGTGGCCGGGCGTGTGGCCGGGGGTCCAGACGGCCCGCAGGTCCCAGCCGGGCAGGCCGAGGTCCTCGCCGTCCTCGATCAGCCGGTCGGGACGGGCCATCGTGACCATGTGCCTGATCATCATGGAGGCCCCGGCCAGCTCGTCCAGGCTCAGGTCGGGCACGCCGGAGCGCCGGAGCAGGGCCCGCTCCCGCTGGACGAGCGAGTCGATGGCGTCGTCGTCGTACCGCTCGCGCACGAGGTTCGCGTCGGCCGGGTGCAGCCCGATCCAGGCGCCCGACGCCTCGCGGACGCGTCCGGCCAGGCCGTAGTGGTCGGGGTGCAGATGGGTGACCAGGACGGCCCTGACGTCGGCGATCCCGTGGCCGGCCACGGCCAGCCCGGCGGCCAGGGCGTCGTAGGCCTCGTCGGTGTTCCATCCGGCGTCCACGATGGCCACGCCGTCGGGCAGTTCGAGGGCGTAGACCAGCACGTACCGCAGCGGGTTGACCGGGATGGGCACCGGGATCGACCACAGCCCCGGCCGGACCCGCTCGACCTCGGGAACCGCCCCGCTCATCCATGCCTCACGCTGGGCCACGCTGGAAGGAGTCACCACGAACTTTGCCATGGCCCCGAATATAGTTCTGGTCCCGAATCATGTTCTACTAGGGGTCATGAAGCTGAGCCGCGAGATCTCAGACGATGGCCGCTTCGTCCGGCAGCCGAACCGCTTCACCGAACGGCTCGGGCCGCCCGAGCCCGGCCGCTACCGGCTCTACGCCTCCTACGCCTGCCCGTGGGCACAGCGCGTACTGATCGTCCGCGCCCTGCTCCGTCTGGAGGACCTGCTGGACGTCACGATCGTCGACCCCATCCGCGACGAGAAGGGCTGGCGGATCCCCGACGGCGACCCGCCGTACCTGTCGGAGCTCTACCACGCGACCGAACCGGGCTACACGGGCCGCTACACCGTGCCGTGCATCTGGGACAGCCGGGAGGAACGCCTGGTCACCAACGACTTCCCGCAGATCACCCTCGATCTGGAGACGTCGTGGGGCAGCGCGCCCGACCTGTACCCCGAACGCCTGCGCCCGGACATCGACATCATGAACGACCGCCTCTACCACGGCCTCAACAACGCGGTCTACGAGGCCGGCTTCGCCCGCGGGCAGCAGGCGTACGAGGAGGCGGTCGCCCGCGTGTTCACCACGCTCGACCTGCTGGAGGTGCGCCTTGCCGAGTCGGAGTTCCTCTTCGGCACGCTCACCGACAGCGATGTGCGGCTGTTCACGACGTTGGTCAGGTTCGACACGGTCTACCACGGCCACTTCAAGTGCTCGATCAGGCGGCTGACCGACTATCCGGCGTTGTGGGCGTACACCCGCAGGCTCTACGCGATCCCCGCATTCCGTGACACCACGGACTTCGACCACATCAGACGCCACTACTACATGACCCAGACGAACATCAACCCGAGCAGGATCGTTCCGGTAGGACCGGAACTCGACTGGAGCCTGTGACCCCCGGCCTCGGCATCGCGACGAACAGCAGCGCCGAGGCCAGCACCACCCCCGAGGCCACCCACCAGGCGGCCGACGCGCCCGCCTGCCCGGCCAGGACGCCGAGCGTGGAGTTGGCCAGCACCCCGCCCGCCTGGAGCGAGAGCGAGGACGTCGAGGTGACCGTGGTGCGCTCGGCGGCGGAGACCGCGTTGTGCTGCATCTCCAGGCAGAGCAGCCCGGTCACCGACAGCCCGGCGAACATGACCAGATAGGCCAGCCCGGCCGTCACCAGGCCGGGCACGCCGTCCAGCCCGGTGGTGGCGGCCAGCGAGCCGACCGAGAGCGCGCAGAGCACCGCGCCCATGGCCGCGCCGCGGGCCGAGCCGCCCGCCAGGCGCGCCACGCGGGGCGCGATCGCGCTGCCCGTGGCGCTGGCGGCGTATCCCAGAGCCGCCACGACGGCGTAGGCCAGGCTGCCGCGCTCGGACGTGCCGGCCAGCTCGGCCAGGCGGCCGGGGGTCAGCAGCTCGATCGTCATCAGCAGCACGCCGGACGCGGCTGCGGCGAGCATCAGGCGGCGCAGCACCGCTCCCCCGGCGGCCAGCCGGATCCCGCCGACCACCGTCGAGGGCACCTCGCTCAGCACGCTCCCCAGCGACCGCCGCGCGTGGGCCGGCTCGGGCAGCGCGAACACCACCACGACCAGCAGGACGACGGCCGCGACGGCCCCCAGCAGCGGCGGCACGGCCAGCGGCGTGATCGTCCCAGGCGGCACCAGCAGCGGCACGGCGCCGCCGACCAGCACCCCGGCGCACATGGCCACCGACTCCAGCGCGCCGCCGCGCGCCAGGCCCGGCTTGAGGTCGGCGTCCTCGCCTTCGAGCTCGTGCAGGGTGTCGACGTACCAGGAGGTGGCCGGGCCGCTGGACAGCGCCCTGGCCACGCCCTTGATCACGCAGGTGACGAGGAACATCCCGAACGTCGTCGAGACGCTCATCAGCGCGAGCGCCGCCGCGGTGAACACCGCCGAGGCGGCCAGCACCATCCGCCGTCCGATGACGTCGGCCAGGCCGCCCGTGGGCAGCTCCAGGCTGACGGTGACGACCGAGAACACGGTCACGGCCAGGCCGATCTGGGTCAGGCCGAGCCCTCTGTCGGTCATCAGCAGCACCATGACGGCGGCCATCAGGCCCAGCGGCAGCCAGGTCAGGAAGCTGACGAGCATGTAGCGCCGTAACGCGGAACGAGCGGTCATCGGTCCTGCTCCTTGTCGCTGGGAAAACCGTCGGCGGGAGAACCGTCGCGGGAGGAACGGTCGCGGGGGGAATCGTCGCGGGGGGAATCGTCGCGGGGGAAGCCGCCCATCCAGATGTTGACCTGGCGGGCGTCGGGGTCGCCTGAGTAGCGGGCGGCGAGGTCGCGCAGCAGCTCCATGGCCCGGTCGTTGAACTCCCTCAGCCCGGCCGCGGGCAGCTCGACGATGTCGTCGCTCAGCCCGGCCGCCCGCACCCACTCGGGGGCCCACTCGCGCTCGTCGTAGTCCTGGTTGACGCGGGCGAGCGCCTCGACCTGGCGCATCCGCATGATCCGGACCGCCTCGCGGCCCTCCTCGGTGCCGGACAGCTGGCCGCTGTCCCAGGAGGTGTAGCGGTGGCGGGCCCGCCAGCGGCGCTCGCGGCCGTCGCGCCGGTCGGGGTCCTCCTCGATGAAGCCGTACTTGAACAGCTCCCGCAGGTGGTAGCTGGTCGAGCCGGAGCTCTCGCCGACCTTGCGGCCCAGCTCGCTGGCGGTGGCCGGGCCGTCGCTGCGCAGCAGCCCGAGCAGCCGCACCCGCAAGGGGTGGGCGACCACTTTGAGCACCTGCGGGTCACTGATCCTGTACTGCTCCTCCATGAGCACGACCCTAGACCGCAAAGGCTTTTTTGCAAAGTGATTTTTGCGAATTCGCCGGCCTTCTAAACTGGGCGGATGCTCGACGACATCCGCGTGGACGACGCCGTCCTCGCCCTGCGCCCCGACTTCGCCGTGCTGGTGATGCTGGCCCACGGCCTGCGGAACGGCCCCACCGACGACCGCACCCGCGCCTGGCTGGCCGAGGCGTCGGCGTGCGAGGTCCAGGCCGACAAGATCGACGCCTGGAAGGACGCCTACCGCGCCTTCGGCGCCAAGCCGCAGCGCACCAGGCCCTCGGTCGACGCCCTGACCCGGCGCATGCCGCTGCCCGAGATCAACCGGGTGGTCGACGCGTACAACACGATCAGCGTCAAGCACGCGCTGCCCATCGGCGGCGAGGACCTCGACCGCTACCAGGGCCCGGCCCGGCTGGTGCGGGCGACCGGCGACGAGCACTCCGAGGAGGCGCTCGGGCAGCCCGAGCCCGGCGAGGTGATCTGGCGCGACGACGCCGGCGCGACCTGCCGCCGGTGGAACTGGCGTCAGGTGGCGCGCACCCGGCTCACCGAGGAGACGACCAACGCGATCTTCCTCCTCGAACGGCTGGAGCCCATGTCGATGGAGGAGCTCCAGCAGGCCGGCAAGGAGCTGGCGGAGCTGCTGGAGGAGCTGTCACCCGGGGTGCGGATCACCAGCAGAATCGTGCCCGGAGGGAAATAAACCTGCCGGCCATACGTTGATACCAAACAGTAACAATGGCGGCTCTCCCTGGATTGACTAGGCGGGCGTGACCTCTTCGGCGTGTCCTGAGAGGATCGTTCGAGGCGGCGCGTGCTCTTCGGCGCGCGCTGCCGGTCCGGGCGAGTAGCCTTGGACAGGTTCTCTAACATCAACGCCGATCTGCGGAAGAGGGCGATTTCCGCCGTGTCGTCTGAGTCGTCGCGGACAAACCCGCTGGCAAGCTTTGGTCAGAACGAGTGGCTTGTCGACGAGCTGTACCAGAAGTACCTTCAAGATCCAGAGTCTGTCGACAAGGCCTGGTGGAACTTCTTCGCTGACTACAACCCTGATTACGGACCGGGCCGGACCCCGGTCAGGGAGGCGGCGAACGGCACTGCGACCGCGCCCGCACCTCCCAAGGCGCCCCCGAAGGCGCCTCCGGCAGCCGAGAAGCCGAAGCAGCCGGCCACCCCGGTGCCCAAGGGCGCCGAGGAGGTGAAGCTGCGCGGCGCCGCCGCACGCACGGCCGCCAACATGGACCTGTCCCTGACGGTTCCGACGGCGACCAGCGTCCGGGCCATCCCGGCCAAGCTGCTCATCGACAACCGCATCGTGATCAACAATCACCTCAAGCGGGGGCGTGGCGGCAAGATCTCCTTCACCCACCTGATCGGCTTCGCGATCGTCAAGGCGCTGAAGGCGATGCCGGAGATGAACTACTCCTACACGGAGGTCGACGGCAAGCCCACGCTGGTCAAGCCCGAGCACGTCGGGTTCGGCCTGGCGATCGACGTCCAGAAGAGCAACGGTGAGCGCCAGCTCCTCGTGCCCTCGATCAAGGGCGCCGAGGAGATGGACTTCCGCCAGTTCTGGGTGGCCTACGAAGAGGTCGTCCGCAAGGCCCGCGCGGGCAAGCTGGGCGTCGACGACTTCTCCGGCACCACGATCTCGCTGACCAACCCCGGCACGATCGGCACCGTCCACTCCGTTCCGCGCCTGATGCCCGGCCAGGGCACGATCATCGGCGTCGGCGCGATGGAATACCCGGCCGAGTACCAGGGCGCCTCGCCCGACACGCTGTCGCGTCTGGCCGTCTCCAAGGTCATGACGCTGACCAGCACCTACGACCACCGGATCATCCAGGGCGCCCAGTCGGGCGACTTCCTGCGCCAGATCCACCGGCTGCTGCTCGGCGAGGACGGCTTCTACGACGAGATCTTCGAGGCGCTGCGCATCCCGTACGAGCCGGTGCGCTGGGTCCAGGACATCTCGGCCTCGCACGACGACGACGTGGCCAAGTCGGCCCGGGTCATCGAGCTGATCCACGCCTACCGCGTGCGCGGCCACCTGATGGCCGAGACCGACCCGCTGGAGTACAAGCAGCGCAAGCACCCCGACCTCGACATCCAGTCCCACGGGCTGACCCTGTGGGATCTCGAGCGCGAGTTCGCCACGGGCGGTTTCGGCGGCCGTCCGCTGATGAAGCTCCGCGAGATCCTGGGCGTGCTGCGCGACTCCTACTGCCGCACGGTCGGCATCGAGTACATGCACATCCAGAACCCCGAGGAGCGGGCCTGGATCCAGGCGCGGGTGGAGAAGCCGCACGCCTCGCCCGAGCGCGACGAGCAGCTCAACATCCTGTCCCGGCTCAACACCGCCGAGGCGTTCGAGACGTTCCTGCAGACGAAGTTCGTCGGCCAGAAGCGCTTCTCGCTGGAGGGCGGCGAGTCCCTGATCCCGCTGCTCGACTCGGTGATCAGCGACGCCGCCGACGAGGGCCTCGACGAGGTCGTCATCGGCATGGCCCACCGCGGCCGGCTCAACGTGCTGGCCAACATCGTGGGCAAGTCCTACGCGCAGATCTTCGGCGAGTTCGAGGGCAACATCGACCCGCGCACCGCCCACGGCTCCGGCGACGTCAAGTACCACCTGGGCGCGAGCGGCGAGTTCACCGCCCCGAGCGGCAAGATGATCACGGCGTCCGTGGTGGCCAACCCCTCCCACCTGGAGGCGGTCGACCCGGTGCTGGAGGGCGTCGTCCGCGCCAAGCAGGACCTCCTGGAGCGCGGCGAGGAGGGCTTCACCGTCCTTCCCGTCCTCGTCCACGGCGACGCGGCCTTCGCCGGCCAGGGCGTGGTGGCCGAGACGCTCAACCTGTCGCAGCTGCGCGGCTACCGCACCGGCGGCACCGTGCACGTGGTGGTCAACAACCAGGTGGGCTTCACCACCTCGCCGGCCTCGTCCCGCTCGTCGGTCTACGCGACCGACGTCGCGCGGATGATCCAGGCGCCGATCTTCCACGTCAACGGCGACGACCCCGAGGCCGTGGTGCGCGTGGGCCAGCTGGCCTACGAATACCGCCAGGCGTTCCGCAAGGACGTCGTCATCGACCTCATCTGCTACCGCCGCCGCGGCCACAACGAGGGCGACAACCCCGCCTTCACCCAGCCGCTGATGTACGACCTGATCGACGCCAAGCGCTCCACCCGCAAGCTCTACACCGAGGCGCTGATCGGCCGGGGCGACATCACGGTCGAGGAGGCCGAGTCGGCGCTGCGCGACTACCAGGCCAAGCTGGAGCAGGCGTTCACCGAGACGCGCGAGGCGGCCAAGAAGCCCAAGGAGGCGGCCGCCATGCGGGTGCCCCCGGCCGAGGTCGTCAAGTGGTCCCACGCCGACACGCCGACGGCGATCAGCGACGAGACGCTCAAGCGCATCGTCGACACCCAGCTCAACCTGCCCGAGGGCTTCACGCCGCACCCGCGCCTGGCGCCGGTGCTGCAGCGCCGCGGCCAGATGGTCGAGACCGACTCGATCGACTGGGCGATGGGCGAGACGCTGGCGTTCGGCTCGCTGCTGATCGACGGCCACCCGGTGCGCCTGGTCGGCCAGGACTCCCGGCGCGGCACGTTCACCCAGCGGCACGCGGTGCTGGTCGACCGGATGACCGGCGCCGACCACACGCCGCTGAAGCAGTTCAACGAGGGCACCACGAAGTTCTACGTCTACGACTCGCTGCTCAGCGAGTTCGCGGCGCTCGGCTTCGAGTACGGCTACAGCGTCGTGCGTCCCGATGCCCTGGTGGCCTGGGAGGCGCAGTTCGGCGACTTCGTCAACGGCGCCCAGACGATCATCGACGAGTTCATCTCGTCCGGTGAGCAGAAGTGGGGCCAGCGCTCCTCCGTCGTGCTGCTGCTGCCGCACGGCTACGAGGGCCAGGGCCCCGACCACTCCTCGGCCAGGATCGAACGGTTCCTGCAGGTCTGCGCGCTCGACAACATGACGGTCGCGCAGCCGTCCACGCCGGCCAACTACTTCCACCTGCTGCGCTGGCAGGTGGAGTCCAACCGGCGCAAGCCGATGGTGGTCTTCACGCCCAAGTCGCTGCTGCGGCACAAGGCGGCCACGTCGAAGGCGTCCGACTTCACCACCGGCACCTTCCAGCCGGTCATCGGCGACACCACGGTCGACCCGGCCAAGGTCACCCGGATCGTCCTGGTCTCGGGCAAGCTCTACTACGACCTGGCCGCGCAGCGCGACAAGACGGGCCGCGACGACGTCGCGATCGTCCGTCTTGAGCGGCTCTACCCGTTCCCCACCGAGGAGCTCACCGCCGAGCTGGCCCGCTACGGGCAGCAGGCCGAGCTGGTGTGGGCCCAGGACGAGCCGGTGAACATGGGCCCGTGGCCCTACCTGACGCTGAAGCTGGCCGAAGACCCGCAGACGCTCGGCGGCCGGTCGCTGCGCCGCGTCTCGCGGACCCCGAACAGCTCGCCCGCGACGGGTTCGCACAACTCGCACGACACCGAGCTGGAGGAGATCCTCCACCAGCTCTTCGGCTGAGCAGGCCGCCAGTGAGCCCCCGGCCGTCCGGCCGGGGGCTTCTGCGTTGACCGGCAGGGTGAGGCCCCTGCCTGCACGAAGGAGAGAACCCATGTACTTCACCGATCGAGGGATCGAGGAGCTGGTCGATCGGCGGGGCGAGGAAGAGGTCAGCGTGCTCTGGCTGGGCGAGCGGCTGCGCGAGTTCGTCGATCTCAACCCCGAGTTCGAGACCCCGATCGAGCGGCTGGCCACCTGGCTGGCCCGCCTCGACGACGAGGACGACGACTGACGGGATTCCGCCGCCGAGACGCGATACATCTTGAGTTTTCGAGTAACGCGACATATCGTGTTCTCGTAGGAGACGTACTCGTCAAGGAGGCATACGTTCATGGAGAAGTGGACGCTGGACGCTCCCGAGCAGCTCACGTTCGGGCCGGTTGAGTCACTTGACGTGCGGATCGTCGCCGGCAGGCTGGCCGTCCTGGCCAGCGAGGGGCCGCCCACGCTGGAGCTGACGGAGATCGAGTCGGCCGCGCCGCTGCTGGTCAGCTACGACCCGCTGACCAAGGAGCTGGTCGTCACCTACGAGGGCCTGACCCTGGACGGGCTGCTCGGCTGGCTGCGGCGCGACAAGCGCAGGACCAACCTCACGCTCACCGTGCCCAAGGGCTGCCGGGTGAACACGGAGGTGGTCTCGGCGTCCACGGTGCTGGCCGGGTTCGAGCGGTCCACCCGGGTCAAGAGCGTGTCCTCCGAGGTCGTCCTCGACGGCGTGAGCGGCGAGGTGAGCGCCACCACGGTCTCCGGCTCGATCGAGAGCCGCGCCATGGAGGGCGACCTGGCGCTGAAGACCGTCTCGGGCGAGCTGACCCTCGCCGACGGCAGCCCGCGCCGGCTCAAGGCCAGCACGGTGTCCGGCCGCATCACCGCCGACCTGACGCTCCGGCCCACGAGTCATGTGACGCTCAACAGCGTCTCGGGTGCCATCCTGGTGCGGGTGCCGGAGAACGTCGAGTCCGACGTCAGCATGAGGTCCACCTCCGGCAGGCTGAGCTCCACGTTCGACGGACTGTCGGCGAACAACGGCCCCGGCTCCAAGGCGCTGTCCGGACGGCTGGGGGGCGGCATGGCCTCACTGTCGGCGTACACCGTCTCGGGCGAGGTCGCGCTGCTCAAGGGAGAGAAGGAATGAGCCCTGTCTTCGGTCACGGCCGGCTCCGGCTGTACCTGCTCAAGCTGCTGGAGGAGAGCCCGCGGCACGGATACGAGGTCATCCGGCTGCTCCAGGACCGCTTCCTCGGCGTCTACTCGCCCTCGCCCGGCACGATCTACCCGCGACTGGCCCGCCTGGAGGAGGAGGGCCTGGTCACGCACGAGGTGATCGAGGGCAAGAAGGTGTTCTCCATCACCGACAAGGGCCGCGAGGAGCTCAACGCCCGGCTCGACGAGCTCGACGACCTGGAGCAGGAGATCTCCGCCTCGGTGCGGGACATCGCCCGCGAGGTCAAGGAGGACGTCCGCGACACGGTGAAGTCGCTGCGCGACGAGCTCACCCGGATGGCCAAGGACGTGCGCACCGGCGCCCGCGACGACGCCAAGGCACGGGCCGAGGAGCTCAAACGGCTCAAGGAGCAGCAGAAGCGGCAGTGGATGGCGCACGCCAACCAGTGGCAGGTGGAGAGCGACCGGCTGGCCGGCGAGTGGCGGCGGATCTGGTCGGACATCTGGACCACGCTCGGCGGCGACACCGTGCGCCGGACCGAGCTCGACAGCGAGCTGGGCGAACTGCTGGCCGACTTCGTGGCCCAGGCCCGCACGGAGGCCGCCGACGCCGCCCTGACCACGCAGAAGCTGCACGAGCTGCACACCGTGCTCGACGAGGCGTCCGCCCGCATCCGCGACATCCTCCGCCGCTGAGCCGCCGCTGAGCCGCCGCTAGGCCGAGCGCAGCGGGCGTTGCGAGGGTTGCGGGCGGCCGTGGCCGCGGGCCGCTCTGCGGGCGTGGTAGGCGACCGGCATGTAGCGCAGGCGTTCGGGCAGGCGCGCGGTCAGCATCGCCACGGCGTGCCCGAGGTGCCGCAGCCGCCGCTCGTCCCGGGCCGTCCAGCGCAGGCCGAGCTTCCTGCGCGCGGCCGGCGGCAGGGTCCCGACAGTGACGAAGTGGTTGAACTCCCCCGACCCCAGCCCCACCGGCGTCCACAGCCGGCGCAGCGGCCTCGGCAGGCCGGGCGGGGCGGGCGTGCCGCGCATGACGGCGAGCACCTCCAGCGCCGTCGGGTGCGGCTCCAGCCGTTCGGCGATCATCGTGTCGAAGTAGCGCCAGAACGCCTCCAGGTCCGCCGGCATCTCCCGCTCCGGCACCTGCAGGATCGCGCCGAGCTGCCGCGACTCGGCGTACATGCGGCGCTGCTGCTCCTCGGTGTACGGGGTGCCGAAGTAGCGGTTGAGCGTGATGAACCGCTCGAACAGTGACAGGTGCACCCAGGCCCACGCCTCGCCGTTCAGGGCGTGGTAGGCGCGGCCGTGCTCGTCCACGCCGCTGATGGAGCGGTGCAGCTCGCGCAGCCGCCGCCCCTCGGCCAGACCGCCCTCACCGCCGTAGACCCACTTCTGGACGGAGGCGAGCGTGCGGTTGAGCCGCCCCCACGGGTCGTCCTTGTACGTCGAGTGCTCCGCCACGGCCGCGCCGACCGCCGGATGCATGGTCTGGAGGACCAGCGCGCTGCCGGCCACGAGCAGGTTGCGGTATTCGCCCGCGGTGTCCCAGTGCATCGAACCCGGGCCGAACGGCTCAACGTTCATGGTGAACGCCTCCAGGGTGATACGACGTCATTCTTCCTGTATCACCCGGAAGGCGGGCAAGTAACCCTTCACTTATTCAGCTGGTAAAGACGATTTTTCCGAAGATCTCGCCTTCGGCCATGGCCGCGAAGCCGTCCCGGGCCTCGGTCATCGGCAGCGTCCGGTCGATCACCGGCCGCACGCCCGTCTGCTCCAGGAACACCGCCAGCCGCTGGAGCTGGTCGCGGGTGCCCATGGTGGTGCCGACCACGGACAGCTGCAGGAAGAAGACGCGGTTGAGGTCGGCGGACGGGACCGCGCCGCTGGTGGCCCCGGAGACCACGATGCGGCCGCCCGGCCTGAGCGACTTGAGCGAATGGTCCCAGGTGGCCTGGCCGACCGTCTCCATGACCGCGTCCACCCGCTCGGGCAGCCGCGCGCCCGTCTCGAAGACCTGGTCGGCGCCGAGCTCGCGGGCCCGCTCACGCTTGTCCTCCGACCGGCTGGTCGCCCAGACCCGGAAGCCGCCCGCGCGGCCGAGCGCGATCAGCGCGGTCGCGACGCCGCCGCCGGCGCCCTGCACCAGCACGGTCGAGCCCGGTTCGAGCCCGGCCTTGTCGAACAGCATGCGGTACGCGGTCAGCCACGCCGTGGGCAGGCAGGCGGCCTCCTCGAAGCTGAGCGCGGCCGGCTTGGGCACGAGGTTGCGCCGCGGCACGGCCACCCGCTCGGCGAACGTCCCGTCGTGCACCTCCGACAGCAGGGAGCGCCTGGGGTCGAGCGTCTCGTCCGCGCCCGTGCCGATGACGGCGTGCACGATGACCTCGTTGCCGTCCTCGTCCACGCCGGAGGCGTCGCAGCCGAGCACGATCGGCAGCCGCTCCTGCCTGATGCCCACGCCCTTGAGCGTCCACAGGTCGTGGTGGTTGAGGGCGGCGGCGCGCACCGAGACGGTCGTCCAGCCGTCGGGCGCCTTCGGGTCGGGGTGCTCACCGAGCGTCAGCCCGGCGAGCGGATTGTCGGGATCGGTCTGTGTGGCGGTTACGGCGAACATGGCCGCACCCTACTAACCGACCCGCCGCCACCCACGACACCGCCCCGCCCGAGCGAGCCGCCGGCCGGGACTCAGCGCCTGACCGTCACCCGGATCCCGGCGAGGGCGCGGCGCCGGAACTCCTCGGGTCCGGCGACGGCGACCTCCACGTCCCCCCGGCACGTCCACTCCGCCGGACGCCCGCGTCCCTCGATCACCTTCGGCAGCCGGGCCTTCCTGACGCAGTCGGGCGTGGGCGCCAGCACGACCATCTCCCGCACTCCCCCGCCGAACCAGAGCTGCGGCCCGGCCGGCCCCTCCTGGGTCACGGCCCCCGGACGGGCCAGCCGCACCGATCCCTCGCCCGACAGCACCAGGTAGCCGTCCCGGGTCACCTTGCCGTGCAGATCCCGCGCCAGGGCCGCGCGCTGGTCGAAGGTCAGCCCCTCGCCCCTGTCCTGCATCGCCAGCCGCCAGCGTCCGAACGCGAAGAGCAGCACCTGCCCGCTGCCCCCGCCCGGCTGGCGCGGCCACAGGGTGACGCCGGGGCCGTAGCTCCTGATCGGCCGGCCGCCGCCGGTCACCTCGGCGACCCCGTTGTACGGCACGCTGAACTGCCGGAACCGCCCGTCGATCCACGCGCCCTGGAACGGCCGCACCCCCAGCTCGTTGAGGTCGAGGTCGGCCGGGTAGCGCACCTCGGCCTTCAGCCCGTCGGGGAAGACGACGTCGATGATCTCGTCGTGGCCCTTGGTCCTGGCCGGGATCCGCAGGGCGTTGGGGCCGTTCTCGATCGTGGTGAGCGAGCGGATGGGCGTGGTGGCGGACGGCGGGGGCGGCTCCTGCCGCGGGTCGCGGCTGAGCAGCAGGCTGACGGCCGGGATCACCAGCAGAGCCAGCACCACCGCGAGCCCGATCCACCGGCGGCGGCCTCGCCCCCCTGCCTCGATGACGTCGAACTGGTCGGACACGACGTGCCTCGCCGGGTTAGTGCGGGTTGCGCCCTTCACCCCCAGTTCAGTTGAGCGACATCCGCCCGCGCAAGCCCTCGAACCCGGCGAAGTCGCCGCATGAGGTCACAACTTCACAACCTCGGCGGGATCACCAGGTGGCCACGTTGGGCCCGTCGCCCGCGACCAGGCTGACCCGCTGCCCCACGAGCTCCCGGGACATGGCGTCGGCCAGCAGCTCCGGCTCCAGCACGTGCGCGTGCGCCCGCCCGCCGGCCGGCAGGTCGACGACGAGGATGCCCTTGTCCGGCTCGCCGTCCGGGCCGTGCGCGACCGTGTAGCCGGCCACGGTGGCGGGCCCGGCGTACGAGCCCACGACGGGCACCCCGGCCGCCGTGAACACCGGGACGGCGTCCCCGGGCGGCCCGCCGGGCTCGCTGGACCACACCGCGTACGTGTGCTTCGTCAGGTGCATCCCCACGCCGGTCACCAGCCCATGGCCCGACTGCGTGCGCAGCAGCCCGGCCATCGTGGCCGTCGAGTGCAGCACGTAGTCGCTGGCCGGGCCGCCGGCGTACGGCAGGCCGCCGGTGACCGTCAGGCCGCGCCGGTCGTACGGGGCGAGCCCGATCGCGTCGCACGCCTGCCGCAACGCGACGGCGAAGCAGCTGTACAGGTCGAGCGCGTCCATGTCGGCGAGGCCGAGCCCGGCGCGCCGGAAGGCGGCCTCGGCGGCGGCCCCGATCGCCTGCGACGAGCCGAGCGCGGGCCGCGCCGCCACCTCCCAGGTGTCCTCGGCGTACGCCCAGCCGCGCAGGTAGACCCGCCGCTCGTCCGGCACCCCCAGCCGGTCGGCCAGCTCCGCGCAGGCCAGGACGACGGCCGCCGCCTGGTCGACCTCCATGACCGCCACGGTGTTCCTGGTGTACGGCCAGCCGACGAACCGGTTGCCCTTCACCAGCTCCTCGGGCGTGCGCACGGCCCGCCGCCACGCGTACGGGTTGGCCGCGGCCACCTCGGTCATCGGCGCCATCATCCGGCCCCGGTCGAGCATCTCCTCCTCGACCGTCATCCCGGCCGCCGCCCGCCGCGCGGTCTCCATGATCGCGTACGTGTGCACGGGCAGGAACAGGTCGTGCGCCAGCTCGGCGGGGTGCGGGGGCCGTTCCCAGCCGTAGGGCGGCTTGGGATCGGCGGCGTGGCTCCACGGCACGTGCTCGCCCGCCCGCCGGTAGGCCCGCCGGGTGGCCAGCGCCTCGGCCCCGGTGATCAGCGCGCAGTCCAGGTCGCCCGCCGCGATCCGGGCCGCGGCCGCGCCGATGAGGAGCTGCGGAGCGGTGCCGCTGACCTTGGAGTAGGCGGTGTGGCGCGGCGTGGCGCCCAGGCGCTCGGCCAGCCGCCCGGTGGGCGAGTCGTACTGCCAGGAGTCGGTGTGGACGATCTGGATCGAGTCGAGCCACCCGGCGGGCAGCCGGGCGTCCTCGGCCGCCTCGCGGGCGACCGATTCCCACAGATCGAGCGGTTCCGGGCCGGGCTGTTCGCGCACGGTGCGTTGGGCGATGCCGATGAGACAGGGGGTGCGTGGATCCATACCGACATCTAACCAGAACAACATTCGGTTGATAAGCAGTGGCGTTTGATAATCAGCGTTACCGCTGGTGTCGCAGACTCTTCACGATGTGCCTGACCTGTGGAGATGCCTTTTTTGAATACATGTAATTTCGCTATTTCCATAACAAAACGGAGGCGGAACCGACCTTTTCGCATCGCTTTCTGGCTGACGGGTTGCGCCATTCATTAGCGTGCTCAACGTTTTCCTGGCCCACCGGGGCGCAGCACCCCGCTCTGGGCCGCCGAGAACCGAGAGGAGTTCCATGTATTCCCGAGCAAGGCGCATCGCGATCCCCCTCGCCGCGCTGGTGGCCGCCGCCCTGGCCGCCGGCACGACCACCGGCGCCACGGCGGAGGCGACCTCGGCCCCCGACGTCGTGTCCAGGAACGCGGCGACCCCCGCCGAGCAGGCCGTGCAGTTCTGGACGCCGGACCGCATCAAGCTCGCCACCGACCACGACGGCGCGCTCGACGTGTCGTCCAGGGGTGTCAGGGGCGGCACGGGCGGCGACCAGACCCCCGACGGGCCGCCCGGATCGGTCCCGCCGATCGGCGGGGAGAAGGCGAGGGCGGGCAAGAGCCGGCAGGTCAACCTGCCCGACACGGTCGGCCGCGTGTTCTTCACGCTGCCCCGGACCGACCCGCGCAACCCGAAGAACTGGCGGTACTGCTCGGCCAGCTCCGTACAGGGCAAGTACCGCAATCTGGTGGCGACCTCCGCCCACTGTGTCTACGACCCCCAGCAGAACACCTTCTACGACAACTGGATCTTCATCCCGTCGTACTGGGACGGCGACAACGTGCGGGAGGGCAAGGCGCCGTACGGCATCTACGCCGCCAGGACGTTCAACGCGCACGACGACTTCGTGGTGAAGGAGGACTACGACTTCGACTACGCGTTCGTCAACGTCTACAACGGCATCAAGGTGAGCTGGGAGAAGACCGGCAACCGGTGGCACTGGACCGTCAAGAACGCCGGCCGCCTCGGTGACAACGTCGGCGGCCAGGGCTTCACCTGGAACCGCGGCACGAAGCTGAACGTGTTCTCCTTCGGCTACCCGGCCGGCGGGCACCCCGACGGCGACAAGCCGTACACCGGCCGCACGCTGAAGTGGTGCTACGGCAGGACGGCTCCGATGCCCGGGGCCAAGAAGTACGACCTGCAGGAGCAGATCGGCTTCAGGTGCTCCTTCACCGCCGGCGCCGGCGGCGGCCCGTTCATATACGACTACCGGAACTCCACACGCACCGGCTACCTGGTGGGCGTGAACAGCGTCGCGTGGGACACCGACGGCAACGACCGCTACGACCACATCTCGTCGCCGTACTTCAACACCGACACCTACGACGTCTACAAGGCCGCCGCCAACCGCTGGACCGGCGACATGCCGTGATCCGGCCCGGCAGTCGAGGCCCCGGATCCTCCTCGGCGGGATCCGGGGCCTTCCCCGGTCGTCGATCTCTCGGGCGTACGCCTCCAGACCCGCGCCTCAGACGCGGAAGACCGGGCCCGTGGCGACGGCGAGGGCGCAGGCGTTGGGGAAGGTCTGCGAGTAGCGGTAGCGGTCGCCGTCCCAGACGCCCTCCGCCCGTACGTCCACCGGCTCGTAGTCGGCGGTGCAGGAGACCCCCGTACGACCGCTCAGACGGGCCGGGTTCCCGCCCACCTGTTCGAGAGCGGAACAGGCCGCGACCTGCCCCGGCGCGACCCGGCCGGGGGTGCACTCCAGCACGCCCTGCCGATCTCCGACGCTGATCCGGAAAAGCCTTTGGCCCTTGTGCGACGTCCGGACATCGGGCGGTCCGGTCGTGGCGTTCGCCACTGGAGCGGCGGCGAATGCGGCGCAGGAAAGCGCGATGATGCAGAGAATTCGATGCATAGGCGCAGCCTCTATCAGCCCTCTGACCTGGGGCAACGACCGACACGCGTGATCATTTACGCGTATCGGGAGGGATCGGCTGATGGCGTCCTTATCGCACACGGTGCACTCTTGATCAGGTAACGAATCCCTATCCGGGCTGCAATACAGGCAGTTGATCTGGAAAAATCCACCCTTACGACCCCAAGAAAGGCAT
Organism: Nonomuraea sp. NPDC048881; assembly: GCF_040649795.1. Classification (NCBI taxonomy): domain Bacteria; kingdom Bacillati; phylum Actinomycetota; class Actinomycetes; order Streptosporangiales; family Streptosporangiaceae; genus Nonomuraea; species Nonomuraea sp. NPDC048881. The sequence goes on from NZ_JBEZGC010000004.1 coordinate 643,448, forward strand.
TTCATGATCTCCCGGGCCAGGCAACTGGCGGCGGCCGCCCTGGGCGGCGCGCTGCTGTTGCTGCCTGCCTTCACGGGGATCGCGAACGCCGCGCCGGCGAGCCGGGTCTTCGGCGTCACGCTGGCCAAGACCGCCGCCGACATGAGGAAGGTCGCCGACTACTGGCGTCCCGACCAGCTCAAGCAGGCCGACAGCTACAGCCCCGCCACGCCGGGCGCGCAGGCCGCCCCGACGTCCTCGGCCGGCGCCGCCTCCGGGCCCGCCTCGCCCGTGACGGCGGTGCGGCGGACGTCCGCGACGCAGGGCATCGCGCCCGTGCCGCCCAAGCAGGGGGGCGCCGGCAAGACCATGGGCAAGGTCTTCTTCAAGTTCGGCGCCAAGCAGTACTGGTGCTCGGCCAGCGCGGTCGCCGCCCGCAACCGCAGCGTCGTGGCCACGGCCGGCCACTGCGCGTACGACTCCCGCCAGGCCAAGGCCGCCGAATACTGGATCTTCGTACCCAACCCCGGTCCCAACGGCGAGACGCCCGACGGGATCTACGTGGGGGCCGCGCTCAGCATGCACGAGGACTGGTCCGGCAAGGGCGACTACGACTTCGACTACGCGTTCGTGACCGTGCACCGCGGGTTCGTCTGGGAGCAGGCCAAGGACGGCACGTACACGATGAAGGACGTCGGCCGCCTCCAGGACAACGTGGGCGGTCAGGGGCTGGAGATCAACAGGAAGCCGGCGGCCGCCACCATGACGGCGTTCGGCTTCCCGGCCGGCGTGCAGCCCGACGGCACCCGTCCGTTCGACGGCAAGACGCTGCGGACGTGCCAGGGCAGCGTCACGTACTGGACCGCGGCTCCCGCGCTCGACCTGCAGAAGGGCGTCCGGCTCCAGCCGTGCGCCTTCAGCCCCGGCGCCAGCGGCGGCCCCTGGCTGGTCGACTACGACGCGGCCCGCGGACTCGGCGACCTGAACGGCGTCAACAGCCTGACCTGGAACAGGGACGCCAAGGGCACCTACGACGCCGTGTCGTCGCCGTACTTCGACACGACCACGGCGGAGGTCTACCGACGCGCCGCCGCACTCACCACGCCGGTAAATGTGACGTAAGTCACATGCAACCAGGTGATCACGGGACGTGATCAGCCGATCCTTTGATCTCGATACGGTAACGGCGCTGGCTGGGAGCGCTGACATGATCTACCGAAAATTTCCATTCGCCCTGTCAGCGTTATAGGTTCCGGGTCGTCCGTTTGCTGAATTTCGGGGTGCAAGAGGCGCCTCCTGTCAGCGCAACCTGGAGTTACCTTGAAGCGAATCCTCCTCCCCGTCGGCGGCGCGGTCGTGGCGACCGGCCTTCTGGCCGCCGGGCTCTCCGCCACCGCCCAGGCCGACGGCGGTGTCTCCAACGACCCGATGGCCGGCAGCAACTCCCAGGCCGCCTCGATCGCCTCCTTCTGGATCGCCTCCAACGGCGCCGCCCTCCGCCAGGCCACGCAGTACACCTGGGACTCCAAGGAAGTGCGGAAGGTCGTCTCCAAGGGCGGCTACGACCCCGACGGCCGTCCCGGCATGACCGCGCCGACCGGCGCGCAGAAGGGCGGCGCGTCCCAGAACGTGAACCTGCCCAAGAGCATCGGCAAGGTCTTCTTCGTCGACGGCTCCGGCAAGTTCCGCTGGTGCTCGGCCACCTCGATCCAGTCGGGCAACCGCAACCTGGTCGCCACCGCCGGCCACTGCGTGTACGACACGGACAGTAACAGCGACACGCTGTCCAACTGGGTCTTCGTCCCGGGCTACTACCAGGGCAAGGCCCCCTGGGGCATCTACGTGGGCAAGCAGGCCTTCACCCACTACGACTTCGACAACTACGAGGACTACGACCGCGACTACGCGTTCGTCACCGTCTACAACGGCATCCAGTTCGACGGCGTGAAGCAGGTGGACCGCAAGGACTTCGAGCGCTTCAGCGGCCCGAAGCGCGCCTGGGGCGGCCACTACTACATCCTGCTGTCCAAGGACGCCGGCCGGCTCGGCGACGCCGTGGGCGGCCAGGGCTTCGCCTGGAACCAGCCGACGGGCAAGTTCGTCCGCACCTTCGGCTACCCGGCGGCCCCGCACCCCGACGGCAACAAGCCGTACAGCGGTGTCACGCCGAAGCACTGCTACGGCAAGACGACGGCCAAGACCGTGGGCGCGTCGTGGCTCAAGATCGAGGAGCACGTCGGCCTGAAGTGCGCCGTCACCCCCGGCTACGACGGCGGGCCGTGGCTGCTGAACTACAGCAACGCCAAGCGCCTCGGCTACGTGAACGGTGTCACCAGCACCTTCGCCGACCAGGACGGCAACGACCGCATCGACTACATCACCTCGCCCTACTTCGACGGCGAGACGGCGGCCGTGTACAAGGCGGCCACCAACTTCCCGTCGGGGAAGATCGTGGGGCCTAACGGGGAGCTCTACAAGTAAGCCCTCACCAGGGGAGAGAGGGCCCCGGCGTTGCTCCTTGCCGCCGGGGCCCTCACCTGTCCGCCCCCCGAATCGACTCCCCCAGCAAAGGCGCTCCGCGCCCACAAGGGCTCAGACCCTTCCCGATCAGGCGCCTACCGGCGCACCCCACGCGCCTTCGGCGCCATGGAACTCCCGCCGTCACCGCCCACCCAACCGCGGACGGCATGCCCCACCCGCGTTCCCGACACTCCCACTGGAAGCTCGCTGGGCATCCGTCGAATCTGCAGCGTTTCGGGGCGTGATTCGCCAGCCCTTGTGGCGCAAGATGTCGGTATGACCGAGGATCAGGACGAGCCCGCGACCGCTCCCGCCACGACGGCCCCGGAGGTCACGATCACCCTCGACCCCCACGTCAAGGCGTACGTCGACCGAGCGGTCGAGGACGGCGAGTTCGCATCCGTGTCCGCGGCCTTCAACGAGGCGATGCTGGAACGCATGCGCCGCCGCCCCCGCGTCCGCAGCTGGTGACCAGGCAAGGTAGAACGAGCGGGCCGCACGCACGGCCGGCCCGCTGACTACCGGACGGCGACGCGGTCACCCGCCGGCGCCGTCACCGGCGAATGAGCGGCCAGATGGCCCAGACGCTTGACGGGCACGACCTCCCGGCGCCGCCGAGGCGGCGGCCCGCGCCCCCCGGAGCGAGCACCCCAGCGCCAAGCCCACCTACGCGGACCCGCGCGACACGAACGTCCCCCGCCCATGGACGACGACCAGCAGGCCGCGCTCCGCCAGATCCTTGACCGCGCGCCGGACCGTCACCCGGGAGACGCCGTACTGGCTCGCCAGCTCCAGCTCGGCGGGCAGCTTGGCGCCGGGGGCCAGCAGGCCGGAGGCGATGTCGGCCTCGACGTCCTTGGCCAGTTGCCGCCACACCAGGTTCGGCCCGACATGGTCGATGCGGTCGCTTTTGTCCACCAAGGCCATAGAAAAACGCTAAGGGACGCAGAACCTACGAGGACAAATGACTACCTCATTCAAGGTATGGAGAGGTCCTATCATGTCTAGTGCTTGTATCTTCCAAGCGATCCCCCCGCGGGCCGCTGACGAGACGAAAGGAAGCACTCATGACAGACCTGTACCGCGGCAACCTCGATGACGTGCCCTTCACCCAACTTCGCGGCGGCGGCCCACCGGGCGACCACGTGGAGACCTGCGTCCTGATCGCGCAGATCCCCGGCATCGACGACGCCTACGCACTCCGCGACTCCAAGAACCCCGACGCCGGAACGCTCCGCTTCACCGGCACCGAGCTGCGCGCCGCGGGAATCGCCACCATCTAGCAGAGACCGCGACAGCCGCCCCTGCCCGAAATCAAGGCCCAAGGACCGAAACGAGCAGGGGCGGCCCCGCCGACCACGGGGGAGCACCAGGCACTGGCACGTCTCCCATCCATGCCCGATCAACCGCACCCACGGACGAAGGCCCCCTTCAACCCCATAGCACCCGATGTCTAGCATGGGCCCCATGCTGATCGACGCGGTGACCGAGATCCTTCGCGAGACCGCCGAGATCGCGATCCTCCCCCGGTTCCGCGCCCTCGCCGCCGGTGACGTCTCGGAGAAGACACCGGGCGAAGTGGTCACCGTGGCCGACCGTGAGGCCGAGGAGCTGATCAGCCGCCGCCTCCGCGACCTCCTGGACGCCCCCGTCGTCGGCGAGGAGGCGGCCTCCGCGGACCCCGCGCTCCTGTCCGCCCTGCACGACGCCCCCACCGCCTGGCTGGTCGACCCCCTGGACGGCACGGCCAACTTCGTCGCGGGCCGCCCCGAGTACGCGGTGATGGCAGCCCTGGTCCGGTCGGGCCAGACGGTCGCGTCCTGGATCGTGCGGCCGGCCGAGGACGACGTCTACGTCGCCGAGCTCGGTTCCGGAGCCTGGCGGAACGGCATCCCCGTCCACCGCGCCGCGCCTCCCGCCGACCCCGCCCGGCTGCGCGGCGCCGTCCTCACCCGCTTCCTGGACGACGACGCCAAGGCCCACGTGGCGGCGGCCGAACCCCGCTTCGCCGCCCTCACCCCTGGCACGAAGTGCGCCGGCGTGGACTATCCCCGCCTCCTGAACGGCGACCAGGACTTCCTGCTGTTCCACCGGACGCTCCCCTGGGACCACGCGCCGGGCGTCCTGCTGCTGACGGAGGCCGGCGGCGCCGCCCGCCACCTCGACGCCACCCCGTACAGCCCGTCCGTCCCCAGACTGGGCCTGCTCAACGCAGCCGACACAGCCTCCTGGCGGACGGTCCGCACCATCCTTCTCCCCTGACGCTTCAGGGTCGCGGCTGCCGCCGCCCCTCGCTTCGCCATGCCCAAAAGCGACAAACACCCCAAATAGCCACATAGCACGCAGGGCATGTTGGGTCCGGACCCCCTACAAAAACGGGCAGATTGTCGAAACCTGAGGGATCCTGAGCCGAACCTGAAGATCACCTGTGAGTGACGGGCCGATTTAGACGGATGGGGCCCCAATCTGGTTCCTGTGATCTGGATCACATTCATCCAGTCACACAGCGCAACGAGCCCCTAACGGAACTTTCGTCCCGACCGCCGAATCCCCTACAGGTCCAGCGAAAACATCACCTTCCGGTAACGTCACGCCAAAGCCTCTGACAGATAACAGCACGATAACGGCGAAAACGCCCCTTACCGATCCCCTCAGAACGGCTTTCACCTGCGGAGATCACTGGCTATGTTCCTTGCTATCCCTTTACTGACGCATGGGACGCATGTTGCGACCCACGACAGACCAAGGAGCAGTTCCCTTGAAGCGCATCCTCATCCCCGCCGGTGGCGCCATCCTGGCTACCGGCCTCCTGGCCGCCGGCCTCGCCGGTACGGCCTCGGCCGACAGCGACATCTCCACCGACGCGATGGCGGCGAGCGCGGCCAACGCGAAGGCGATCGCCGGTTTCTGGGCCGAGAACAACGGTGCCGCCCTCCGGGCCGCCACCGAGTCCAACGTCTGGGACAAGGCGGACGTCGCCAAGCTGCAGAGCAAGGGCGGCTACAGCGCCGACACCAAGCCGGGCACCACTGCCCCGATTGGTGAGGAGAAGAAGACCACCGCCAAGACGCAGAACGTCAACATGCCGAAGACCATCGGCAAGGTGTTCTTCGTCAACGGCAAGGGCGAGAAGAAGTGGTGCTCCGCCACCTCGCTCCAGTCGAAGTACCGCAACCTGGTCGCCACGGCCGGTCACTGCGTCTACGACACCGGCGCCAACGCCGACGTCATGTCCAAGTGGGTCTTCGTCCCCGGTTACTACCAGGGCAAGGCTCCCTGGGGCATCTACGTGGGCAAGCAGGCCTTCACCCACTACGACTTCGACGTGTACGAGGACTACGACCGCGACTACGCGTTCGTGACCGTGTACAACGGCGTCTCCCTCTCGACCAGCGCGGTCCAGGAGAAGCAGGTCCTCAAGTCGGAGTTCGACAAGTTCGAGGGCAAGAAGGACGTCAAGTCCACCGAGCTCAAGGACATCCCCGGCGGCAAGACCGCCGAGCAGCAGTACAAGGAGGGCCTGGACAAGTACGGCCCCAACGGTGGCTTCCGCGCCGAGACCACCACGACCGAGGAGGCCTCCGGCGGTAACTTCACCGACGCGATCCCCACGGTCGACAAGGTCGAGGTGACCGAGGGCCAGTACAACGCCGCCCCCGCCGCCAACGAGAACCCCCGCCTGTGGAAGAACGGCGACAAGGGTGCCATCAAGAACACCCCGCTCACCGAGGCTCAGTACAAGCAGAAGCTTGACGAGAAGGCTGCGGGCAAGGTTCTCGGCAAGGTCTACAAGGACAGCCAGGGCGACTACTGGCTGACCCAGTACTACGTCGTCCAGTGGTACAAGGTCACCAAGACGACCCGGTACTACCACGACTCGTTCTTCATCTACACCGGTGGAGACGTCGCGGCCAAGGACGCCGGTCGCCTCGGCGACAACGTCGGCGGCCAGGGCTTCGCCTGGAACCAGCCCACGGGCAAGTACGTCCGCGTGTTCGGCTACCCGGCCGCGCCGCACCCCGACGGCCACAAGAACTACACCGGCATCACGCCGAAGTGGTGCTACGGCAAGACCACCAAGAAGCTGGTCGGTTCGGCCGCCAAGAAGATCGAGGAGCACGTGGCGCTCAAGTGCGCCATGACCGAGGGCGCCGACGGTGGTCCTTGGCTCCTCAACTACAGCAACTCCAAGCGCCTCGGTTACGTGAACGGTGTCACCAGCACCTTCAACGACCAGGACGGCAACAACCGCGTGGACTACATCTCCTCGCCGTACTTCGACGGTGAGACGAACGTCGTCTACAAGGCCGCTGCCAACGTTTGGTCCGGCAAGATCGTCTGATTGACGGCTTCCGACGGGCGGTCCTGACCGCCCGTACGAACCGTCAGCAACCGAAGGGCTCGGCATCCGCCGGGCCCTTCGGCCTTTCCGGGCCGGAAAGTGAAGGCGTTTGGACGCATGCGACGCCGAAACGGTGCCATCAGGCCGATGTGATCTGCGTCACACTGCTCTCGCGGACCCGATCAAGGCCGAGCGGCGACCCCGCAACCGGCGCCCGCCCCTCGTTCATGTTGATCAGGGCAAACGCCCTCAAGCCCGACTTCCCCTGACTCCTGCGCCACAACGCCCTAAACATCACAGAACGATAACGCCCGGCTTGTCGCATCTTTTCCTCTCAAAGCGGCTACCCGACTTCAAGATCGACACTGTATGTTCCTGGCTATCCCTTTACTGACGCATGGGACGCAAGAGGCGTTCCACGACAGCGCAAGGAGTTACCTTGAAGCGCATCCTCCTCCCCGCCGGTGGCGCCATTCTGGCCACTGGTCTGCTGGCCGCCGGCCTCGCCGGTGCCGCTCAGGCCGACCCGGACGTCGACGCCGCCGCTCTGGCTGCCAGCCAGCAGAAGGCTGCTGAGATCATCAACTTCTGGACCAAGTCCGACAACGCTGCCCTGCGGCAGGCCACGGCCTACTACTGGGACAACAAGGACGTCAAGAAGATCGTGCAGAAGGGCGGGTACGTCGCTGACGGCAAGCCCGGCTCCACCCCGCCGATCGGCGCCGAGAAGACCGTCACGGTCAAGTCCCAGAACGTGAACCTGCCGAAGTCCATCGGCAAGGTCTTCTTCGAGGGTCGCGACGGCAAGCTGTACTGGTGCTCCGGCACCTCCATCCAGTCGAACTACCGCAACCTGGTTGCGACGGCTGGTCACTGCGTGTACGACATCGCCGCCAACGACGAGGTCGTCTCCCGCTGGGTGTTCGTCCCGGGTTACTACCAGGGCAAGACCCCGTGGGGCATCTACGTGGGCAAGCAGGCCTTCACGCACTACGACTTCTCGAACTACGAGGACTTCGACCGCGACTACGCGTTCGTCACCGTTTACAACGGTGTCAACCTCAACTACAGCAAGGTTGAGTCGCACCAGGTCACCAAGGCCGAGTACGACAAGTTCGAGGGCAAGAAGGAAGTCAAGTCCACCGAGCTCAAGGACATCCCCGGTGGGAAGACCGCTGAGCAGCAGTACAAGGAGGGCCTGGACAAGTACGGCCCCAACGGTGGCTTCCGCGCCGAGAACGTGACCTCCAAGGAGCCGGCTGGCGGCAACTTCGAGGACTCCGTTCCCACCGTGGACGAGGTCGAGGTGACGGAGGGCCAGTACGCTGCCGCCCCCGCCGCCAGCGAGAACCCCGGCCTGTGGAAGAACGGCGACAAGGGCGCCACCAAGAACACCCCGCTCACCGAGGCTCAGTACAAGCAGAAGCTTGACGAGAAGGCTCAGGGCAAGGTGCTCGGCAAGGTCTGGAAGGACAACCTGGGCGACTACTGGCTGACCCAGTACTACGTCATCCAGTGGTACAAGGTCAGCAGCGCGACCAAGTACTTCCACGACTCGTTCTTCATCTACCCGGGTGGGGACCTGTCCCTGACCGACACGGGTCGCCTCGGCGACAACGTCGGTGGCCAGGGCTTCGCGTGGAACCAGCCCACCGGTAAGTACGTCCGTACCTTCGGCTACCCCTACGCCAAGCACCCCGACGGCTCGAAGCCCTACTCCGGCGTTACGCCGAAGTGGTGCTACGGCAAGACCGGCGCGAAGGCGACCAAGGTCCCGAGCCTGAAGATCGAAGAGCACATCTCGCTGAAGTGCGCCGTCACCGGCGGCTACAACGGCGCCCCGTGGCTCCTCAAGTACAGCAACGCCAAGCGCATGGGCTACGTCAACGGCGTGACCAGCGTTCTGTACGACACGGACAACAACGACCGCTGGGACTACATGTCCTCGCCGTACTTCGACGGTGAGACCAACTCGGTCTACGCCGCCGCGGCGAACGTGTGGTCGGGCACCATCCTTCCGAAGGCCGACAGCTGATCTTCGGACGGATACCGGGCTGAGGGTCCAAACCTCCGCTCAACCTAGCTTCACCCGAAGGGCTCGGCATTTGCCGGGCCCTTCGGCCTTTTCTGGCGAAAACTGAGACGATCCCTTACCAGAGTGACAAGAGGGTCGATAGGGTTTTGACGCCCTTCTTGACAACTTCGTGGAGCCTCCCTTGAAGCGCCTGCTCATCCCCCTCGCCGCCGCCGGCTTGAGCGCCGCACTCCTTGCCCAGCCGTCCAGTGCCGCCCCTGACTGGGTCACCGACAACCTGATGCCCAAGCCCGCCGACGCGTACAGCACCGCCAAGTTCTGGCTGGGCGCGAACGGCGCGGCCCTGCGCAAGGCGACGCAGTACAACTGGGACGCCAAGAACGTCTCCAAGCTGGTCGCCACGCAGAGCAAGGACGGCGTCCCCGACGGCAAGCCCGGCCTGACCGCTCCCACCGGCACGCCGAAGCCCACGGCCAGCAAGAACGTCAACCTGCCCAAGACCATCGGCAAGGTGTTCTTCGTCGACCACGCGGGCCGCTACCGCTGGTGCTCGGCCACCTCCATCCAGGCTCGCAACCGCAACCTCGTGGCGACCGCCGGCCACTGTGTGTACGAGACCGGCAAGGACGTCTACGCCAAGTGGATCTTCGTGCCCGGCTACTACCAGGGCAAGGCTCCCTGGGGCGTCTACGTCGGCGCCTACGCCTTCACGTCCTACGACCTCGACACCTACGACGACTACGACGGCGACTTCGCCTTCGTCGCGGTCCACAACGGCTTCTCCCTGGTCGCCGAACAGGCCGAGGGCAAGCAGGTGCTGAAGTCGGAGTTCGACAAGTTCGACGGCAAGAAGGACGTCAAGTCCACCGAGCTCAAGGACATCCCCGGCGGCAAGACCGCCGAGCAGCAGTACAAGGAGGGCCTGGACAAGTACGGCCCCAATGGCGGCTTCCGCGCCGACAACGTGACCTCCAAGGACGCGGCCGGCGGCAATTTCGAGGACTCCGTCCCCACCGTGGACGAGGTCGAGGTGACCGAGGGCCAGTACGCTGCCGCCCCCGCCGCCAACCAGAACCCCGCCCTGTGGAAGAACGGCGACAAGGGCGCCACCAAGAACACCGCCCTCACCGAGGCCCAGTACAAGCAGAAGCTTGACGAGAAGGCCGAGGGCAAGGTGCTCGGCAAGGTCTGGAAGGACAACCTGGGCGACTACTGGCTGACCCAGTACTACGTCGTCCAGTGGTACAAGGTCAGCAGCTCGACCAAGTACTTCCACGACGCGTACTTCATCTTCCCGGACAACGCCAAGGCCAAGGACATGGGCCGGCTCGGGGACGTCGTCGGCGGGCAGGGCTTCGCGTGGAACCAGCCGCGCGGCCAGAAGGTCACCGTCTTCGGCTACCCCGCCGCCCCCCACCCCGACGGCGACAAGCCCTACACCGGCGTGACCCCCAAGTGGTGCTCCGGCACGACCGGCACCAAGACGTACCAGGTCAACACCTTCCGGGTCGAGGAGCACCAGGTGCTCAAGTGCTCCATGACCCCCGGCGCCGACGGCGGCCCCTGGCTCATGAAGTACGACAACGGCAAGCGCACCGGTTACGTCAACGGCGTGACGAGCATGTTCCACGACCAGGACGGCAACGACCGGATCGACTTCATCAGCTCCGCCTACTTCGACGGCGAGGTGGCCGACGTCTACAACAAGGCCAACTACGCCGAGACCAAGAGCATCGTCGGCCCGAACGGCGAACTGCTCGACTAGCGACGCCGAAGCCCCGGGACCGCCGAAGAGACGGCCCGGGGCCTCGCCCGTCCCGAAGCGTCGCGAAGCCGTCCCAAAGCGGTCCTGAGCCGTCCCGGAGCCGTCACACGGACGTGAGCTCGCGCGTACGCTCCCGCAGCGCCATCACGGCCCGCTCGTTCTTGTAGGGCTCCAGCCGCCGCCGCAGGTCCGCCGCGTACGACCGCGACCGCGCCGACTGCAGCTCGCCCGCCAGCGCCAGCGCGTTGCCCGCCGCCTGGCACGCCTCCTCCAGCTCGCCGCACTCCAGCAGCCCGGCCGCCAGCAGGGACAGGTTGAACATGCGCCCCCGCACGTACCGGGTGTCCATGTCGAGGGAGCGCCGCGCCAGCCGCACCGTGCGCTCGCCCTCCCCCAGGTCGCGGAAGCAGTGGGCGAACTTGGCCGACAGGTAGGCCTCGTCGAAGTAGCTGAGCCAGCGCGGCTCCTCCGTGGGCCTGCGGGCGTCGAAGGCCAGCTCGGCCTGGTGCAGGGAGGCCCCGCAGGACCTGGGGTCGCCGAGGCCCGCGTGCGCGTGGGCCTCCAGCACCTGCGCGGAGGACAGCAGGGTCTGGACGCCGGCCCGCCGGGCGGCGAGCTGGGCCGCCCTGGCCAGGTCGAGGGCGTGGGCCGGCTGGCCCATGTAGATGGCCTGGTGGGCCATGCCGGCCAGGATCTCGCCGCCCAGGGTGTGGTCGTCGGCGCCCCTGGCCAGGCGGAGGGCCTGGATGAGGTAGCGCTGGGCCAGGCCGTGCTGCTCCATGTCGTAGGCCATCCAGCCGGCCAGGCGGGTCAGCTCGGCGGCCGCGGCGGCCAGCTGCTTGCCGGTGGACTCCCCGTAGCTGCCGTCCTTGAGCAGGGGGGAGACGGCGGTGTCGAGGTACTTCACGACGGACGAGCGCACCCGGCCGCTGCCGAAGCGGTTGTCGAGTTCGCCGAAGGACCGGGTCACCTCGTGGATCGCGGCGATGTCGGCCCTGCCCACCCGGCGGGCCCCGGTGCCGCTGGGACGCCCTTCCGGAGGCGCCGTCAGCCAGCGTATGGCTCCGACGGATCCTGCTCCGATCGCGAAGGTGGAGTCGATCAGAAACCTCCGTCTCTCCACGTCGGCCCGCCACAACGCCGTCACGGTCGCGACCCCCTCCTGCCACGTGTGGGTGAACTCCTGACCGAGATCGAGGGGCGTGATGTTGGTCGGCATGCCCAGGTCCTCCGAGCTCACCGGGCGGCCGAGCCGCAGCGCGAATATCTCCGTGAGCAGGCACGGGACGGGATCCCGTGGCTTCTGACCCCCGATCCACCGCAGCACAGAGCTGTGGTCGTACTTCAGGCCCGGGGTGCCGCGCGCGGCTCCCAGGTCGTTGAGGCGCCTGGCCAATCCCTTGTGGGAGAAACCCGCCTCGGCGATGAGCTGCTGGAGCAGTCGGTTAGGCTCGCGTTCCATCGCTCTCCTCGTCACAGGAGTCGGCGCCCACATCCTTACAGAGAGCTATTTTTATAGCACGTTGCGTAAAGGCTTTTCGGCAGTTCCCAAAGGTCACGCGAACTCCATCGCAATCCCTTCGCCAGTCCTGCTCGGGATCAGGATCTGGATCCGGCTCACCTGGACGGGGAACTCACCTACCCATGCCGCGGGCGGGAAACCGCAAGGCCTGCTGACCTGGGCGGAAGCGGGAGAACGAGCGAGCGGGGGCCGATCGGCCCCCGCTCGTGACGGTGGATCAGAGGCGCGCGACGCCGTCGGCGCGGGCCTGGGCGGCCACGGCGGCGGTCACCGCGGGGGCCACCCGCCGGTCGAACGGGCTCGGGATGACGTACGTGGCCGACAGGTCGTCGCCGACGACGGCGGCCAGCGCCTCGGCGGCGGCCACCTTCATGTTCTCGGTGATCGTCGTGGCCCGCACGTCGAGGGCGCCGCGGAAGACCCCCGGGAAGGCCAGGACGTTGTTGATCTGGTTGGGGAAGTCGGAGCGCCCGGTGGCGACCACCCTGGCGTGCCTGGCGGCCACCTCGGGATGGACCTCCGGGGTCGGGTTGGACAGCGCGAAGACGATGGCGTCGGGCGCCATGGACGCGATGGCCGCCTCGGAGACGGTCGAGCCGGACAGCCCGAGGAAGACGTCGGCGCCGGCCAGGGCCTCCTCGGTGGAGCCGGTGTGGCCGGCCCGGTTGGTCTCGCGGGCCAGGGCCTCCTTGACCGGGTTGAGCCCTTCGCGGCCCTCGTAGATCATCCCCTTGGAGTCGGCGACCGCGATGTCGCCGATGCCGGCGCCCAGCAGGATGCGGGTGACGGCGACGCCGGACGCGCCCGCGCCGGCCACGACGGCGCGCAGGTCGCCGAGCGCGCGGCCGGTCAGGCGGGCGGCGTTGCGCAGGGCGGCCAGGGCGACGATGGCGGTGCCGTGCTGGTCGTCGTGGAAGACCGGGATGTCGAGCAGGTCGCGCAGCCGGTCCTCGACCTCGAAGCAGCGCGGGGCGCTGATGTCCTCCAGGTTGACGCCGCCGAACGACGGCGCGAGGCGCACGACGGTCTCGACCAGCGCGTCGACGTCGGTGCAGTCGAGGCAGATCGGGACGGCGTCGACGTTTCCGAACTCCTTGAACAGCAGCGCCTTGCCCTCCATGACCGGCATGGCGGCCGACGGCCCGATGTCGCCCAGGCCGAGCACGGCGGTGCCGTCGGTGACGACGGCGACCACGTTGGAGACCCAGGTGTAGTCGTTGACCAGCGAAGGCGTCTCGGCGATGGCGGTGCAGACCCGCGCGACGCCGGGCGTGTAGGCGAGCGACAGGTCGTCGGCGTCGCGGACGGGAATGGTCGAGCGGACCTCCAGCTTGCCCCCGCGGTGGAGCGCGAAGGCCGGATCGAGGTCGAGCGGTTCGACGGAAGCAGAAGCGGGCGTGGCAGACACAGCGACCCCTGTATTCATCGGAGCGGAAGAGACCTTCGGCGTACGAGCGCGAGTGGGCTGGCTTCGGTAGCTGCCAAGCTCCCCCTCGTCGGTCGTCTCTGAGGGGTTACGGGGGTCACCCGTCTCCCCATAGTGCCACATGGTGAGATGGTCGATGGTGTCGGAGCCGACGCCGTTCCGTTGACGCATCGTTAAACGCGGGATGACGGACCGCAGCTAAACCCCATTTAAACTGCACAAAACGCAAGTTACGTGGCATAACTCTTTCGAGGAGGCCGTACATGGCCCTCAGCCCCAAGGGCCGCCGTGGCTACGCTGTCGGCGCGCTCGCCCTGACCGCCGCTCTCGCCCTCAGCGCCTGTGGCAGCGACAGCGGAGGCTCCTCCGGCAGCACGACCGGCGCGAGCGCCTCCGCGGCCGGCGGCGTGAAGCTCGTCCAGCCCGGCAAGCTCACGGTCTGCACGAACATCCCGTACGAGCCGTTCCAGTTCAAGGACGACAGCGGCAAGATCGTCGGGTTCGACGTGGACATCGTCGACCTCGCCGCGAAGAAGCTCGGCGTGACCCAGAACATCGTGGACATCGACTTCGCGGTGATCAAGAGTGGCGCCGCCATGGCCGCGGGCAAGTGCGACGTGGCCGCCGCCGGCATGACGATCACCGACGAGCGCAAGCAGAACATCGACTTCTCCGAGCCCTACTTCGACGCCACCCAGGCGCTGCTGGCCAAGAAGGGCTCGGGCGCCAAGTCCCTTGAGGACGTCAAGGCCAAGAACCTCAAGCTGGGCGCGCAGGCCAGCACGACCGGCCTCGACTACGTCAAGAAGCAGGGCCTCAACCCCACCGAGTACGCCGACTCGGCCAAGGAGCTGCTGGCCCTGCAGGCCGGGCAGGCCGACGTGATCGTCCAGGACCTTCCCGTGGTGCTGACCTGGCTGAAGAAGCCCGAGATCGCCGAGAAGTTCGAGCTGATCGCCAGCCTGGACACCGGCGAGCAGTACGGCATCGGCCTGAAGAAGGGCGCCGACCCGACCCTGCTCAAGACGATCAACGAAGAGATCACCAAGGCCAAGCAGGACGGGAACTACGAGAAGATCTACGTGAAGTGGTTCGGCAAGAAGCCCGGCGAGCTGGGCTGATCCATGGCCGACCAGCCGAAGACCGCTGAGCCCGGCCGGGCCGGGCTCAGCCCTCGGAAGAAACAGCGGATCACGCGGGCCGTCCAGTACGTCGTGCTGGCCGCCGTGCTCGTCGCTGTCGTCCTGTACGCCGACTGGGCCAGCCTCGCCCAGAACTTCGCCAAGGTCGACGTGGCCAAGCAGGCGCTGCCCGACCTGTTCACGATCGCGCTGCGCAACACGATCATCTACACGGTGGGCGGTTTCGTCTTCGCGTTCGTGCTCGGGCTGCTGCTCGCGCTCATGCGGTTGTCGCAGGTGCGGCCGTACCGGTGGATCGCGACCGTCTACATCGAGATCTTCCGCGGCCTGCCGGCGCTGCTCATCTTCCTGATGATCACCTTCCTGCCGCTCGCGCTGCCCGGGTTCGAGGTG
Source organism: Nonomuraea sp. NPDC048881 (assembly GCF_040649795.1). NCBI lineage: Bacteria > Bacillati > Actinomycetota > Actinomycetes > Streptosporangiales > Streptosporangiaceae > Nonomuraea > Nonomuraea sp. NPDC048881. The sequence goes on from NZ_JBEZGC010000004.1 coordinate 658,572, forward strand.
CCGTTCGGCACGTACGGACAGGGCATCCTGGGCCTCGGCCTGGTCGGCGCCGCCTACCAGGCGGAGGTCTTCCGGGCGGGCCTGCAGGCGGTCCCCAAGGGCCAGACGGAGGCCGCCAGGTCGCTCGGCATGTCCGCGACCCGGGCGCAGGTGACGGTGGTCATCCCGCAGGCCATCCGCATGGTGATCCCGCCGACCACCAACCAGTTCGTGTCCCTGCTCAAGGACTCCTCGCTGGTGCTGTTCCTGGGCGTCTCCGGCGAGTACGTCGAGCTGGCCAAGTTCGGCAACGACCTGGCCTCCCAGTACGCCAACGCCACGCCCATCATGGTCGCCGGCGTGACGTACCTGATCGTCACGATCCCGCTGGGCTACCTCGCGTCCCGGCTTGAGGGGCGTAAGCGGAGGAGCCAATGACGCACGCCATCGAGCTACGAGAGCTGCACAAGTACTTCGGCCAGAACGAAGTGCTCAAGGGCATCGACATGACGGTCGAGCCGGGCCAGGTGGTGTGCGTCATCGGGCCGTCCGGCTCGGGCAAGTCCACGCTGCTGCGCTGCGTGAACCTGCTGGAGGAGCCCACCAAGGGCAAGGTGTTCGTGCAGGGCGTGGAGGTGACCGACCCCGACGTGGACATCGACGCCGTACGACGCCGCATCGGGATGGTCTTCCAGCAGTTCAACCTGTTCCCGCACATGACCGCGCTGCAGAACGTCATGATCGCCCAGCAGCGCGTGCTGAAGCGCGGCAGGCGGGAGGCCGAGGTCGTGGCCCGGGAGAACCTGGAGAAGGTGGGCGTCGGCGCCAAGTGCGACTCCTACCCGACCCAGCTGTCCGGCGGGCAGCAGCAGCGGGTGGCCATCGCCAGGGCGCTGGCCATGAACCCCGACCTGATGCTGTTCGACGAGCCCACCTCGGCGCTCGACCCCGAGCTGGTCGGCGACGTGCTCACGGTCATGCGCAAGCTGGCCGAGGAGGGCATGACCATGCTCGTGGTCACCCACGAGATGGGCTTCGCCCGTCAGGTGGCCGACCGGGTGGTCTTCATGGACGGCGGCGTCGTCGTCGAGGACGGCGACCCCGCCCAGGTGATCGGCGACCCGCGGCACGAGCGCACCCGCGCGTTCCTGCACCGGGTGCTGCACCCGGAGGAGTGAGCCGTCCGGGCCCCCGGAGGTGCCGGGGGCCCGGCGACTCGTGTAATACTCCCGCATGGACCTGACCTCTTACGCAGAGTGGGCGGTCCGACTGATCAACGATCCCGCCCCTCCCCCGGAGCTGACCGCCCTGCGCGCCGAGCTGGCCGCCGTGTTCGACGTCGCGGGCGACGCGCGCGCGGTGGCCGAGCGTCTCAACGCCCTGCTCGTGCGCTATCCGGTGCACCCGCGGCTGTCGGACCACGACGGCCAGGGCTGGCACCTCCACCTGGCCGAGGACTCCGCCGCCAGCGCGGTGATGGGCCTGGCGGCCGTCGTCGCCGAGGTGGGCGCCGACCGGCTGGGCCGCTGCCACGAGCCGCGCTGCGCCCGCGCCTTCCTCGACACCTCCTCCAACCGCTCCCGCCGCTACTGCTCCCCCCGCTGCGCCACGCGCGCCAACGTGGCGGCCTACCGGCGCCGCAGGAGCGCCCAGGAAGGCTGAGAGGGCCTCTGAGGGGTCACCTGCGGCGCACCAGCGGCCAGTAGCGCAGCACGACGCGCCCGACGATCTCCTCGACCGGCCCGAAGTCCCAGCTGTCGCGGCGCCCGCCGGCGCGCTGGTTGTCGCTCTCCAGCCACCAGCCGCCCTCGCCGTGCCACTGGGCGCGTTTCACGATGAGCTGATCGGGGTCGCCGGGCAGCCGGGCCACGACGAGGTCACCCGGATGGACGGCGGCCCCCCGGCGGACGAGGAGCCAGTCGCCGGGGACCAGCGCCGGACGCATCGAATCGCCCTCGACACGCACTCTCATGGGCAGAGACCCCCTACTCCACAGGCGTTGGGACCCGAGTAAGGTCGGTTGTGGACCAAGCTGATTCAGCATCAAGGAAGGACTTTCTGATGCTCGCACGACTGCTACGACCCAAGCATGTCGCTTCCGCCCACTGCGACCTGCCCTGTGGGGTCTACGACCCCGCCCAGGCCCGGATCGAGGCCGAGTCGGTCAAGGCGATCATGGAGAAGTACGAGGCCAGCGACGACCCGGTCTTCCGCACCCGCGCGCTCATCATCAAGGAGCAGCGGGCCGAGCTGGTCAAGCACCACCTGTGGGTGCTCTGGACCGACTACTTCAAGCCGCCGCACCTGGAGCAGTACCCCCAGCTGCACCAGCTCTTCTGGGAGGCCACCAAGCTGGCGGGCGCCGCGGCCGCCAAGGGCACCGTCGACGGCGGCAAGGCCGACGAGCTCCTGGCCAAGATCGACGAGATCTCCAAGATCTTCTGGGAGACCAAGGCCGCCTAAACGGCATAAAAGGCTCTGTGCGGTCCAGACCGCACAGAGCCTTTTCCGTTGATGGCGAGTCTGAATCCGCCAAGGACCTCCCGGGGGCGGTAAGTTGCAGTTGGCGTCGGAAACGCGAGGAGGAACGTGACCGAGGAAACCGAGACGCGTGCGGAGGGTGTAGCGGGCATCCGCGACGTGGTGAGCATCAGGCTCCCCGCCGCGAGTGCTTACCTGTCGGTGCTGCGCACGGCCACCGCCGGCCTGGCCGCCCGGCTTGACTTCACCCTGGACGAGATCGAAGATCTGCGCATCGCGGTCGACGAGGCGTGTGCCATGTTGCTGAGCGAGGCGGTTCCGGGCACCGACCTGACCGCCGAGTTCGAGCTGACCGGCGACGTGATGAAGGTCAGCGTCGAGGTGGCCACCGTCGGCAGCTCCGCCCCCAAGCGCGACGACTTCGCCTGGATGGTGCTGACCGCCCTGGCCGACGACGTCGACGCCGTGACCGACTCCCCCGACCGCATGGCGATCGTCCTGCGTAAGCGCCGAGGCGCAGCGAGGCCGGCGTGACGGAAAGGACTGGAGCCATGGCCACCAGCGAACACGCCGTGCCCGACAGGGTTCGCGCCCGCTTGCTCTTCGCCGAGCTGGCCGAGCTGGGTCCCGAGGAACCGCGACGCCAGCGCATCAGGGACGAGCTGGTCGAGCTTCACCTTCCGCTGGTCGAATACCTGGCCCGCCGCTTCCGCAACCGCGGCGAGTGGCTCGACGACCTCACCCAGGTCGCCACGATCGGCCTGATCAAGTCGATCGACCGGTTCGATCTCAAGCGCGGGGTGGAGTTCTCCACCTACGCCACGCCCACCATCGTCGGCGAGATCAAGCGGCACTTCCGCGACAAGGGCTGGGCGGTCCGGGTGCCGCGCCGCCTGCAGGAGCTGAAGCTCTCGCTGACCAAGGCGATCAGCGACCTGTCGCAGCGCGAGGGCCGCGCGCCCACGGTCGCCGAGCTGGCCGCCTACCTCAAGATGACCGAGGAGGAGGTGCTGGAGGGCCTGGAGTCGGCCAACGCCTACTCCACGGTGTCCCTCGACGCGCCCGACTCCGGCGACGACGACGCCCCCGCGGTGTCCGACTCGCTGGGCATCGTGGACGAGTCGCTGGAGGGCGTCGAGTACCGCGAGTCGCTCAAGCCGCTGCTCGAACGGCTGCCGCCGCGCGAGAAGCGCATCCTGCTGCTGCGGTTCTTCGGGAACATGACGCAGTCGCAGATCGCGACCGAGCTCGGCATCTCGCAGATGCACGTGTCCCGGTTGCTGGCCCGTACCCTCGCCCAGTTGCGCGAGGGGCTGACCGCGGAGGACTAACCGTCCCCGTAGAGCGCATGGGTGGTGGGGGGCGCGAACAGCGCTCCCAGCCCGGTCAGGGCCAGCACGATCAGCGGCACGCCGATCAGCGGCTGACCTGACTGGATGAGCGTGCCCCCGACGGGCAGCAGGAAGATCTGCGTCACCACGCCGGGCGACCTCCCCCACCGCTCCGCCCGCAGCAGGCCGCCCCAGGCGACCCAGAGCAGCCCGGCCCCGATCAGCAGCCCGAAGGCCGACTCCGCGATGGCCGTGGTGAGACTGTCAGGGGTGCTCACCACCGTCTCCACCGCGACGTAGATCCCGAGCCCGAGCGCGATGAGCCCCTCCAGGGCCACGACGACGGCGGCGACGAGCAAAGTCCACGGACGCTTCGACACAGCCAAACCCTATCCGCCCCCGGGTCCGGTCCCGCCGGGGATGTTCCCCCACCCCGAGCGAGTGGGCGATCAGCGACTACGCTGGCGATATGCGCGCAATGTTGCTGGTCAATCCCAAGGCCACCACCACCAACGCCCGCACGAGGGACGTGTTGATCCGCGCGCTGGGCGCGGCCGTGGAGCTGTCGGTGGAGGAGACCGGCTACCGGGGGCACGCCGCGACGCTGGCGGCCACGGCCCGCGCCAAGGGCTTCGACGTGGTCGCGGTGCTCGGCGGCGACGGCACGATCAACGAAACCGTCAACGGCCTGCTCAACCCGGTCGACGGCCACGACGTCCCGCCGGCCGACGATCCGAGCTCCGGCCGTCCCGGCCTCATCGTGATCCCCGGCGGCAGCGCGAACGTGTTCGCCCGTTCCCTCGGGCTGCCGAACGACCCGGTCGAGGCCACCGGCGCGGTCCTGGAGGCGCTGAGAGAGGGCCGGCGCCGGACCGTGGGCCTGGGCCACGCGCTCTGGGAGGGAGAGAGCCGGTACTTCACGTTCTGCGCGGGCATGGGGTACGACGCCGAGGTCGTACGGGCTGTGGAGGGCCTGCGCGGCACCGGGAGGAAGGCCACTCCCGCCCGGTATGTGAACACCGCTCTGCGGCACTATCTGGCCACGGACAAGCGGCACGCTCCGATGACCCTGACCGGGCCGGGCATCCCCGCGGCCGACGGCGTGTTCATGGCGATCATCTCCAACACCTCGCCGTGGACGTACCTGGGGGCCAAGCCGGTGACGCCGACGCCGTGGGCGAGCTTCGAGACCGGGCTCGACCTGCTCGGGCTGAGGCGGATGGGGCCCGTCCAGATCGCCGGGCTGATCCGGCAGATCCTCACGGAGAGTGACGCCGTCCCGTCCGGCAAACACCTCGTCCAGCTGCATGACGAGGCCGAGTTCACCCTCGCCGCCGACCGTCCCGTGGCCTTCCAGCTGGACGGGGACTACCTGGGCGAACGCGAATCCGTAACGTTCCGGTCTACCCCGAACGCGTTACAAGTTCTGGTCTAGCTGGTTACATTCGGTCATTGTGTGACGCATCCGACATCCATAACCGCCAAAACTTCGCCCCAACCCCCTTGCGTGCACTCTGCGTGGCTGGAAGGCTCAAGACTGACGTCGGAACGTAGGACCTTTAACAACCCCAAGGCCCTCCGGCCGTCAGGCGGACAACCCCGGTCCAACACCTGGATCCGGGTAATTGTTCGCGCGAGTTAGTGAAACTCTTCACAAAGTAGTAGCCGCACGGAGCCGACCAAAGGTTCCATCTACTAAGGAGTGGACGCATGGACTGGCGCCACCGAGCTGCCTGCCGTGACGTGGACCCCGAGCTGTTCTTCCCGATCGGCAACACCGGCCCTGCCCTGATGCAGATCGAAGAGGCCAAGCAGGTCTGCCGGTCCTGCCCGGCCGTCGACGCCTGCCTGAAGTGGGCGCTGGAGTCCGGACAGGACGCCGGCGTCTGGGGCGGTCTGAGCGAGGACGAGCGCCGCGCCCTCAAGCGCCGCACCGCCCGCGCCCGCGCCCGCGCCTCGGCCTGATCTGCCCAGCCTGATCTGCCTCACCTGATCTGCCCCGTCTGATCCACCTCCGATCGACCCTGCTTTCCCCGCAGGAGCCGCCCAGCTTGGCGTGATCGACGTTTCCGCCAAGACCCCGTCGCGTCGCGCACGCGGCGGCCAGGCTCGCACGGACCGGGCGCCGCCCTCGACGACGGTCGCCCGGCCCGGCGGACTCTTCAGGCGGACGGCAACGGGATCGACAACCCGACGTGCGTGCCGCCGCCCTCCCGCGGCTCGATCGTCAGCTTGCCCGACAGCTCCCCCTCCACCAGCGTGCGGACGATCTGCAGCCCCAGACTGGTGGACTTGTCGAGGTCGAAGTCCGCGGGAAGGCCGCGCCCGTCGTCCCAGACGGTGACGTTCAGCCGGTCGGGGGCGGGCTCGACCAGCACCTCCATCCGCTTGGGACGCCCGTGCTGCAACGCGTTCTGCAGCAGCTCGGTCAGCGCCATGGCCAGCGGCGTGGCGATGAGCGAGGGCAGCACGCCGAACGCGCCCACCCGGCGCGGCGTGACCGCCGCCTCGGCCGCCGACACCTCGCCCGCCATCGCGATCACCCGGTCGGCGATCTCGTCGAAGTCGACGAACTCCTCCGGCGCGTGCGACAGCGTCTCGTGCACGATGGCGATCGAGCCGACGCGGCGTACGGCCTCCTCCAGCGCCTCGCGGCCCTCGGGCACCTGCAGGCGCCGCGCCTGGAGCCGCAGCAGCGCGGCGACCGTCTGGAGGTTGTTCTTCACGCGGTGGTGGATCTCGCGGATCGTGGCGTCCTTGGTCATCAGCTCGCGCTCGCGCCGCCGCAGCTCGGTGACGTCCCTTATGAGGACGAGCGCGCCGATGCGACCGCCGCCGACGATCAGCGGGATGGCTCTGAGCTGCACGATCGTGCCGCCCGACTCGACCTCGGTCTCCTTGGCCGCCCGCCCGCTGGCCACGATCATCAGGTCTTCGTTGATCGGCTCGTCGGAGTAGCACAGCGTCGCCGTCACCCGGCCCAGCTCGGCGCCGACCAGGTCGGCGTGCAGGCCCAGCCGCCGGTAGGCCGACAACGCGTTGGGCGAGGCGTACGTGACCCGCCCGGCCCGGTCGAGCCGCAGCAGACCGTCGCCGACGCGCGGCGAGCGCACCAGGATCGGCTCCTCCCCCGAGAACGGGAAACGCCCCTCGGCCACCATCTGCGCCAGGTCCGACGCGCTCTGCAGGTAGGTCAGCTCCAGCCGGGACGGGGTGCGCGCCGAGGACAGGTTCGTGGAGCGCTGGATCACCCCGAGGAAGCGGCCCTCGCCGTTGTCGACCGCCCGGCGCACCGGGATCGTCTCCTCGCGCACCGGGACACCCGTGGACCAGTCGGGATCGCCCTCGCGGCAGATGCGGCGCTCGTTCCAGGCGGTGTCGATGAGGTGGCGCTCGCCCTTGGCGGCCACGCTGCCGACGATGTCGTCGTGGTAGACGGTGGGGCCGGTGGTGGGGCGCATCTGGGCGATGGCGATCCAGCCGTTCTCACCGAGCAGCGGCGCCCACAGGATGAGGTCGGCGAAGGACAGGTCGGCCAGCAGCTGCCAGTCGGAGACCAGCGAGTGCAGCCAGTCGAGGTCCGCCTCGTCGAGTGCGGTGTGGCGGGCGACGAGGTCGCTGAGAGTCGGCACGAGTGCATCATGCGTGCTTTCGCCGCCAACAGCCAAACCGACCCCCTGATCGAATGCGCAGCTCCTGCCCGGTGAAGACGCCACGGGCGGGCGGCACGGGTGCGTCGCCGTGCACCCGGCGCGACTTTCGGGGAATCTCGTACTGTGAGAACCGTCACACGGCGGGATCGCCCGATCCCCATGACGGGGCTTCACGGGCATTGCCGGAGGTGATCGACACGGGCGGGTGGCTCCTCGACGACGCGGGCCTGACACCGGCCTCGGTTGCGATCGCGCACGCAGCTGTGGATATCCTTCACAATCAGTCTGAGCTGCCCGGATTCGCGCGTACTTGGCGGTGTGCGCGCTCCGTGCGGATATGCCGTCCTCCCAGGTGGTTGACCGCTCGGGCCGATATGAGTTCCGATGATCTCGCGGTGATCAGACACGCCCTCACCGCCGTGCCAGAAGTGAAGGTGAGAGCGTGACCGACGACGGCCCCCGCGTTCCCAAGTACTACGACGTGAAACGCAGTCTTCTGGAGCTCACCAAGAGCCTGCCCGCGGGCACCGCCCTGCCTCCCGAGCGCACGCTGGCCGTGCGGTTCGAGACCTCGCGCACCACCGTCCGCCAGGCGCTGACCGAGCTGGTCGTGGAGGGCAGGCTGCTGCGCATCCAGGGCAAGGGCACGTTCGTGGCCCAGCCGAAGGTGGCGCAGGTGCTCCAGCTCACCTCCTACATCGGCGACCTGCGCACGGCCGGCCTGGAGCCGGACACGAAGATCCTGGAGATCGGCTACATCACCGCGGACGAGGCCCTGGCGCGGCGGCTGGCCATCAACCCCGGCGGCCGGGTGCTGCGCATCCACCGGCTCCGGCTGGCCAACGGCGAGCCGGTCTCGATCGACACCACCCACCTGTCCGCGCGGCGCTTCCCCCGCCTGCGGCGGGAGCTGGAGGTGCACGCCTCCCTGTACGAGACGCTGCACAACGCCTACAACGTACGGCTCACGGACGCCGAGGAGATCATCGAGACCGTGCTCGCCACCCCGTACGACGCCAAGGCCCTGGGCGTGGACGTCGGCCTGCCGATGCTGCTGCTGACCCGCCACGCCTTCGACGCCGACGGCCACCCGGTGGAGTGGGCGCAGTCCCTCTACCGCGGCGACCGGTACAAGTTCGTCACGCGCCTGCGGCGTCCCTGACCGGGATGGCGGGCGGCGGCTTCTAGGCTGGGACGATGAGCGTTCTCGTCGTGTCCGGCACCGACTTCGGCGTGGGCAAGACCGTCGTGACGTCCGCGGTGGCCGCCCTGGCCAGGGAGCGGGGGGCGTCCGTCGCCGTGGTGAAGCCGGCGCAGACCGGCGACGGGCGCGACCTCGACGAGGTGATCCGGCTCTCCGGGGTGAGCACCACGTTCGAGCTGGCGCGCTTCGGCGAGCCGCTCTCGCCGGCCGCCGCCGCGCGGGTGGCCGGGGTGCCGCCGGTGTCGCTGCCGGCCGCCGCCCGGTTCGTCGAGGAGCTGGCCGAGAGCAACCGGCTGGTCGTCGTGGAGGGCACCGGCGGCCTGCTCGTGCGCTTCGACGAGGACGGCGCGACGATCGCCGACCTGGCCCGACTGGTGGGCGCGCAGGTGCTGGTCGTGGCGGGGGCCGGGATCGGGGCGCTCAACCACACGGCGCTGACCCTGGAGGCGCTGGCGCACCGGGGGCTCGACCCGGCGGGCGTGGTGATCGGGCGCTGGCCGCGGGAGACCGGGATCATCGAGCGGAGCAACGTCGCCGACCTGGAGATGCTGGCCGCGCGGCCGCTGGCGGGAGTGCTGCCCGAAGGGGCCGGGCGACTCGGCCGCGAGGCGTTCGCCCAGCTGGCGCGCGAGGGGCTGGGCGCCACGCTGGGCGGTTCCTTCGACCCGTCCGCCTTCAAGCGGCGGGTGGGGGTGCTCTAGCAGGCGGCCTCGGGCAGGCGGCAGACCTTGACGGTCATCCGGCGCGCCTGGTCGATCAGACCCCGGAATCCTCTGAGCGGCAGGCTCTTCGTGGGCCAGGCCGACTCGCCGGCGATGTAGAGGGCCGCGCCGCGCCTGACCGCGACCGCGTGCTCGCCGCTCTCGAAGAACCGGCCGCCGGCGCGCAGGCCGTCGTCGCCCACCTCCAGGGGCTTGGTGAAGTAGCGGTGGCGGTTGACGCCCTTGCCCACGTCGGCGCAGCGCCGCAGGTCCGCGCGCAGGACGCGCATGGCGGCCTTGGCGTGCCGGACGCTCCGGTAGACGACGAGCTGCTCGTACTTCATCTCGTCCTCGCTGGAGTACAGGACGGCCCGCGCCATCAGCCGGCCGCCGTCCCGCCGCCGGTGCGACAGGCACGGGTCGAGCTGGAGCGGCAGCGTGGCGGAGTTCTTGACGGTGTAGGTCTCCCACTGCTTGGCGGGCGGGTGCTTCTCCAGGAACAACATGCCGTGCGGTAACCCGCCCAGGACCGTGGACGCGGCCGCCAGCGCGGCGACCCCTGCTGCGAACATCCGAACCTCCCCTTGGTCTGTTGGGGAGTGAGATGTTCGGTGCGCGGCAATTGTTCGAGGGTGGGGTTAGCTCTACCGTCCACCGGCACACCAGGCCCATTTCGTAGGGGTCTGGTGGGTCAATACCTTTGACGCATGAAAGTCCCCCGTCCCTGGTCGGCGCGTGCCTGGCTCGACACGTCCCACGTGATGACCGGGCTGCCGGTCGCCGTGGTGCTCGGCGGGCTCACGCTGCTGCTGGCCGTGGCCCCGCCGCTGCTGCGGCGCGGCGTCCCGGTGTTCACCCGGGTGCAGCGATCCAGGTTCGCGGCCTTCCTCGACGTCCGCATCCCGCCCCCGGTGGCGCCGACCGGCTGGCGCAGGGCGGCCACCTGGCGGCAGATCGCCTACCACCTGCTGTCGCCCTTCGTGGGCGCGGCGGCGGCCTTCCTCGTCGCGCTGGCGTGGGGCGGGGCCGTGGTGGGGCTGCTGTCGTTCGTGCCGCCGCGGGTGCAGGCGCCGCCGCTGGTGTTCCTCGTCGATCTGCGCGATCCGGTCATCGTGGGGATCTCCACGGCGACCGGCCTGGCGCTGCTGCTGCTCGCTCCGGTCCTGGCCAGGGGCATGGCGGCGCTCGACCTGTCGGTGGCGCGCACGCTGCTCGGGCCCAGCCGCACCGAGCTGGGGCAGCGCATCGAGACGCTGACCGAGAGCCGGGCCGGCGTGATCGACGCCGCCGACGCCGAGCGCCGCAGGATCGAGCGCGACCTGCACGACGGCGCCCAGCAGCGCCTGGTCTCGCTCGCCATGAACCTCGGCCTGGCCAGGGCCACCCTCACCGACCTGCCCGAGCCCGCCCGTGAGGCGATCGAGCGGGCCCACGAGGAGGCCAAGCAGGCGCTCAAGGAGCTGCGCGACTTCGTCCGCGGTCTGCATCCGGCCGTGCTCAACGACCAGGGGCTCGACGCGGCGCTGTCCGGCGTCGCGGCCCGCGCCCCTCTCCCCGTACGCCTGCGCGTCGACATCGACCGGCGCGCCTCCCCGACCATCGAGGCGGTGGCCTTCTTCATCGTGTCCGAAGCACTGACCAACATCGCCAAACACGCCGCCGCGACCAGGGCCGAGGTGACGGTCCGGCGCGAGCGCGACCGCCTGCACGTGCTCGTCCACGACGACGGCTGCGGCGGCGCCCGGCTGGACGGCGGCACCGGCCTGCGCGGCCTGGCCCAGCGCATCGACTCCGTGGACGGGACGCTGCGCCTGTCCAGCCCGTTCGGCGGGCCGACCACGATCGAGGTGGAGCTGCCGTGCGAGTAGTGCTGGCCGAGGACTCCGTCCTGCTGCGCGAGGGGCTGATCAGGCTGCTCGACGCGTCCGGCATGCGGGTGGTGGCGGCCGTGGACGAGGCCGAGGGCCTGCTGCGGGCCGTCGAGGAGCACCGGCCGGAGCTGGTGATCACCGACGTCCGGATGCCGCCCACGCACACCGACGAGGGGCTGCGCGCCGCTCTCGTGCTGCGCCGCCAGCATCCCGGCCTGGCCGTGCTGGTGCTCTCCCAGTACGTCGAGGAACGTTACGCCGCCCGCCTGCTGTCCACGGCGGCCGGCGGCGTCGGCTACCTGCTCAAGGACCGGGTGGCCGACGTGGCCGAGTTCATCGACGCCCTGCGCCGGGTCGCCGGCGGCGGCACCGCTCTCGACCCCGAGGTCGTCGCCCAGCTCCTGCTGCGCGGCGACAGCGACCCGCTGGAACGGCTGACACCCCGCGAGCACGAGGTGCTCAAGCTCATGGCCGAGGGCCGCTCGAACGCCGGCATCGGCCAGGCCCTCGTGCTCAGCGAGGGGGCCGTGGGCAAGCACATCGGCAACATCTTCACCAAGCTCGACCTGTCCCCCGCGGAGGGCGATCACCGCCGGGTCCTCGCCGTCCTGCAGTTCCTCAAGATCAGGAGCATGCCGTGAGGGCCATCTGGCTGACGGCGGGAACCGTGGCGACGGTGACCGCCCTGCTGCTGTCCGTGCTGCTGGTCTGGAACGGGTTCGCCCGCGCCACCGCGCCGCAGGAGACGCGGGCCAGGACGGTCCCGTTCGCGCTGGACACGCTGAAGGTCACCACGGGCAGCGGCGAGGTGAACGTCGAGATCGTGCCGGGCCCCGCGGGAGAGCTGACGATCTCCCGGTCCGTGAACTGGACCTCGATCGACCGGCCGGTGATCACCGAGGACTGGAACGGCGACACCCTGCGGCTGGACATCCGGTGCGGCACCGCACCCCGGCCGGACGGTCCGGTGTGCCGGGCGGACTACACGCTGCTGGTGCCCTTCGAGACCGGGGTCGAGGCCCGGACGACCGTCGGCGACCTCGGGGTCCACAGCGTGGTCGGCGCCGTGCGGCTGACGACCGTGTCGGGGAACGTGCGGGCCGAGGGGGTCACCGGCGAGGTCTGGGCCAGGTCCGGTTCCGGGTCCGTCTCCGGCGACGCGATGCTCGGCGGCCAGGCCGACGTCGAGACCGGCTCGGGCGACGTACGGCTCGACTTCGCCAACCCGCCGCTCACGGTCAGGGCCGTCGCGCGGGCCACCGGCGACGTCGAGCTGCGGCTGCCGCCGGAGACCTACGACGTGACGACCGAGGGCCGCCGTACCGAGGTGGAGGTCGACGCGGTGAAGGGCGCGCCGCGGAAGATCGAGGCGCGGGCGCCGCTGGGCTCGGTCCGCGTCTGCTGTGGACAGGGCTAGGACGCGGCCGGACACAACTCTTGAGATCTGTTTACTCTTATCACTGGTTGGTAAGTTCCCGGCATGGAGTCTGCGAAGCACGCCGGTGACGTCGCCGTCGCCGTGTCCAAGGCCTACGGCGTCGAGACCATGTTCACCCTCTCGGGAGGCCACGTCTTCCCGCTGTACGACGGCGCGGTCCACGAGGGCATGCGCATCCTCGACGTGCGCCACGAACAGAGCGCGGTCTTCGCCGCCGAGGCGACGGCCCGGCTGACCAGGAAGCCCGGCCTGGCCGTGCTGACCGCCGGGCCCGGCATCACCAACGGCGTCAGCGGCATCGCGACCGCGCACTTCAACGGCTCTCCGGTGGTCGTCATGGGCGGCCGCGCGCCGCAGTCGCGCTGGGGCAGCGGCGCCCTCCAGGAGATGGACCACCCGCCGCTGCTCGGCCCGATCACCAAGCTGTCGTTCACCGCCTCCGGCGCCGACTCGATCGGCCAGGACGTCGAGTCGGCCTTCCGCACCGCCGTCGCGCCCCAGCGCGGCCCGGTCTTCCTCGACTTCTACATGGACCACCTGTTCGCCCCCTCGCCCGCCCACGAGGTGCACACGCAGTCGCCCTCGCCGCTGGAGCCCGACCCCGCCGACCTGGCCGCCATCGCCCGGCTGCTGTCCGAAGCCGAGCGCCCGGTGCTGGTCTACGGCTCCGACGTGTGGATGGACCGGGCCGAGGAGGCCGCGCGCGACTTCGCCGAGACCTGGCGGCTGCCGGTCATCCCCAACGGCCAGGGCCGCGGCATCCTGCCCGCCGGGCACGAGCTGCTCGTCACCCGCGCCCGCGGCGTGGCCTTCTCCCAGGCCGACCTGGTCATCGTGATCGGCGCCCCGCTCGACTTCCGGCTCGGCTACGGCGGGTTCGGCGGCAAGGACGGCGCGCCCCTGGCCCGCGTCGTGCACATCGCCGACGCGCCCTCGCAGCTCGCCACCCACATGCAGCCCGCCGCCAAGGCCGCGGGCGACCTGTCGGTGGTGTTGTGGAGCCTCGGCACGGCCTGCGGCGACGCGGGCGTCAAGCCCAGCTCGTACGCCTCCTGGGCCTCCACGCTGGCCGAGGCCGCCGCCGCGGCGATCGAGGACGACGCCGAGCTGCTGGCCGCCGACACCGACCCGATCCACCCCATGCGCATCTACGGCGAGCTGGGCAAGGTCCTGGCCGACGACGCCGTGGTGATCGGCGACGGCGGCGACTTCGTCTCCTACGCCGGCAAGTACGTCGAGCCGAAGCAGCCGGGCAACTGGCTCGACCCCGGCCCGTACGGGTGCCTCGGCACCGGGCTCGGCTACTCCATCGCCGCCCGCCTGGCCCGCCCGTCCTCGCAGGTCGTGCTCCTGCTCGGCGACGGCGCCGCCGGCTTCTCCCTGATGGACGTCGACACCCTCGTCCGCCACCGGCTGCCGGTCGTCATGATCTGCGGCAACAACGGCATGTGGGGCCTGGAGAAGCACCCCATGCGGTTCCTGTACGGCTACGACGTGGCCGCCGACCTCCAGCCGCAGTGCCGCTACGACCAGGTCGTGACCGCGCTGGGCGGCGGCGGCGAGCTGGTCACCAAGCCGTCGGAGATCGGGCCGGCGCTGCGCAGGGCGTTCGACTCCGGCATCCCGTACATGGTGAACATCGCCACCGACCCGCAGGTCGCCTATCCCCGCAACACCACGGGGATCTGACCCCCTACGACTTCGGCGTCGCCGTGGGGGACGGCGACGGCGACGGCGTCGTGCAGATGCCGTCGATGACGTAGAGCGTGACCACCTTCGTCTCCGGGACGACCGTGCCGCCGGCCGGCACCGTCTTGGTGATCCTGCGGCAGGCGGGGTCGTCGGTGGTCACGGACGAGTCGCGGACGCGCACCTGCAGCCCCGCAGCCTCGACCATCTCCTGCCCCTTGAGGAAGGGCTGCCCGGCGACCTTGGGCACCGTGATGTTCTTGACCGTCGGCGTCGGCGTGCTCGACGGCGACTTGGTCGGTCCCTTCGTGGTGGTCGGGGTGGTGGTGGGCGTGGTCGTCGGCTCCTCGGTCTCCGTCGGCTCCTCGGTCTCGACGCGCGTGGGCGGCTTGGTGGTGGGCGTCGTGGGCGGCTTCGTGGGAGGCGTCGTCGAAGGCTTGGGCTTCTTGGAACCGGTCTTCGTCGGGCCGGGGATGTCGTCGCTGTTGCCGTCGTGGGTAGCCGTGACGGTCGGCGTCGGCGCGCCGGGCACCATGCCCGTCAGCGCGACCGCCCCCGCCCCCACGCCGAGCACCACCGCGACCGCGAGGCCGACGACCAGGCCGGTCCTGCGCGGCGCCTTGGCGGCGCGGCGGCCGCCCGGCCGGCGCTCGCCGACGGCGGCGGTGGTCTCCTCCGCCGAGGCCGGCAGGTGCGCCCCGGTCTGGAATCCGCCGGCTCCGGCCGGCGGCTGCCCTCCCGGGTAGGCGGGCGGCTGGCCCGGCTGGTGGGCGCCCGTCGGCTGGGAGTGGCCCGCCTGGTAGGCGCCCGTCGGCTGCGAGTGGCCCGCCTGGTAGGCGCCGGTCTGGTACGACTCGGGCGGCGCGGCCATCGTGGCGCCCGTGGCCGGCGGCGCGATCTCGGCCACCGGCGTGATCGCCTGGCCCTGACCGGCCGCGCGGGCCGCCTCGCTCATGGCCTTCGCCGTCGGGAAACGCCGGGCGGGGTCCTTCGACAGCGCCACCTCCACCAGCGTCCGGATCTGCGGCGGGATGTCGGCGGGCAGCGGCGGCGGGGCCTCGCGGATGTGCTTGAGCGCGATCGTGACCGCGCTGTCACCGTCGAACGGCCGCTGTCCCACCAGGCATTCGTAGGCGACCACGCCGAGCGCGTAGATGTCCACGGCCGGGGTGACGGGCGCGCCCTCGGCCTGCTCGGGCGCGCAGTAGGCGGCCGTGCCGAGCACCATGCCGGCGTCGGTCAGCCGGTTGGCCAGGTCGGAACGGGCGATGCCGAAGTCGGTGAGCACCAGCGTGCCGTCGCGCTGGACGAGCAGGTTGCCCGGTTTCACGTCGCGGTGCACGATTCCCTGGTCGTGCACCGCCTGCAGGGCCGAGGCGGCCTGCGCGATGAGCTCCATGGCCGCCTGCGGCGGGATCCGGCCGAGCCGGGCCAGCAGCCGGTCGAGCGGCTCCCCGTCCACGAACTTCATCACGAGGTAGACGGTGTCGCCGCTCACCCCGTAGTCGTAGACGTCGACCACGCCGGAATGGTTGATCGTGGCCATCGCCCTGGCTTCCCCCTGGAACCTGGCGACGAACCCCCGATCATCCATGCGGCCTGGGAGCAGCACCTTGACGGCGACGGTGCGGGCGAGCACGATGTCCTCGCCTCGCCACACCTCGCCCATGCCGCCGGCGCCGATGCGGGTATCCAGTCGATACCGCCCCGCCAGCGTCGTGCCTTGGGCCACCATGACTCCCCCGCTACCCCCCTACATCGGTAACCTCGCCCACCCCGCGGTTCTCCAACAAAGCGAACTTTTGTCGCGGTGAGGTAACACAGTGGTCACGGAAACTCCGAGAGTGTACCTGTCTCAGGAGCCCCATATGCCACTCATATGCCGCAAGCCGTACAAACCCTATCCTGGAGCCTTATGGGCGGTGTTGTCCGCGTTTCCAGGAGATCAGAACCGCCCTCGGTAGGCTGACCCCCATGACGCTCTCACCTGGCCTCCGCTCGCAACTGCTCACCATGGTCGAGAGATCCGACACAGCCGAGCGAGCCGGCAGCGGCGACGTGCCCGTGCTGGCCACGCCCAGGCTGCTCGCGCTGGCCGAACGGGCCACCGTCGAGGCCGTGCGCCCGCACCTGGCCGAGGGCGAGACGTCCGTCGGCACCCGGGTCGAGCTCGAACACCTGGCCGCCAGCGCCGTCGGCGACCACGTCCAGCTCACCGCCGAGCTCACCGCCGTCGACGGCCGGCGCCTGGTCTTCGCCTTCGAGGCCCGCGACCGGCAGGGCACACTCGTGGGCCGCGGCACGGTCGAGCGGACGGTCGTCGACCGCGCCAGGTTCCTGGCCCGCCTCAGTCGATGACGGCGATCAGGTCGCCCTCCTGGATCACGTCGCCCTCGGCCACCTTGAGCTGCGACACCACGCCCGCGTCCTCGGCGAGCACGGGGATCTCCATCTTCATCGACTCAAGGATGACCAGCGTGTCCCCCTCGGAGACCGCCTCGCCCTCCCGGACGACGACTTTCCACACGTTCGCCACCATCTCGGCGCGTACCTCGGCCACCGGCGCTCTCCTCTTCCGACGTCACTGACAATGTCGACCGGGTCAGGCCCGCATTCGCCCGACCAGACCCGTGTCGTAGTCTCCCGCGACGAATGCCGGGTTCTCCAGCAGCTCGGCGCAGAAGGGCAGATTGTTCCTCGACCCCTCGACGGTGAACTCCGCGACCGCCTTGCGGCCCAGCTCCAGCGCCTCGGTCCGGTCGGCCCCGAGCACGCACAGCTTGGCATCAGCGGGTCGTAGAACATGGTCACCGTGTCGCCCGCCGCGTAGCCGGAGTCGACGCGGATGCCGGCGCCGGTGGGCTCGTCCCAGGTGGTGATCCGGCCGGGACCGGGCAGGAAACGCTTGGGGTCCTCGGCGTAGACCCGGAACTCGATCGCGTGCCCCTGCGGCGCCACCGTGATCTCCGGGCTCTCCCCGGCGGCCACGCGGAGCTGCAGTTCCACCAGGTCGAGGCCGGTGACCAGCTCGGTGACCGGGTGCTCGACCTGCAGCCTGGTGTTCATCTCCAGGAACACGAAGTCCTGGGCGTCGGCGTCGACCAGGCACTCGACCGTGCCCGCGCCGAGATAGCCGACGGCCTCGCCGGCCCGCACGGCCGCGGCCAGCATGCGTTCGCGCAGCTCGGGCCCGATGCCGGGGGACGGCGACTCCTCGACGACCTTCTGGTGGCGGCGCTGCACCGAGCAGTCGCGCTCGCCCAGGGCCAGCACCCGGCCGTCGGGCAGGCCGAGGATCTGCACCTCGACGTGGCGGGCACGTTCGACGTAGCGCTCCAGCAGGACCGCGGGCCCGGCCAGCGCGTCGCCCCCGCGGCGACGGGCACGCCCGCCTGCTCCATGAGGTTCCTGGCGTTGATCTTGTCGCCCATGCGGTCGATGGACTCCGGCGACGGCCCGATCCACACGAGCCCGGCCTCGATCACCGCCCGCGCGAAGGCGGCGTTCTCCGACAGGAAGCCGTAACCGGGATGAACCGCTCCCGCTCCCGTGGCGCGGGCCGCGTCCAGCACCCGGGCGGGGTCGAGATAGCTCTGCGCGGGGTCGGCCGGGCCGATCAGCACCGCCTCGTCGGCCTCGCGCACGAACGGCAGCCCGGCGTCGGCCTCGGAGTGCACGGCGACGGCACGCAGGCCCATGCGCCTGACCGTACGGATGATCCGCCGGGCGGTCTCCCCCCGGTTGGCGATCAGAACGGGTCCGAGCGTCTCAGCAGTCACGCGGACAACCCTATGACCGGCGTCGGCTCGTCCCTTTTCCCGTGAAGTACCGATCAGCGGAGAATGATCTGTAGGAACCCCACAAAGGCGGGCAATCGGCTACACGCGGCCTCTGCCGACCACCCGGGTCAGGGCGTCGAGCGCGGCGGCGTCGTACGCGCTGCCCGCCGTGAGCCCGATGCGCTCCAGGGCCGCCCCCGACCGGTCGCGATCGGTGGACGGCCCCACCAGGTCGTCGTAGGCGTTGGCGACCCTGATGATCCGGCTGGACAGCGGCGGGTCGTCGGCGATCTCGTCGCACTGCCTCCGGACCACCTCGGCCACCCGGTCGAGCACGCCCGTCTGCCTGATCACCTCGGCCCCCAGCTCGGCGATGCGCCGCGCCTGCTCCGGATCGGCCAGCACGGTGGCGCCGCCCGGGATGGGGTCGCGCAGCGAGAGCTGGCCGATGTCGTGCATGAGGGCCGCGTACTCCAGCTCCAGCAGCTCGGGCTCGGCCATGCCCAGCTCCCGGCCGACCGCCACGGCCAGCCGGGACACCCGGCGCGAGTGGCCTGGCTCGACGTAGCCGCCGACCTCGGTGACCCGCGACAGGGCGCGGACGGTCTGCAGGTAGGTGGCGCGGATGCCGGCGTACTTGCGGAAGGCCACCTGCGTGACCAGCAGCGGCGCGGCGAACACCAGCAACGCCACCAGATCCATGCTGTGCGTGGCGAGCGCGAGCAGCACGCCGGAGGCGGCCACCGCGGCGCCCAGCGGGAACGCCATGTTGATCTCGTCGCGCACCGCCACCCGGAACGCCGTGCGCAGCCGCTCGGCCCGCAGCAGCGCCGCGATCAGCACGTCGACCAGCAGCGTCACCGTGATCAGCGAGACCATCACCACGAGCGCCGGCCACCAGGTGTGGGCGCCCGGCGGCGGCTTGGTGAGCTGGTAGAGCGGGTCGGCCAGCGGGCGGAAGGCGAAGGCCAGCAGCGCGCCGGTGAGCAGGCGGCGGGCCATCGCGTCGAGCCGCGGCGGCCGGCCGACGGCCAGGTGGGGCAGCGCGCCCGCGATCATCCCGGCCGCGATCACGGCGACGACCTGCAGCGCGGAGTGGCGCAACTGGTTCTGGCTGAGGTCGAGCAGCAGGGTGTAGCCGAGCGCCGCGGCGGCGCCGATGGGCGCGACCTCCCTGTTGCCCGGCATGGTCAGCCGGGCCAGCTCGCCGACCGCGATCAACGCGCCGAACCCGATGGCGATCTCGGGACGGTCGAGCCCCACGGCCGCCGTGTGCGCCACGCCCGCGACGGCGACCAGCCCGGCCGCGCAGATCAGCAACAACTGGCCGGAGTCGAGCCGGCGCAGGACGGTGGCCGGTGCCCGGTCGGCGCGCCGGACGCGCTCTGTGGTGGTCATGGCCCGCTCACGACCTGGATCGGCATCGTCGGGTCGTCGTGGTCCTTGATCGTCGCCTCGGCGGCGTCGGGCGGCGGCGCCTCGACCCGGCGCGGCGGCTGCCAGGGATTGCGTTCCAGCGCCCGGATGAACGCGGCCACCATGACCGGGTCGAAGTGCGTGCCGGAGCACTTGCGCAGCTCCTCCACGGCCACCTCGACCGGGCGCGCCCCCCGGTAGGAACGGTCGGAGGTCATCGAGTCGAACGCGTCGGCCACCGCGATCACCTTGGCGAACTCGGGGATCTCGTCGCCGGCCAGGCCCATCGGGTAGCCGGTGCCGTCGTGACGCTCGTGGTGGTGCATGATCCCGGCGTAGGCCTCGTCGAGGAAGCCGATGCCGCGGACGATCTCCAGCCCGCGCATCGGATGGAGCTGGATCGCGGCGAGCTCCCCCTCGGTGAGCGGGCCGTCCTTCTGCAGCACCTTCGTGGGCACGCCCAGCTTGCCGACGTCGTGGAGCATGCCGGCGTAGCGGATGGCGCGCAGGCGTTCGAGCCGCATGCCGATCTCCTCGGCGATCATGCTGGAGGCGAGCGAGACGCGCGTGCAGTGGCCCCGGGTGTAGTAGTCCTTGGTCTCGACGGCCTGGCACAGCGCGGCGATGGTGGCGTCGTAGGAGCGCTGCTGGGCGTGGTACTGGCCGAACGCCCACCGGGCCACGAACAGCGGCATCAGCACCAGCACCGCCGAGATCGACTGCACGGTCGCCCACAACCCGGCCACCAGCAGCCCGAACGTGCCGTAACCGAGATAGGACAGCAGGAACTGGACCATGCCGCGCAGCGGCACCTCCGTGGCCCGCACGCTGGTCGCCAGGCTGATCATGGTCAGCGTGAGCACGATGTTGAGCGGCACGAACACGGCGGTCGCGGCGGCGTAGGGGCCGATGAGGCTGTCGAACTCGTTGACCCGCGGCACCCCGACCGCGCCGTGCAGCCACTCGTAGACCCAGCCGGAGGCGTAGCCGCAGACGGCGAACTGCGCGCCGTTGAACAGCCGCTTGATCAGCGGCAGCCCCGGGCGCACGCTGACCGCGGCGGTGAGCCCCACCAGCGCCGCGCCCTCCGGCCCGATCAGCACCACCGCGGCCAGCGACGCCGAGAAGCTCACCGACACCGCGAACTGCTCCACGTTGAGCAGCGTCGGCATCGACTCGCACACCAGGAAGAGCAGCCCGAGCACCAGCAGGATGTCGAGTTTCTCCGGCGCCACGAGCGGGCCGGAGACGATCGCGCTGTGCCCGATGAGCGCGGCCGCCGCCGCGATCACGGCGACCAGGTAGACCCTCGCGGGCCAGGGCAGGTCACGCATTGCGGCCCCCTACGGCGGTCAGGTCCAGGAAACCCCTGGCGGAAGCGCGCCGATGCCGGCCAGGGCCACCATCGAGGTGAACACGATGACGGCGGCGAGCGACCGGGTGAACCTGTCCTTCAACATCCCACATGCCTCCACGTCGACTTCTGGAGCTCACGCTACAGAACAGGACGTCACCGTACGGGTCGAGCGGGAAATCGCAAGCAAAGTGTAATCAAGCAACTACCTGGCGCGACTCCGCGCCCAGGCCACGGTGCTCTTCACGCCGGTCGGCAGGTCGGTGCGCGGCTCCCAGCGCAACCCCTCGTGGGCGGGCACCGGATCGACGGCCATCGCCGGCAGGTCGCCGACGCGCGGCTGCGCGAAGCCCGGCTTGTCCTGGGCCCCGGCCGCGTCGGCGATCAGCGAGTGCAGGCGCCTGTCGGTGGTCTGGATGCCGGTGCCGAGGTTGAAGCGGCGGCCGTTGCCCTCGCTGCCGCAGGCCCGGACGAAGCCGTCGACCACGTCGTCGACGTAGACGTAGTCGCGGGTCTGGGTGCCGTCGCCGTAGAGGACGGTGGGGGTGCCGTTGAGCAGGGCGTCGGTGAAGATCGACACGACGCCGGCCTCGCCGTCGGGCGACTGGCGCGGGCCGTAGACGTTGGAGAGCACCAGCGTGGTGTACTCCAGGCCGTACAGGGCGCGGAAGGTCGCCAGGTAGATCTCGGCGCTCAGCTTGGAGGCCGCGTACGGCGAACGCGGGTCGGTGGGCGCGTCGCCGGGCACGGGGATCGTGGCGGGCCGGCCGTAGACCGCGACCGACGAGGCGAACACCACCTTGCGCGTGGTGCCCTCCTTGGCCGCCGTCAGCACCGACGCGGTGCCCTCGACGTTGAGCCGGGCGTCGTGGACGGGGTCGGCGACGCTCCTGCGTACGCTGATCTGGGCGGCCAGGTGGCAGATGACCTCGGGCCGCAGCTCGGCCGCCAGCCCGATGATCGCCGGGTCGCGCACGTCGAGGACGTGCAGGCTGAAACGGTCGCTCTCGGCGGCGTTGACCAGGTTGTCCCTGCTGCCGGAGGACAGGTCGTCTACGGCGACGACCTCGTGTCCGTCCGCGAGCAGGCGGTCGACGAGATTCGACCCGATGAAACCGGCACCACCGGTGACTAGGACGCGCATGGCGTGAATCCTAGTCGGCCAGCTCCGACCTCACCTGCTCGATCCGCGCCAGCACCTTGGAACGCAGATCGGCGGGGACGGGGTCGCAGCCGCAGTGCTTGGCCACGAGCGCCTTGACCGCCTTGTCGAGGTCGTACTCCTTCAGGCACGGGCTGCACTCGTCGAGATGCACGCGGATGTCGGAGACGTCACCGTCGGTCAGCTCGCCGTCGAGATAGGCGTAGACCTTGTCCAGCACCTCGCGACAGTCGGTGTCGTGCGGGTTGCCACAGCTCATTTCGATCCCTCCGAGGGGACCAGGCCGCGCTCGCGGGCGTAGTCCTCAAGGAGGCCCCGGAGCTGCCTGCGTCCCCGATGCAGCCTGGACATCACGGTGCCGATGGGAGTGCCCATGATGTCGGCGATCTCCTTGTAGGGGAAGCCTTCGACGTCGGCGAGGTAGACGGCGATCCTGAACTCTTCCGGCAGCGCCGCGAGCGCCTGCTTGATGTCGCCGTCGGGGAGGTGCTCCAGCGCCTCGACCTCGGCCGACTTCAGCCCGCTCGAGGTGTGGGACTCGGCGCGCGCGAGCTGCCAGTCCTCGATCTCCTCGGTGCCGGACTGCTTGGGCTCACGCTGCTTCTTGCGGTAGCTGTTGATGAACGTGTTCGTCAGGATCCGGTAGAGCCACGCCTTGAGGTTCGTGCCCTCCTGGAACTGGTGGAACGACGCGAACGCCTTGGCGAAGGTCTCCTGAAGCAGGTCCTCCGCGTCCGCTGGATTCCGGGTCATCCGGAGCGCGGCGGAGTAGAGCTGTTCGAGATACGGCATGACGTCGCGCTCGAACCGCTCGCTGCGCTGCTCCAGAGTCTCCGCGCCTGTCGCGGGCACCGGACCCACCCCCCTAAGATCACCGGTGGCCGGCTGTGGCGGTACACCGTACTCAGGGGAGAATACCCGCTGGCCGATGACCTCCTGGTCATCGGGGCGCGGTCTTTCCAATGTGAGCATGCTCGTCGCAACACGCCCGCGCCCTTGTCTGTTCCCGCAAGATAGAAGGTACAGAGGACCCGGTGCGGGGAACGTCCATACGTACCGGCTGGTAGCCCTTTTTCCGGAACTCAGGAGTCGCGTGTGCTGCCCATTCCGGCCGAGGAACTGAACGGCTCTGGGACGCTCGGGCCGTACTGGACCTTCTACCGCGCCGTCGCCGCCGAGCAACTGAACCGCTGGCTCCCCGGCGAACCGTCGGTGATCCTCGATCTGTCCGGCGGCCGCGGACGCTGGTCCGGCCAGGCCGCGAGGGCGGGACACCGGGTGATCGAGGTGCTCGACTTCCGCCGGACCGTGGACGCGCAGTCCCGTTTGCGGGACGCCGACCGGGTTCGGCACGTACGCGCCGATGATCTGGCGTTCCTTCCCGATGAGAGCGTCGACGCGGTGGTCGCCGAGGAACGCGCGATGTCGATCGAGCTCATGGCCGAGTCGGCGATGAGCGACGTGGCCAGGGTGCTGCGTCCGGGCGGGCGAGCGCTGGTGTGCGTCGACTCGCTGGTGCTCGGCATGGCGATCCTGGCCGAGCAGGAGCAGTGGCAGCACCTGCGGCAGACCGGCGAGGTCATGCTGGTGCCCTGGCCCGACGGCAGCATCACGCGCTGCTTCAGCAGCGGCCAGCTCCGCGAGCTGCTGATGGGGGCCGGGCTGGAGGTGGAGTGGATGCGGCCGCGCACGGTGTTGTCGCCGTCCACGGTGGACCACGTGCTCGGGTCCGACGGGCGGGCCCTGACCTGGCTCGTGCGCACCGAGCTCGACGCCCATCCCGACGACGACGACACGGTGGGCATCCACCTGGTGGCCAGCGCCCGCAAGAGCTGACTGACCCGCCGGCCGGTTTCCGGGGGCCGCGGGTAGGTTTCCGGGGGCCGCCGGCCGCGGGCCGCGGGTAGGTTTCCGGGGGCCGCCGGCCGCGGGCCGCGGGTAGGTTTCCGGGGGCCGCCGGCCGTTCCCAGGGCCGCCGTCCTCCTCGTCCGGCGGCCTCCGGTTCCTCCGTGGGTCAGCGGCGGCGTTCGCGTCTTCCCTGGCACGGCACGCAGCGGGCGGCCTCCGGGCGAGCCTCCAGCCGGCCCTCGGGCACCGGCTGGTCGCAGTCGACGCACCTGCCGTACGCGCCTTCGTCCAGGCGTCTGATCGCCTCGGTCACCGCGCGGCGTTGCGCGGTCGCCACGGTGAGCATGGCCTGCGCGCGGTCGGCGTCGGTGAGGTCGGAGCCCGCGTCGGCCGCCGAGTGCTCACGGATCGCGACGGGGTCGCCCTGGAGGACCCCGATCGAGCGGTCCAGCTCCGCGAGCATGTCTTCGAGCCGCTGACGAGCGGTCGTGACGTCCACGAATCCGCACCTCCGGGTGAAAAGGGGGAAGCCCGCGGCTAGGACTCCCCGGTTGTCCCGCCCGGCGCAATTAGGGGCATGTCGTGGCGGTGACACCGAGTGAACGGTCGCATCGCTTTCCTCACCGAATGCCCACTTACCATGCTTCTTACACCTTTAGAAAAGGCCGGCTTCCTCCTCGTCGGGGAGTGGTTTGATGAGATCCGGCCCATTGTTCCGGACATTATTGACATCAGTAGAAACGGGATATGCCGCCAGCCTCCCGGCCTCCGCGGGCACCAGGAGTCGTGAGGCGCGCTCGGTGTCGGTGAGGGCCGGGTCGAGCCAGTCGGCCCAGCGGTCGCGCTCGATCATCATGGGCATCCTGTCGTGGATGCGGCCGAGCTGGTCCTCGGCGTCCGTGGTGATGACCGTGCAGGTCACCAGCCACTTGAGCGGGTCGTCGTCGTCGCGGGTGCGGTCCTTCCAGAACTCGTACAGGCCCGCCATGGCCAGCACGCCGCCGTCGGCCGGGTGGATGAAGTACGGCTGCTTCTTCTTCTCGCCCTCGACGGCCATCCACTCGAAGTAGCCGTCGGCCGGGATCAGGCATCTGCGCTTGGCGAACGCCTGCCGGAACGACGGCTTCTCGGCCAGCGTCTCGGCCCTGGCGTTGATCAGCCGGGAGCCGATCGACGGATCCTTGGCCCAGACGGGCACGAGACCCCACCTGACGATCCTGAGCTGCCGGACCGCGTGCTCGTCCTCCTTGGAGGACCGGCTCATGACCGCGTAGACGTTCTTGGTGGGGGCGACGTTGAAGTCGGCTCCCAGCTCCTTGTCGGGCTCGCCGTCGAGCTCGACCTGGAACTCCTCCAGCAGCTCGTGCTTCTTGCGCGCCGAGGCGTATCTACCGCACATGTCCCCACATTGCCATACGGCGGGGTGTCGCTCGCGGCTTCGCCTCCGGCCAGGACGGCTCGGCTCGGCGGAAGGGCGACGCGTCCGGCTGGGGCGTCTCGGCCCGGTGGAAGGGCGACGCGTCCGGCTGGGGCGTCTCGGCCCGGTGGAAGGGCGACGCGTCGTCCACAGGCCGTGAACGGGCCGTACCAGGGCCAGTAGGCTTTGGACATGCCCGCTCAGCACTGGCCCGCGCCGACGGCCGACACGCCCGTCAACGCCTCCGTCCGCCTGCCCGGCTCCAAGTCCGTCACCAACCGGGCGCTGCTGCTCGCCGCGCTGGCCGACGGTCCGGGCGTCGTCCGCCAGGCGCTGCGCAGCCGCGACGCCGACCTCATGGTGTCGGCCCTGCGCGCGCTCGGCGCCACGCTGACGGCCGTGCGCGAGACCACCGACGCGGTCGACTGGGAGGTGACGCCGGGCCCCGTGCGCGGCGGCGCGCGCATCGACGCAGGGCTGGCGGGCACGGTCATGCGGTTCGTCCCGCCGATGGCGGCGCTGGCCGACGGCCCGGTCTTCTTCGACGGCGACCCCTACGCCCGCAGGCGTCCGATGGGCCCGATCCTCGACGCCCTGCGCGCGCTCGGGGCGCGCATCGACAACGACGCGCTCCCGTTCACCATCACCGGGCCGCTGACCGGCGGCGAGGTCACGATCGACGCCTCCGGCTCCTCGCAGTTCGTCTCGGGGCTGATGCTGACGGCGGCGCGGTTCGCGAAGGGCGTGACGATCCGGCACGTCGGCCCGCCGGTGCCCTCCCAGCCGCACATCGAGATGACCGTCCACATGCTGCGGGAGGCCGGGGTCAAGGTCGACGACACCGAGCGCGACGTGTGGCGGGTCGAGCCTGGCCCGATCGCGGCCAGGGACATGACGGTCGAGCCCGACCTGTCCAACGCGGCGCCGTTCCTGGCCGCCGCGCTGGTCACGGGCGGCACGGTCACGGTCCCCGGCTGGCCGGCGGAGACCACCCAGCCGGGCGACGCGCTGCGCGGCCTGCTCACCACCATGGGCGCCACGGTGACCCGCGACGGCGACGACCTGGTCGTCACCGGCACGGGCGAGGTCAAGGGCCTCGACGCCGACCTCCATGAGGTGGGCGAGCTGACCCCCACGATCGCCGCGCTGGCCGCCCTGGCCACCACGCCGAGCCGCATCCGCGGGGTCGGCCACCTGCGCGGCCACGAGACCGACCGGCTGGCCGCGCTGGCCACCGAGATCAACGCCCTCGGCGGCGACGCGGAGGAGACGGCCGACGGCCTGCTCATCCGTCCCCGCCCGCTGCACGGCGGCGTGTTCCACAGCTACGACGACCACCGCATGGCCACGGCCGGGGCCGTGATCGGCCTCGCCGTGCCGGGTGTGGAGGTGGAGAACATTGCGACGACCGCCAAGACGTTGCCTGAGTTCGTCCAGATGTGGGCGGCGATGCTGGAGGCCCGATGAGCGGCGATGATCGCGCGTTTCGCGGCAGGCGGCGGGGGCACTTCGCAGGAGGGTCCGGCGTGAGAGGAAGCGAGCGCATGGGAGCGGACCGCTGAGAAAGCGGGAATACGACGAGGACGACGTACGGGTCAGGCCGGGCAAGGGCTCGCGCCCGCGCACCCGTATCCGTCCCGCGCACGAGGACGCCGTGGAGGGCTTCGTGGTCGCCGTCGACCGGGGCCGCTACACCACCCTGGTCGAGCCCGACCGCGGCCACAAGCGCAAGCAGCAGCAGCGCCGGCTCGTGGTCGCCATGAAGGCCCGCGAGCTGGGCCGCAAGGGCATCGTGGTCGGCGACCGGGTGGCCCTGGTCGGCGACGTGTCGGGCCTCCCCGACACGCTGGCCAGGGTGGTCCGGGTGGAGCCGCGCACCTCGATGTTGCGCCGCTCGGCCGACGACACCGACGACACCGACGGCATCGAGCGCCCGGTCGTGGCCAACGCCGACCAGCTCGTGATCGTCACGGCGCTGGCCGACCCGCCGCCCCGGCCCCGGATGATCGACCGGATCCTGGTGGCGGCGTTCGACGCCGAGATCGACGCCCTGCTCTGCCTGACCAAGTCCGACCTCGCCCCACCCGACGAGCTGGTCGCCCTGTACGAGCCGCTGGGCGTGCCGCACATCGTGGTCCACAAGGGCGGCTCCCTCGACGAGCTGCGCGACCACCTGGCCGGCCGCATCAGCGTGCTGGTGGGCCATTCGGGCGTGGGCAAGTCCACCCTGGTCAACGCCCTGGTGCCCGATGCCAACCGCGCGGTCTCGCACGTCAACGCGGTCACCGGCCGCGGCCGGCACACCTCCACCTCGGCCGTCGCGCTGGAGCTGCCCGAGGGCGGCTGGATCATCGACACGCCGGGGGTGCGCAGCTTCGGCCTGGCCCACGTGTCGGTCGAGACCGTGCTGGCCGCCTTCCCCGACCTGGTGGAGGGCA
The DNA here is from genome assembly GCF_040649795.1 of Nonomuraea sp. NPDC048881. NCBI lineage: Bacteria > Bacillati > Actinomycetota > Actinomycetes > Streptosporangiales > Streptosporangiaceae > Nonomuraea > Nonomuraea sp. NPDC048881. Next base: position 686,333 of record NZ_JBEZGC010000004.1, read on the forward strand.
CGGTCACCTGCCCGAAGGGCTGCACCCACCTCGGCGACGGCTGCGCGCTCGACGCCTGGGCGGCCGCGGGCAACGCCGACCCGGCCCGCCTGGAGTCGCTGCGCCGCCTGCTGTCCAGCCGCGAGGGCGCCCCCGACGAGCCCGCCGCCTGATCACCGGCCGTTCAGCGGCGGTTGGGGCGCAGTGTCCAGGTGACGGTGAGGCTGGAGACCAGGGTGCCGGCCGCGTCGCGCACGTCGACCAGCACGTCGAAGACGGGCCGCTCGCCGGCGTCCAGCTTGCCGACGACCTCCTCCCTCGATGCGGCCACGCGCGCCTCGGCCCGCACCTCCCCCAGGGCCACCTTCCGGAACTCGATGGTCGCCGTCGTGGGCAGCGGCACGCTGCGGCTGAGCTGGTCGCCGAACCTGGACAGCACCGCCGCGCCCGACGCCGACTCGGCCAGGGTGAACAGCGTGCCCGCGTGCGGCCCGGCCACGTGGTTGTGCAGTTCGGGCCGGTCGGGCAGCCGGCATTCCGCCCGGCCGTCCTCGACCGAGTCGAACACGATCCCCAACGTCCGGGCGAAGGGAACGGTTTCGAGAAGGAAGGCACCTACATCAGTGGACATAGGAGACATGTTACTGGTCAGTAGGTGAAAAGGGAGTTACCAGAAAAGGGTCGCCGGTGACTGATGTCCGGCACGACCGACGCGATAGCGTGGCTGACCGTGCAGGGTTACAACGACGATCTACGCCTCGCTCACGTCATGGCGGACGCCGCCGACGACCTGACCATGCGGCGCTTCAAGGCGGTCGACCTCAAGGTCGAGACCAAGCCCGACCTGACGCCGGTCAGCGACGCCGACCGCGCCGTCGAGGAGGCCATCCGCGGCACGCTGCGCCGGGCCCGGCCGCGCGACGCGGTGGTGGGCGAGGAGTTCGGCAAGACCGGGTGGGGAGCCCGGTCGTGGATCATCGACCCCATCGACGGCACCAAGAACTACGTGCGCGGCGTGCCCGTCTGGGCCACGCTGATCGCGCTCATGGAGTACGGCAAGGTCGTCGTCGGCCTGGTGTCGGCCCCCGCGCTCGGCCGTCGCTGGTGGGCGGCCACCGGCGGCGGCGCCTGGACCGGCAAGAGCCTGGCGAAGGCCACCAGGATGAGCGTCTCCTCGGTCACCGCGCTGGAGGACGCCTCCTTCTCCTACTCCAGCTTCGGCGGCTGGGAGGAGCTCGGCAAGTTGGACAACTTCCTCGACCTCGGCCGCGCCTGCTGGCGCACCCGCGCGTACGGCGACTTCTGGTCGCACATGATGGTCGCCGAGGGCTCGGCCGACGTCTCCGCCGAGCCGGAGCTGTCGCCCTGGGACATGGCGGCCCTGACCGTGATCGTCGAGGAGGCCGGCGGCGTCTGGACCGACCTCGCCGGCGTGCGCGGCCTGGAGGGCGGCAGCCTGGTCTGCACGAACGGCGCCCTCCACGACGAAGTGCTGAACCGGCTCAACGGCACCACGATCACCTCCTGACGGCCCGCTTCAGGCCGTCTCGAAGTCGGTGCACAACCATCGATGGCCGTGCCGCTCCAGCCGTACGGCCAGGACGTGGCTGCGCTCGCCGCAGTGCACCAGCACGCACATCTCGACGGCCCCGTCCCTCGGCTCCTTGACGTGCGGGCTCCCGACGAACGGCGGCCGATCGGCGGAGATCATCCGGCCGGCCCTGACGAGGTCGCGGTAGGCCCCGCCGGTGAGCCGGTCGGCCACCGACTCCGGCGGGCGGCGGCCCGTCAGCACCTCGGCCAGCGCCTGCCCGAGCTGACGCAGCCTGCGTTCGTCGGGCCGGGCTCCGGGCGGGCCCCAGACCAGCGGGGTCAGGGCCAGTGCGCCGTGCGTGGAGTCGTCCGCCATGCGCTCCTCCAATTGACTCAGGGGGAAGAAGGAAACGCCTTAATGAGTTTTCGGCCGGGGCCGCCGGATACGAAATCCGCCAACTTTACCCGGCCGCCGTCCTCTTTCCTCCCCTTGGGCGGAGAAATGCATCGCGGGGCTGGATCCCCTATTTCTTTATCGGTTGTTCAGAGCGACAACACCCGGGCGACCGCATTCATCAACGAGTCGCGGTAGGAGGCTCCGTACAGCACCACGTGCACCAGCAGCGGATGGAGCTGGTGCAGCGGCACCCGCGCCCGCCACCCCGGCGCGAGCGGGAACTCCTCCTGGTACGCCCCCATCACCCGATCCAGGTACGGCAGCCCGAACAGGGCCAGCATGGCCAGATCCGTCTCCCGGTGCCCGCCGTGGGCCGCCGGATCGACCAGCACCCCGGTGCCGCCGGACCACAACACGTTCCCGCTCCACAGATCACCATGGATGCGGGCGGGCGGCTCCGGCGGCCCGGCCACCTCGGCGAACCGTGCCACGGCCCGCTCGACCAGCGTCACGTCCGCGGCCGGCAGCCGCGCCCGGCGCAGGAACGGCAACACCCGCCGGGAGGCGTAGAAGGACGGCCAGTCGCCGTCGGGCGAGTTGTCCATGGGCAGCTCGGCGATAAACCCCGGCCAGGGCGCGCCGAACCCCGCCGCCCCGGCGCGGTGCAGACGGGCCAGGTCACGGCCGAACCGCAGGGCCGCCTCGGCGGTGGGCGCCTCCTGCGGCACCCACGACAACACCAGCCGGTCGGGTCCGGCCTCCACGACCTCGGGCACGGTGATCGCCTCGCCCAGCCAGCGCAACCCGGCGGCCTCGGAGGCGAACATGTCGGAGGCGGGACCGATCTTGGCGAACACCTGCCGCCCGTCCTCCAGCACGCCGCGCTGCAACCGCCGGCCGTGGGAGGAGCCGAGGTCCTCAGTCGATCTCATCGGCGATGTGCGCGGCCACGCCCTTGGAGGCCGTCTCCAGCATGGTCAGCACCTCCTCGAAACCCTCGCGGCCACCGTAGTAGGGGTCGGGCACCTCGGCGCCGTCCGGCGCGCCGGGGTCGAACGAGCGGAACAGGCGCACCTCGACGCCGGCGGGCGCCAGGCGGCGCAGGTTGGCCGCGTTGTCGCGGTCCATCGCCAGCACCAGGTCGTAGCGGTCGAACCAGTCCCGCGTGAACTGCCTGGCGCGATGGGCGGCGCCGTCGTAGCCGTGCTCGGCCAGGATGCCCAGCGCCCGCTCGTCCATCGGATCGCCGGCGTGCCAGCCGCCGGTGCCCGCGCTCTCGACGACGACCCGGCCGCCGAGCCCGCGCTCCTCCAGGGTCCGGCGGAGCACCGCCTCCGCCATCGGGGAACGGCAGATGTTGCCCATGCACACGAGACACACGCGATAGCTCATGTATCCCATCTTCGCTGGTCACATTGATGGAGACGACCAGGCGCGTTCACCGAACGTTCACCCTTGTTGGGGGGTCTGAGTCACTTTGCCTGCATAGCTTCATGGACGACTAAGGACCAAGTGAGGGGAACCCAACCGTGAAGTATGCAGGCCGGCTCGCCGCCGTCGCCGTCGTCGGCGCGCTCTCGCTCGCTGCGTGCGGCACAGACAACAACAGCTCCGGGGGCACGAACGGCACCAGCTCCGCCGCCGCTCCCGCCGCGGGCAACGACAACGGCCTGAGCGGCACCATCAACGCCGCCGGCTCGTCGGCCCAGGCCAACGCGATCGACCAGTGGAAGAAGGACTTCCAGGCCAAGAACTCGGGCGTGAGCCTGAACTACCAGCCGAGCGGTTCGGGTGCCGGTGTGCAGTCGTTCATCGCGGGCACGGTCGACTTCGCGGGTTCGGACTCCGCTCTCAAGGACGACAAGGGCGAGCCCGCCCAGGCCGACGCCCGGTGCAAGACCGGCAAGGCCATCAACATCCCGATGGTGACCGGCCCGGTCGCGGTGGTCTACAACCTCCCCGGCGTGGACGGCCTGCAGCTGTCGCCCAAGACCATCGGCGGCATCTTCGACAGCAAGATCACCAAGTGGGACGACGCGGCCATCAAGGCCGACAACCCCGACGCCAAGCTCCCGTCCACGCCGATCTCGGCCTTCCACCGCTCGGACGAGTCGGGCACCAGCGACAACTTCACCAAGTTCCTCAAGGCGACCGCCGGCTGGCCGTACGAGCCCGCCAAGGCGTGGCCCGCCGAGGCCAAGGGCCAGGGCGCCAAGGGCTCGGACCAGGTCGCGGCCAGCGTCAAGAGCACCGAGGGCTCCATCGGCTACGTCGAGCTCTCCTTCGCCGAGAACTCCCAGCTCAGCAAGGCCAAGGTGGCCAACGGCTCCGGCGAGTTCGTCGAGCTGACCGCCGACAGCGCGGCCAAGACGGTCGAGACCGCCGAGATCACCGGCACCGGCAACGACCTGAAGCTGAGCATCGACTACGCCACCAAGACGGCGGGCGCGTACCCGATCGTGCTGGTGACGTACGAGATCACCTGCGAGAAGGGCCTCGCGCCCGAGCAGGCCAAGATCGTCAAGGAGTTCCTCACCTACACCTCCAGCGACGAGGGCCAGGCCGCGCTGAAGGACCTCGGCTACGCCCCGCTCGCGGGCGAGCTGCTCACCAAGGTCCGCACCGCCGTCGGCGCGATCTCCTAACACAGCATGACGACCAACGTTCGTACCCGTGGGGGCGGGCCGGCCACGCGCCGGTCCGCCTCGCGGCGCAGCCATGGTGAAGGCCCCTTCAAGTTCGTCTCCACCGGTGCCGGCGTCCTGCTGCTGGGGATCATGGCGGCCATCGCCGTGTTCCTCATCAGCGAGGCCGTCCCGGCCCTGCAGGCGAACAAGGGCAACTTCTTCACCGACCTGATCTGGGAGCCCAACGGCAGCCAGGTCTTCGGCATCGGCGCGCTGGCCTTCGGCACCGTCCTCAGCTCGGCGATCGCGCTGGTCATCGCCACCCCCATCGCGGTGGGCGTGGCGCTGTTCATCTCCCACTACGCGCCCCGCCGCCTGGCCGGGCCGCTCGGCTACCTGGTCGACCTGCTGGCCGCCGTGCCCAGCGTCGTCTACGGCCTGTGGGGCGTGACGTTCCTGGTGCCGCTGCTGCGCACGCCGTCGCAGTGGCTCAACGAGCACCTCGGCTGGTTCCCGCTGTTCTCCGGCGAGGGGGCCATCGGCGGCAAGACCATGCTCGCCGGCGGCATCGTCCTGGCGATCATGATCCTGCCGATCATCGCGGCCATCTCGCGCGAGGTCTTCCTCCAGGCCCCGAAGATGAACGAGGAGGCGGCCCTGGCGCTCGGCGCCACCCGCTGGGAGATGATCAGGATGGCCGTGCTGCCGTTCGGCCGGCCCGGCGTCATCAGCGCCGCCATGCTCGGCCTCGGCCGCGCGATGGGCGAGACCATCGCGGTCGCGCTGATCTTCCCCGCCACCTTCGACATCAGCTTCGAGATCCTCACCCCGCACGCCAACAGCATCGCGGCCAACATCGCCAACGGCTTCGGCGAGGCCACGCAGGTCGGCCGGGGCGCGCTGATCGCCTCCGGTCTGGTGCTGTTCGTCATCACGCTGCTGGTCAACATGGGCGCACGCATGGTGATCAACCGGCGCAAGGAGTTCAGGGCGGTGGGGGCATGACCATCCAGCACATCTCGACCGGCCGCCGGATCAAGGACAGGTTCGTCCAGGGGCTGGTCTACCTGGCGTTCGCGCTGGCCGTGGTGCCGCTCATCTCGGTCCTCTGGCTGGTGATCTCGAACGGCCTGGCCCGCTTCGACCTGGAGTTCCTCACCCACTCGATGCGGAACATCGGCGCCCGTGACGTCGGCGGCGGCGCCTACCACGCCATCGTCGGCACCTTGGAGCAGGTCCTGCTGGCCTCGCTCATCTCGGTCCCGATCGGCCTGTTCACCGCCATCTACCTGGTCGAGTACGGCCAAGGCGGCCGCCTGAGCCGGGCCATCAGCTTCTTCGTGGACGTCATGACCGGCGTCCCTTCAGTCGTTTCCGGCCTGTTCATCCTCGCCTTCTGGGTGCTCTTCCTGGGCAACCCGTTCTCCGGCTTCGCCGGCGCGCTGGCGCTGTCGATCCTGATGATGCCGACCGTGGTCAGATCGGCCGAGGAAATGCTCCGGCTGGTGCCCAACGACCTGCGCGAAGCCTCGTACGCGCTGGGCGTGGCCAAGTGGCGCACCATCCTGAAGGTCGTGCTGCCGACCGCGTTCACCGGCATCGTCACCGGCGTCATGCTGGCCGTCGCCCGCGTGGCCGGCGAGACCGCGCCGCTGCTGCTCACGGTGTTCTTCACCGACTCCATCAACAACGATCCGTTCAGCGGGCCGCAGATGGGCCTTCCGCTCTTCGTCTTCGACCAGGCGGCCCGTCCCAACGACACCGCCATCGACCGCGCCTGGGCCGGAGCCCTCACGCTGATCCTGATCGTCATGCTGCTCAACCTGGTGGCGCGCCTGATCGCCTGGTGGCGCAGGCCCGCCAGGGGCCGATAGGGGGTAACCGCCACAATGTCCAAGCAGATCCAGGTCTCGGGCCTCGACGCGTACTACGGGTCGCACAAGGCGATCGAGGACGTGTCGATGACCATCGAGCCGCGCTCGATCACCGCGTTCATCGGCCCGTCCGGATGCGGCAAGTCGACGTTCCTGCGCACGCTCAACCGCATGCACGAGGTGATCCCCGGCGCCCGCGTCGAGGGCAAGGTCATGCTCGACGGCGAAGACCTGTACGCCCCCACCGTCGAACCCGTCTCGGTCCGGCGCATGGTGGGCATGGTCTTCCAGCGCCCCAACCCGTTCCCCACGATGTCGATCTACGAGAACGTGGCCGCCGGGCTCCGCCTCAACGGCCGGGTCGGCAAGTCCACCCTCGACGGCATCGTGGAGGAGTCGCTGAAGGGCGCCAACCTCTGGAACGAGGTCAAGGACCGGCTGAACAAGCCCGGCGCCGGCCTGTCCGGCGGTCAGCAGCAGCGTCTGTGCATCGCCCGCGCGATCGCGGTCAAGCCGCAGGTCCTGCTCATGGACGAGCCGTGCTCGGCGCTCGACCCGATCTCGACGCTGGCCATCGAGGACCTGATGGCCCAGCTCAAGGAAGAGTTCACGATCGTGATCGTGACCCACAACATGCAGCAGGCCGCCCGGGTCAGCGACCGGACCGCGTTCTTCAACCTGGCCGCCCAGGGCAAGCCCGGCAAGGTCATCGAGATGGACGAGACCTCCCGCATGTTCACCAACCCTTCGGAGAAGGCAACAGAGGACTACATCACGGGACGCTTCGGCTGATGACCCCACAGCAGGCGGCATCCACGATGAACGGGGACACGCGGACCAAGCCCGTACTGCTCATCGCCGACCCCGACGACGCCGTGGTCGACGACCTGGCCACGGCGCTGGAACGCGAGGGCGTGGCCGTCACCGGCGCGCCGGACGGCGCCCAAGGGCTGCTCCAGGCGGGAGCGCTGCAGCCGGACGTGGTGCTCGTGTCGGCCACGCTCCCGGTCATCGACGCGGTCGACTTCGTCCGCGCGGTACGGCTCGCGCGAGCCGTGCCCGTCCTGCTCGGCGTCGGCGAGGGGAACGCCGAGCAGGCCGTACGCGCGCTCGCGGCGGGGGCCGCGGCCTGCGTGGCCCGGCCGTACCGGGTGCCGGAACTGCTGCCGTTCATCCAGGCGTCCTCCCCGGAGTCCCGCAAGGTCCTGGCCGTCGGCGGCGTCGAACTGGACGTCCAGGCCTACCAGGTACGCGTCGAGGGCCGCGCCGTGCACCTCCCGCTGCGCGAGTTCGAGCTGCTGCAGTACCTGATGCGCAACGCCGACCGCACGGTCACCCGCGAGCAGATCATGCGGCACGTGTGGCACGCCGCCGCGACCACGTCCACGAACACGATCGCGGTGCACGTCAAACGGCTGCGCGCGCGCCTCGGCGACAACGACGACCAGCTCATCCAGACCGTGCGCGGCGTCGGCTACCGGCTGGTCACGCCCGGCACCTCCGGAAGTCCCGCATGATCCGCGCGGCGACGCCCTCGACGGTCGCAATGCCGTCCCCCACCTCGGCGCTGCCCTCGGTGAGGACGGCGACCGCGTAGTCGTGGCCGCGGCCCCGGATCAGCCCCACGCTGACCGTGGCCCAGCGCCCGTTGGAGACGCGCTTCAGCCAGCCGTTCTTCAGACGCACGCGCTCGCCCGCGCAGGCCGCGGCGGAGACGCCCCAGTCCTGGCCGCGGACGACCGCGCCCATCAGTTTGAGCACCTGCGCGCGCTCCTTCGCCTTGAGCGGGCTCTTCCCGGACACCAGCTCCTTCATCAGGCGGACCTGGTCGTCCACCGACGTCTCGGTGATGCCCCAGCAGTAGAGGTCGACGCAGTCCCCCGGGACGCCCCTGGTGTGCCTGAGCCCGAACCTCCTGCCGGCCTCGGTGAAGCCCGCCGCGCCGCCGATGCGCAACCACAGGCGGTCGGCCGCGTGGTTGTCGCTGTAGCGGATCATGAGCTCGGCGTCGCGCCTGACGGGCTCGGGCAGCCTGCGCCACGGTTTCCCGAGCAGCAGCGCCATCAGGATCTGGGCCTTGGCCGTGCTGGCGGTGATCAGCCGTTCGCCCGGGTGGTAGCGGTAGACGCGGCCGGTCGTCAGATCCTTGACCATGGCCGTGACCGGGCCAGGCCGGCCCGCCAGGAAGCGGTCGAGCCGCTCGGTGATCTTCTTGGTCGGGACGGGCTTCACGGCCTCCGTCTTGGCCTGGACGGTTTTCACGGCCTTCGCCTTCTTGGCCGGGACCGTTACGGCGATCGCCGGGGGGCCGAGGTGGTGCGGCATGCGTACCGGCCCGGGCGCGGCGCGCACGGTCACCGGCTCCGGGGCCGCGTGCGCGCTCCCCTGCCCTGGCGCCGCCACGTGTGCGCTCACCGTCCCCGGCGCCGCGTGCGTCGGCAGTGCCGTCCCCGCGGCTGTGCCTGGGGCGAGTAGTGGCGGCAGGAGGGCGAGCGCGATGGCCAGCCGTGGAAGCGTCCTCACGCTGCCCGCGATCATGCGGTGAATTATCACGAAAAATGGCAACACCGCGCTACGAGTCGCCGGAAAACATCTTCACCTACTCACCACTCCACAAAGAACCCGACCACCCCGAAGACTCGCGATGTGGCCACTGGTACGATTCCCCTCTTTCGGGGTTTGTCAGCACTCTCGGGGCTAAAGTGACAACGGGGCCGAGTTTTCCGCAGTATCAGGGGCAACAGCAGCAGCAACAGTGGCCGGCCATGCAGCCGCCGCCACCACCACCTCCATCCAATCCTCCTTCTCCGCCCAGGCGCCGGACCGGCTTCTGGGTCACCATGGGCATCGTCTCGCTCGTGGTGGCGATCGCCGTGGGTGCCGGCGTCGGCCTCGTCCTGCGCGGCCGCATCAACGGCGTCCAGGATCCGTTACGCCGCCAGGAGGCGTCGGGCAAGAGCGACCCGAACGCCGTGATCGTCACCGACCAGGAGATCGAGAAGCTGGTCTACGAGCACGGCAAGGCGCTGAGCAGCGGGAACGCCGACGCGTTCACCTCGATCTTCGACAAGGGCAACGCGGCGCTCGTCCGCGACCAGCGCAAGGTGTTCACGAACCTGCGCAAGGTGCCGCTCAGTGAGGCGTCATACAAGGTGATGCGTCGCGAGGGCCGCGCCGAGGACAGCTTCGGGCGGGCCCTGAAGTTCACCCAGGACGTCGCGTTCGTCCACCGGTTCGCCGGCATCGACCTGCGGCCGGTCTCGGAGTGGTACCGCTGGACGCTGGAGAAGGCGTCCAAGGACGCGCCACTGGTCGTCACCAAGGTGGACGGCGCGCCGCCACCCATGGTGAGCGAGGGCAGCAAGTCCGTGTACTACCCGGGCCCGTGGGACATCTGGCCTGACATCACCGTGGTCCGCGCGGGCGCCAGCATCGTCCTGGCCCGTCCCCAGGACACGGCCATGGCCAGGCGAGTCGCCCCGGTGGTCGCCAGCGCGGCGAAGAAGAACCTGGACTTCTGGAAACGCAACGGCGACGCCACCGCGCCCGTGCCGGCCGGGTTCGCGGTCGCGCTGGTCGAGGGGCAGAACCAGCTCGGCAACCTGTTCCGCAAGGAGAAGGCGCACGAAGCGGGCGTGTCCATCCCCATGCTCGCCTGGGCCTCCCTGGGCGACGACGTCAAGGTCGGCGGCACCCGGGTGGTCATGGACACCACCACGTCCTTCTTCCGGTCGTCCGAGGGCATCCTGGAGATCAGCACGCACGAGCTGGCCCACTCCCTGCTGGCCGGGCTGGACAGCGCCGACTTCTCCCTCTTCGGCAAGCCCAACTGGGTCATCGAGGGCTTCGCCGAGTACTCCGCCAACCGCGGCCACCCCATCAACCAGAACATCCGCTTCCAGGAAGGCCGCGCGTACCTGGCCGGCCGCCTCAGCACCCGCTTCTCGGGCCAGCTCCCCGACAACCCGTCGTGGGACGCCAACGGCATGACGAACGTGCACTACCTGATGGGACACCTGGCCATGCGCTACATCGCCCAGCGGTACGGCGAGCAGAAGCTGACCAGCGCGGTGATCGCGGCCTACCGGGCCAAGGGCGACGACAGCGAGGCGGCACTGTTCAAGGTGCTGGGCGTGAGCAAGGCGGACTTCGAACGGCAGTGGGCGTCGTACGTCCGCGGGCAGCTGGCCTGAACGGGGAGCAACCATGACAGACCACTCCAACACCCCACCCGGCCCGTACGGCTCCCCACCCCCCAACCCGTACGGCCAGCCGGCTCCCAACGCCGGCTCCTACCCTCCGCCCGCGCAGCCATGGCCCCAGAGCCCGGCCGCGTACCCCCCGCAGGGCACGGCTCCGGCCGCCTACCCACCCGCGGGCTACCCGCAACCGCCCGCCAATCCTTACGCTCCTTCTCCCGGCGCGTATGCCCCGCCAACGGGCAACCCAGCCGCTTACCCATCGCCATCAGGCAACCAACCCACCTACCCACCCCCCACGGGCAACCAGCCCCCATACCCACCACCCGCAGGCAACCAGCCCACCTACCCGCCGAACCCTCCCTCTCCCGGCGCACCCTCGCCCTACGGCCAACCCCCGCAGCCCCCCGCACCCGGCAGCGGCACACCGTACGGCGGCCAGCCCGCACTCCCGCAGCAGCGCCCCCGGCCCAAGTGGAAGACCGCCCTGCTGGCCACCGGCGCGGCCGTGGTCCTCCTCTCCGTCAGCACGGGCACCGCCTGGTTCGTCGCCACCACCGGAACGACCGGCGGCGGCATCACCGCATTCGGCGACGGGGGCGGCGACGGAGCAGAATGGGACGTCCCCCTCCCCAACGCCGGAAGCTGGGACTTCACCACCGCCCTGGCCTTCGGCAGCTGGCTGACCGACAAGGTCGTCATCCGCGCCCAGAAGGACGGCGTCCTCGCCTACGACCTGGCGTCCGGAAAGCGTTCCTGGGGCATCCCCTCGCCGGGCGCCCAGCTCTGCGGCGCCACCCCGGACCTGTCCGGCGGCAAGGCCGCCATCGCGTACGGCAGCAGCAACTCGTGCGACCACCTGGCCGGCATCGACGCCACCACGGGCAAGCTCACCTGGAAGATCAAGATCCCGGCCGAGAAGTCCACCCTCGCCAACTCCATCAACGTCCCCCGCATCATGAGCGCCGACGGCGTGGCCGTCACCGAGTTGGACGACGCGGTGGTCGCCTACCGCCTCTCCGACGGCCACAAACTGTGGAGCGCCGCCGCGTCCCCCGACGACGGCTGCCACATCAAGGACATCAACACCGCCCCCACCCGGGTCGCCGTCATCCTCGACTGCACCTTCAGAGGCGGCACCCGCCTCCAGTACCTCGACCCCAAGACCGGCAAGATCACCAAGCAGGCCACGCTGGGCGAGCTCAGCCTCATGACCAGCCTTCTGTCAGCCTCTCCCGCCATCATCCGCAGCGAGTCCGGCGGCCAGAACAACTTCACGGTCTACTCCGACGCCGCCACCAAGGTGACCGAGTTCAAGACCCCCGAGGTGGACATGCTCGCCATGAACACCGTGGCCATGGTCAACGGCCTGTTCGAACAACACCGCTACACCATCCACGGCGACCGCCTCTACCTGGCCACGTTCCCGGAGAACGTCCCGCAGAGCATGCGCTCCCGCAACAAGGCCCTCGCCTACGACCTGAAGACCGGCAAGCAGCTGTGGGAATCGTCCGGCACCCATGACACGATCCTCACCTACGTCCGCGCCGACGACCAGGGCCTGCTGGCCGTCGAAACCGGCGACCGCCGCGACCTGGCCCCCCGCCTCATCCGCCTTGACGCCGCCACCGGCAAAGCCACCGAACTGGCCACCCTCCCCCAGAAGTACGGCACCGAGGCCGAAAAGGCCCGCGTCTTCGAACGCAACGGCGTAGTGATCACCGTCCCCTGGACCTCCGTAGCCACCAGATACGCCGTCACCTACGTCAACACCAAATCCTGACCCCCAAGAATCCTGACCCCAACAACAGAAGGGCCCCACGCACCCGGCGTGCGGCCCTTCTCCCGTCTCCCCACCTTCACAACCACACCCCCAGCCCTGCACCGCGTCAGGTGGCGGGTTGCGTGTGTGACGCGGTTGGTGGGCCTGGGAGTGACTCTGCTGGGGAGAACGCTCCGGGGCGCCCCAACCCACTGCTCCCACCAGCAGGGCCCCCAGCGCCACTCCATGAATCGACGGCGCATCGAGGCCAGCCAGCCTCCTGGCCGGGCGCCTGACCAGGAGGCTGAGAGATCCCGAGAGCCCGGGGAAGCCTGGGGCGCGGTGACAGTCCGGGGCATGCCTGGCGTATGCCGGAGATACATCAGGTGCCGGAGGGCATGACGCCCCACACTCGCCTCAATACCTCCGCCCAGTCCCCATCGGCTCTACGTAGGCGGGGACCGGTCTGAACGCGGAGATGTGCGGGGCCTGCGGGCGGATGACACCTGAAGTCTGTCTACGGTCGCGGAATCGGCGCCACCGCGCGCAGGCGGTTGACGGCCGGCACTCAGCGGAGGCGTAGGGCCGCCCCCAAGGACGGCGTTTGAGGAACGTCAGCTCAGGAGCCGGAAACGAGCCCCACGGGTCTCCTGCGAGGCGGCGCCGGATACGCCCCCCAGCCTCCTTCGAAGCGGGCGGGACACGAGCCCTCAGTCTTCGAAGTGGGCCGGCTCGGACTGACCAGAGGCGGAACCGACTGGAATCCACCGAAGGCGCCACCTGCCCCTTGCGACAGCGCACCCTCCAGCGCCGCAAGCCGATTTACTGACCCACCGGTCCACCGAGGCGCGCCACCAGCCTGTCCCCTGAGCCGGCGCCCACCCCCAGCACCCGGCACAAGGAAATACCCCCGGAAATGCAGAAAGGGCCCCGACCGAAGTCGGAGCCCTTTCCAAAGATTGTCCGGCGGTGACCTACTCTCCCACACCCTCCCGAGTGCAGTACCATCGGCGCAGAGAAGCTTAACTTCCGGGTTCGGAATGTAACCG